>NZ_JAGHRG010000001.1:0-819584 GCF_017743915.1 Sulfitobacter sp. R18_1
ACCGGTGTTCGGCTTGCTAACGTCTCTTCTGGAAACCGGAGGCTTAACGATTTCTCTTGAAACCGGAGGCTTAACGTAACCGGTGTTCGGCTTGCTAACGTCTCTTCTGGAAACCGGAGGCTTAACGTAACCGGTGTTCGGCTTGCTAACGTCTCTTCTGGAAACCGGAGGCTTAACGATTTCTCTTGAAATCGGAGGCTTAACGTAACCGGTGTGCGGCTTAGTGGGTTTCTTAAACGTCCAAGGCTTCTCTGTACCTGTCTTGTCGTCCTTATAGCGCGGGTTGACATATCTTGTGTCTGACTTCCAGGTATCCACCTTACGAGTGTCTGGTTCGCTTGGTTTTTTGAATGTCCACGGCTTTTCCGTGCCGGTTGGGTCATCCTTATAGAGAGGGTTTACGTATCTCGTATCAGACTTCCAAGTTTCCTGCTCGCGAGAGGTGGCTCCATTCCAGTGGGGATTGACGCCTTCTATACTTCTTCTCCAGGCCTCCCGTTTCTGGGCCACATCTTCAATTTGCTTTCTACTTTCATAGTAATTATTGCTAGCTCTCTCACGCATTTCGGCTGCCTGAATAACGTTTAAGCAGACACGACGCTTTTCTGCAACTTCACGCGGTGAATAGTTTTGTAGGCGTTCTTGGCCATACATCACGCGTTTACAGTAAGAAACATCTTCGGATGAACCGGCGGTCGCTGACCCCGCTATCCATGAAATTGAGGAAATAATCGTGGCCGCAGCCATCACAAATCTATTCATATTTTTCTCCAGGTCTATAAGGTCCGCGAAATGGGGCTCTATTCAATATATGCTGATCTAAGAAAGATATGGTAAATCCGTTTACAAGTAACTTCATTCAGCCTCGTTAGTGGATTTTAATTCCTATTATGAGATATCGAAAGTACTCAAGATAATAAATATAGTGTTTTTGGAGATATGGCGTTAGGACATCAACGCCATATCTCAGCCTACCGATCAGTCGGTATCTGTGCGCTGCCAAGATGGACGGGATCCGTCGTGATTGCCATTGTTACGGCGCCGTTCCCGCATCCTTTGGCCATCCTCATCATGCTCTCTAAAGCCGCCCCATTTTTCTTTGCGGGAACCTGCATTGTCCTGCCACTGCTGCCGACGGTTATCTTTACGATCACCCCAGGATTCTTTCCGCTCAGAGCGGTGATCCTGCCACTTTTGCTTGTGCTCGTCGCGTTTTGCGCCCCAAGCCTCTTTGCGTTGAGATTTGTGTTCTTCCCAGCGCTGCTTGTGCTGTTCTCTATCTTCACGATCCCAGGAACCACCGTTCTGCGCTTTGTGATCCTGCCAGCGCTGTCTATGTTTCTCTCTTTCCTCACTCCAAGATTGCTTTTTATCGGCGCGATTATCCTGCCATTGCTGTTTGTGTTCGGCACGCTTTGCGCTCCATTCATCACGCTTCTGAGACTTCTGCTCTTCCCGGAGCTGTTTGTGCTCCTCACGTCTTTCCTCCCCACCAAGTCGCCCTTTGTGCTTGGCCTCTGCCAATACACTGGCGCAAACACGACGTTTCGCGTCTATTGCTTCAGGTGAGTATTTCTCCTGACCTCTACCGGACATAACCCCTTTGCAGTAAGCAATATCGGCGGCATGGTTTGGTTGCCTCTCTCCTCCGTAGAGCTCTGCCGCCGCCGGGCCAACAAACCAAGCAACAGCCGTTATAATTGTGGCGGTGACCACTACGAATTTTTTCATATTTCCTCTCCCAAAGTGCATCCAATAGACGGATCTGATTGATAAATAGTGTGTGGAAAACTACGCATGCATAAAATGTGGACATCTTGCGCCTGTGTTCATGAAATATTTCTTGGCATTTGATCTTACCGCCTTTCACGCCCTCAGAGGAGCGAGTGCGTAGTCACCCTATTTACCCCTCGTTGACCCGCTGGACCTATCTGGGCAGCATGACGAGAAGAGCTTCAGATACCAGGCTTTTACAGGTCCGGCACGTAGGCCTTGCACGTGGCGGTATAACAAACCAATGGGCGTTCACCCTGCCCTGCCATCCGCGTGAAGAAGTCCTGCCTCCGCCAACCTTGTACAACTTCCAATGTGTGAAGTGTCCAAAGTGCGGTCGCCCTTACTATGTAGACTACAATGAAATTTTGGACACTCTCGGGTGTTGAACTTTGTTGACTTGCAAGCTTAGCAAGTATAATTATGAACAAATTGTGGTCGAAAGACTATTAACCATAAAAATATCAAGAATATCGAGTGCCCTATGTCCGATTCAAAAGTATTACCATCCCCACGTCACACGGTCGTCGACCAGTTCAATAAATTTGAGCAGTTCATCGATAGTGTTCTTGTCAGCGATCCAAACCTGAATGTGCGCGATACCGGTGGTGTCATGGCGCCTGCTTTTCATGCGGTCAACACACCGTTCACCCGAGATTTTGTTGCGGGTCCGTTGAAGCGGAAGGCTGAAGCCCTGCTCGCCGAAGTCGATAGACTTGAAGAGGTGGCCGTGAGCATGGCGGTGACGCCTGATGAAATGTCGCTGCTATCGCCAAAAGTAGCAGTCGACGGAGACCTCAACAAACCGGCTGTGATCATGGCACGGTATATTTCGGTCATGCGTGATTTTATCGAATATACCCTTATCGACAACCCAGGCTTTAAGGCCGGTGTCGACGAGGATGGCAGCCCCGTAGAGGCGGAGCTTTTGTCACTGTATCCGATGACGAACAGCTATCTTCGCGACCTTCTTCCTCGTCAGGCCCAGGAGATCCAGCGGATTGTCGCGAATGCCTGCGGAGTATGCTCAGTGATGGCCTTGTCAGGAGATGAGAGGCTCATCCTGAATGAGATGATCTCCAAACTCGAGGACCTTACAGAGTTCTCTCGGGATCAAGAAGACGAGCATCAGTTCCACGACGCTCCGGCCCCCGGATTCTAAGGACACTAAATATGAGCACGAGTGAACCTAAAGAACGCATTGTTGCGGCCGCCATCCAATGTGAGGGTGTAACAGTGAGCCTTCCTCAACCGGCTCGGCATGCACAGATTATGTGGTGCGCTCACTCCCTCATGGAGGAAGATAGAGTTCACAACGCTGTCCAAGGTTTTCTGACCAGTGAGGGGCGGTTCGTTAACCGGATCGAGGCCAAGTTTATTGCTCACCGAGCAGGCCAGAAGATTATCCGAGAAAACCCTCATGAGATCGAGGCGTTCAGCGAAGATTTCTGGTGAGTTTCACTGAGCTAATCTTAGGGGTCATTCTACTCTTCATGGCGGTTATACGGTTTCAGGTTAAGGGCGTCCGCCCTTTCCTGATCTGCCATGCAGCTACGTCCGCTCTGGTAGGCATAACCTATGCTATTGGTGGTGCCACCACAGGTGCTCTAGTGTCGGCAGGTACTGTCACGACTGTTGGCGTACAGGCGGCTATCGGACATAAGATTGCGCTGCACTGGAGATTGCTGATTGCAGCCCCGGCTGTGGTGCTCGCGCTCATGCTCTCAGAAGGCGGATGGGCATCCGCCCTACCCTTCATTGCCTTTACCCTAGCGAGGGTAGCAGAAGCCCTCCATAAAGACCTGGTGATGCGCCTTCTGTTCCTGATGTGCACTCTGATGTGGCTAGGATATGGGATAGCCTCTGGCTTGATTTTCATCGTTGCCATGGAAGGTCTTGGGTTGATCTCTAATCTTGTTGGGATTTGGCGCCATCATTTAAGGAAAGCCGCTTCGGTCACCAACTGAACCGGTTAAGGTACCCTGCGCTCAGATCGATACCTAAGCACAGGGAGATTGTCACATATTGGGGGTCGCAGTTGGCTCCGCTGACCATTCGTCTTCTTTGGTCGTTCTGTGGAAGGAAACCTTATGCTTCCAGCTGCTCTCAAGTACCTCTTTCCGGATATCGTGATCAAGTGTCTCACAAATCTTGTAGAGGTAAGCCAGATCCTTTTCCGGAAGCCCCATCAACATACGGCGCATGTCTTGTCGGTTCTCAAAAGATGCATCCTCACCGTTGACGCTTTTGAGGATCAGTTCTCCGTCGATGTGGCCCATTTCGTAGCCATCGACATCATCGCCCGGCCAAGTGCTCATATTTTCCGTGAATTCCTCAATGACGTCTTCATAAATCTGACGCGATAGATCGGCTCCCCGGCCTTCTATGTAGCCAGCCCAGCGCCCATCGAAATCCTCTGATAGCTCCGGATCATCTTTTGCAGCAACCTCCAGTGACATGTCGCTCATGATGTCGAAGTTCCATGACAAGTAAACACGGTTGGCGACCTGGACTTGGCGATTAGAGATAACATCAATCGCCGTCATGCGGCCGATCTTGCCGAAGGTGTAAGGGCAGTCCTTCCTATCATCAGCGGCGATCATATCGTCCGTACGGATATCCTTTTCATCATCGATTGTCAGATAGCCAAGATCATACAGGTTTGCCGCACAACCCTCTTCGGGGGCGTCATAATCATCATCGAGATCTTCCACACCAAACTGGTAGGCAATATTTCTGTAGATCTCCTTCAACTTGGTCCAGTCGGCTTCGAGTATCTTCTGGAACGCTGCCTGAGCATCTTCAAGGTTATCAAATGCCTCATGGCGGAAAGCTACGAACATTTCCGGGTAGTCTTCCCGGCCGAGATCAGAGACGGCTACGTGGTAGTAAGGATGTTGCTCTCCTAATTTGTTGTAGTCTACCACTTTTGACAGGATGACCTCGAAGACACGCGGCGTATACTCGGTCTCGAAAGACAACGGCTTCTTGTCCAAGACCTCATGGGTTCCGTTGAAGTAACGGCTCATTGATCGTTTGTATCTTTGCTGAATTTCGCTCATGGTTTTCCCCTTGGTACGCTTACCGGGAACATGCAAAGATCGTCGAAACTATCAATCCGGAACCCAGATGGTGAATGGGTCTGGTATTCCGTGATGGGATAAGCTCTCTCCAGCCCTGGGTTTAATCGCCCGGGGCTGGTTGCGCAGTACCCGCACGGAGGTTTCTGAGGCTATTTGCAGGATCACCTTCTAATCCACTCCATCCCATTCTTTCGCAGGCGAATACCTTGTCCGTGTCATGTTCGATAATAGCATCGCCTACTGAGGTAGAGCGCAGCTGGCCTGCGGACCAAACCGGTGGGTTAACCTCATCCCAGCTTTCGTCGATATGCTGGGTTTTCGAAAACAATTCTTCGGGATCGGCAGCCTCTACAACCGAAGTGGGCTTGTAGAGGCCATGCTCAACGGCTCTGCTTACGTCCTTGCCAAAGGCGGCGTCTAGGTAAGCTTCTTTGACATTCGCCGGGAGTTCATCCCGATTACCGTCAAAGTCTTCCCCCATGCTTAGCGATAGAATGGTGTATTGAGGCATGTCGAACTCCGTTATTTTATTAGCACTTTAGGCAGCTTAGAAACGTGCTGCAATATATCCTTCATCGAGGGCCCCAAGATCCTTATCGCTGGTTGCCCAGTCCTCGAGATCTTCAATGGTGTAGATACCCGCCGCATTTCGGTCTTGGTCCATCGGATTTACCCAGACAACGACAGGATGCTCAGTATCACTATTTTTGGGGGTCCATTGAGGAGTGATTGCAAAAACTTGTTTTCCAGCCTTACGAAGGTTGTCGACAATCCCGGTTTTACGCAGAGCTTCCCCACGCTTCATGACATCAATGTCCTGCTCAAGCCAGTCGCGCTTGAACTCGTCCGAGACCCTTGACGCAATCATCATCGACGGGCCGCTGTAGTAGGACGCATTGCGCATCTTGCCTTCTTCGACGTAGTACACGTCACCATTCTCAAGTGCGCTATGCAGGTCACGCAGGAACTGGCGGCATTGATCGTCATTTCTGGCACGCATCATGAAGCCATTATAATCCCATCGGATCTCCATGGGGCCCGGCTGTGTCATCAGCAGGCTGGAGCTACGAACATCCAGTTCGGCCTCTTTTTCGAATGCCAAAAGACGGGTTTCCTTTTCCATCTCGATCAACTCAAAGATCATCGGCGTATGGCTGGTTTTGAACTGTGCGAGACCAATTTCACTGTCCCGTCCAATGCCGTGTTCACCCACTACGGAATTGTGCAGGTCATCGCTTCGGAAGTGCGGCCGAAACATCTTGTTGAACTCATAGGCGCAGTGACCGTGCTGATCCGATCCCGAACCAAACCGAATGGCGGCAGGCGTATCGCCTTCCTGCATAATTGCCATATCCGAATTTAGAAAACCGTAGGTACCCTCGATGCTGCTCCACAAAAACTTGGTCATAAATTATTCCTTATGTATTGGCAGGCGGCAGGCCCATGCAGCCCAAAATCACAGATAAAAAGTATCTACTCTTATACGTATATTGCTGGATGAATGCAAGCCAAGGCAAGATTATATGAAGGATATCACCCTATCTGTACTTACGGCGCGGAACCGGAGGAAGGCGAACAAGAAGCTTTCTTTGCTGGTTACAGATGTCTTGAATATCGTCTGCCGCCGCACCATCACCAGAGACCAATCGGCCAGTAACGGCCTTCATTCTTCGGTGAAGGCCTTCCATTTTTTCGTTTTCCTCGCGGCTAGCCATGGCTCCCTGCCTATATTTATTTCAGATATCGAGTGATCATATTAGTTGGGAGAGCCTTTTTCTGGGCGTTCGCGTGGCTGGTGCTCACCGACCTTCATAAACTTTCTCACGCTTTCCCATTTGGTCTTATCCTTAGTGTAATCGATAACGAAATAAGCTGGGCAGAGACCCTCATCGACATTCTCTGGCTTTCCTAGGGTCGTCCATACGGTCGCGCCTTCGATGAGACTACGTGTATAGATGCAGCCGGAATCCGGATCTGCCCAACGGTCTCTCTCATAGCCAGCTGGGGGAGTGGCGCCAGTTTTGATGATCCACTCTGGCTCGACTTCTTCTGACATTCCGTTCTTGATGTCAGTGAGGACATTTTCCGCATATATGCCTGCTGAACATGCCCCGACCATAGCGGCCGCCCCTAGAGATAGAATAGCCTTCAATACGTTCATTTTGATACCCTTTATAATCCTATTGTTCCTAATTAGACGCAACTGATTAAAGAGTGTTTTTGCTTTGTATTAAGGTAACGAAATAATAGACGAGTCCGACCTCGCGACAGCCATTTGGTACTTTCAATTTTCCTGCAATATTCGGGATCATATAATGCTAATATTTAATGGAAACCAAATATGTCGAAGCACCTACGCACCAGCACAGACCCCGATGCTTTGTTTGTTGCCCACAACCTGAGTGAGGAAAAGCTTCGGCATGTGATTAAGCTTGGCGGCCTGGCAGCTCCCAGCCTCGCAGTAGTCCGTAACGATGTAGGATTCGACCGTTTTGGGGAAATCACGCTGCTCGCTTCACCCGATATGGCCAATCCCAGAAAACGTGGTGTCCGTGCTTTTGCTTCTGATATCTACTCTCCTAGGCAACCGCGTGCAGAATATGACATTGATCGGAAAGCCTATGCGGACCTTGAAAAGGCTCTCGGCAAGGCGGCCGGTACGCTTGGATGTCAGATAGATGAATGCGTGACGCCTTCTGACTTGGCACGCGAAGGGTTGCAGTCTTTGCTTGATGCCGACCTGGTAAAGATGGCCTACCTTATGGAGATGGGCGACGCTCCACGCATCCGATACCGGGAAGCACAGCGCCCAGATAGTCGTCTTCTGAAGTTCCGTTCAGCTCCCGATAAGCTGGTAAAGACTGACGCCTTCAAAGCTGTCGTATCTGAAATCGTGTCTGATCTTATCGCGAAAGCAAAACCTGAGTCTGGAGAGATCATCAAAAGCAGGCTTTTGGAAGCGGATGAGAATGGCACGCTGAGGCCGTCTGCTAAGACGCTCGCCACCTATGCAAAGCAGCTAGAAAGCTACAGGAAACCTCGGCAGCCGGACGGCATCGAGATGTCACGGGCCATCCGCAAGAAAATGCTGTCCCCAAAGCGGAGGCGCGACTTCCGGGGTTGGGTTTCCCATAAATTTGGACCTGTTCTTAAGAAATCATATTTTCGTACCGAACGCGGTCAGCGTAAAGCCTACCAGTTGGAGCTTCTGGTCCGAGAAATGACCCGAACACTACGGGATGGTGAGGGCTGGCAGTATGGCCTTGGTTCAGTGCGATCAGTCATGGCGCCTGAGTTTGCCAGCGTTTCCGAGATAAAGGAAAGCCGGGATAAGGTCGTTTCAACGAGCGATTTCGAAGGCCTCAAGAAAGATATGGATGCCAAGCTCTTTGAGTTGGCCGACAAGTTCGCCCCTCATCATGGATCCAGCAAAGACTTCGGTTGGCTCGATATATTTTGTGAATTCTTGAAAGAGCTTCATCAAGGAAAGCTGCAAAACTGGCAGAAAAACATCTTTGATACGCCGGTAAGCGATGATCTTGTCGCCGAAGCTAGGAAGTTCAATGATGCCTTGCGGGCTATGCCTACCGAATATTTCGAGATCAAGATGCAGAGGCCTGTTGCCATAGATGAGTTTTCTGCTGCTCTGGTGCCGACCACCACCTCTAAGGACACCATAGATTACCTGAAGAATGCTGGTCTACAGGTGGTACGCTACAAGCATGATCCGGAGACCGATAATCGGAGCGAGGCGCTCAGCAAGATCAAGGATGAGGTATTCTTCCAGCGACCCGTATTCGAGGGCAAGTCCAAGCTTCTGGAGGCCGTGGAGAAGGCCAAGCAGCCTAAGGCAACGGCGGCTGACTGGAAGAGCATTGTCCGCAAGATGGTCCAGAAGTTCCCTGGTGTGACGAATGATGAAGCTGACTTCATTGGTCTCTATGATTGGCTCGATCAAATGGGCAGAGAAAGCCTGACCAGAGAGGATGTCGCCAAATACATCGAAGGCCATAAGATTGAGATAATTGAGAAAACTTACTCTGGAGAAGAGCCTGCTGAAAATTCATACGGCTTAGAGATTGGTGGGTGGATAGAGCCCTCGGATGCATATGTGAATGAGCTTGTTGATGAATTCGAAGACGAGGCAAGGGAGGCTCTCAGATCAGAAGCTGAAGATCTATCCACGGAAGATGAGGTGGATGCAGTAGAGGTAGAGCTGTCAAAAATACGGGAACGCGCTTGGAGTATGGCGTATGATTTCGCTAAGGGTGATGACTATTATGCCAAGCTTGTTGATCATAACGGTGATGGGGATGACATAGATTGTATCTACAACCAAGAAATGGGAACTGTATGGATTGAAGATGAAGGCATGCGGGTTCAAATGGGCGTCACTGACGCACTGGACGAAGACAGCGCCACCCAGATCGCAAACGCGTATGCGGAAGATAATTCCTATCCGGATGGCATAGATGGGCCCGCACAATTCAGCGAGTATACTGAAGATGGGGGTGATGAATACTTAGAGATAGTTCTGACGGTCCCCAATCTCGATAATCGTGGGAAAAACGCTCGAGACATAGAAGACGCGATGAAGGTAGGTGAGAGCAGAAAAAGATTGCAATCCCTAACAGAAGAGTACCATTCGAATCCTAGCGAGGAGCGAAAGTTAGAGTTAACTGAGGAAATGACTGAAGTTCAGGACCTAATGAATCGCTTTCAGCAGAAACACCCTTTCGTGGAAGATGCGCATTTCAGTGAGCCAAATATTGTCGTGCATGCACGCGTAAAAATCAGGCGAGATCTCCACGGTAGAAAGCTGCTCTTCATCGAGGAGGTGCAGTCTGACCTGTCATCTGCACATCGAGAATCCGGAGAGAGTCCGGAAGTGTCCAGGCAACGTCAAACTCTTCATACAGGAATATCATATCTCCAGAACAAGATAGCCGAAACCGCGAGAGGGCTTGTGTTTTCGGACCCAAATAGCCAAGCTGCAATGATATCCCCCATAAATTCCGTATCTGGCGTAAAAAGAGCTTTTGCTTTCTTGAACAATGAGGTGATGGAAAGCGATGTGCATCCTTATCTGAGAATGCTCTCTGTGTCGATATCGAAGCCAGAAAATGAAAGCATAAAGAGCGCTCTAGAGATTGACATGCAAGCTCTTCGCACCCTCGAAGAAGAACTTCTTAGATTGGGGCCTGAGAAGCGCAATGATCCGGATCTTCCAGACACCCCTTGGATGGGCAGGCAAGCCGTGAATCTGATGATGAAGCATTTGGTGCGCATAGCTGATGAGCATGGGTGCGATCAAATGAGCTGGACTACGGCCGCACAGCAGGCAGCTCGCTGGGATGCCGAAGCCGAGAATGTCGTGGAAGAGTTCAGTTGGACGACATCTGATAATGGGATCAAGAAAGTGCAGCTGGCCATGTCCCATGGGGGAGCTTTCGATGTTGATGTCGATGCCCATGGAAAAATTGTATGGGCACAAGATCAGGCTGAGAGGCTGACAGGAAAGTCCTTGTCAAAGCTTCTAGGCGCAAAGGTTGCAACCGAAATATTAAGCTTTGATAACGGTAAGAATGACGGCAGTAAGATCACCTTCTCCGATTCCGGGTACTCAATTGTCTATGATCAGCAAATGCGATCTTTCATGAGCAAGTTGGGTAAGAAATATGACGTTCAGGTCAAGTCAGATACCTCCCTGCCGGATTTCGGAGCGACATATATCGATATGAACCCTGACTTGGATGCAATCTCCTATGATGAAATCCGCAATAAGCTGGTTTCGGCACATGGTGAAAGCACTGTGGTCGAGACCGAACAGATTGCAGGCCGAGATCTTGAGAGAAAGCGCGAGGAGATCGAATACAACATATGGTCTCTGAAAGAAGAAATCAGCAGTGTTAAAACTAATCCGGCCGATTGGGTGAAAGACGCTGATGAGCTGGTTGGGAAATACGAGGTGAAGATAGCAGAATATGAGGAAATTCTGGATTCCTTCGAGGTGCAGGCTGAGAAATCAAAAAAGGCGCGCTTGCTTAAGGGGCTGAGTAAACGCGAAAGGGATACGATGTTCCCAGGCCTTAGACGCATCATTCCCGGTGAAGCCGTATGGACTATCGATCTTCCTAAGGAGATGAAGGCAGATCTTCGTGATAATTTGACTATGTTCAGAGCGCCCGGTCTCTCGGACCTGAAGATAAAGAAGCAGGTTATGGAGGACATCCTCCCTGCCCTAGAAGACCAGCTAAAGGGGCTCAAGATAACTGGTGTGGACCTATCAGTGGATACTGGAGCCAAGAACCAGGGCCAGGTCACCTTCAAGGGTAATGGAGATATCTCAATCCTCATTGGCAACAGCTTGGATCATTCCCACACCCTAAATCATGAGGCCATACACGTTCTGCGACGCAGGAACCTATTCACGGATCAGGAGTGGGATGCTCTACGCCAGGAGGCCGAGAAGGACTGGATCGCTCGCTATCAAATTGAAAAGAGATACCCTGAATTCAGCAGAGAGACCCACATTGAGGAGGCAATTGCTGAGGCTTACGCGGATAAGGCAACAGGTAGGAAGCCCAAGGGGATCATCGTGCAGGCTTTCCTGAAGATCAAGAAGGTCCTCCAAGCCGTGCACGCAGTCCTCACCCAGGAGAACATTACGACACCTGAACAGGTATTTGAGCGCGTGTCCTCTGGTGAGGTTGGCTCACGCTTTGACGACGAGGATGTCGATGAAGCAGACCTGCCGTCTGGCTTGTCTTACGCCTAACATCCAGCAGTATTTTATAAGGAATTTTGAATTGAACTCTATTAGCCTCCCCTCCAACATCGCTATGAACGAATTCGACAAGCATGTTCGTACGCTACTCCTAATGGGTCCGATCATATTTTCGGAACGCCTAGATGTGATGGTACACATGTTCTTAAGTCAGGGAGGTGGCGGATTTAAGTGGAATGAAGATGGCATCCTGTTGAGTAATACTGACATCTCACCAGAAGCTGAGTTGCTATACCGCGAAAAATTCTTCGAAGACATCGATGAAATGGAGAGACTGACAACTCAGAGAGCATCTCGCACATCGTCTTTGTTTGAATGCGGAGAAAACTACTACACGTTAGAGAGAGCAAAGAGGAACTTTAATCTGGTCAACATCGATCTGATAGCGACCACTAGCCCCCCTACACTGAACCTCAATATGAAGGCTGATCGGTTGATCGATAGCTATTGCAGAGATGGATGGAATTGCTTGAACATTCCTGACAATGCAAACATCCATTATCGAAAGGCAGCCCTTGAAATGATCGCACGGGTTATGGTCACTCTTAATGATCATAAGGACACAGAGATGTATTCAGAGATCACTGATGTTCTAAAGGCGCAAGCAGAGCAGAACTCAAATCCCAAGATGTAAGAGGCAGCTTGAGGCGCCTACCCTAGCAGGTAGCACCCCAAGCTGATCAGAACGACGAAAGCTGCCCCTACTGGAGGGATGATATCGTGCAGGTGATAGAAGCGGTTGAAGATGTACATGTCGAATGCCCTTATTATCAGACTGTCCTTGTAAACCTCAGATTTACACGACATCAACCTTTGAATTGTAAGGTTTATTCAGTCACTGTCATTGACAGTCCTTCTGATTTGGTGCAGTTTATAACGATAAATTTAGGAAAATCTTGGTATCGATATGCAGCTTACCCGCGAAGAGAAAAAATGGTTGGAAGACGTGCAAAATCTGCTGGACAAGTGCCCGTCAGATCGCCTTGGCTTCTTCACCATCGGAGATGCCAATCTCACTGTGTACGACCGGCGGAAGGACCTGGAGATCGACGATATCCAAGACACCAAGAGGCGAGATTTCTGCAATGCAGTTGAAGACGTAGATGCGCGCATTACGCAGCTGACGTTCCCTTCAAGCGTTCACTCTACATCGGGCTAAGTTATGAGTTTTCTAGATATCCAGTTTGAGCATTTAAATACGATCATGAACGATGTTCGTGCGCCTTTTTCGCCGGAACGGTTTTCGAAGACCCGGCTGCCGGTCAAAGTGACTGATCTAAGCTCGTTAGGCACGTTTGCAGATCTTCCAAGCTGTCTCGATATGCTTATCTATATGCCTGGACCCAAATCGGGCCTGAAGCTTCCTCAGCCCTATTCGTGCGACCCCCATGTTTTGAGTTTTCTGGCAAACGCCATCAACTTTGAAGACTCCTTGATGCCGAACTGGCGTGAAACCCACTACGCCTATTTGACGGTCGATCAGCGCCATGTGGTGCCAGGTGGGACGCATCGCAATGAGGGCCTTCACTTTGACGGTATGCAAGGTGCGCGGCATCATCCCAAGCTACCCGCCTGCCATCAGTATGTGGTCTCTGATCGTCTTCCTACAGAGTACAGCGACAAACCAGTGAATGCCACGGATCTCGACGAGAACAAGCACAATTGGTTTAAGGAGCTTGGTAGCCAGGTTCCGGATGACCACCCCATGTATCAGGCAAACCCCTTCGAGGTCGTACTAATGAGTGCGTACCAGCTGCATCGCAGTCCAGTCGCCGGGCCCAAAGATGCAGGACGCCGGACTTTTATGCGCTTAGATTTCTCGATGAAGCAACAAGATCGCTTGGGAAACACCATCAACCCCCTCATGCCCGCGCCCTGGGAGTTTGTGGAACGCAACCTTCCGGCCGGTCTTCAGGAGCCTGAGAAGTCGGCCTCTTGGAACAGTGCAAAGAAATTTTGATAATCTATTACAGGAAAGAAACATGCAAATTATTTGGTTCGTACTCGGCGTATTTGTCGGTGTTGCCTCTCAGAACGAGCAGGTAGCTGAAAAAGCATTCGATCTCGGCCGCTCCACACGCTGTGCTGTGATGGATTGCGCAGAGTAAGCCCATAGCGCCGGTCTCAGAAACGTTCCAGTAACCGCGAAGTGCCAGCTGTCTTATCATTAGCATAGGACACAAAGCATGAAACTATCAGGGTTACTATTGGCCGGAGCACTGGCCATGACGTCGTTAACAACAACTGCAAGCGCAGGGATGCTCTCAGGAGCGTTCCTCGGCAAGTCTGCTGGCAGGGCTGATGCCTTTACCAATGACTTCATCGGGGATGGTCAGGACAGATGGTCTACATTCTCAAGTATGAACTCGTCGATGTACCAAGGCGGTCTTATCGGTGGTAAAAGTGAGTTCAGGTTTCGCTCCGAACTCATCACGCCATGGGGTGATGGACGCCAACCCAGAAATGCTGATCGCATTCATGCTCAGGTGATGGGTTTTGGCCTTTTTAATGAACGCGAGGTTGGCAATCTGAACCTTAAGTTCGGCGGCGAAGCCATTATAACAGGTGACATAACTGGATTAGCCGCCACGCAATCTTTCGTTCACAACGTATTCGGCTTCGGTAACGGGTATAACCGCGCTGAGGATAACCCCAGGGAGCTTGATACAGGGTTACATGGTCAAGGCCACTTCGAGGCCTCCTATGACTTCAATGCAGGAGAATACCTGCTAGTGCGCCCCTTTGCAGGCTATAAGCACGGGTTTGAAACCGGCGCCACCGTGGGGGCGGATGTGGTCCTAGGAAACCTCTCTCGAGCAAACCATTGGTCAAGAGATCCTGTATCTGGCTTTCTGATCCCTGCGGAGCGTGCTGCGGCCGATACGCTTAAGTTTGGAAACGTTGCGATCATCGCGGGATATGACATCACCTCGATGTCTAGCTCAGAACTCTTTCCTGAAGATGGCGTCAGCATGACAGATAGCTACACCCGCACTCGCCTGGGCGCGCAGATTGATATTGGTATCGGTCAATGGTTTATCGGGGGATCCCAGATCGGTGAGCAGTTCAATGGTCAGTATGAACCACAAACTGTTGGTGTGATCAGCTTTGACTTCGTTTTCTAAACCTCTAAAGTGGATGCCTAAATAATGGCTATCCTTGCCTTTTATTCTTGCAAGCATCCTTGATTAGTGATCTTGTGAAGGAAAGTATTTTAGGAGATTTAAGGTGGCCAATGAACCAAAAGTAATCGAAGGTGTGGCAAATGCCTTCGTCGCCGTCCTGGGTGAAAATATCATCGCTAATGCGGTTGGCTCGACAGAGCACGAGGCATCCGTAAACTTGGATTGTATTGAGCTTCCCGAGGAGGACGCGATGAAAGTAGTCATCAGGCCCTGCCAGATCATTGTCGAATTCTAATCATCAGGTCAGCAGTCCACTACAAGGCTGCTGACCTGATTACGCTCTAAAGAGAGCCACGTTGGGCCCCATATAGTTCTTGACGGCATCAGCCGCCTGTTCGACGGTCTTCCGCACGTAGTCGACATTACGGTAAACCGCCCTTTCCCTCGCAAACGCAGTTGCCATCGTTGTGTCGAAATTAGCCATTGCTGGGATAAGATCTCCGGCATGGGCGCAATCAAATCTGATCCACCAGTTGCCATCCGCCTTGCCCGTCGCTGGATTCAGGTCTGAAGCGTAGGTCCACCCTTTATGGGCAGGGATTTCCGAGGGGATATCTCCCATATCGAGACCAAACAGAACATGGTTCTTAGGCACCCCCACGTAGCCGGTCAGATGGCCTAGCCCACCAGCCCGTAACACCAAGGCCTGAAGCCCGGAGGCTTCAAACTCGATGTGGTCAGGTTCTGTTTTCCATTCGCTCATTTCGAAAGAATACTGCGATCCCATAAAGAAGGAAAGCTCTTACGGTGCTGGGGCTGCCGTCATCTCCAGCAGTCTATCGCGGACCCTCTCTAGTTCAGCTGTGACGAATTCCATATTGCGATAGCTTTCAGGATCGCCTGCCTCGTCATCCCGGTACGGCTTGTAATCTCCGCTGTGATTGCAATCGAAACCAACCCAGTAGAGCCCCTTCTTAGTGCGCGTGAGGAAATTGTCTGCATCAAAGCGTGTCCAGCCACCATGCACGCCATCAACCTCTTCCCAAACAGACCTGTTTTCGTAAGCCGGATGTCCTTCAGGTACGCCGATATAACCACATAGTCCGCCATACCATGTGCTGCGCATGATCAGAGCCTCGATGCCGTCCTTGGCAGGAAGGAATTTCTCGTTTGGCTCAGCCATCCATTCGCGGGCTTTATCGTTCATGTGAGGGTTCCTTCATCTACGAGTCTTTGGGCGATCAATATTCAAACTAGATACAATCAATTGTTACTTAGATCAATAATAACATTGCATATCCTTGATCGTATGGAAGTTTTGCAAGAATATAATTGCAATCTGGCGGGTAGACTGGCATTCTATCACTAACACAAGGAAACACGATGACGCGCTTTATCCACTGGTCTGATCTCCACACAGAATTCGATCCCGGCAACATGATCCCTTTCGAGATGCCCGATCTTCCGAAGGATATCGACGCGCTTTTGCTGGCCGGGGATACTGGTGTCGGTGACGGCCATCTAGATTTTCTCCAGCGAGCCTGGGAAAAATATGAGATCCCGATCATTTCGGTATGGGGAAATCACGAAGCCTATAAGAACAACTATACCCTACTGAGAAAGCGCGAAGCCGACCGCCTGTTGAATCTACGTGCGTCCGGCATGGATATCCGCGTGCTTCACGGAGAGGCTACGCAGGTCTCTGGTGTGACTGTTATCGGTGCATCTATGTGGACAGACTTCAGTCTCTATGTGGGAATGGAATTCCAGGCCAAACAGATTGCAAACCAACAAATGAATGATTTTCATAAGATCCGCATTGGCGAACGCGCCCGCCATTTGACGCCCAATGACATGGCTGATCTCTATGCCGAAGATAAGGCTAGGGTCACAGGGCTCCTAGAGGAGCACAAAGACGATGTAAGAGTGGTTATGACGCACTACATGCCGTCCGAGGCTTGCATTCACCCCGCCTATAGGGGTGACCTCCTCAATGCGTCATTTGCCACGAACCTAGAGCCTCTCATCTGGGATCAGGGTCCTAACTTTTGGATCTTTGGACACACCCATCAGGGTCTGGAGACGGATATCGATACCCCGCATGGCACGACCAGGCTTCGGCATAATCCGCGTGGATACCCTCACGAAAAATCGGCGTTCAACCCGCATCGAATTATCGATACCGACGACCCAGAACGCAAGTTTTTGTAAGTATTTCTCATTGCTGAGAAAATATGTCGTGCAAACACTGTCAAATCTTACGGGTTTTTAGCTAGCTACCAGCGGCGCCTTAGTTACTGCACTATCTGATTTCTACAGGCACAACGGAAATCAGAAGAATGGAGAATAAGGCGCCGGTAGTTAAGTTTCTAATGATGAGTGGCTGCATTTCCCTGCCTTTCCTGGCAGCTGCGATCATCACGAGAGGAATCTATGTTCCCCTGCAAATTGGGTTCCTTGGAAGCGACATACCGGCGCTCTTAGACTTCAGACTGGCTTTGACAATCTTGTGTCTGTTCGCACTTGGCCGCAAAGCTACCTTAGGTGTGCTTTGCGGCTACGCGACTTCTCTTCTAATTTATTCTCGTGACCTACCCGAAACTTCATCTCTGGTAGAAATATGGATCCCCCTCGTCCCTGCTCTAGCACTGCTAGCATGTCAGTGGATGGCGCCTGCGATCTGCGTTCAGACCGGTGTGCGTTCGACTCTGAGGATGATGCTGGGAGCCGCCGGACTGGCGGGTGTTACGCACGCCGCATTTTTGTTGCCGACCCTTGGAACCTTACTGGCCCTGAGGACTTCTATACTCGTTGCCTTTGGGGAGATGGCCGGGTTCTTCGTGCTCATAGCCTTCGGCGTATTGATCTTAAGGCTTGAGAGGCGTCAGAATGTCTGTACCTGACGCCTCTCACTCTTTTAGATAGCGCGGTAACCCAACACCCGGTTCAGCGGGAAGTAAGAGATCCCTACTTTGCCGTTGTTGTCGGGACCTTCGTTATTACCACCAAGGACACCTACAAAGTAGCGGCCGTTGCGATCCTGGACGAAGCGATGGAAGAAGCCAACGTGTCCGCCCGACCCACGGCTTAGGACGACGAGGTCGCCTTTCTTGGGTTGTGCCACAGGTGTACCCATTTTCAAGAAGTCACGCGCCCACAGGCTGTTCAGAGGCTGTTTGCCCGCTTTAACCAGCATGGCGTCGACAAATCCGGCGCACCATGGCGTCTTAACTGGATCAACTGGGCGACCAATCGTTTGGCGGAATAGCTCAGTTAATTCACGACGGTCGTAATCTTCACTTTTCCCGTAGTAGGTAGCCGCGTGCTCGTAGTGATCATAGGGTGCCTTAATGACGATCCGCTCGCGCCCAGCCTCTGCGGGCATAGCAGACATCAAAAAAGAGATCGAAAGCATCAGTGCCAGTGCGCAATGCCACACCTTACGTGTAAAAATATTCATTAAGTTTATCCTTGTGTGCGTATAAGTACCAAGGACGAACATTAGCCAATACATCTTAATTCTTGATTAATATAAGAGGTAAATTGTATACCAACCTGCACTTATCTAGGCTTATGCATTGAGCATGATGGAAAGGAACCTAGCTGGTTGACAGCACACCTAGATTTGCTAAACGACCTACTAACGAGGGTCGGGCAACATAGCTGACCTTATTGAAAGGCCTCTACGTGGTAGAAATAATATCGAAAACTCCTCAAGCTGGAGATGTGTCGAAGCCGATCATGGGGTTGCTGCGCGCCCGCATTCCCGTCGTCCTTTTTGGAGCGGATGGGGAAATTACGAATTCGAACGTTCACTGGGGCGGACTTCAGGCAGGCTTGGGGGCATCCAACTTTGAGCTGCGCGCCTTGCTGATCGCCCTGTTCAGTGAAAAAGTAGGAGAGCTTGAAGAAGCAGAAGACGCTTCAAGCCACGAAGTGCCCATGCACATCCAAGACATTATGATTCCGCGTTACAATACGATCTTGGTAGCCAGAATGGACGAGCCTGAAGGGCAGCCCGCCGATGGCTTTGCGGTAGCCCTGATGAACACGCATACCAACACGCATGATGAGCAATTCAACAGGGCATGGGAGGCGATGCGCTTCCTGTCACGGCAGGACCAAATGTTCACCGTTTATCATTGGAAAATATACGAGGAGGATGGCGTCAGAAAGTTTTTCGCTACTGAGAACTTCGTAAATGAGAAGCGGGTCCGTAAGGCACACTCTGTTGTAACCGACCTCGAGACTATTGGTGATCAGATCACCATTTATAACCACGACGAATTCCAAAAATACATGGCCGATCTCGCCGGTACCCGTAAGAAGGATAGCATGATTGTGCACCTCCATAGTGTGAAGGGGTACGATAAATACTACAATATTACGGGCCAAGGGGTAGCCACCCCGGGGCGAAATGACCTTTGCGAGGGGTTGGCCGTAGACATCACCGACCGTGTGTTGGCAAAAGAAGCTCAAGAAAGTCGCGCCAGGATGACCCTGTCCCAGTTTACAATGCTGGGCTTGTCGCTGGAGTTCTCCAATATGGTGACCACGATGGAAGGTACCATGGCCATGCTGGAGCCTGAAGACATCAAAGAGATGTCTCGCGAAGAGCTTCTGACTGAGGTTGAAGATCTCAAAAACCAAGTGCAACGCGGCCGCGCCATCTCTAAAGCTCTTCTCAAGCTGACCAAAAACAATGTCGAGACAGAAATGTCTCGAGTCCTCGTTCAGGATGATATATCTGGGGTCCGCCTTACAGATAGCTGCTGTGCGCGCATTGCAGGGACGTTGGATTCAATATCTCCAGGATACGAAGTCGAATTTACCAAGTTGGTTGACGAGCGCACTGTACTGCCAATGACGGAGGTCCAGTTTAATGGCGCCGCACTAAGTATGGTTTCCAACTCTTTCCGAGCCATGAAGGATCGCCGAGAGCAAGAGGGTGATGACTATATCCCTCTTCTGAAGGTTAAAGCAGAAGTGCTGGACCGGAACCCGTTCATTGAGGGTGGTGATCGCAAGAAGCTTGGTGACGGTGAGGGTATCTTCACCTTTACTGTCGAAGACAACGGCGTTGGGATGAGTTCCGATGTCGTGCGTTCGGCCACCCACCCCTATTTTACGACAAGCCCAGAAACAAATATGGGTATGGGACTCACCACACTCCAGCAGCTCGCAAGCTCGTACTTGGGTAATATATCGATCAAATCACGGCCAGGTAAGGGAACTAAAGTAACCTTTTGGCTGCCCATTAGGACAGATTTGTAAATTCATAAAAAAATCACTTCGAGAGAGCTTCGGTAATTCCGTGGCTGCGACTAAGTGTGCCAAAAACTTACAAAATTAGCACTTTCTGAATTCCAGTTTTCGACAACATGTTCCCTACGGTTCCGCTCGTGGGGATGGGTGGAGCCTGTTGTAAGAAAAAATGAAAACTAGGAAAGCAGATTTTATGAAAAATGACATTATCCAAGGGTTGGCTAGAGTGCGAATGCTGATGGCGCAATGGGATGACAAGCTGAAGCTTTCTTCTCGTTTCAATCAGAACCAGATCGACATTCTTCTTGCCATGAAAGCACTAGAGGAAATCTATGCTTCCAATGGTGGCCGCAAGGGCATTCAGAGCGGAGAAGTCAAGAATTCTGCCATCTGCAAAACGATGTCTCAAAGCACCTATAATCGTGCCCTGAAAGGACTTTTAAAGGACGGCTATATGCTTGAGGTTCCGCGCTCCAATGGACGCTACTATCTCAACCCAGATAAGCCGTTGACGGCATCCGCAGATCTTCCCGATGAGGAAACATCAGACTTACTGGCGTTTTCCGGTCGCTTGGGAATGTAACCACCCTACAATCAATCTTATAAAAGAGATAAGGGCGCCAAGCATGTGGAATGTAGGCGCCCTTATTGTTGTGTTAGTGTAACCTTAATTGCCGAGATGTGCGACGTCGCTGTATAGGCGATCAGCGTTCTGCGCCATAACGGCATTATCTCTAAACCCAAGA
Source organism: Sulfitobacter sp. R18_1 (assembly GCF_017743915.1). Lineage (NCBI taxonomy): Bacteria > Pseudomonadati > Pseudomonadota > Alphaproteobacteria > Rhodobacterales > Roseobacteraceae > Sulfitobacter > Sulfitobacter sp. R18_1. The sequence continues at coordinate 20,780 of NZ_JAGHRG010000001.1, forward strand.
CCATCTTGATTACTCCAGGACAGCTTGACCTCGTTTCCGTATTCATCCTCATACTGGAAGTCAGCTATCACTTCTGATTGGGATCCATCAGAGCAATTTCTCGCAACCCTACATTGCTGCACGGCGGCCTGGACAGTCGGGGCAATATGATGCTCAAAAATTTCCTTCGCATCAGTTTCATCCATGCCATCGAGCTTGGATATCTTCGAGATAATGCGCTCAAGGCTCACTGCATCGACGCCAGGTAGGTCTCCTTCCAAGTCAGTGGATGCGAAAATATAACTTCCGCCATCTGTCCTGATTGCCTCAATCCCACTCAGGGCAAGAAGCTCTCTGGTATTGGGGCCGATCCCGTCCATAGAATTCAGATACTCGGTTGCAGAAGCCTGGTCGTTGCTTGGACTGCTCAAGGCATGCACACCGCTGAAATCGTCGACCAATAGAAGGGCGCCAGCAAACAGTGCTACCTGCGGAGCTACCTTAAATGCCAAAGCCCTCTTAAGGCGTTGCATGGGGCGCTTCTTGCCTTCAGGTGACTTCCCTGCCTGTGCACCGATGCTTCCTCTGCCGAGGAAACGAGATATGATACCGGTTTCGGGGGCCCGGCCGGTCTCTTTCTGAAAGTCAGCGTCGATCTGCTCAACCCAATCATGGACTTCAGCGCGGGCGGCCGTGTACTTAGCTTCAAGCCCCTGCATTCTGACTTCTGATTTTTCGAGTTCCTTCTCAACGCGACTGTACTCTTTATCGTCAGCCCGAAGCTTTGACCTCTCATCGACAATCTCTTTGTTGATCCTATCCCGCGCCTTCAGGAGGCTATTGATGGATTTTTCGCTGTCGAGATTTAGCCTGCGCTTCACTTCGGTCTCGCCATCCAGCAGCTCAGCAATCCTGTCCTTACGTGTTTGAGCCTGCACTTCAATCTCATCACGACGAGCAATAAGAGTGTCATAGCGAGCCCTCTCATTTTGTATGGAGGTTATTACCGATTTTAGTTTATCGCTTTTCATATTATTTCCTGCCGTTCCCTATATCTGAGATAGGCAGAGCTATGAAATTATCGCTTAAATTTGGTAGCCGTGAAGCCCATTACGTACGGTCATCATTATTTAACCATTCACATTGTATGCTTTGCAAAAAGCTATCTATGGAGATGCCAAATGGATCGGAAGACAAGGAATAAGGTGGCGAGAGAGACGCGAATGCTTTTTGCCCCCTACCACGCGATGATTGGAGTTATCATCGCACTTCCGGTTCTGTTTATGACCTCTCTCAGCGCGGGGATCGATCCAGCTCTTATGGAAGGTGCAATCTTTAACGCACTTGGATACTTGGTTGCTTTCAATATCGCATGGCTGGTGCTTTCAATAATCAGGGTCAGAAGATCCATAAAGCAAGCGGCCGAAGACCAACAAGTTGAGCCTCATCTATCGAAAGCCAAAGCCCATTATGGGAAGCACCTCCACATGGATGAAAGCGGCATGATTGTCGTTCATTCAAAGAAAGCGGTCCCGCCCAAGCCGACAGGGAACCTAAAAACAGACTATCTGAACCGCCGAGATTACATGGCCACTCGCTTGGATGAGATGGAGGAAACCGATCCCAGCTTGGCTCGTTCAGGAAGACGCATTTTAGGTCTGGTTAAGAAAGAGGATACAGAAACCTAAAGAAAGGATGTGCGCCACTATGCTTGTAGAGCATTGACAGACTGCCTTACAACAACAATATTATATGTATTACAAGGAGATAATATTATGGGAAGCATTACTGGATCGAAGCGAGCAGAGCGTCGTCATCATCGTGATCGTATGAAAGCGAAAGCCAGGCGAATTGCATCTCAAAGCGCTCACTTGGACCCTGATAACTTCTCAAAACTCCATGATCACCTTGCATATTGCTCTTGCCATATGTGCGGCAATCCCAGAAAACATTGGAATGAGCTAACCATGCAAGAGAGAAGACAAGAAGCCGTTCTTAAGGAAGCCCGCAAGTTTGCCTGATCGGGTAATGGTCTGATTTCTTTTCGTTAAAGCTATACTTGGCAACGTACTGAGGTTCTGTGTAGAATCATCCCACTAGAATGCGGGGGATGCTATGAGATACGATTTGAGGCCGACCTTTAATAGGATACGGGTTCTCCAGTTCCTAGATGGTCAGGATCTATCCAAAGTGCGCGCACTGTCGGCAGCTGACATAGGCGAGCAGGCTTGCCCGCAAAAGATATCGAACGCGAGGGCTTGGGGATCTAGCCAGATACGGTCTCTTCGACAGCACGACTTAGTAGAGCGCGCAGGCCGAAATGCTAGAGGTCATGACACTTGGGTGATTACAGGAAAAGGCGAAGATTACTTGATCAATCATGCCGATATCATAGCGTATAACCACTGGCATTCACCATGGCCAAGATCGCAAACCTGCATGGTCAGAAAAATTGTCAACGAAGCATGATTTGCCCTTGACTATAGAGCATGTATATTCTAGGTTATTCATAACGCAGCGGCTAGTGTCGCAAGGAGAAATATAGAGTTTCGCGCTTGTAGCTCAATTGGTTAGAGCACCCCGCTCATAACGGGTAGGCTGTAGGTTCAAGTCCTACCGGGCGCACCAAGATTGTTGATTGTTTTCAGCAGTTTGGTCCCTTAACTCAGCTGGATAGAGTTCCTGACTTCTAATCAGGATGTCGTAGGTTCGAGTCCTACAGGGATCACCATTTTACGGCGGGGTAGCAAGAATAAATTGCTACCCCGCTTTTCGTTTGAAAGGGAGATATTTATTCATGGGTGTTTCAGAGATATCCACCAAGGGTTTGGTTTTCGATTATATTAGCGGGCATTTTCCGGTTCAGTCCGAAGGAAGCATTGATCGAAATCCGTTCTGCTTTAGAGCAAGAGGAAACCGGTGGAGTATTTCAGTTGGTCGCAAGTCCAATGGCGCCCCTCTCTGGGAGTACGAAGAGCCTTACGGTGCCGAGCCTTACGCAGCAGGTGCGATGGATACACTGGAAGCCCGAGAGTTAGTCCTGATGGCGGCCGAAAAGTTTCGCGAGTACATGATGGCCCATAAATCTGCGTGATTTGGAAATCATATTTTCTTGCGTATCGGAGGCTACTTTTGCCTCAAGCAGTCCATTCATAAGGATCCAAAAAATGTCTGAAGACAACATGCAAAGCTACAAAGTCGTCGTTCGCGAGACGCGTGTGGTTGAAGTCGAATACACCATCGAAGCTGGTAGCGAAGCAGAAGCAGAAGCTATGGATCTGGCGGGGGCCGGTGAGACCATTAGAGAGCAGGATATTCGTACCATGAACTACTCCACCCTAACCTGACGGTTCAGGATGGAGTTTCCGGGACTTACGCCCCGTGGTCGGTTCCCAACCAAGAAACAGGTTTACCCTGCTGCTCTAAGCCCCATCTAAGCATGGTTGCAGCAGCAGCGTGATCTCTTGAGATTACGCTGCCATCTGGCAGCTCATGCGACCGATCTTGAAGCCTCTTCTTCACAGTGGCGCCCGAAACAGGGCAGCGTTGTGAGGGCTTCAAGGATCGAGTGGGCGCTATAATTAACTCACAACCAGCTTCTTCCGCTTTGTATGTGAGGGCTTTCAAAAATGCAGATGGTGATGTGTCGAGAATTTCTCGATTCAAACCAGATTTTTGCGCGACGTTCCTGCCTGGAGCTTCTTCAGTCCCTTTGGCAGAACGAGTCATATTCGAGACAGTCAGACTTTCTGTCACGATCATCTTGTTATGCTTGACCAATTGCGATGTCAGCTGATGAATATGGTTCTTTCGACGATTGGCGAGCTTCCTGTGGCGCTTCGCTAAGACACGCTTATGACGTTGGGCTCGCTTGGATCTTTTACCTCTTAAAGCCTTCGAAAGGTCGCGTTGAGCGTCTTTCAGATCTTCACTGGACTGCTGCCACAGCCGCTCATTCTTAACCTCTTGAGCCTCGCTACTTTCAACACCCCAAGCCAGTGTTGCATATGTCTCAACGCCCCAGTCCAGACCTAAGGCAGGACGAGCATCTGGAGCAATTTCTCGATGTGTTTCACACTCCAGAACCACAGACGCCCACCAGCCGTCAGATTTTCTCGTAATCGAGCAGACTTTCGGTCGGCCAGGAGTTCGTGCCTCACCCCTGATCTTGATTGTTCCGACACCAGATAGGCGCAGTCTACCATGGCGAAAACCCTCACCAGGCTTCAAGGTCCATCCATCGCCGTGACTTTTATAGCCCCATCCGCTAAACCTATCCTTAGATTTGAAGCGCGGAAAGCCTGCCTTGCCGCTACCCTTTTTAACCCTGCGAAAGAAATGCTGATATGCTTCATCAACCCGCTTCAGTGTAACTTGCAAGGATTGAGCATTGATCGACCGATACTCAGGATCATCAGCTCTAATTTGAGTGACAGATTTTTCCTGATCTCCTTTGCGAATGGAAATTTCATGCTTTTTGTAAGCGTCCATTCGTTCTTGCAGAGCAGCATTATATAGCGCCCTGTGATTATCGTGCAGGCGTTCCAACTGCACGATTTGGGCGCTTGTTGGATACAGCTTGTATGTGACGCGTCTTTGGTCCATCATCTTAGTTATGTCACCAGAATCCAAATTTTACAAGCTAAATCATAGTATTTACGCACTACACTATCATTTAGTTCTCACGACAAAATACCGTCGCAAGGTGATTAACGGACCTATTTTGGCTCGCATCGAACAATTGGTGAGGAGAAGAGCAGAAGATTGGGGTGGCGAGCTTTTGGAGATGAATGGCGAAGCTGATCATGTGCATTTGCTTTTATCTTTACCACCAACCATGGATTTGACGAAGTTCATCAACAACGTGAAGACCACGTCTTCACGTGTCATTCGAAATGAATTTTCTGATCATGTGAGTAAGTTTTACTGGAAGTCTGTTTTTTGGTCTCGCACATATTGCCTTGTGAGTTGCGGCGGTGCGCCGCTTTCCATCATCAAGCAGTATATCAAGAGACAAGATCGGCCAGATTAATCGTTACATAATCCGCCTTCACCACCACCCTGAGGCTGCGCCTCTAGGATGGTGCACTAGCGTCGGGTCGGTAGATTTTTTATCTGCGGTCATATTCATCACTCCTGTGCACTATGAGTGATGTGGGAGTCATGGTTTAAATTACCGTTTTCCATTCATCCAAAATTAGCCACCTTTAATCAAATGGCTGAGCCTCTATAGGCCGTTCCGGATTAGTACTCCGTCCTGTAGTAACCACCCAATCTCAAGATGGCTGCATGGACGCGCAACCTCGTACAATCGCCGCTCCAACCTGTAGTAGCCACCCGAAATCAGGGTAGCTGTAATTGCCTCAAAGCCTCGCGCGGACGCGGTGCGTCTTTAGTAGCCACCAATAATCGAGATGGCTTCATGAATACTGGATAAACCCGGCTATATTATTCAATCTGTAGTATCCACCATAATGATGGCTGCATCTGCGTGCGGTCTTTCCTTAAAAAGGCGATAAACCTGTAGTAACCACTCAATACCTGTGTGGCTGCATATGCGGTCGCGCGAGCGAGGGTTAGCGACGGTCCCTGTAGTAGCCACCTACATAAGGTGGCTAGATGCCTTTACGATATCGCTCGTAATCATTGCCTTTAATAACCACCCATAGCCAGGATGGCTGCACCAGTGCGCTGGATGCTTTCTATAATCGACACCTGTAGTAACCACTCAATATCAGTGTGGCTTCATCTTTGCTGTTTGACGATCACACAACGCATGTCCTGTAGTAACCACTCAATATTAGTGTGGCTGCATCTTCGTTCCGCATGGCGCCATGTGTAACGAGCCTGTAGTAACCACCCAATCCTAGGATGGCTGCATCAAGGCTCCTGGGTGGCTCAGGAGGCAGTTCCCTGTAGTAACCACTCAATATCAGTGTGGCTGCATCCGAAAGCCAAGGCTCGCCGCGCACCTCACCCCTGTAGTAACCACTCAATATTAGTGTGGCTGCATCCAGGAGATAAATCATGAGTAAATACATACACCTGTAGTAACCACTCAATATCAGTGTGGCTGCATCCGATAGTTGCTTATAGCAATGAATTCATTGAAGGAAAAGGTATCCTGACCTACTATTTTTGTGTTTTCCATCAGAATTTGTCGCCATCGTTTTCATTTTTAGGACCGAGACCCGACTTTGGTAAAAGCGTAGCACGAATGCGCTGAAAACAGATCAGAAAGTCAGCAGAACCTTGGCCTTTTTATTGATCTCTTCTTTTACGCGGGACTGGAGAGCCTCAATAGAAACGACGTTGTTGCCATCCTTATGAACATAGGCGTGGCAGTTCCGGCAAAGCACAGCGACATCTTCCATCCTGGTTTCGCCAGCACCACGCAGCGCCAGAGGGTTCAAGTGGTGTACCTCGAGCTGACGAATGTGAAATATCGTGCTGTCGCAGTTACCTTGGCATTTAGTGCCGTGATGAAGGAGAGCTTCCCGACGCACATGCGGGCTGCGTTCTGCTTTAGTGGTTTGAGAAGATACCTTGCGCCCTTCGTGATAGCCCGTTTTGAATCTATCGGGGATAAATTTCGTTCCCAGATCTTCGATACGAGGGTCACAAAACACAACCCGGCAGTAAGCGTCAGGAGAGCGAAGACCCCTGCCCTGCCCCTGGATCAGACGACGGATCGCAGCATTCTTGCTATCAGTGTAAGAAGACATGCTTTGGGTCACCATCATGTCAGGCTCATTTTCCAGCCATTCGTCGCCCAGCGCCTTTGGAGCAGCATAGGGAACCTGAGGGAAAATGATGGTGGTGAACGGCTCGGGCACATCGAGACCGGCCCAAGCGCCAGCAGCGATCAGGATCTTGCTGTTGCCCATGCGCTCAGCTGCCTCAGTAGTGGTCTCATCGCGCTCACGCACCACGGCTTCAGGGATCTTTTCGCCGATCTCTTGAGCCAGACGGTGCGAAGGGGTGATGACCAGGGTGCGGCCGTCGTTTGCAGCATCCATGGCTTGCTCAACAACAGTATTCATCCACCCTTCAGTGTTGTGGGCATCATCAAGATAGAAGTCATAGTGAAGGGTGCCGTGCTTCTTCGGAGAAATCATAGTCGAGAGAGGGCTGATGCGATCAATACCCATGGCCCGCTTAAAGTCATTGAAGTTGCCACCAATGCTGAGGGTAGCTGACATGAACACGGTGCTGGAGCGGTTACTGATCTTCTTGAGGATGCGACCAGGAAGACGGCTGTAGACAGCCAGATCGCCACGAGAGGTAACACCGCACTTGCGGAACCAGGACGGCTCTTCGGTGAGCCCTTCCAAGGCAAGACGCGCCTTCGCTTTTGTCTCTGCATCGAGACCTTCCTTGGTGAGCAGAGCGCCCACGATATCCAAGGGTTTGGTTGCTTTGATGTTGAAGGCTTTCAGCTCGTCCCGGGTGATCGTCATTTCAGAGGTTAGGGCTGCGAGATCGGGCAGCATGTCGGCTTCATCAAACAGGATGGCGTCACGCTCGGTTACCCCATTGTACTGGCCCTTGAGGCGTTGGTCGAAGATCACGGAGCTGGAGGTGCAGAGCATGATATCTGCGCGCAGACACTGCTCTTTGTTCTCGAGGTATTCAGTTTCGCTATCGAAGAAAGACTTGGGGCGGAAAGCGGCTACTGTGACACGAGGGTAGATGTCTTGAATGACGGTAAGATCAGAGGAGGCAAGAAGCTGGTCTATGAGAGCGTGGGTGGGGAAGCAGATGGCAATTTTCTGTTCGGAACGGGCAGCGGCATTCAAGTAAGCGCGCGTCTTGCCGACCCCGGTAGTTGCCTCAATCAGAAGAGGGCCGGTTGGGTTTGCGAGGTGGCTCGATATGCGGTCGTTGAATTCGGTTTGTTCTTCGGAACGGAAAAGGGTTTTCATCAAATGTCTCGCGGTATGCAGAAGCAAAAGGCTTCGTCTGTTCTTAAATCTTCCAAGACCAGCAAGGCTTGGCAAGAACAGTAATAGCAAACTCTAAAACAAAGTAAAGTCTATCCTTGATCTATTCATTAATAAAATACGCTATATCAAGGATAGATTTGGTCTGACGAGATTATCCTTAGTTATCCTTGAACGGAAAGTGCCCCGGAGATTTCTCCCCGAGGCACTTCGTTGATCGTTAGTTGGTAGTTGTGTTAGGCGGCGGCCTGCACAACCTCCGAAACCTTGGCAGCATCGAAGTCCGTGGTTTCGATGGTCTCTACGATTTTGCCATCAACTTTGATGGTGGCAACCATTTTCACGTGACCACAGCCACGAGCCTGATTGCCGCCCAGCAGCGGGTACTGGCTCAGGGTTTCCAGCCAGGTGCGGATCACGCCAACATCGGTTTCACGCGGATTGTCAATGATCAGGAAGCCTTTCCATTCAACACCGGCAGGCAGGGCATAGAAGGAAGCCAGGTTCTTGGAAGAGACCTTCATCCCGCCCATTTCGTCTTCATACTTCTTCAACTGAGCCTGAGCGTCAGCCAGAGCCGATTTCAGATCCTTGTTGTCCTTGTCCCTCCACAGCTTGCGCTCGATCTGCGAAACGATAGCGGCAGCAGCAGAACGCTTCTGGTTCGCAGAAGACCGGGCATAGAAAGCCTGCTGGTTTTCGTCATCCAGCAGATCGACAGCACCTTCGGTATCGTCGATATCTTTCTTCACCACACCGAAGGCTTCCGGCAGGACATCGATCTCGGGCATCAGGTTCGACATCTTCAGACGCGATGCCATGTTCAGGCCGCAACCAAACAGGTCTGCAACGGCATTGATCTCTTTCTGACGCTCAGTGCGAGCATCGGCCAGGTTGATCGTTTCCGCAGCGGTCTCAGATGCAGCATCCTGCCCAGTAATCGCTTTATAGGCATCTTGCAGAGTGTATGCTTTACCCTCAGCAGCGGCCTTCTCCATCAGCGGGATGGCCATTGCACGGCGGGCGCTGCCACGCAGGGTGGTTGCTGGGATATAGGCAGTCTGGATCGCCTCACCATCGGCATTCAGGCCACGGGTCATGACGGGAGCACCATCCCACTTGTTTTCGCGCAGGCCCTGCGGTGTTGGGAGCTTGATGCTCAGCGGGCTCTGGGTGGTCAGGGTCAGGTCGACTTTGATGATCTTTTTCATATTTTCAGTTCCTTTGTATGAAGTAGTTAGATTACGATGAGGCCACGGCCGTAGGCCTTGCCAGGAGTGGAGACGCCCTCTCTGAGGACAGCTTTGAAAGCGTCGAGGTCGGTGACCTTCAGAACGCCGGTGAAGTCGGTTTTGTCCATGCTGAAGCCTTTGCCTTTGGCAATCTTCTCCGGCTCGCTTGACACATGACAGGCGATGATCTCGAAACCATTAGCGCGGCGGTCGAGCCACTCTTTGCGGGAGCGCCAGTCTTTGGGAGAGAAGTACTTATGCTTGCCCCGAGTTTTCTTGCCGCAGGAAGCCCGCAATTGAAAGGAAACCACGTCGCCCTCTTTGATGTCGCGAACAGGCACAGCATTGTTGGTCAGATCGGGGCTCTCGCTCCGCACAACGATATGGTCATCGTTCACAACATGCAGAGCGCGGCCGCCATCTGTCATTTGCTCAAGAAGCTGGTGAACAGCATACCCATCGATACCAGCGGGTTTGGGGATAAGGTGATCAAACAGCAACTTTAAGCTCCTTCTCGGCTTTGATTTTGGCTTTCATCATGCGCTTGTGCATGGGGGTGTTGGCTTCTTCGAACATGTTGAAGGTCTCGGTGTCGCCGGGGGAGCAGATGCGCATGACCCGGGGATCGTAGCTCAGGTAGATGTTCGAAAGCGGGAATGCGGCATTGGTGAACGTCAGGAAGCACCAAGGCTTCGGCAGTCGATCAATCGCATAGAGGAATGCCTCATGTGCTTTCATGTCCGGTTCCGTGAGCACATTGTCGTACATGAACTCAGAGTTGGTCATGAAGCCGCCGTTGTAGACCACAACCCACGCACCCTTCATGAAGCGCTTGGTTTTCGGGTTCCCTTTGGCATCAACCTTGTCGACCATCGGGTGCGGCATTGAGAGCGCACGCTCGGTCTTTTTAACAGGGCAGTTGATCGCAGGATCGATATCGAATTGGCCTGCAAAGTGCTCAGCCAGAAATTCAAAGGTGTTCATGCTGCATTCTCCATCGGCATATAGCAGGCAGCCCGGTTCATGGGGTCGTAATAGCGGGGGCGCCAGGCGGCATCGACAAGAGGAAGATCACGGTTGCCTGCAAACCGATCTTCGGGAACTGGACGCAATGGATTGCCCTGATCATCCATGATGCCATCGAAATCGCTTTCTTCGATGGACCAGCCGCCTTCAACGATCTGACCGTAGCCCTGCGACCGCTTTTTGCCGAGGAAGTAAACGTCTTTCAGCAGAGCGTGGATGCCATGCATGTCGCCTTCGCAGTGCCAGCTGACCGTCGCAGTCGTAAAGGTCGGATAGGTGTGAAAGACGTTACCGCAGCCCTTACGACGCTGGATATCATACATCTTGTGGGTGCCACCGTTCTTGTTCTTCTTGATGAGATCGGGGTCCAAACGGTGTTGGCCATGCAGACCGGCAATGAAGCCGACCTTGCCATGAATGGGGGTCTCAAGAATGGCGCTCGATGCGTGAAAGAGACCATCAGTCTGCTTCAGAGGGATGTCAGGATCGCCCTTGAGGCACATAAGGAGAGCGTCAAAGGTCATCTCTCCTTGCTTGATGAGCGGCGAGGCAAGCTGCGCCGTGATCTTGAGTTTGTGCATGTCAGTTCCGATTGTAATTCGTGTTGTTGGCTTCATAGCAAGAACAGTTCATGGTCTGCAAGTATAAATTAACATTTTATTAATGTTTGTTCGTGTAAGGGCCTAAGCAGGCATGGAAAGATGCAGGTTTCTAGCCACTTCATAGGGGTACAGAGAAGGATTTCGATCATCATGGATAGTAAGAGCACTAAAATTTACATCGGCGCCAAAACCGCTCACGTCGGGAATATTGTCAGACTTACCGGCGCTCTCTACCGCGCGTTGGAGGATGAAGGCGTCCTCTTGGACGTCTTGTCTGCATACGAGGGGAAAGACCCTGACGACTGTCAGCAATCGATATTGCGTATGATCCGGGAATCTACCCTGGGAGACGGCAATATTATGCGAGAGGGATCTGAATTCCTGATCCCCCTCACCCTGCCCGAGCACGTTAAGATCGACGGGCCGGTTCATCGCAGTATCGAAAAATGTGCGCTCAAGTGCGAGATGTCAGCCTTAGCTTTCGCTCACACTCTAAAAGATGAAGGCTACGCTATATTTGCTTTCACTTCTGAGCAAAGCCGCATCATCGGAGATTGCAAGCTCACCGCTTTTGGCGACGGCTTCGCAGATATTGCCAAGCACATGGGATTTCATCCTCTTGCTGAAGAAGTTGCGACCATAGAGGCGCTCATCACTCAGCACTACGAAGAGAACCCAACGATGGAATCCGACAATGCGCCCAGCGCACCGTGATCAGGTATCGTTAATCTCTATTTAACTGCCCCCAGATAATGTGCGCGAGCTCTTCAAGAGGATTGATATGGCTCGCGCACCTAAAATTACCGGCTCCCCATTACAGTTGAAGTTACCCGCGTCGACCCTCTGGATCGTCGGTATATTCAGTCTTGCAGTGAACATGCTCCTGCTGGCCGGTCCCATCTATATGCTTCAGGTCTACGACAGAGTGCTTGGAAGCCGCTCAGAGGCCACCTTGGTGGCTCTCACGGCTATTTTGGTTGCCCTCTATGGGTTCATGGCATCATTCGACTACATTCGCGGCCGTCTGCTAGCTCGCATGAGCGCACAGATGCAACAAAAGCTAGATCCAGCGATCTTTCGATCTGATCTTTTGGATTCCATCGGAGACCGAACGGGCCCCAAAGACATCGAGATGGTCCAGAAGATGCTTTCCTCTCCGGTGTTCGTGGCTTTCTTCGATCTTCCTTGGACACCCGTATTTCTGGCTGGCATCGCAATCTTCCATCCGGCGCTGGGCGTGCTTGCCCTAGTAGGTGGTGCCATCATTGTCGCGCTCTCTGTTCTGAACCAAGCCTCCTCACAAAGCGCAGCAATGGCTCAGATGACCGCATCTTCTAAAGCAAATATGATTGCCATGCAGTCGATCAGATCCTCAGAAGACATTCAGGCGCTGGGCATGCGCGGTAGTGTGGCGGCTCGCTGGACGAAGTTCCGTGAAGAAGCCTTGGCCGAAAATATGAAATCAGGTGATCGTCAAGGAGGATTCCTGTCAACAACCAAAGCTCTCCGGCTGTTCTTGCAATCTGCCATGCTTGGTTTGGGCGCCTATCTGGTACTCTTGGGAGAGCTGACACCCGGTGCCATGATTGCTGGCTCCATTCTTCTTGGCCGTGCTCTCCAGCCTGTAGAGCAAATTATGGGTCAGTGGCAAAACGTACAGCAAGCACGCACGGCTTGGACCAACATCAAGTCAAAGCTCAGCGCCCTGCCTGTCGAGACCCCAAAGACTGACATTTCGAAGCCCACTGGGCAACTTAAGGTGGCGAGCATGACCATTGTGCCACCTGGCAATGTCAAAGCCACCTTGGCGATGATAGATTTCGAGATCCCTGCTGGCACTGCGCTGGGCGTCATCGGCACATCAGGATCAGGGAAATCAACTCTGGCTCGTGCAATCACAGGCGTTTGGAAACCTGCTGGAGGCCGCATTAGTATGGATGGATGGCCCATTAATCACTTTGATGGCGACGTCCTCGGCCGCCATATCGGGTACCTATCACAACAGGTGGTTCTTTTTGACGGTACGATTGCTCAGAATATCGCACGCATGGAGGAAGACCCGGATCCTGAAGCTGTTTTGGAAGCCGCCAGGAAGGCAGGCGCCACGGATCTCATCCAGTCCCTGCCGCAAGGGTTCGACACCCCTATTACAAGCACATCTACAGCGCTTTCTGGCGGCCAGATGCAAAGGATTGCGCTTGCCCGGGCCCTTTATGGAAACCCGTCCATACTGGTTCTGGATGAACCCAACTCCAATTTAGATCAGGCCGGTATCGTTGCTCTAAACAAGGCAGTCGCCGAAACCAAGAAGGCAGGAGGCTCCATCATAATTATGGCTCACCGACCTTCGGCAATTGAGGAGTGCGACCTTCTTCTAGTGCTCGACAAGGGGCGTAAGACCGCCTTTGGGCCTCGAGATGAGGTACTCAAGAGCGTGCTGAAATCAGCACCACGGACACAGGGATCTGCGTGATGCAAAAATATGGACAACGAAAACTCATTCTTACCGGAGTCTTCCTGCTTGCCGCTTTGGTCGCCGTTATGGGCGGATGGGCTGGTACGGCACAGATCAGTGGCGCAATCATCGCTCCCGGCAGAGTTCAGGTCGACGACAATCGGGTAATCGTACAGCACCTAGATGGGGGAGTGATCGAAACTCTTCATGTGGATGAAGGTGACCTCGTGGAACAAGGCCAGCTGCTGCTGACCCTCGACCCGGCCGAACTGCGCTCCCAGTACAATATTATTGAAAGCAAGCTGAACGAAATCACAGCACGCCGTGCCAGGCTTGAGGCCGAACGCGATAATATGAATACGCTTTCCTTTGATCCCATGTTGGAGCTGAAGGCCGACCGACAAGAGGTTAAAGAGCTGATGGATGGCCAGCAAAGGCTTTTTGAAGCCCGTAATGTATCTCTGAAAACCGAACGCGAGCAACTCGGTCGCCGTCAAAAACAGATCGAGGAGCAGATCATTGGCATTGAGGCCCAACAGGATGCGATGAGTGAGCAGCTGGAACTGCTTAAAGGTGAATTGGACAACCAACAGACACTGTTGGATCGGGGGCTCGCTCAATCATCAAGGGTGACTTCCCTTAGAAGGGAGCAATCTCGTCTGCGTGGATCTCTCGGGGAGCTACAAGCTTCGAAGGCGCAAGCTAGTGGCCGTATCATCGAACTGGGTATCGAAATTGAGAAGCTTGATACATCCCGGCGCGAGAGGGCTGTCACCGAACTTAGAGATCAGCAATACAGAGAGCTTGAACTGCTGGAGCAAGAGCGGGTTCTGCGGATGCAGCTGGGTCGCCAGCATGTAACAGCACCCGTAAATGGGGTGGTCTATAATATGGCGCCGGTGAACCCTGGTGCGGTTCTGCGACCTGCGGACCCCCTGCTCTACTTGGTTCCCCAAAACCGTCCGATGGTGGTTGCAGCCGAGATCGAGGCCAAGGACATCCACCGTATCGCCTTCAATCAGGAAGTCCTGGTGCGGTTTTCATCCTTGGATCAGAAGAATGCCCCAGAAGTCACCGGGAGCGTCATAAAAATATCTGCGGATGCTTTCCAGGTGGAGAACCGGGCACCATTCTACAAAGTAGAGATTGAGCTATCTCCTGAGCAACTGGCTGAAGCCATCAAGAACGTGGATCTGATCCCGGGCATGCCTGTTGAGGCCTTCATTCAGACGGGGGCGAGGACACCACTCGCGTACCTCACAGAGCCTTTGACGGATTACTTCATGGCTGCCTTCCGAGAAGGGTAAGATTTATTCATTTTTATGCTTGCAAAGACAGCCCATATCATGCATAAGATAAATCATTCATCGGGGTGTGTTTTATTTCCTTTCTGGCCCTGATGATGGTTCACCTCCGGTAGATGACAACTGGAAGCTTTAAGCCTCGACCTTGTTGCTGGGTCGGGGCTTTTTGTTTTAGAGCATCACGTTTTCCAGAGTATCGGGAAATTTGTGCTTCACGGCGGCCCGGATGTCGTCTCCGCTGAAGCCATCAAAACCTGGATCTGATCCCGGGTATGCCTGTTGAGGCTATCAACTTCTACTGAAGTTCGTTGACATTTTTGGACGATGTTGTAGATATCATTCTATCTTTCAAACCATATCCTTACTAGGGAGCCCCGGTCATCTTGATCGGGGCTTCTGGTTTTAAGCGGCAGCGACCTGGATTAGGGTTTCTTCTAAGTGATGCTTCACAGCACTCCGAATGTCGTCCTCACTATCAGGGTCGAGCGGGTTCTTCTTATGCGCATTATGAACTACTCCACCCTAACCTGACGGTTCAGGATGGAGTTTCCGGGACTTACGCCCCGTGGTCGGTTCCCAACCAAGAAACAGGCATACCCTGCTGCTCTAAACCCCATCTAAGCATAGTTGCAGCCGCAGCGTGATCTCTTGAGATTACGCTGCCATCTGGCAGCTCATGCGACCGATCCTGAAGCCTCTTCTTCACAGTGGCGCCCGAAACTGGGCAGCGTTGTGAAGGCTTCAAGGATCGCGTGGGCGCGATAATTAACTCACAACCAGCTTCTTCCGCTTTGTATGTGAGTGCTTTCAAAAACGCAGATGGCGATGTATCGAGAATTTCTCTGTTCAAGCCAGCCTTCTGCGCGACGTTCTTACCAGGTGCTTCTTCTGTGCCTTTGACAGAACGAGTCATATTCGAGACAGTCAGTTCTTCTGTCACGATCATCTTGTTTTCTCTCACCAGCTTATTGCTCAGCTGATGGATGTGGTTTTTTCGACGATTTGCCAGCTGTCTGTGGCGCTTCGCCAAGATGCGCTTGTGGCGCAACGCTCGCTTAGATCTTTTACCTCTCAAAGCCTTTGAGAGGTGTCGCTGAGCGTCTTTCAGATCGTCACTCGCCTGCTGCCACAGTCGCTCGTTCTTAAATTCTTGGGCATCGCTGCTGTCGACACCCCAAGCCAATGTAGCGTATGTCTCAACGCCCCAGTCCAGACCTGCGGCAGGACGAGCATCTGGAGCTACTTCACGATGCGCCTCACATTCCAGAACCACTGACGCCCACCAGCCGTCAGATTTCCTCGTAATCGAGCAGACTTTCGGTCGGCCAGGCGTTCGCGCCTCGCCTCTAATCTTGATTGTTCCGACACCGGATAAGCGCAGTCTGCCATGGCGGAAACCTTCGCCGGGCTTCAAGGTCCATCCATCGCCGTGGCTTTTATATCCCCAACCGCTAAATCTATCCTTTGATTTGAAGCGTGGAAATCCTGCCTTGCCACTAACCTTTTTAACCCTGCGAAAGAAATACTGATATGCGTCATCAACTCGCTTCAGCGTCACTTGCAAGGATTGAGCATTGATCGACCGATACTCAGTATCATCCGCTCTAATCTGAGTGACAGATTTTTCCTGATCTCCTTTACGAATGGAAATTTTATGCTTTTTGTAAGCGTCCATTCGTTCTTGCAGGGCAGCATTATATAGCGCCCTGTGATTATCGTGAAGGCGTTCTAGTTGCACGATTTGGGCGCTTGTTGGATACAGCTTGTATGTGACGCGTCTTTTGTCCATCATCTTAATTATGCCATTAGAACCGAAATTTTACAAGCTAAATCATAGTATTTACGCATCGCACTATCATTTAGTTCTTACGGCGAAGTACCGTCGTAAAGTGATTAACGGACCTATTTTGGCTCGCATCGAGCAACTGGTGAGGAAAAGATCAGAAGATTGGGGTGGCGAGCTTTTGGAGATGAATGGCGAAGCTGATCATGTGCACTTTCTTTCATCGCTACCACCAACCATGGATTTGACGAAGTTCATCAACAACGTGAAGACCACGTATTCACGTGTCATTCGGAATGAGTTTTCTGATCATGTGAGTAAGTTTTACTGGAAGTCTGTTTTTTGGTCTCGCACATATTGCCTTGTGAGTTGCGGCGGTGCGCCGTTTTCCATCATCAAGCAGTATATCGAGAATCAGGATCAGCCAGATTAATCGTTACATAATCCGCCTTCACCACCACCCTGAGGCTGCGCCTCTAGGATGGAGCACTAGCGGCGGGTCGGTAGATGGCCCTCAGAGAGATGCTCTGATGAATATGGTCACACTCGTTGAGTTTCAGATATTCGGCCTTCGACATCACATAGAGAGGCTTTCCGTCACCAAGATTGGACACGTTGAGAACGATGATATTTCCGTCGATGTCTCTTTCGATCCAAGCGTGGTCAACAACCCCACCCCCGTCGGATTCCGGAATAACAAACCTGCCGGTTACAAGATGAGTGGTATTCAGCAATCGGCGCTGGTCCTTTGTCCGTAAACCCTCAGAGTATTTAATAATGGAAGCACTCGCGCACATGGTTGAGTGAAAGCAATTACCACCTCCTCCGATACCCTTCCAGGAGGAAAGAAGTCCGGGGTCAGCGAAACTCGTGAACCAACGCAAGAGTTCTGCGCCGTTATCTCCAGCGTAGTTTTCCACGGTGATTTTTCGCATAAAGTTACCTCAAAACAGACACTTAGTGAGTTTACCATCGTTTTTATGATAGTGCAAGGTTGGGTGTAAGGACCTGCTTTGCACCCGCTCTAAAGCCTTTGCCACTTTCAAAGTAAGGTCAACTTTACCATCAATCATAAGGAAAAAGTTCATGGCCAATATTGATAGAGTTCTACAGAACCGTTTTCACCTTCTTTATAAGAAATCAGTCGAAAAACTCGGAAAAGATTATCTTGAGGCATGGGCGGATGCGCTACATGAGTACAATGACGTTATTGAAAATTCTTTGGACCGTAGTTGCTATGATTGGTTCGTATCAAATACCGTTTTGCGTCAGCTTTCAAAAGAAGAGCGTGAGGAGATTCTAGGACGGGATTGGGAATCCATTAAATTCCAGCTTAGCGACCTTTGTGGTGGCGCCGATGCGATGTATCGTGAGGTCATGGTACCAGTTGGAACAGACGCCGACCTTGATGACACTGATGCGCTGGTGCGCGACATCGTGATACCAGAAGGCTCAAACCCTATTGCCATCCTTGATTGCGAAGATGGCTCCTCGGTAGAAGTTTCGTTGGATGAAATCTTGGCGCAGGTCAGAGACAGTACATTCATGTATGGCAGTTTAGGATAAAAACCTCGATGCCAAACAAACGATCACACTATGAGGTAAATATATAGGCTTTCACCTAGAATTATCTTGAATGAGATATCTATATGTGTAGTGTGCGATTATTCTTGCGGATCAACAATAATAGATGGAAAGAAATGGATTAGATAGATGACACCCCTACCCGCTGTACACCGCAGCAAGCCAGTAAACCTGGACCACTACCGTACCCTTGTTTTGAACGCCAACGCGCTTCCTCTCTCAACGACACCTTTGTCGCTATGGGGTTGGAAGGATGCAGTCGAGGCAGTCTACAAAAAACGTGTGCAGGTTCTAGAAAACTGGGATGGACCGGTAATTCGCTCGCAAAAGATGAGCATTCCGGTTCCGAAGGTCGTAATGTGCCACGAGTTCGTACCTGTCGCAAAGAAGGGCATCCCTGCCCTGTCGCGCTTGAACTGTGCTCTGCGTGATGCCTTCACCTGCGGATACTGCGGTAATAGGTTTGCTGTCAAAGATCTGACTTTCGATCACGTGGTTCCACGCTCCAAGGGCGGCCTGTCCACCTGGGATAACCTTATGATGTCTTGCCGTAAGTGCAACTGCATGAAGGGCAGCGAACCGGCGAACTACAACGGTATCCGTGGCGTCGTGCGCAAAGGTAACTTCGTGCCATTGTGGAAGCCTCGCACCCCCAGCTGGGATGAGCTCTACAAGATCGGTCTGCGCAACGTGCCTGCTGAGGTGCGAGGTGTCTTCGGTAACTGGCTCCCAGAGGCCAAAGGAGGCCGTCCAGCGCCTCTAGGTATGCGGGTCGATGCGACCCAAGGCTGGGATGACGACGGTTACTGGACTGCCGAACTAGAGCCATGAAAATCATGTCCTGTCCCAGAAGGGGCAGGACATCCGCCAGTGAGTAAAAAATATGACTATAAAAGCCATCAATCGATCCCTTAAAAATAGCGCCTTCAACGAGATGGATCACGCCCTCGGCCGTCCGGTAAACCCGCTGACAAGTAGCTATAGAAACTTCTTCTGTGTTGGGTTTGACAGCCCCAGAGGAAAAGAGATGGACGCTTCTCCATATTGGGATCGAGTAAGCTCATCGGATGGATCGGTCACCGGGTTCACTGTCAATGAAGACGGGCGCCAAGCCCTGAGCGACCATCTCATTGAGATCGGCGACAAGCATAAAGTCTATGATATCCACTTAAACGCCAGAAAGCTGGGCTTGGATCCAGACCCGGATAACCGCCCTATTCAAGTGATTGCAGAGACAAAGTCGAAGGCCAAAGCCGCAGTGTGGCGCGAGATTTCCGATGTGTTTGAGGATATCACCTTCAAAGACCTCATGCAGGCAATTACTTCGGTTGATGTGGCCATAGAGAATGGGATGGAACCCGAGGCGCCTGCTCCGGCACCGGCGCCTTAATAGAACACATCAATATCTAAACGAATTACAGATCACTTAATGCTTGTCATCATTAGGTATATGCTTTATTAATCTTGTAAATGTATTGCTTATCTGGAGATGATTATGCGTTTTTTGACAAATGATGAGAGAGAAATCCTTCTCAAGCTGAATACCGTCAACAAAGACGCTATGTACTTCCGGGAAGACAGTGAGAAGGAAGCAATTCTTAGCCTCTGCGAACTCCGACTGTTGTGCGATCCTCACCAAGAAGACGATACTTCCGCTTACCTGACGAAGATCACCGACAAGGGCGTAAAAGTGGCCAAGCTCGGAGGGTATCTATCCAGTCCGCATTTTGCTGAAATCGACATGGTGCACTACAAATGGGCTGCTGATGCTGGTCGTGAAAGCCGCGACGCCACCGCAAGCTTTGAAGATTACTCTGAGGCTGCAAAAGTTATCGTAGCGATGAATGCAAAAATTAAGCAGCTAGAAAAACAGGTCTCTGTAGCGAAACGTAATGCGGAGAAATCCCATGCCTGAGAGCAAGTGCCCAACATGTGGTCACGAACCCGATGGTGCTGTAGCCTCCACAGGCTCCAATTCAGATCGCTATCTGGACATGCGGATCCCCGAGCATCACTGGCCGGTCTTCAAAATGATGTTCCGACAGATGAACACCAAGTTTGGAATGATGGGGCTCGGGGATTTCGCAAACCTGCTACCGGGATATGAAGACAAGCTTCCGCTGGACCAATCCAAACTGCGCTATGTCGATGATGTCACCTTTGCCTACGCGCTTCTCGCGATGGAACGCGGGTATCGCATTGAAACGGTAATCGAGCCTGGTGGGCGTGCTGACTATAACGGTGTTGAACGTGTGAAAGTGCATGCCGAACTCACGCATCCAGACAAAGAGAAGCCTATTCATCTGACGATTTCAGATTGCGCCTATGAAGATGCAGCTAAATACATCTGCGAATATCTGGAAGAAGCTAGCGAAAGATATGCACCTTTGGATGATCCGCAAACCGGACTCTGAACCGGCACGAAGACATTAAGATTGCATCGGAAGTGTATGATTTCCGGTAAAAATATATATTAGGGAACCGGACATTTAACCGGCACAAAATTATGAGCAAGAAGTACGGGCGCACATATCATCTACCAGGCTCACCTGGTGCCACGAGTGATGACAAGATTCTCAAGTCCCTGTCTGCTTTCGAGCAGGACGGCGGCGTTGATGTGGTGGCTACCGAAAAAATGGATGGCGAAAACACCACTATTTATGACGGTGGCACCCATGCGCGGAGTGTCGACGGACGCTATCACCCCTCTCGGGATCGCATGAAGGCCTTCGCAGCGGGCATCTCCCCTATGTTGGCGGCCAATGAGCGCATTGTGGGCGAGTACCTCTATGCGAAGCACTCCATTGCCTATGATGGGCTGCCTCACTTCTTCATGGGGTTTGCCTGGATCAAAGATGAGGTGATCCAATCCTGGGATGATACCATGCAGCGGTTTAGTGAGCTTGGCATCGTGCCGGTTCCGGTTCTCTGGCGCGGAAAGTTTGATATCCGTCAGATTGATGCGCTTGTCAGCGGACTGGATCTTGAACAGCAAGAAGGCTTCGTTGTCCGGGTGATGGATGCTTTCCATGAGGACCAAATGGTAACCTCCATGGGCAAGTATGTCCGCGAAGGTCATGTTCAGACGGAAACTCACTGGATGCATCAAGAGATCATCCCAAACACATTCAAGATGTGAGCTGATAAGGATAGTAAGATGTTAGATTGTCATGACCTGGATGGCGAGTGGCTCGCAACCGTTACAGGTGGGTTCAGAACCCGTGGCAAGACCATGGATGAAGCAGTGCGCAAAATGCGTGACTTCCTGCAAGACGAGCGCCCCGAAGTCTATGAAGCCCATATGGATGCACTCGAAACCTACTCGCATCCTATGGAACCATCTGGGACTGTTATGGACCTAGTGAAGATGATCAAGGAGCGGCATCGCAAAGAGGCCCACGAGGAACTGTGCGAGATTTCAAAATCGATTGATGAGCAGGTCGCGATCAACGATACTGAAGCCCTCAGTAAGCTGACAGGCCTGAACCTCGACCAAGGCAAGGCGATTACTAAGCTTCAGGCTGAGGACTTTACCCTCAATAAGGTGGACGAAGTGATTGCCGAAAATGGGATCGTAAATGATTTATTGGATGCTATTGCGCTGCACCTAACGGAAGTTACGGCTGCACCAGAAAAATATAATATCGACTACAAGCAGGAGATCTCGCTGATCTACGAAGACCTCGAGGAATACCTGCCGCCGGAACCAAAGTTCTAGCGGACCACCCCCCAGGTGCCATTGGCGCTCTGGCTACTAATATTATGAAAGGATAAGATCGTGAACGTAACTGATTATTTGGCTTCCCTGAAAGAGCATCGCGAAACCGCATACAATAGCCTTTGTCACACATCGGAGATGTTCAGTGAAAAAGTAGCGGCGGGTGATGCCGTGTCTATGAGCATGCTCCATCACCTTCATGTCGAACAAGGTAAGGGAGTCTGGAAGATTAAGGCTCAAGATCTAGTGATTGAAAAAGCAAACGACGTGATCTCAAAAGGTGGATCCATGTCTGATCTAGAGAAGAAGATGTCCATGCTCCTGAAAGATGTTGTATGCTCACCGGATGGATTTGATCCCGAGTACATGAAGGAGATTGCGTGGATTTGCCGTGAGCTCGAAGAATTTCTGGACTCCGAAACCTTACCACTTCTCCGGTCCAGATTTTGACACGTAATCTCGGTAAGAAGATAAACTCACAGAACGTGCAATAAGAGGGAGCGAAGCCGATGATAGCAAATGTACGCCGTGGAGCAACAATTGAGCGAGTCGAATATCACATCACAGTAAACCGATTGCCGGGCAGTGATGCGGGCGTGGTCGCTTACAATTGGCGCAGCGGCAAGCTGTCTGTTGCAGACGGGACATCGCAGCACATGAACGTACATGCGGCAATTAATGGTCTGCGTGAAACGAACAATTCATAAATGAGTGAGAGGCATGATGTGGCGCGTCAAGAAGTGGTATTTGCAGAGGCTGGCGGATGAAGCCCGAAGAATGTCTAGGGCGCACTACAATATCGCTCGCAATGCTTTAAGCGACCATGAAGCAAAAAAGGAGGGTTGGAGTGTCTGATATATTGAAAAGAGATTGGGATCGCCTCATGGCTTGCCCTTGGGGTGATTGTCCATGGCGGCAGTGCCCTTGGAGCCAGTGTCCATGGAAAGATGACGAGGGAACTATGCGGTCTCTCTGAGGCCCTCAACGACGACATCTCCGCAGGTCGCACGGCGAACCTGACCTCTTATCCGCCCAAGCTCGGCCGGGTGATCGAAATTATGAAAGACCAGGATTTCGTTATCAAGCTTGCGAAGAACTGCAATGATCCCGAGTACTTTGCTTGGGTTGACGGTATATAGCCATCATGACAAACAAGGAAGCCTCCGATGAGCATCAAGATATACTCAGGTTTTAAGTTCAACACCTCGAACTTCGGTGATGTTCAGGCCTACGTGAACAACTGGCGATCTCGTATTGGTGCGCTGGCTCTGGAGAAGGCAAATAAACGTCTTGCACTAAGGGTAGTAACGGCTATCGATAAAGCAGATGTGCGGTCAGCGCTTACGCCTGATCTGCCTATTGAGACCCTCAAGGATAGTGTCAGCCCCCTTTTCGTCATCCGCAAAGAGATGCGTGATCAGGCACGGGAAGATCAGAAGAATGGTTACAGAAACATCGAAATGGATTTCGATTTTGAAGTCGATCTGATCTATAATGACGGTGCGTTCTACGGGGTTATCAGAACCGATCAGAGTGATTGGAGAGAAGCGTGGGTTTCCTCTGAGCGCGATGTCTCCGACTACTCATACTGGGATAATTGCGATCATCCTGATGATGTAAGTGATGATGAGTGGCGCGAGCGCGGAGAAACCTGGGAAAAGCTTTTGAAGGATTCCAAGTGGCGACCTGCGTACGCTGGGTTTACCTGCGTCATTCATAATTCGATGGATACGAGCTATAAGATGGGGCAACCGGATGAAGTGGTTTTCTTCCAACCTGATTTCGAAGCTCGCCTTTCCACAGTTGTCGAGATGGCATTTGCGGATCGCCACATGACGCTTCCCGAAACAGCCAATTTTGATGCTTCTTGGTTTATGAAAGAGCGCTCGAGGGTCATGAAGATGCTGCGATCAGAAGATCACGCTGAGGAAGTTGCAGAACTCACGGAGGCTTGCAGAGGAATTCTTCGACCCCGGATTTCAGAAAAAGACCTTAAGTCTAATTATGAGCCAAATCCGTACGAAACAGGAGCGCAAGGACCGTCCGGCCCCTGATTCAAAGCCAAAATGAAGACTTATTTCGAATAAGTCTTTGCCACCTATGAATACCCATGATATGTTCATGTATAAATCATGGAGCCAAATAATGTCTGAGACCGTTTCCAGTAAATCCAGTGCTATTGGGCCCTGCACTCGACAGGCCGTTCAGATGCAGACGCTTCATAATCTGATGATCGGGGTTGCATCCATGTCGGCCGATCTGATCCCCGGTGAAGTCATGAAAGAATGGACTGAGCGCATTCACAAACTTCAAGACGAGGCGGCCGCAACGTACAGCCATCCGTCTGCTGAAACGAATGTGACATCCACTCTCTCTAAGCCCATCGAATGGCGGAAGGGCTGGATGTCGGAGCTTCCAAACTGGAAGCATGAGCACTGGGGTGGGCTGACGTCGTTTGGCACGTACATCGTACAGAAATCATGGCACGACAGATATCTGGCAACCGCTTTATCAGGATCCTTCATTGTGGGCTCTTCTATTGAGACGCCTGAGGAAGCTTTTCAGTTGTGTCAGGATGATCTCGATAGCCGCATTAAAGAGATGCTCCTCTGACCGCTTGAAGTGTGCAGATTTCGCTCGCATCTAGCCAGAGAACAAAGAAGGATATTTGAGTATGCCATTAGAAGACATGACATGGGGTCAACTCCAAGATGACGCGTCCCTACTCCACTGCATGGAGCCTGAGCAGGCCCATGATTACCTAGCTCGTAAGGTCTTTATGGACTTTGATGCGACGAAGGGAAAAGCCCACGACAAAAGCCTGGATGAGTTTCGTGACAAAACACTGATCCCTGCTATTTTTGCAGTGGCCTCACTTTATGTTCCTGAGCTTCGCTCTGATGTAGAGCTGCGAAATAAGGCACTGCCGGAGATCTGGAAGACTGTCATGTACCAGCTCGTACTCAGCGATGATCTACCTGCCTTGGATGACCCTGAGCGCGACAAGAAGGCCTTGTTGATGATGACGGACATGATCAAGGACATGGTGAAGCCATCAGCTGAAGTGAGCGATGAGCCCGAAGCACCGGCTCCAGGCTTCTAAGTCAGACAAGATTGCAAAGATTGGAGACAGGTCATCCTATTTTGGTGGCCTGTTTTCTTTTTGCAAGGAAGGATCGTAGATTGCTTCTTGAACTCTAGAGGCAAGAAATATGACACTTGAACAGATCAGATACGAAAAGGCGAATGAAGCAGTATGCGAAAACTATGATTTCGATGGTGAAGTCGTGGCTGCTATCGATTGGCAGGTCTATGAGAACGAAGGCCGCGAGCGCATCGCCAATGTCTACTTTGAAGACGAAGAGAACAGCGAACGATCAAAACTCGGCCACGCCATCGTAAGGTTTGAGCCCGGAAGCGACGAGATTACTGAAGTCTATGCGCACGTGGATGGACACGACATCGGTTCTTACACCCCGCCTGTCAGCCCGGCGCCAGGGCGCTAAACGCCATCGATCCAGTAATGCTTTGGATGGGAATCTGTGCATTTGATGGCGTCCTGCTCACACAAAAACGTCAGCGATCTATACAGGGTGGCTGACGATAATGACACGCATCTGGGATGTTCAGAAACCATTTGCGCTGTGATGGCCCTACCATCAACCTCTTTCGATAACTCAAATAACGCGTAGTAGATCCAAAGATCACGGTCAGAAGCCTTATCCAAATTCAAAGACTTGGACATTTCATATAGCACTTCTTTTAGTCGATAAAAGCGTTCGATTGTTTGTCGCTTATTAGAGCGGTGCTGGTCTGACATCGTGAAATTTGGGGTACCGGATCGCCATAGTGCCCTCTCTCCTGGAGTGTGGGTTAAACATGATGTGATCGTACTCTCACGTTCTGGTTACTTTAAACTGTTCTGCTTGGAAGGAGTGCTATCTTACAACAAAGAGAACAGGAAATTCCAAATGAATGCTATCATAAAACGACTATTTTCTTGGATATTTTTCACTTCTGCTGTTTTTTTTGCCACAGTGTGCAGTGCGAATACAGTCCACAATGTGAACGCGGGGGTTGTTTCGGTTTCCTCTCTTGGCGCCTCTGACGGCATCGCGTCTTTGTTCATAGATGTCAGGCTGAAGTCAGAATGGCAGACTTACTATAAGTCATCAGAAAAATATGACACTCACATGAAACTTCTGTGGCCGGAAGAACTGGAAGACAAAGTTTCCTTCTATGATATCGATTGGCCTCCGTACATTGAGCGGGACTACTATGGCGAACAGATCAAGGTATATCGAGATCAAGTTCTAATTCCTGTTTCGGTGACCTTTGAAAATTATGATGACGTCCCAGAGGAGTTGGAGTTCGAACTAGAGATATTCTTTTGCTCCAATGTCTGTATGAAAGAGAACCTACCTGTAAAAGTGGAACTCTAGTCAAGGAACGCAAAGCACCCGGCCAACCCGGCGGGGAGAACGAGTAAGGTGCCCGCCTTGTAAGCCTCCAAAGCGACACCGGTCTCTTCGCTTTTTACTGTCATCCAGAACTTCCCTTTGTCTGTTACCGCAACACCTTCGGGAAGTTCTCTAAGTACGCTTTGTGCAGGAAATATGAAGAGAAGATCTTCTTGTTGATCAGACATGATCGTGACGGTCGCCAGAAGGGCAATCCAGGAAAAGATCACCAAAGCTAGACCACCAAGCCATCCCCTAATAGTCATGGATGTGTTCCAGGGTGAGGCCCTTAGCTTCCAAGCCACGCAGCAAGTCCGAAAGGTCAGGCACTTTTGTTAGTACTAGGTGTCGGTAATCCTCAAAGCCTTGTCGACGAACACTGACAACAGATCCCTCTAGGTCTGCCCCTTCAGAAAGCACCGTCAGGAGTATGTCGTCATTCCCTGCGATCTCGATGAAATCTACACCTTGGTCGGCCATATTCTTCAAAAGGTGGGTTAGTGCGCGATACCTCGGTGTTTCGATCTCGATCCCTGATTGGTGGCTTTCAATGAAACCTGTTTCAGGGAAGTCGACCAGATCCTGCTCACTGATACCGGTCACCACCATATTCAGACGCAACGCATCCGGCGCCATGGTTCCGACCGCGCTTTCGATGACCTTTGCATAGCCAGCTTTCACTCCGTATTCGATGCACAGCGCAAAACGACGCTCTCGATCTCTGAAGCTATCGGTGGAGGCTGCCTTCAGCTCTGATTTGTCTTTATCGAAGTCCCATTGGTACCAAGGCACCTGCCTAAGAAACTGACTGTATTCTAAAGCCTGGCGTGCGGAGACCCTATCCAGCACTGAAGGTCCCTCACCCCGAATGATCGTGGCTACCCTCCCCACGGTCTCTTCATAGGCAGCCTTCGCCAGCATCTCTGCTGTGAAGCTTACCCCAATCGTGTAGATCGTTGTTTTAATGTCCCCGGAGAAACCTCCATGGGACCCTGAGGCTTCCGATAAGCCGCATAGGGAGCCCCAAAACCCTGATATGGCAGACAGGTAGGAGAAATCGTGCGGATCGCCCGTACGGACCACCTCAGCGTATTCTTCATAAGCATGCACGATGTGCCATTCAGGATAGGTCATCAGTGTCCGACCCTCATCCCGATGTTTGTCATCAGGCAGGATGGATTTGTAGTCATCCTTATCAATCGAAGGACGACATGAGGTCTCCACATAACCAAGTGGCGCCAAGAGGGCTAACACCATAGCGGTGCTGCCCAGCGCGGCCCATTTCAGGAACCTCTTCATTCATCACTGCCGAAGCGAAGACCGGTATAGAACGCGACGACCCCAAGAGCTATGTGAGGCAGGTTGGCAAGTGCTCTGAAAACGGTGAAGGACAGGCCTTCCATTTTGTTCGTGAAGACTCCGAGATCCAGGTAGCCGTATCCAGTGATGTATCCGATCACGCCGTCACCCAGATAAAGTGCACCGAAGACGATCAAGAAGAATTTGGAAGCCCTTACTCCCAGCAGACCGGCTGCCAAAGCCCATAGGGCAGAAGCCAAGTGAAGTGCGTCATCATATGGATCGAGAGCAAATATTCCGAAAGCCAAACCCTCAGCGTCTGTGATGCCCGGGATGTAATTCAGCAGCGCTGCACCCAAAAGTATGATGAAGTATACTAAAGCTATCTTCTGTATCGTTTTCATATTTTTCATAGCTTATCCAAATAATTATTCCAGAACCCGTTTTGGTAAATCAACTTGGGATCTAACTGTCTCTTCTTTAAAACGAACTCCTCCGCACGCGGATAGGCTAATAACAATTGCTCCAAAGTGGCATGGGGACGATACGGCAGGTAGTAGCTTCCTCCAATACTTAAGACGCCATCTATGAGTTCCCGGGTCATGCGTGTCATGTCCGCTTCACCTCTAGAGGTCATCTCTTGGCTAAACGACATAACGGCAGCGATGCGCGGTACCGGGGCATAGGACAGCAAGCTTTCGGGATCCCTATCCACAAACCGCAGGGTCACATTCAGAAATTCTTGGTAGGACGCAGGGATGACCTGGCGGCAGACATCCACAAAGTCAGCAAAGCGATTTGGTGCCACGAAATACTCATGCAGGATATCGGTTCTAAGCGGATCGCGATCATCAAGTGTTGCGACCGGCTCGTTAATCAAACTGTTGCGGGTAGATGCCCCTGCAAGCATGGGGTTGAGGTCAGCTTCCATTTTCCAACGCAGCTTCTTCATCCTCTCATTACCGAGCTGGGCACGATAGATGTGGCTTGAAAGATGAGACATCATGCCGGAGCCGCTGGCAGCCGGAATATTGCTTTGGTCAGCACTCGGCCGATATGTGATGACGAGAGCATCCTTCATGAAGTTCCCTCTATCCACATTGGCACGGCCGTAGGCCATGGTGACCCCCTCTTCATTGAGAGCTTCCACGAACCGGTTGCCGAAGTCCTTCGATGATACCTTCTCAAAGGTAGGCTCAAGCATCTGGTTTTTGGCTAAGTCGACTTCCAGCTCGGTGATGATGCCGATCAGGCCGTAGCCACCCATCGCCATTTGGAAGAGATCAAAGTTTTTATCGCGGGAGCACGTGATCAGGTCACCGCTTGGCATCATAATTTCACAGGATCGAACTGTGCTTCCCATGGGGCCCTTCTTTACTGGCCATCCATGCGCGTTCACACAAAAGGTAGCCCCTACTCCAAAGTCGTTGTTTGACTGCATGACCATCGGGCTAAGCCCTAGGGGATCCACACGACTGATGACCTGGGCCCAAGTGACCCCAGAAGACACCCTCATTCGGGATTGCGCGGTATCGACGGCGATGTCGTCACTAGAGATCGTGATCGCGGTCCCGTCCCGGGGAATGGCATGACCGCCCATAGAGTGTCGAGCGGCTCCCACGTTCATAGGTCTGCCCTCAAACCTTGCCTCTGTCATCTCTTGTCGAAGCCTAGAGACCAGCCGCTCTTTGGTGTTGGCTTCTACGATAATATGTTTGGATACAGGAGTGTGGCTGAGACCACTGGCATCATTCAGGAAGGAAGGCGACGTTTTTTGGGAGAGCGTACCTGCCCCGGTCATATCCGGAGCAGGATTAGGTAGCTTGAAGACGCCCCATGCGCCGAGAGCGGCTCCACCACCGAACAATGCTGTTCGTCTTGTGATCTTTCCCATGCCCGTAACCTCCCAGCGCTATACCAGGATAATTTAAGGCGACGATATTAAAAGCGCTTTAGGGGGCGTAAGCGGCATCAGGAGCGAACTCGTTGTCACGCACCGCGATGAAGACCCGGTCGGAGATGATCGTGGCGATAGCCTCTGACTTCTGGAAGTCTTCGATGGTGTATTCTTCGAACAAAAGGTCAGCCGAGTATCCCAGGTTCAGGTTGAAATCGAACTGGAATTTCTGGCTATCCTCATCGAACTGAGCGCTCTCCAGCTCGATCCCCATGATCTCTGCGCTGGGCATGCGCATGGCTGCCTTGGCCAGTCCTGCGTGGATGGCGCGTGTGGCTGCTGCTTTGTGGTCCAGCGAGCGCATTGCGATGTTCGCGACTTCCGTTGTATCCATGAGTAAACCTCTACCTGAAAATTATAGCTAAGAATATATGTTCTATAGTGCATGTATATATTGGCTTGCGCAAGCACAAACACACTGCTAGAAAGATCTCATGAATAATATCATTGGATTTATCTTTATGGCCGCTGATAGCAAGGGTATGGACGTTCCGTACCGTACAAAATGTGGCCCTTGGACGCGAGCGGCAGCAGTATGACGAAAAACCTTCTTGATCGATCCCTTAAGGCGCTTTCTTCCCTGACTAGCTATGCGAAATGGCAGATTTCTGAAGGTGACACCCATCACCCGACATTGCCAAGTGCGCTGGCGCAGGCGGAGAGCGTGTTGTTCGACGCCAAAGAGCCAGAGGTGAAGTCGACCACGACTGTGATGATCGACGACCAGGAATATGAAATCGAGGGATGCCCTTTCTGCGGCTCGGCGCCTGAGTTTGTTGAGCGTGCAGGCGACGCCTTTGGCTTCCGGTGCACCTGTGCCAGCAAGCGGTACATTCAGACCTACTACGATACCAGCATCAATGACCGGACCGGCCGCATCGAAAGCGCCGTTGCCTCATGGAATAATCGATCCTGAACCACAATTGATTTCTAGAAGGAATTCGACGAATGGAACCAAGATACAGAAATGGTCTGGATGCGGTAAACCAGCGTTTATCTATTGAAAGCCTCATCGGCAAGACAGTCGAGATCGTCAACCATGAGGACTGCATCGATTCCAACATCGGTTATGGAAAGACGGGGATGAAAGCTCGCATCTGTAATGCAATCACATTCTTGCAGCCTGACGTCAAAGCTGGCGATTACAGTCGACCCATCTCAATGGTAGAGCTCGACTACACTTCGTTTGGGGATCATAATCGAAAATTAGAAGATAGCGGATGGTGCGATACAAATGGTGAAGGCGACTTCACTTGCAGAAGCCTAGGTCTCTATACTGGCCGAGACATGTGCGTAGTTGACCCCAGAGATCCACTCGCAGGAATGAAAGTCATTGAAGGAGATCGCAAGAATGGTTGAAGTCGTCACATCATGGAAAACCCTGTTTCAGCTTGCAGCCAAAAGCGGCAAAGCCAAGATGGCGTGGCTGAAGACCCCGACCGAGGAAAATAAAGCTGCCTACGACGCGGCCGTGAAGGAGCACGATGACTACCGCGATGTTTGCCTCGAAGCAGATCGCATGATCCACCTTGCCGGTGTGTTCGATCCAACTTGTAGAAGTCGTTTAGAACAAAGGTGAAGGGAACCATTTATGGCCAGTAAGTCGCCAGACGTACTTCCGACCACGAAGGACAAGGCTTTAGACGCCGAGATCAGAGCTTCTCAGTGGCTTGCTTCGGCTAATGAGCTATCAGAACGCGGCAGTACGGAGAAGGCCGAAGAACACTATCGGAAGGCTCAGTTCTGGCTTGATCGCTACAACAAGCTTGCGGGAAACCTTTAGTGCCGGTTGTGAGAAAACCAGTTTTGTCATGAAAGATGACTGCTATGCGGACTAATTTTGAAGGATCATTGTGCGAATTTAATATTTGGATTCAAAGCGATAGAGAATGATCGGATGCAGCCACCATGAATATGGGTGGCTACTACAGGGGGGAAGCCCGATATGCAGTGAGTTACGGCGGTGCAGCCATCCCTATGGGTGGCTACTACAGGTAGGACTGCCGACCGAAGCATTATAGATGCAAGTGCAGCTAACCAGATATTCGGTGGCTACTAGAGAAACGTGATGATGCCGCTTACACAAACACTATGTGCAGCTACCAGGATTATGGGTGGTTACTACAGAGGAGCAGCTGCGCTGCGCCTGCGGTGGGTATATTCAGCTACCACAATATTGGTAGCTACTACAGGTCTATTACTTTGAATGACGTGCAAGGACTTGGATGCAGCCACTCTGATTGTGGGTGGCTACTAAAGGAGAAAGTTGATTATACTGCGCATGGCTGGTGATGCAGCCATCCTGAATAAGGGTGGTTACTACAGGTTGGAAGGAAAGACGCCCTAGTATTGAGAGAGATGCAGCCATCCTTGGGGTGGTTACTAAAGGTATCGGCGCTTGGCTTCTGCCTTCGTGAATGAAACAGCCACCCTAGGAATGGATGGCTACTACAGTTGGGAACAGCTACGCATGCTGATGCGTCGTGATCAGCCATCAAAATAGTTGGTGGCTACTAAAGGAAGGGTGCCATTGCTGTTCCGTATTCGTCGAGTTCCAGCCATCCAAACTATGGGTGGCTACTACAGATCCCAAACGGCCTCCGCTTCGCCAAGCCAACAGACAGCTATCCCGATTTGGGTGGCTACTACAGACTGCGAGGGCCACACGATGAGCTTGCAAAGGACGCAGCTATCCTGAGAGTGGGTGGTTACTAAAGGACGCAGGCGCTTAGAGCGTGTACGCGGGCAGATGCAGCCATCCTGAATATGGGTGGCTACTAAGGTTGGGAAGCGATGGTGCTATTTTCCTACGCGGTGCAGTCACCCAATATATGGGTGGCTACTACAGGAGAGAACCTTCAGAGGTCTGCTGATCGCATATATGCAGCAGACCTGAGTTTGGGTGGCTACTACAGGCACATCCATTTGAGATAGTAGCCCCGGCCACTGGTGCAGCCATCCAAAATATGGGTGGCTACGAATACAATGAGAACTTCCCGCTGGGGCCTTACAAAGAAGGCCCGCTTGACGGGTTTTCTCCCACAGGTCTGACAGAGCACAAGATCGGCTCAAAGTTACCATCAGCATTCTTAGCCATGGCAATCTGTGCCTCGACGTCTTGGAATTCAGGCTCTGTCAGATAGTAGTCACCAGCCCCGACGAAGCGAGAGACATCCTTCACATAGCTCAAGATTGCTTTCTCAATGGCAGTAGGGTCATCCCCTGATAGATCGGCATAGTGACAGCCATGATTCATCTGGGTTTCCATAAACATGCCGCCTTCAGGAGCAAACACTATCTCCATGAAGATCATGCCCACATCACGCGTATGCATGGTAACCGCTGCCATGCGGCAAACAGCTTCGCCTTTTACATAAAGATCTTGGGAGGCATTGAAGTCCTTGAACTTCTCCTTGTGCTCTAGGAATTCCTGCGCAATTTTATCCGCAACTGCTCGATCAATCATATTTATCTCCTGTTGAGAGCAACATGCCTAATTCTCGGAAACAATCAAGGGTCGGCCCGATAGGTTTGCAACATTCATATTTCTTCGGCATATGACCCAACAAAGAGGAGAGCAACATGTCTAATTACAAGGTTTTCACCAAAGAATATGATCGGGTGATGCATGTGTCTGAGTATAAGGAAGACTTCCATAAGCAGGATCCTGAGATGCTCAATCGACTTAAAGTCATGCTCGATCCCTTTATGACCAACATTGATATCGAGATCAGCGATCCTGAGGAGCCACGGACCTTCCTTCTCGATTGCTCAGGATCAATGCGAGGTAAGACGATTGCAACCCTTATTGCCGGAATGGTCGAGACGGGGAACGCGCTACACAAGGCTGGCACTCCCTTTGAGATATTGGGTCACACCACAGCAAAGTGGAAAGGCGGCCGCCCCTACCAGGAATGGATGAATGTAGGAAGACCAGAGAAGCCAGGTCGCCTCAATGAGCTACTTCTTTATGTCATCAAAGAGCGTGACGAACCATGGCCAGAGGCACGTGAAAACCTTCTTGGACTACTGCATGATAAGGCTTTGAAAGAGAATATTGATGGTGAAGCTATTGAGTGGGCGAGTGAACGCATGCGTGCGCACGAGCAGCCTGGTAAACTCGTGATCGTATCGGATGGCAAACCAATGGACGATGCCACGATTGCATACAATAATATTGATCTGCTGAAAAATCACCTTCGGGAAGTGATAGAACACCAAAAGTCCATTGGTCTCGATTTTGATGTTGTAGCGATCAATAATGGCTACGGATTCCCCGATTCCGCTTATCCTGAATATCATTCGGTGGACATGCGCGACACCGGCAAGCAACATGAAAATACTGTGAGTATGATCACTCAGAT
Organism: Sulfitobacter sp. R18_1; assembly: GCF_017743915.1. Lineage (NCBI taxonomy): Bacteria > Pseudomonadati > Pseudomonadota > Alphaproteobacteria > Rhodobacterales > Roseobacteraceae > Sulfitobacter > Sulfitobacter sp. R18_1. The sequence continues at coordinate 54,486 of NZ_JAGHRG010000001.1, forward strand.
CCAGGCCGCCATGTCGAACCCAAAATCAGACCTTAGCGCTGACTCTGCCGGAATGGGCATGTAACCTATAAGGCTATACGGTAACCTTCAGGGCTTTGGCGTTGGAGGTTGCCGACTGGCCTTGCAAGCTAACAATAAAATTGCACTCAATAAGTGGGCGCAATACGCAATAAATTTATTGTGCTCCCCATGAAAGGGTGAAAGAATTTCATCAGTAATTGGACCGGAGTAATGTGTATGACTAGGCTTCTAGTAGATCAGAAGAATGATGACAGCACTGTCGTGGTCGCTGAGAGGCTTAAGGCTATCCGCACGGTGACTGGTCTGAATAAGAAGGGTTTCGCGGAAAGGGCTGGCATTACCGAGCAAACCTACGGCCCGTTTGAGAATTCGAAGCGTGAGCTATCACTCTTGGCAGCTAAGAAGCTTCGGAAAACGTATGATCTGTCCTTGGACTTCTTATATTTTGGCGTAATCTCAGATTTGCCATCTCGATATATCGAATCTTACTTGAAAACAGAAATTACGGACGATCCTTAGTCGGAGGCTTTGGAAGTGTTTCGTAGTCCACGAGAATTTTCGGAACTTCAAGTACGGTCTGCATAAAGTGATCCGTATCCTTGAACTTCGGGATAACGCTCCATTGTGAGATTTCACCAATCTCCACCGTTGGGTTTCTATCAGCTTCTTCATCGAGAACGACCGGGTAGTTCAAGAAGTCTTTGATAAGCTGGCGCATCCAATATCGGGCTCCATAATTGCTATCAAAATATGACACGTCATGAGGCGCCCAACCCTCTGCGGAATCCGACCTGTATCGGGTCCAGATGCTGCCCTCTTCGCTAAAGACAACATCGTAGAATTCGTCTTCGCTCTCGACAGCTGGGTCATCCCGCAGTTGAATTTCAACAGACATGAGAACCGCCTGACGTTCTTCCGGGTCACCAGCTAGAAAGACCTCATAGGAAGCCTTCAAGCTCTCTACGAGGTCTTCGATCTTCTGATCTACATCTTCTATGCCAATTGGCTTCAGAGGATCCTTATGATCAGGCATCTCCCACATTAGGGGGACGGAAATGAAGCCGTGTTGTCAGCTTCTTCATCAAGCGTCTGGGACACATCCATGAAGTGAGGATTCATCTTCTTCTTGATGGTCCACGTCATGCTGTCGCCCATCGAACCGATATGATCGGAAATATCGGAAACATCATAGGTGTCGCCCTCGTAATCATATTCTGTTTGGACATAGGACAGGACGATTTTCTCAGCTTGCTCTTCAGTAGAGGCGACATCCACAATGATCTCGTGATCAACGACCATGGCAACCACATAGGTCTCCACGACCTCATCCAGCAGGTCTCCGAATTTCTTGTTAGCTTCCGAAGCCAGGTTCGCCGCTTCATGACGAGCGTCACGGTGACCAAGCTTATACTGTTGGGAAGCCCCATCCATATTGATGTTGACGATCTTGCGGTGTAGGTCATTTGAAATGTCTCTTACGCGACCGTGAATTTTGTTTGTCATATTTTCTGCCTCTATAGATTACTCTAGCTTGGTCTAACCATGCTTTCTGATCATCATATCAATTTATGATTGCTTATAACAACCATATTCCGACCTCCAAAACAGGCCTTAGTCTTCTGACATTATCAAGAAGAGCACGCACAAAAGTGTTAGAGATATTGCTCCGACTATGGTCATTGTCGGGTCTCGCAACCTTCTTGGGCCAGGCGCTCAGCTTTAACCCGAGCTGCTATTTCACTCAGGTTCTTGTGTCTTACCTCATCGGTCAGCTCGTTACGTCTTGCTTTTTCGGCATCCCGTTGGGCTTGAATACGATTTCGTGCGAGTTCAAATAGGTAGTGCGCGAACATGGTTGCAGCGATACAAGATAGTGCCGCCAACATGAATGGAGCACCCAAAGCAATCGCGATGTCAAAAATAACGATTATGCCTACTGTATATAGGCAAGATACAATAAATCTATCAAGCATATCGCGTCCTTTAAAAATATGGTAGGAAAACTGGCTTTGACATACAGGTTCCCTGTGATCGTAATTGCTTACGATCATCATAGATGTGGCCGCTTAAGACAGAATTAAGACGATGCCATTTCCGGAGCTTTCAAAGAGACTTCTTGAGAATATGAGAAACTCAAGATAGCTTTCCTCAAACACTCTTGGAAGCAGGCGCCGAGACGATGATGTTCAAGTCGACAGATACGATGGCCATAGGAGCGCGTCTTAAAGCGATCCGCGTTGGGCTCTCCCCGCTTTCGCAGAGAGATTGGGCTCTTAAGAATGGATTTTCATCGACCCAGTACAACAACTGGGAGACCGGGATCAGGCGCATTCCGGTGGAAGCGGCCGAGCGCCTTTGTGATTTATATGACCTGACATTGGATGCGATCTATCTCGGACGCCTTGATGGGCTCTCTATACGAACGTTGCAGGTTCTCCAAACCGCTGCACCTGCAAGCCCTTTAGGCATCAATCAAAGCAATCCTCAACCACAAGAGCGATGATGCGCTCCATGAATAGAATAACTGGTGACGAAATTTATCCTTGAGGTCTTCGCTCGATCCTTTTAGAAAGGTCACAAGCAAGGAGACTGGTACTTATAAAAGGGAGATCGAGAGGTTCTTAAGCTGATGATGGTGCCAATTTACAGAGCTTGGGTGGCTACTAAAGTTTGCAGACGAGGCAAGTCTTGCCATGGTACAGCTAACCTGAATTTGGGTGGCTACTACAGGATACCCAGAGGGCGGCCCGCAGGCCGGGGGATTCAGCTACCCTGAGTATGGGTGGTTACTACAGGATCCGGGCCAAAGTTTCGAAAGTTGGATTGGATTCAGCTACCCGGACTATGGGTGGTTACTACAGGTTATAATCCGTCGCACAGCCCTCCCTACGAGATGCAGCTATCCTGATATTGGGTGGTTACTACAGGTAGTCTCTGCGGTGATGCTGACGCTGAATCGATGCAGCTACCCAGAATATGGGTGGCTACTATAGGGGTAAGCATCCACGTCGCTTTGATGGTCATGATGCAGCTACCCGGACTATGGGTGGCTACTATAGGGTGCCAAAAATCTGGTACCGTGGCCTAAACTGATCCAGCTACCCTAGATTGGGTAGCTACTACAGATGATACCGCAGGGTCTCTGTATCGATTTTAGTTGCAGCCATCTTGACTATGGGTGGCTACGAATAAAATGAAGTCTTCCCGGGTTCGATCCAATGTTGCTATCTGAAATGAGTTGCAGCATTGGACGCCCGTGCTTACTTGTTAATTTCAGCTTTCAATTTCTTCTCAGAGGCATCCGCCCAAAGCAGGAGTGCATCGGCCGCCTCTTTGGGGATCGTGGTTTGCGCCATATGCTCGGCCGCATCCCGAAGCGTCTTGATTTCGATCTCTTTAAATTTTCTGGAGAGCGTGCTCTCGCGGATAAAAGCAGGGGCGCCGTTGTCCTCAAGACTGATAGCAACCTTGCCATCAGAACATTCGCTGGGATCGAGATACACGGTGTTGCGGGCGTCCATGTCAGTATGCATTAGGAACCCGACGCAGGTTTAGACGAAATCCAAGTACATTCGTCCCCGCCGTTTTCGCAATCACATTCAGCACAGCGCTGGGCACCTTCAGGTGCGGACTTCTCGGGGGTCATAGCAGCAAAGATCTCGTTCAGTTGCGGGGCCATCTTGCGACCTACAGCGACCAGGATCGGGTTCTCTTCGCGCACCTTGCGGGCTACCCGTTCTGCTTCTTGGTTCAGGCTTTCATCGTTCATCATCTAGGTTCCTTAGGTGTTTAGGTGAGCAGGTGGATTAAGAGAGAAACCATCAAGCCAAGGACGAAGCCCAGCGCGATGAAAAGCGCGGCGCCGCCGGGGGCCTTTTCGTGACTTGCTCCATTGACGAATTGGCTCATTGTACGATTGGCGGACAAGGCCTTCATCCGGCGCTCAACCAGGTTGCCTTGACCATTAGCATCTGGGGAAGTGGCCGGTCTCGCGCAGAGGATCTCTTCACGACGCTTGCTGAGTTGAAGAATGCGGTCCATCGCATTCCTGTCACCGTCCATTACTCTACCCATGAGCGTCCTTGTCTCACGGCTGATGTCAAAAAGCTCCTGCTGTGACATAGCACCCTCCCCGTCTCGCAATACTGTGCATGTAAATACCCTACGTTTCAGCAAGCATAAAGTAAAGAATAAATGGAAACAAAACGATAGAAGATGTCGCCAATCATTGTGGCACGCCGATTAAAGCATAAAAATATGATACGTAAAACTTGACAATGCTTTCTTGTCAACAATATCCCTTAAAACAGACAAGGATATTTCCAATGTCAGACAGTAAGGTAACCTATCAACTTCTTTTTCGCTCCAAGCAAGCGATGGTAAGTGATCGACCTATCACCGAATTTGTTGGCCATGTAGAACTGCCCCGAGGCCAAGCGCGTCACGGTACGGTAACCAGCATGATGCCCTGCGCAGACGGCGCCGGTAACAACCTGCGAGAATTCTACGAGATGGGTGAAAAGATCCCATCATCTCTTTTCTTCGGTCGCGCAGTACCAGAGAACTGGGATGCTGATAATATCCTGGAGCACGTCAACTTTCGCTTGGAGACCATGGGGGACTCTGCACGTGCCATTATGATGGCCTCAGATCTTCCCGCCACGGCGCCAGACCGGGAAAGCTATCTGATTGTAGGTCAGATGGCGTCCAAAAATATGAGAATTGCCACCGGCAGTGTGCAGGTGTTCGAAGGCAAGGGAGGTCCTGATGATGGTGTTCGCTATACTGGGACTGTGGGAAGAGAGCTAAACACTGGATGGGATGTGCCCAGCCCTATTATGCTGGCGAACTCCACTATGGCTCGTGTGATCTCCACACCGATTTGGGGCAATCATGATGACCCCTTCACTTTGGGCCCCTATTTTTCGCCTAAGATCACACGAGCACTACGTGAGGCCGCCGATCATGTAGCGCGTGGCTATGAGGTTCACGAGATTCCAGAGGCGGTCACGCACCACCTTCCAGAGAACTTCAAAGCTCTGTTCTCTGATTGCGATTATGCCGACCACCTACGTGCGGTTCGGGATCACGATGAGCAGCTTCTTAAGGTTCCTTTTGGTCCCTCCTCAAGGGCTGATCTTGAACGCTACGACGAGGCCGTAGAGCTTCATCGCAGCCAGCAGATGGCAATGCCTGCCTAAGTTAATTCAGGTTTAATTAGGGCGCGGTAAGATTACAGTCTCGCGCCCTAAGCAGACTTGAAAGCAATCATGACCCTCGACCAAATTCCAGCTTTTGATCCCATCGATCTGATCGTTGTGGCGGTCTATGGTCTGATGATCGGTATGCCGCACTTCAAGTCATCGAAGGCGCTCATTCTGGCCAACGTATTCACGAACTTGATGACGGCCGTGTATTTTGGTGTTGCAGGCGCGAACACCGGTATGGCCCTCTGCCTGATCGCAGGCTTGAGCAGCCTTTCTCAATATTTCATACCGATTTCAGATCGACCCCTTATTCGCAGGATCCGACTTACTCTAGGCCTCACCGCTGGGACCATCGCAACCGCCATGTTTTATGAGGGCGCGGCTGACCTTCTGATCTGTGCTGCTATCTTTTCTCTGCGCATTTCGGAAGCAATCGCCTCCATAATTCTGCTGCGGGCTTCTATCATGATGAGCGCATTCGCCTGGATGCTTTATGCGGTCGATCATGAACTGTATTGGCTGTGCCTTGCGGAGCTGCTGACCTTCCTGTCTGCGTCCTACGCCATTTTCAGGGCCCGTAAACCGTCAGTGCAGCCAACCTAGGTAGCCGTAGAACAGAGCAGACCTTGCAATATTTCGCATATATAGAACCCAAGCATATTTTAGGAGATTTCAGATGAAGCAATTACCCGAAGGCACAATGGACGGCGTCGATGAACAGATTTTCGCGATTGGAGACATTCACGGCGAGCTGGCCTCAATGGAAGCAGCACTGGAGTATGTTCGCGAGAACCGAGACCCCTCCCGGACGTCTCACCTGATATTTTTGGGGGACCTTGTGGATCGCGGTGCAGATGGCATGAAATGCATGAAGATGGCCTGGGACGCCTGTGAGCGCACCGGTGTCGACAAGCGTACTGTCCTGATCGGCAATCATGAGATGATGATGTTCCACTCGATCACTCCGCTTGCAGATGGAAGTTATGACGATTTCATGGGGATGAACTGGGTCAAGAATGGCGGCGCCTCCGTTATACGAGAGGTGACGGAAGCCTCAGGCAGCACCAAAGGTATCGAACAGCAGGTTAGGGATGCGATCCCCGAAGGCATGCTCGAGCACATGGTAGCAAACACCCATCATCGCGCTGGTAACCTGATTTTTGTCCATGCTGGCTTAATCGCGGGCCTGGACAGTGAAGATGACCTTGCGCGTTATCTCGCCCGCCCACCAAAGATGGAGGACGGCGATAAAACACATTGGGCATGGGTTCGGGAGGACTACTTCTTGGAGTATGGTCGGGTAACTGGTTGGGGCCCTGATCGAAATCTTATCGTTGTGCATGGTCACACACCGGTCGGCACGGATCCTCAGTCCTCCGCATACACTTCCTATGTCAAAGCACACAGAAGCGGCCAAGTTTTTGAGAAGAGCGAGACCGAAATGGCACGAGCACTTCTGGAAGCACTTAATAGCTCAGATCACCATGACCTGGTTAACGAGTGTGGTCGCATAAATATGGATGGCGGATGCGGGAAGTATAAGAAGCATGCGGCGCCTGTGCCCGTGCTCCAGCTTAAGGACAACCAATATCACATTGAGATGACGCTCAGGAATGACCTGGAAAGCAAACCTCAAGCTGCGCCTTCACCATCCTGATGGGTATCCTAAGTGCCATCAGCAAAACACTCCGCTCTAATCTGCAAAAATATGACGACCACCATAGGGACAGGCTTAGGCATCAGATCGAGGAAGCGGATATCGAGAGAGGCAAAGGCGTGATGGCCAGCCTTTCTCGAGGTAGTGTCCTTGTTTCACAGGAGAAGGTTTTCCTTGGTCGGATGCTGAGATAGAATTCCATACCATGAATAGTTGACAGGATATCTTACACCGTATAATGATTAGACATACTTAAATTATTAAGCTCGCTATGGGCTTACTGATTACCGCTTGATGGAGAATGAATAGATGTTTGCGACGATTTGGCTTGCTGGAGTAGCTGTAGGCGCCTTCCATATGAATGATAGCGGCATCTGTGATGACATGATCGCAATGATGCGCGCTGATACCGACACGGCTTACGCGGAAAGCGGTCAGTTTGGATTGGCGACTGATACAGGCGCGATTTACCGTGCTGGCGACTGGTCCTACACATGTGAGGAAAACGGCGTGGAAGTGGGCGCGCTGATGGAAGCCTCCAGCTAATGAGTGATGACCGTCCTGCATATGTCTATATGCTGGCGACCTGTGATAAGGGACGCAGCAAATCGTATGTGGGGTGGACCTACGATCCGGAAGCGCGTCTGAAGGCACACAACACCGGCCGTGGAGCGAAATCCACGAAGGGTCGGGACTGGCGAATAATACACCTGGAAACCCATCCGGGTAAGTCGGAGGCAATGTCCGCCGAATGGTATCTGAAAAAAGATAAATATCGCCGCCAGAAATTGATCGCGGCAGCACGCAAGAAAGCATAAATATGAAAAAGCTCATTCAAAGCGAACGCGCCCACTCCATCCCTCCGTATTACCGCGCCACGACCTTCACGGTGAAGGTGAACCTCGACATGGTTCCTGGTGCCATGCACACAGTTGAGGATGCTGCAAAAGCAATCTTGAACACCTGCAACTACCTTCTCGCGGCAGTGGTCGACACCGCAGTAAAGCCAGGCTCCAAAGGCGTTGAGATTCAAATTTTGGGTGCGATGGACAGTGTTCGTGGAACCTGTCACCAGCCCGAGGATCACGTCAGCTTTATTAATGCCGGTGGCTACCAGCACTACATCAAGGATGTAACCTTCGATCCTGAATTCGCGCACGCCTATGTTATGCGCGGACGCTTCAATGAGATGGCCGACCAGGGCGATCTTTTCAGTACAGATGAGATCACTGGATAAGATATGTCCGCTCAGCTGCTAGACTTCTCCCAAAAAGCCCGTGCGGTCCACCTTAAGCGCCATGAATATGACGTTCGCATTGATCGTCGGACGCGCTGGGGCAACCCAGAGCCTATGGCGAACCAGTCGGATAGAGAGCGGGATCGAGTAATTGCAGTCTACCGTGATTACCTCTGGGATCAGATCAAAAAGGGGAAAGTCACCCTAGAAGACCTTGCCGCCCTTCATGGGAAGCGGCTGGGTTGCCACTGCGCGCCTAAAGCATGTCATGGCGACGTCCTCGCGAATGCTGCTCAGTGGGCCTATGCCAAACTTTATCTGGGAGCTGCCTAATGAGACGGATTTACTTAGACTGTGATGGAGTTCTGGCTGATTTTGATCGGGCCTTCCGGGAGAAGTTTAACTGCTGTCCGGTCGACTACCGTAAGAGCGTCGGCACCGATAATTTCTGGGAAGATATTGTAGATCTGGCGCCTGATTTTTATCGCAATCTTCCGCTTATGCCTGATGCCATGGAGCTTTATATGGCAGTTAGTCACCGGCGACCGATCATTCTCACGGGATGCCCTACGGGTGGCTGGTCTGAGCTACAGAAGATCCTGTGGGGACGAGATCGTTTCCCCGGCGTACCAATGATTGTATGTGCTTCCAAAGATAAGGGCATGTATTGCCAGCCTGGCGATGTACTGATCGACGACCGCACAAAATATGCGTACCTGTGGCGCGATGAAGGGGGCGTATTTATCAGTTGCGCCGCAAGACCCCTTCCTTCAGGTGGGGGTTGTAAGGCGCGTTTCCATAGAAATAAATCTTGAATCCGGTGAATTGTCATGTATATTTGCATGTAATATGACAAAGACCAAGACTCTTAAGGTTCGAATTAAGGATCGCCACGCCGCACGTCTGCGGGACATGGCGAGGTCCGTAAACATGGTCTGGAACTACATCAACGAGCTTTCTGAGAGATCCATCAGAGAGCGTGGCAAGTTTCTCTCGGCTTTCGATTTACATCCATACACCAAAGGTGCGGCCAAAGAACTAGGGTTGCATTCGCAAACACCACAGCAGGTGGCCGCTGAGTATGTACGACGCAGAAAGCAATTCAAGAAGCGGCGTCTTTCATGGCGCAAAAGCTTCGGATCGAGGCGAAATCTCGGTTGGATTCCGATCAATACCAAAGCATCGTCGTGGAAGAAGGGATGCGTTTACCATAACGGAAGGTACTACCAGGTTTGGGACAGCTATGGATTGAAGCAATATACCTTCCGATCTGCATCGTTCAGTGAGGACGCGCGGGGGCGTTGGTACTTCAACGTTGTTGTTGAGTTTGAGGCTGAACAGAGCAAAGGCACCAGATCGGTCGGAGTAGATTTGGGGTGTAAGGATGCCGTAAATACCAGCGATGGTGAGAAACTCACCGGCCGATGGTATCGAGAAGAAGAAAAGAAACTGGCCGTTGCACAACGTGCCAAAAAGAGAAGGCGTGTCGCAGCTATTCACGCAAAAGCTGTCAACCGCCGAAAGGATGCGCTTCACAAGCTGTCGCGCAAATTGGTCGATACAAATGCCGCAATCATCGTTGGCAACGTATCGTCACTTAAAATGGCTAAGACCCGTATGGCCAAGTCGGCGCTTGACGCTGGTTGGGGCATGTTCAAAACAATGCTGGAATATAAATGCGATCACGCAGGTGTTGTTTTCGAAGAGGTCAACGAAGCCTATACTTCCCAACGTTGCTCGAGCTGCAAGGATATTCCCATCAGCAGTCCGAAAGGTATGGGCAATCTTGGAATAAGGGAATGGACATGCAGCTCTTGTGGATCGGTTCATGACCGAGACACAAACGCAGCGCTAAACATTCTCGCGCTCGGGCATGAGCGTCTCGCAGGAGGAATCCCCGTCCTTTAGGGCGGGGTGGATGTCAACCACCATACTTGTGCCCAGCAATCCATCGAGCAATTGAAACAGATGAATATTATTTGAGGGTTTTATGAAAGATACTGTAGATACACCTGTCGACCTTACTGAAGGCACTCTTCCTAAAGACGCTGATGCTCGCTTTGAGGAGCTGAACGGCTCCTGTGTGGTCATCCCCAAAGGGCACTACTGCTACACAGCGCTGGGCTTTAAACGCGACGAGGCCGGTGGCCCTCCCCGCATGAGGATTAAAGCATGCCCCTATCACGCGGTTGATCCCGACCAGCCTGAGCAGCGCTCTGGTTATTGCGCCAAGCTGAAGGCTGGCGACTGGGAAGAAGAAGGGACCCGCCTGCTTTGGGACATGACCAAAGAATGTGATGTGAACTATCCTGACTGGGAAGAGGATGACGAGCTGGAAGCCGACCTACAAAAGCTCCGCACCGAAGTATCCGGAGAAACCTGATGTCGGGTGACGATCAGACGCTTCTGCCTAACAGCCGAGCAAAGATCACCAAGGGGGACGACATCTTTTTGGTGACCCTACAATGCGACAGCGAAGAGCAAGCCGAAGAGCTTAGCCACAAGCTCGCTGCTCTCATGTTCAAGGACGCCATCACCGGCCGATCCCGCGTAAAACGCCTGACACTGAGAAAGATGAACTGGTTCAAGCGTCTCAACTTCCTCTTCCTATGGAAGAAATATGAAGTTCTGAAGGTCCGCTGAAGGAAGCGATTGAATTTCGATAAGAAATCATCCAGAAACATTCGTGACCACCAAAGGAATTAATTCATGCAAGAATATAAGACTCCAAGCATCGCCTATGTCGAGAGCCGTAAGATCGTCAAATCCCTTACCAAGAAGGTCTTGATCCAGGTAGCCATTTTGGCGCTATGTCTCGTGAACCTGTATTTTATGGTTGATATCGCCAATTTCGGGTCGATGACGGATTACGTGCTGGCTGCTCTCATCTTCGCTCAGGTAGTGGCACTTGGCATCAGTCTGACATCTTGGGTGAGTGTCCGACGGTCGTCCGCTAGAATTCGAGAGTATTGCATTCGCTATGAGGAAGATCGCAACCGGGCTCTAGGGATCAAGCACTAGTCTCGGTATCGGTTGGAAGAAGAAGGGCTCGCTCACCGCATGGTAGCGAGCCCTATTTTTTTAGTAGACGAAATCGTGGATGTCGATGTTGTTGGAGTTCTGGCCAACAAGCACACACATCAGGTAATCATCATCTGGGGTCGACTGGTTACCATTGTAGGTAATTTCGACATCACTGCCAGCTTGAGAGATGCTGAACGTTTGATCAGCAATGGGATCTCTTGCTGCGGAGCCAGAAAGAAGTCGAGACACGTCGATCTTGTCGGAACCATCCAGGAAGTCCATAATTTTGGCTACCGACTTATCCCAGTGATCCATGATGAACTGGTCGTTGCCTGAACCACCATAAAGGACATCTTCTCCACCGCCGCCGGAGATGTGGTCATCACCACCCTGCCCCCGGATGACATTGGCTGAACTGTTGCCCCAGATCTTGTTGTGGCTCTCGTTCATTGTCAGAGAAGATTCACCGGCACTCTCGAGCAATCTTGCATACTCGATGTTCTCACCAGACTGGAACGCACCAAGGGCATCATACATGACAAAGTCATTGCCTTCCCCGGCATTTTCTCTGGTCTCATCATCGACATGATCGACAACGTAAACATCATCACCGATGCCACCATACATGTGATCAGAGCCTTCGCCGCCATCGAGACGGTCGTTGCCAGCATTACCAAATAGGATATCCCGGCCCGATCCGCCATCCAGTGAGTCACGACCGAGACCACCGGTCAATACATCGTCGCCAGAATTGCCGTAGATCCGGTCATCGCCCTCTTGGCCGTGCATGATGTCTCGATGCGCACCGCCAGAGATGAGATCGTTGCCCTCACCACCTTTGATGTAATCGCGACCGTAGCCTCCCGAGAGGTAATCGTCACCTCTGCCGCCTTCGATATGATCGTTGCCGGTGCCACCCAGAACATGGTCATCCCCATCGAAGCCAAACACAGTGTCGTTGCCTTCATTGCTGGTGATTTGGTTGTCACCATTCGTCCCATAAAGGCGATCATCACCACGCCCCGAGATGACGTTCTCGATACGGTTTCCGGTCACTCTGAACTGGGTACCCTCAAAGATGCTTGTGCCGCCAGCAAGAGACACTGTGACGCCCTCTGAGGTGGCTGTGAGGTTCAATGTGTCCTCACCCCCATCATGATCGCTGATGATGCCGTCAGAGGCCCCAGTTTCGATCATGCGGCCGATATCTGAGGTCACGAAGTGCATGTCGCCATTTGATATCGCATCACCATAGACAGTCAGTTCCACGTCCTTGACGGCAACGTTGGTAGGTTTATCCATCTTGGGGAGGTTGAACTCAAGGCGCCATGTACCAGCGCTTTCTTCGCCCCAGAAGGCATTTGATGTGAAGGTGAAATCAAGCTGCTTACGATTGTGGTCGATACCACTTATCAAGGCGGATCGTGTACCTTCCGGGGATATGAGAGTTGCCTCGATGACCGAGAATGCCCAGCTCCCGTAGTTCATGTTCAGCGTAACCTTGTCGATGCTGATATTGTCTTCCATGACGATATTAATGCTATCCACCCGATCCTCGAAATCGATCAACTCCGGTTCCAGATCGGAAACGACCGTTGAGCCTGTGCCTTTCATCATATTTTCTGAGGTAGACTGCTTATGCCAGTACGCTGCAAGGTTTGTAGCCGCTGTCACATCGAGAAGCCCGAAGCCATAATCGTTGCTAAAGACCATGCCTCCACCATTCCAATTATCGGCGCCATTTTCACGCCAGACATTGCCTTCCGACGCAGCAGCATCGCCAGCCATTATGTCTCCTGTGGCATCAACCTTACGAGAGCTGATCGCTAGGATTTCCTGTACATCGCGCCAGCCCAGGTCTGGGTTGGCTTCCAGCATTAGAGCTACAGCTCCTGATACCTGAGGGGCGGAGAACGAGGTGCCACGAACTGCTTCAGAGCCACCGTTGTCGCTTCCTCCATAAACATCTAGTCCGGGAGCTGATACTAGGAGATTGGACCCTTCCGAGCTGAAATAGGTATAAACACCATCCTGATCAGTGGCTCCAACGGTAATCGTACCAATGTCATTTTTAAGGTTACTGGTGTTGGACGCACCATCCTTGTTTCGTTCGTTACCGGCCGCGAAAACTACGTTCACACCCAGCCCATCACGACCTTCCGCCAGTGCCTTGTCTAGTTCGTCACCCCAGCGCGTTCCCCAGCCATGATCGTTGAAATTGTCGACGAAAGCTTTGCTCCAGCCCCAACTATTATTGAACACGTCCGACTGATGAAGACCGGCAATCCATGCTTCGTGCGTCCCCTTCCCTTCGCCAAAGGAAACACGGTTCGCGATCAGTCCAGCTTCATAGGCAACTCCAACGACACCCGTGCCGTTCGCTGCGCCCAGGGCAATTGTCGAAGTAGACGTACCATGAGCTGTGTCAGAGCCATATTTTCTCACATCGCCATCGTTAAAGGCATAGTCCCAGGAGCTATCCAAGATATTGTCGGAAATATCTCTATTGCTCGTGTTAAAGCCATCGTCAAGAAAAGCAATACTCACGCCTTTACCTGAATAGTTTTCCCATGCTCCTTCTACATTGATGCCATTCTCACTATGGAGATGCCACTGCTTACTGTAATGGGGATCGTTCTTTGGATTTCTTGGCATGTGCGCCCTTTCTCTGGTTATAGCCAAAAAGGTAGCACATACTCATTTATGAAATAGTTACGGCTCGGGAATAACGAATGGGGTGGAGAAGACAAAAAGGTCCCCGATCAATTAAGTTCGGGGGCCTTTTTGTGAGTTAATCTCAAATAATATTAAGCGAGACTTATTATTAGTCCCACTTGTCCACGTCCATGGACATCATCGGTCTCGGCTGAAGCAGAGGGTCCGTAGCCTTATCATAGACGTAGTTGCCATTCCCAACATGGCGGTATCCAGGAACCAGTGGCCCCTCAGAAACAAAGTGCTTCATGCAAGATGCTTTAGCCAAGGGTTTGCCGGGAGGGTTCAGGATCAGTGTCCAGCTTACCTGACCACCATATGTGGCTCGGGAGTACTCACAGTTCGTCTCTGGGTCAGTCCACCACTGATTAGTATAGCCCACTGGCGGAACAGCGCCCGATTTGGTTTTTGAGCCTGGCTTCAGGTAAATGTTTTGCACAACACCTACTCCCAGGCCAGTTGGCACGGCCGGGCTAGGTTTGGCACCTGAGCTGTAGTTATTGTCGGTGTAGGTCTCGCCTACCATGTCACGTACGGTATCGCTTCCAGAACAAGCACTCAATGCACCCGCTACGGCGATTGCCGCGAAAATCTTCATAGCCTTCATATTGAACTCCAATCTATCAATAATACTGAAGTTAGCGGCATTCTATTAAATCTGAGTTATGTTTACCGAGAAGAAATAGATTGTTTCAGGTATGATGAGGATACTTGGATTTTTTTAACATTGACGAATAGAATATTTCTATTTCTGTAATATATGAAATCTCATACCCTTTATTGAAAACCTTCAAGCCAACGCTTGTTTACTTGTGAGCATTTCTCATGACCCTATTGGATCGCTTTTTCGGGCCCAAAAAGTATATTTCTGTCGTCTATACCGACGAGACCCAGCGCAATCTGCGAAACTGGTGTCTTGATCACGGCATTGATTTGACGGTGAACTATGATGGTAGCTCCATTCCCGCCGAGAAATTTGTATTCCATACGACATTGATGCTCACCAAGTCGCGCCATAAGCATGTGCTCAACAGAGATGTGCCCGTGAGAGCCTGTATGGAGCAGATTGATCTCGCTCGCTTCGGGAAAGACGGCGCTGGGCTAGGCTTGCGGATTACATCAAAGCAGCTTGATCGCATGCGCCGTATCTTCGAGGTTAACCACCACATGGTTGATACCTGGTCGACCTTCGATCCCCATATCTCTCTGAGCTACAGCCACCCCGGCCAGATCCCGAGTGAGATCCCGAAGTTCCCTCTCGTGCTGAAGTCACTCACTGTCGAGGATGTCTGTCCTAGCAAGAACCTGTTCTCCTCCTTCAAGCTAAAGGATGCAGATCGTTCAATGGCAGGCGCCCATCCTGCATAGTTAACGCATAGTTTCACTTGGCATCTACACTAATTGACATGATCAGTTTGCGTGCAGTATTTGTTCTATGGGTAACCTCGATATTGATGAGGTGACTATGGGAGCAAAAAATATGACTACCAAAGAGCAGGTACTAGGGTGTCTTTCGACTGAGGGTGAAGGCATCCATGCCAGTGCGGTCTATGAGAAATTGGCCATCACTCATTATAAATGATCGCCACAAGCGGGTCGAAGTTCGCACCATCCTGAGGAATGCCTTGGATCGCGGTGAGATCACGACAGATGTTAGGTTTGCGCTTCATCGAAAGAAGCCGGTAGACCAAAAGCAAAACGCCCCCGTTTAAGGAGGCGTCCGTTCTTACTCTAAGTGGTCAAAATCATTAGGGAGATGGGGGATCATACATCTCAATCTGGGTGTTCACATAGTCGACGTAGCCAGCGCGCGTGTCGCCATTCTGGACCTCGTAGCTCCAGTCCGC
The DNA here is from genome assembly GCF_017743915.1 of Sulfitobacter sp. R18_1. Classification (NCBI taxonomy): domain Bacteria; kingdom Pseudomonadati; phylum Pseudomonadota; class Alphaproteobacteria; order Rhodobacterales; family Roseobacteraceae; genus Sulfitobacter; species Sulfitobacter sp. R18_1. The sequence goes on from NZ_JAGHRG010000001.1 coordinate 70,194, forward strand.
CACCGGATATTCTTCGAACTCCTCATTCCCTTCTGGGGCCCAGTGTTCATATTCTCCCTGATCGGTAAGCTCGTTTCCTAGGCGTTCTTCCAGCCAGTTGATGTAACCAAGTCGCGTCTCGTCACGGACCACTTCTCGCTCCCAATCGCGAGCAGGGAATTTTGGGTGATCGTCCCAGACGGATTCAATCTCTGAGTTTCCACGCATATTAGTTCTCCTCTTTAGATTTCTCTATCAAAGGTAGCGGTCTGGGGTGCAAGCCACTACACTTAGCGCAGCTTCAAATGCCCAGTGATCGGGTCCAGTTCATCACGTTTCGCCGGGCCAAGTGCCACACAAGTCAGGGTCTTCACTCCATTAAACATGGTGCGACCTTCATCAATGATCTTGGCCGTATGAATACCAGCCTCTACAGCCTTCTCTGCTACTGCCAACAGTTCATCCTCACTGTCGACCGAGACAATGATCTTGGCTTGCGAGTTGTGATACCACTCCTGCACTACTGGATCACTGAGACGGGGGACGATGCTATCCAGAACCGCATGGCCTACCTGTCCAGACTCTTTGCCCCGCGTCATTTTTAGATCGCGCCGGACCACGATAACTTGTCGCAATTCACTTGTCATAGGTCAGCCTTTCCGCATTTCGCGCTGGATTTCACCAATCAGCAGAGCCAGGTTAGCACTGTAGTGCATATGCGCCTCAACACCCTGCGAAACACCGCCCTGATGCGCGACCAGCTTGCTTGTGAGAGAATTCAGCACGGATTGAGCACCATCACCTGCCTCAGCGGCCTTGCGCGCGTTTTCGAGGGCATAGCCGATGGCTTGGACGTTTTGCTGGACGTCGATGGCTACACGAGAACGATCCGTGACCTTTGGATTGCAGGGATCCTTCGCAGCAGCATCGACTGCATCTTCCAGAGCGCGATAAAGACGTTTGGTCTCCTGCTCAAAGTTGGCGTCCAGAAACTCGATCAGCGAAGCGATATCCATATCATTTCCTTATTAGGCATCAATCAATACATGAATATGTCGCATCTATATCATGTATTGTCAACATTATATCATAATAGATAAACGACAAAAAAGGCCGCCCCATCCCCTGGAGCGACCTTTCTTCCTGTCCCGATAGATTTCTGACCGTTGTATTGGAGCTCCTCGGCTCCCGTGTCAGTCATCGAGATACGATCTAGCAGAAGGTTCCCATAAACGCCCTGCCCTAATTGTTAAGAACTTGTAAAGATTCTGGCGATCTCGCCGTCCGAGAGTGTGGACTTCCCCGCCTCTAGAATGTCTTCACAAAGCTTTTCTACGGCCTCGGGGCCCTCACCAGCGGCTGCCTTGATGGCGGAGCTTAGCATCGTAGCAGTGTTCGTTCCAACATCGATTGCTTCCTTACTGGTCGGTGCATCTTCCTCACCCCCAACCAGCGGAACATCCTCAACCGACTGAGTTGGAATGGAAGACAACGATGCGACAAAGAGCTCGGTCAGGAAATTGCCGAAGACTGTCGTATAGACACGCAAGCGGTCGAACTCTTCCTGAAGGTTCTTGGAAACATGGGGTTTGCCGAAGTCTGCGGGATCGACACATCCGAAGTGTGTAGGGGCGCCATCGACGAAAGCCAAGTCGCTCACTTCAATGTCTGTAGAGCATGCTTCACAATACATCCAAATCTTATTTTTCTGCTCAGTAACCATGATGCCCTCTGCATTGAATAAGGATCACAATGCATACTTAACCATGTATTGTCAACTTTTATGCATTGAGTAAAAGAAAACCCCCGACGCGATTACATCGAGGGCTATCAAAACTGTATTGTCGGCAATATCTAGGTTTCGCTGGCCATCGAGAGCAAAACGTCCTTGGCTTCTTTTTTGAACTTAAAGGTAGTATCTGCCACAACGATTTCGCCCTCCGCAAGTCCGCTGGCGACCTTTTCTTTGACCTGTTCGCTGACGGCATGCACCACCGTCTTATCGAATTCTTGTGCGCCCAAAGTTGTAACAATGGCGATGTTGTTTTTGTTAGTCATATTCTTAAATTCTCCACTGAAATAGCAATGCGTTGCGCATACTATGAGTTGGTTACAGGTACGTCAAACCTCAGAGACCATAGGTGTTTTGTTCACGTTCAGCCTTACGAGCTTGCACATATCGATCAGCTTGAAGCTGGCCATAATTGTGAGATGCATCCAGGTAATCTTTATAATTAAGGTACACGCCATTTGGCAGCTGTAGAACGCAGCCGCCAAGAGCCTCCATGACCTTATCACTATGCGTCGATACGATGAACTGGTCATCCGGACGTTCGCTCACAATCTCCTTCAAAAGCGCCGCTAGGACCCATTCCTTAGCGGGCGAGAGGCCCCGTTCGGGTTCATCAATGATGTGGAGGCGCGCTTTGGATCTCTGCATGATGTCTGACAGCTGAATAATGGAAGCCTGCCCCGCAGATTTTTGCAGCACCTTGAGATGAACATCAAAGTTAGCCTCATCCATATCACCTCGGAAACCCATGTGGTCCGCAGCGAGATCAATCGCGTTGATCTGTTCTCCTGAGGCGGGCTCCGGGTGGACTACCGCCGCACTCTCTGCTGCGTTCGTCAATGACGATGGCGTCCAAGTGGATTTGAACTGGCTACGGATCAGACCAAGAAGCGTACTCTTTCCAGCCCCATTGTCTCCAACAACGACGGTTACCCGGTTCTTGAAGTCGACAGTAAACCCTTTTGGAAAGGACCGATAGGGCTCCTTGAGGGTCACAGATTGCAAGATCATATTTTTAGGTCTCAGATGATTTACAGGAAGCCGCGAGACATCACTTCTTCCAGAGTGATCTCTTTGGCATTGGTGACAGCCAGAGCAAGCTTGTCATCGAGAACATCCATATCAATGGGCTCGCCCCCAATCTTTGATGGGTTGATGGTGAACTTAATGTCCGCCACTTTACAGCCAGGATGGCGTGCTTCGAGAGCGTCAAAAGTCTTCTGCATGATTATCTCCTTTGTAATCGAACAAATATAACATGGAATCTGTAAATTTAATCATAAGCATACACGTAAAATTAAATAAGGCCACAAGAATTAACCTGTGGCCTTCCATAATTATTATGTCGTTCTATATTACGGCTTGGGCGCGCTGGGCTTCATCTCGTTCACAGCATTCTCTAGCGCATCCATCAGGCCGTGACCACAGGACCACTCGCGGCCGACACGCACGATAAACTCACGCGTAGCATCATCTTCGCCAACTTTCAGTACCTGACCGGTCTCGGTAGCAATGGCAAACAGTTCACACAGGTTATCGAAAGCCTCAGCTTTCTCGTCGATCATCGTTGCTTTGAGTACTTGGGCGTCAACTTCGTAGTTGCTCAGAGCTTCTGATAAGGTGGCGCCCATGACTGAACGGTTCTCACCACTAACCCGGACCTTCGAGAGGTCTTCAGTCATCTCGATCTTGATCGTCTCGCTCGTGCCGTTACCGACATATCCACATGCATTGCTTAGGTTTTCATAGCCCAGCGCCTTATGGTGCATCTCAACCAAGCGTGCGGTATGGGTGTCCAGATTGTCTTCAGTCATAATACTTCTCCTAAAATATGATAAATATGATCCCTATCAGAGATAGAGATACCACCCCGGCCGCAAGCTTCCAGCTCAGCTATGAGAGGTTGCCTGATTTCGCATCCATTGAGATGCCACGGCTTCGTTCTGGGCCTGCACGTGACACAAGCGATCCTGCATCGCCATGATAGACTGCGCCCAGAACGAGAAGCTTCCTGTCACCATCAGGATCAGTGCCCATAGGGCTCTATCAGTGACGAGAAAGACTTCACCCATCTCCTTTATGAACATGATCTCTTTAGCCATTAGGAGAAGCCCTAAAGCCAGAAGAATGGCCCCAATAACACTTATACTGGGAATCCGTTTTTTGTTGCTCTGCATCAAACCTTGCCGTCTTGTCTTGTATTTTTGCTCTATCTACAGTTCTGAGACCTGACTTCAAGCACAAATGTGCAGAAACAGGCGTTATCAATTGACCTAGGCCAACTTTTGAGGTATATAATCTTCACTCGCTTTGCTGCGGGCCAGGGGGTCGCGCGAGCCTATGGCAATCACCATGGAGCTTTGAGAGTCTAAACGAGGGGTAAGGTCTTCATGGACCTTACCCCTTTTTAATGAGGGAGCTTTCAATCGGTCGGACGCTCACTTTCAATCTGTCGCCAGCAGCCGGAAGTTGATGTTTGATTATTGCTTCCAAGATATGATTTAACCATCAACATCATATAAAATTAGCGGATCACAACTATGGCCAAGCGCTCAATATCTCAAAGACTTAAAGAATTCCTCTCTCGTCCTCCGCAGACGGACAGCGTTGTGATGTCGAAGTCGGCCCCTAATGCGATACCTGAGGACACCGCAGGTGACCAAGCCAGCCCTGAGAGAAATCTGATCACCGAGACCTATCATTTAATCAAGAAAGCGCACTCAGATACGTTATCTCTCGTTTTGCTAAAAAGAACGCTCAAAGAACAGTTTGACCGTCAGAAGTCGGGAGGGCATCTGAGGCACCTCGAGCTGGAAGATTTCGAGACCACTTGTGCTGTCTCTAAGATCACTGGGCACGGAAATGATGCTGATCGCTATGGTCTAACTGAAGGCGACATCCGCCTCGAAACAAAGATGTCGGGGGCAGGATGGTACGCAGAGCTATCCTACAAAGACACCAAATTGCTTAAAGATGATCTCGCCGCATGGCACCATGGTGGACCAGCCGTAATGAAGCTCTCGGGCATCAATCCAAATAATGAGGTAAGAGCACGCATATTGGACAAAGTTTTCATTCCACTTTGTGACAAGCTGAGCCTTCAGGTCGAGGGTCTTCGTGCGGTGACTGAGAAAAACAACGGTTTGATCGCTAAGGCCGACCTTACCTGGGCAACCTATCGTCTTCGCAAGACCGAATACGAGAAATTATCTAAACCGGACTATGTGCGACGAGAGGACGCGACGCCTGAGATCCTTGCCGATAAACTAGATGAAATGATGGATCTTCTTCAGGATATACCTGAGGATAAGAGACCTTTGAAAATTGATACTGAAGGCAGCCATCTTTTTCCAGCCACGTTAAGGGATACCTATCATATTGACGTGGCTGGAACGGATGTTTCGATTGAAATTCAAGGCGGAAGGTCTTGGCGAGAATCTCTCTATGTAGGAGCGGCGTCGATAAAATTCTCAGGCCATACGATCTTCGCAATGGAGGTGCAGAACAATAATATACCTGAAGATCAGGATACTGAAACCTTGTACAAAGTCAAAAACGACGTAATGGCGGACGCAGATTTTATTCGACAGGTCATGGATAAAGTTTTGGCCCCTGTTGCCGACTCCCTCAAGTCCACTCGCGACATGTACGATGCCGAGAGTGAGGCAGCCATCGAAGCTGCGGCAGAAGAGCTTTCCTCGGCTCCTTCGTTTGGTGGACCCTAAGATGGAAAATATGAAAGAGCCTTCCTCCACGGCTATCGCCGATGTCGTGTTAGAGGGCTTTCGGGCCTTCGAGAGGGAGTTCACACGCAACCCTGAAGACATGTACATCAATGGCGAGCCGATGTGCCATATCGCTGAGACGACCATGTATTCCAGAGGTAACAACCCAATCAGGATTGCGATGGTTTACCGACCTGACAACACGATCTTCATGCAGTCCAAATTCAATAATGGGACAGCCTACCCCACCGGTCGGCGCCCGAGCTTAGACAGCCTAAAAAATGCTGTGGTAGCTTTTCTGCAAAGGGAGATCACCCAGGTTGGAGGCTCCAATTACATTCTGGAACAGCCCACCTTTCAAAATGTAGAAGCCAACTTCCAGATTGTAAGAAAACCAACCGGTGGGTTCAAAGAGAACCTCATGTCGGTATCCCCTGCCCCTACCGAGCGACCGCAGCCAGGAACTGGTCTAATCGCCCACTAAACCGGTTATGGCGCGCACTCGATTAGATGGGTCGCTGACTGCAACATCTGTGCCAGATCCTCTACGCTTTTCTCAGTGCCACGATTGGCTTCTGTGTAGTTGATACCATTAGACATCAGGAAGACCTTAGCGAGATCACCACGAACGGCAAAATTGACGTTCTGAGCGATGTCCCCGGTAAGGTCAGCAATCTCCACAGTATTAAGCTTGGATACCACCACACCCACAACGTTGCCGAACCGGTTAACGGCCGGTCCCCCGCTATTGCCTGGCTGTACGGGGGCTGAGATCTGAAGATTGGTTTCATCTCCTCGCAGGCCCTTGAGGGCAGATATGGACCCCCTGCTGACATTCAGGCCACCAAGAAGGCCATGTAGAGGATAACCGGCAATAGTGATGTCCGCATTCAATCCAACACTGTCTGAGGCAAACCGTAGAGGCTCGCCAAGGTCCACTCCCCTGACAGACACGGCGGCCAAGTCAAAAATATTACTGGAGACTATTAGATCGGCGCGGTGACCATTTACATTGATAGAGGAGCACTCCTCCACCACGTGAGCATTGGTTAGAAGCACGCCATCCTCATTGATGAGAAATCCGGTGCCAGTACCGCCCTCCCGGCTTTTCGGCTCGGGTTGGCTTGGTGACTGGGAAACGCCCACCTGCGGCTCAGGTTCAGTTTTGGATTCCTCAAACTCATCCAGAAGCTTCATGGCATGGGTCATCAGAGTGCTGTTTTCAGGGGGAATAAGGCTTCCAAACGTATCCGTGGAGATGCTGGATACCATCAGATTAAGCTCATTGCTGCTATCTGACCCTCCTGTGATGAATACAGTCGACCAAGTTCCTCGGATCAGCTCGCTTCTGACGTAGACAGACAGACCCCTGGGATCCGTCGTCGAAGTAACCCACCTTGTGCGCTTGCGTACCTTATAGATGTCACTTGGCGTCACGCTCTTGCTCTCAGCAAAATTATGAACCGATACGAGCTCGCTATTTATAAGGTCGTTAGCGATTAGTTGCAAATTGAGATCGCTATGATCCCACTGCTTATACAAACCGTCACTTTCCGTGAGCCTCATCTTTTTGACGGGCATCATCAAGTTCATTGCAAGGCCTTCCATAGGGATTTGCTCCCAACCTTCGCTATCGATAGCAACGATGAAGTCTATTACGAGAGCTGCGGCATGAGAATTGGAAGGTTCTTCGTTGAACTTATCACGCGTGAACGCCTCTAATGAAGATTGGCTGCCCCTGCCCCAGGCACCATCCAAAAGTCCAGAATAGTATCCCGCTAGAGCCAGACTGCCTTGCAAGAAGCGTTTCTCGACAACCGACATGGGACGCGCATCAAAATCACCCCACAGGTCGGTAGATGGTGCCCCTGACGACGCTGTTCGCCAGTTGATCTCCTTTAAGAAGCTGGAGCCGCTGGTGCAGTAGGTGTCTGAAGGCATCGTGGCTCTCCGCACACCGTTTGAGATGATGCCTTCAGATGCTGATTTTGCGACCACACCAACTGTGATCGCAAACCAATTGTTAGAACTGAGAAAGACCCGGGCGCGTTCGTGATAGCCATTCTCCGATATCCACGCTCGCGCCTCGGGCAGTGTGGGCCTGGCAGCGACAACGACAGCGCAGTTTTGTGAACCAAATAGGGGTTCGGACCAAGCAGGTACTGAAGATACCGCAAGGAAAACAGGTAGGGCTACAGAGGCGGGTCTAATGAACATGGCTGAAAGCCTATCAAAGCTTACAGCCATATCAAGTGATTATCGATGCCCCAGAATAGAAGTTGCTATTAAGCTGCGTTTAGCTCAGAGCTTCTTTTCTTATAGGTCGTGAAAACAGTTCGGGCGGTATCCAGTCCTACTTGGAACTCTTTAGTTGTGAACTCTCTAGACAGGAAATGCGTCCTCTTTTTACCGTCGCTGTCTACGTGTACGACGTAGGTTTCCCATCCCGCCAGATAGTCATCCTCGGTTCGCACCACGAAGAAGCATTCGTCTGACCCTTCTCTGATTGAGCATTTCAGGGTGGCATGGTCATTATCAAGATGGAAGCAGTCTGCCATAGACTCGAACTTCCTGAAGGAGTTCAAGATAACGCGATCCCGAGCCAGTTTAATCCGGGCGGGTCGCAACCCTATTAGGAAGAGAACTAGGAAAACAGAAAATCCGGTGAAGAATAGTAATAGCAGGAAATCCATAAATTCAATTCTTAACAGACCTCTTTTACCATATGCCTATTGCAAAGATATTTCAAGTTGTCGATCAAGCCGCAGCTGCTTCCGACGCATCATCGCGGGAACCATTCAATGCGCGCCAGAGCTTCGAAAAATATGATTTCTTCTCGGCATCATGGGACATCTTAGCTTCTGAGGTGAAGACACAGTGAGGTCGTTTGTTAACGATCATTTGCGCGCCCATTTCAGAAGCCCTCTCACCAATCATGATGCTGAGGTCATGACCAAGTACTTGAACGCCACAGCCAGAGACAATCGAGCAGAGATCGCGCTTGTTTGCGACCCGGACGTTTGGGGTCAGCTCAAATACAAATCTGACGCCCTGCTGCTTACCTAGTGCAAGCATCAAAGAAAGGGACGTGTTGTCCACTGTGAAGGCCGTCAGAGGGCAGATCACCAGGATCCGGCGGCCGGGAATATTCTCGGCCTGCCTCATGTAACGATAGAGCGCCTTTACCGGGTTCTCGCCTTTTGGCGCCGGGATCGCATCTGTGATGCCTAGGGCGGCTCTCACTTCATGCTGATCAGCTTCCGTAAGCTCTTTCTTCTTTCTGAGATCGATCTTTGTTACGACGCCGCCTGCTTGGCATCGCAGAGCGCTGTTCCAATCATGCCAGAGGGCAGCGGAAACCGCCCCTTTAACCAGTCGGCTTGCTTCATCGAAGGAATTGGCTGCTACCAGGATATGGTCGTCGCCTACAAAGCGCGACCGAAGCCCCTGAAGGTGATACTGCTTAGCTCGTTGCCCCATCTCATCATCCTCATGTTATGCAGCGCATTAGTACATGCGACAGCTTTCCACAGGGTTAAACAGAAGTGTTTTTGTGCCCTACTACAGATGAGGTGAACACAGACTTGCGAGTATCTAGTCCGCCGCCCTGTCTGGCTTCAACCGGCCTCAGTGCGCAATGTCGAAAGGACCTCAGCGCGATAGATCCAAAGCAGGATCGCATTCGTGACAAATAAGACCCCTGTGACCTTACCGGACAAGAGCGCCAGGTGAGCAGATTCAGCACTTGAGTTCAGCAACCAGCTCACGCTGTGGTAGATCCCGCACCAAGCCGCCATTCCCATTGAGAATAGAGATACGATAAGGCAGATTGCCTGGACCAGTTCAGTTTTCTCGGACTTAGAGGGCAATGAGGGTGCGTTGAAGCGAAACATGCAGAATCCTTAAGTTTGGTTTATGGCGCCTTTTACCGAAGAACCATGAATAGATGCAAGCAGTAATCTGATATTTCATGGGCGCAGAATCGCTCGCCTTGCTTGATCATCAATAGGGTCTTGCTATCCAGTATTTTCGCCAACGAAGAAGGATGGTTCGTTGGCGTGGTACACACCGTTAGCAAACTGTAAATATTTACAGTTTGCTAAGTTATGCCGTTCAGGTAGCCTGCCCGCACGCAGCAATTTCGTTGCATCGAGTGCAGATTTTAGAAGACGTTTTTGAGGTGAGAAGATGCCGATTATTACGCGTAAGGCTATCCAACGTCAGGATTTAAGAGCTAACCCTGATCGCATCTATCTGTTTCCCGACAATGCAGTCCGGAAAGGCTTCTATGGTTATGCAAAGCAGATGCGTGGCGCCAAGAACGCGCTGGGGGTTGCTATCAAGCTAGGACCTGGAAGGGCAGCAGGAGCCCTTTTTAGCGATGCCGAGTATGGTCACAACGTTGCCATCATCGAGAACGACTTCGCGCCTATTATGCAGGCCTTAGAAGAAGGGAAGATCGTCATCATTCCTGAAGGTGGACTGCTGCCCGACCGAGAGCATCTTCAGGCATCTGCCCCGAGAACTATCGCGTTCTTAGAGCAAAAAATCGAGAGCATGATGAACTACGGAAAGGCAATGGCCTAGTTTACCTTTTGGCCATCGCGCGCCGGTCACTTGGTAAAGTAGGGATTGTTTCCTGAGCTCAAAATACTCAAGCGGAGTTCATCTGCGCTCCGGCTGACCTTGACCGACATATTCATGCCAGTCCAGATCATTCCCGAGCTAAGTGCAAAATAGCAGGCGGACATGATTGAATCTGTGATTGTGAAGTCGTCGAGCATGTACCTGGCAGGGGTGCTGATCAACAGGGTGGAACCTAAGAGAAGAGCCATTTTCGGGCTGAACTTGCATTCATGGTCGACGAAAAGTGTAACGATTGATGAAATGATCATCAGCGCGGCGTAGATCACGCCAACCAGTGAGAAGGAGTATTCCACAATAAACGCGGAAAATCCGTACTCTGGATGAGGAAAGAGGAGCTTTGTGATTGCGGCAAAATTGGTCATAATGCCTGCGAGCGAAGCAATAATGACCATCGCCTGCAAGCCAGAAATCGGTTCAATAAATCGCTTCAGCATAATCATATTTCCTGCGTAAGGGTTACTTGTCGACAATTGATGCGCGGATACCATCGCTGTCGTGCTTGATCGAGAGCTTCTTTTTGACCCCCACTCCAAGCATGGCGACACTCAGCCATGTGTAACCGGCAGCCAAGATGAGCGACACGAATGTGATATCGTCTGCAAAAAAGCAAATCCACGTGGTGATAAGGAGAGTGCCTCCAAGTACACGGAATAAGTTCGCGTTGACAGACCGCTCGTATCCGTATGCCGGAGTTAGAATAGCCGCAATAATAAGAACTGGGAAGCTCGCCATGCTGAGAGACTTGAAAGCAAACGCGAAATACACGATTGTCTTTTCATTTACCGAGCTAACCATATCGACAGCTTCAGAAAAATCAGCCGTTCCCATCAAAAAGAATGTCGAAAGGCCGCTGAGCTGGGACATGATCGCACCAAATGCTGCGATACAAAACATCAACTGAACGCCTGACATGAATTTTGCGATCCGCTTAAACATAATAGCTATCCATCCAATTAAGTTACAGATACCCTACGGAAGACACCAAGCATTGTCAACATTAGGATCAAACTATTCATAGATTGCTGATCTATTTCTGCGATGTTTTCCCGACGCGCTTTTGGATTTCCTCTAGAGGCAGGATTTCTCTAGACTTCTCGATCTGCTTTTTCCTTTGATGCCGCAGCCAGTTGGCAGGAAACAGAATTGCTTTCTCGGAGGCCTCCAATTTTGGCGCGATCCAAGCTGTCAAAAAGGCTAGCACGAAGAACGGGAACGCCACGATGATCGAGGGGATCGCAAGAGCGATATAGGTGATGCGTAATGCAATAGCCCATCCGACGCTTTGACGGATCTCAGGGCATTTCCACCAGACGCGAGCCTCTCTGTATAAGATAGGCGCCTTCATTGAGCACCCCTATCGGCGCGCAGTGAAACTAATGCGTCCGCATGGCTACGAGGAAGCTTTCCAGATGCATCATATTCCAGCAACGCCATGGCATAGCTGTCGGCATGCTGATCCGGACGCTCGTCTGCCATCTTTTTCAATCGATCAAGCCGTTCTCTAGCTGACTCAGACATGCTCATTCTCCTTTTTTTCGTGGTTCTCCACCGCTTCTAAAATCTCTTTGCCGGTATCGTCCAGTGCCCGGACAAAGCGGTCACGTGCGGCCCCTCTCGGTGCGATCAAAAAGGCCAGATGAACAAGACCGTCCGTAATGAACCAACGAAGGTTATGGATCATGATCAGGAACCCTTCTCGCTGTCGACCTGCGCCAAGACAATCTTCTGCGCCTCCGTCTCGTTATGAGCGTTAGCAGACTCCAGCAGGTTCAGGGGTCCATCACACAGGGCTCTCTGGAGTACACACTCGTTACCGCTCAGTAGCGCCCTCAAAGCAGGGGCGCACCCCATCAAAGCGCTGTCGCCGCGAATGAAAACTCCGGGCCAGTCATCACCGATCTGAAGCTTTCCGGTTTCAATGCGTGATGTCATACGTTTTCCCCGCGCGGCTGCATGCGTTCATATTTTCCGTGGCTACTCACATCATCCATATTTGCGGTACGCATGTCTTCAGTGAAGCTCTCGTTCGGCTTATTAATTTTGTAGGCGAAGCGGCCGCCGAAGTACACTAGGTACTCGCCTGTTTGATGGGAGCTCAAGATGACAGTATAGGCGGTTGTCATAGATGCCCCGCCGATACCTCCAAAACCTAAGGCAGTGGACCCCCAAGTTTGGGGAAACATAGCCACAACTTCAACTTCCCACTCTTCATGTCCGCGCGTCACGTCAGCAAATACGTCTTCACCCTGAGATTGCGAAGCGGCCCAGTCCTTCTGTTTATACTTAATTTCGGAAAAGCCGACATGGATGGCATGTCCCATACAGCTAGACAAAATACTTACAGGGTTATCATTCATGATATGACTCTCGATTAAGGCGACACCAAGGTAAACCATAAATACTTTTAAGTAAAGTCTACTTATACTTGATCGATATCGTTTTATTAAACTTGATTAAGCTTATACCAGTAGGTTTTAGCCACAAACTACATATGGCTGAATTTCCGATCCGCTCCCGTATAAAGGCCCGTATCTTTAGTAACCACGCTTTAAAAGCATGGCTTTATTCTGGATTTGACGAGAAATCCAATGCAGAGATCCCGCAGTAATCACCTAACGTTAAGATGGCTTGCCCGTCATGAGATTGCGGGTGGCCTTACGGAAGAAGACTGATCGCCACGGATACCGGGTGACGTGCATCCAAGCCCGAAGGTAGGCCACAAACTTGAACGGGTAGACGCCAAGCAGGAATGGCGCTGGGCTGGTGGATTTCCAACCGCGTTGCACCAAGAGTGCGTATCGTGGGATAAATGGATTTCGTTTCATATTTTTAGCTCGCAAATGGTGTTTCTAGATGGAAGCGTATCTCGATCCTGCGGTTCTCGTTATCTGACACAGGCTCGTCATGCTCGTTTACCGGTCTGCTATCGCCAAACCCGGCGGCATAGACAGGCTGACGGCCTTCAGAGTTCTCCCAACTAGATATGACCGAGTTTTCCTTCAGAAGGCGGACAATGGTTGCCGCACGCAAGGACGAGAGCGCCAGGTTGTCTTTGACGCCACCACGACCCGAGGAAGGAACGTTGTCCGTGTGCCCTTCCACGCTGACAGAGCGGATCTGGCCACTTTGGTCAGCAGAGCATCCAAGACTGCTATAGGAGCCCTCAGGAATGTTCGTATAACAGGTTGCAGTACCTGCCAGGACGCGCCCAAGCACCTTCAGGCGCTCTTCCTGGCGCGCTGAGAGATCATAGGCGCCTGGGGCGAAGGCTAGCTCATCAGAACTGATACGGATCACCCCAGCGCTCTTATTGGCCTCATGAGCGATACCGTAGCGGTTCAAGGCATAGCTGACATCACCCACTATCTGGCTTTGCTTAAGCACAATCTCGGAAAGGTGCTGGCCCACACTACGATGCTCAATCTGGTTGCCCGAAAAATTGATTACATATGCCACCAAACCGATGATGAACACAAAGAGTGCGCCGCTCATCAGGTCCGTTTGCGAGGACATAATGGAGCTATCATCAATCTCACGCATCCTCGAACTCCCGATCTTTGGTGCGATCAGCGGCGGCAGGAATAGCCTTCTCAAGGTGATCGGACATTCCACTGATCCCACGCCGGATGTTTTGTAGTTCAACTTCAAGCGGTGAAGTCATGCTAACCATTGTATGCCGGGTATGGCTGTCCTCTTTCGCAAGCTTATTGCCAAGCTCTTCGAGGTGATCATTAAGGTCGCCAAATCGGGTGTTCACCGACGACACCACCATCATCGGGTCAGATACCACGTGAACCATCTCAGAAATGGCGTCCTGAAAGACTGTGATTGTGTTCTTCAACCGCTGTTGCTGTCGCCCAAGGATCCAGTTCAGGATGGTCCCCATACCAAGACCGAAGAGAGAGGTCACAAAGGCGAGCCCTGCCCCATCCAGAAGATCAGTCAATGCAGCTCTAGCGATACGTACATTAGGGCTAGCCAATCCGCTTGCTGCTTCGTTCACGCCAATAGCCAGACCCAAGAAGGTACCCAACACGCCGATAGAGATCAGGAAGGTAGAGCGGCGGCCGATACGGATAGGAATGCTGTCCCGCTCAATGTTCTCGGCACCAAAGAAATCAGCGAGGAAGGAACGCGGCATACTGAGAACGCCGGACCCGCGATAGGTAATGATGTTGGATCGGAAGGCGACCCAATGACGCTTCATTTTATGTCGAGAGAAGGACTCCTCCCACGCATCTTTGATCTCGTCCGTCATTGCTACGCGCTCAAGCTCATCAGGCTTAAGGCCCGCACTCTCGATCATCTCTTTGGTCAGCTTTTTAAAGCGGCTAGTCACCGAACCGTAGGCATGAAAAATCTGAAAGATCGACAGGACGAACCACAAGGTCATGAATGACAGGAAGCCAACCAATACAGGGTCACCCATAAACATCTGCATTGTGCGCTCTGTCTCGCTGATAACGAGAACGTCCACATCTTCCATTCGAAATCGCCTTAATCAATTTATATACCAGACAACATTAGGCTTTAGTTTTACGGAGATCAAGGCGATTTATTCATGTACTACTCCAATATGTACATGTATGATGACTATCAAATAAAGAGAGAGATCGATATGAGCGCCCATCAGACCTGGTCCGTAAAAACGGTTGAAGGAAAACTTGAGATCCACATTGGCGATCATTGCGCCATTTCAGCCTTCCGAGATCGTAACGACGGCCTTCCCATGATCGCCGCTCGTGCCGACCTCCTCGAAGATGTTTGTAAGGTCGTAAATTCTCTGGGAAAGGATGACTGGTCTGAAGGTATGGACCCCGATACGGCAGGTGCCGTAAAAGAGGCGCGCAGCAAGCTCGCATCAGGGGAATGGGAGCTCTGGACCTCTTGCAGCTACCTGCGAATTGTCGCAACTGATGTACTTCAGACAACTGGAATGGGCCTCGAAGCCGTCGCCGATGGCAAGGGCGCCCGCCTCATGGCAGACAGAGACGAACTCGAAGCTCTGTGCACCATTATGAACAATGTGAAGCTAGAGCCCCAGCCTCACGTGGGATATGCTCCCTAACAAATATTCAATCTTTGATTTATTCATGTTGACTGTTGTTTTATCATGAGTATGTACACGCTTAGTGAATGACTAAGGCAAGCATACCATGAGAAATCCTAGAAACTACCAGTGGGAAGAGCAGATCGCCCCTGCCCCGTCTAAAGATGCTGAGATCTTGCGCGAGTTGCGGCTTGCGCGACAAGCTGGACAGGTGAGCCTTGGCTATCAGGTTTCGAATAAAGGGGCGAGCAAGCCCAAAGGACTAGGACCGATGGCGCGTGTGCTCACTAAGCTTGCCGTAGCCGGTGTGGCAGTAGCGGCCGCCACTACCGCAGTGGCCATCACCACTGATGTGGATACGGGTGCCTTTACATCCGAGGTCGTCGCTCAAGTAACAGAGTTCACAGAGAACGTTTTTGGCCCGAAGTAAGATATTTCCTATCTATTTTCGAGATCGACCTCACTTGAAGGAAACCTCTAACCCACCGGGTAAATTGGTGGATTTCATAGATCAGCGCAACATGATGTTTATAAGCCTTGGAGAATAATATGAAAAAGCCAACAATACTCGATTCATTGAAACGTATAGTCGGAATTAGTGATCCCTATCAGGACATGACAATTTCAGCCCCAGAGGGGAAGGCATCCGCTAGACTGAAAGAAAAAATAGATATCTCCGCTCCAGAGGGAAAAGTTGCTGCTAGACTGAAGGAAGAAACCGCTCAAAAATCAAATAAACAGCGGGTTAATGTAACTGGCGCCATGCAAAGCTTGGAAAGCAGAAATTACATGATTTCAAAGCTTGCTGAGCAGAAGAGCTTAGCCGCAGAGTTGGGTGTCGAAGGTAAACTGAAAGAACCAGATGTTCTAGAAGGCACTAGCCTTAGTATTAACAAACCCCTCCGTGCCACTGAAGCGAAATTTAACAACAGAAGCTTCACTTTGGAGCTTAAAACGGGACAAGTTGATACTATAAAGGTCAAACATCAAGGAACCTTGATATTCAATGAAGATAGCTTCTTCGTCGATGACGAATATGACACTATCGAACCGTTCCATGAAACCGACCATCTAAACCTCTCGAAAGATGATCGAGCGAACCTTCTTACTAAGGTTGTGACCCCACTTATCGAAGGCCTTAGCTGCGACAATAGAAACTTGCTCGCGGCTGTAAGACACAACGACACAATAATCTCTGAGGTCAGAGCAAATATCGCTGAAGAAAATCTGGTTGAATTTGACCCCTCCTTCAATGAGGTCGCGAATGCGGAGGTATCGTTGGAAGAGTTTTGCCTGAAGGTTGATGCGCTAGTCGATAACATAGAAAAGCTCAAAACGATGACACCTGAGGGAACCGGACAAAGCTTCGTCTACGAAATGGAAGATGGAACCGTTGAGCATTCTGTCCCAGGTAAACCAATATCGGTAGAATCTCGCAATACTGAAGCTGGTCGCCAGACCGCCCTAATGCTAGGGAATATCGAAACCGTGGTATACGGACACCGCATGGTCACGGAAGCAGGTGTGGATGAGGATGACTATGTTATTCTCTCCAAGTACACCCATGAAAGTGGCAGTGAGGACTATGGAAAGATACTGGCCACCGTAGTGAAGAAGGCGGAAGTCGCTATAGAAGAGAAGCGCATAGAGCTGGAAGCTTACCTCTCTTCGGCAATCCGTGCAGCTACTGCTGAGCTATCAACACCCGCGCAGCCAACGCCTTGATAGCACCTCAGACAGATAACAGAGGTCTTTAACTCTCCTTTGGTTGTTTGAATTTCTGGTTCACGGTAAGTTCCTGTAATCTACAGAGGAATTTATGATGAATTTTTTTAGAACTTTAGCGAAGATCACGGATCTAGAAGGTGCGAAGTGGTCCTATCTCACCGGCGTGGAAAAAGCTGTCGTTGTACTTGCCGTTGGTGTGTTTGCCACGACAGTATCGGCTGCTACGATTGACACGGTTGAGAACACTAAGGGCGGCATGGAGCTGCGCGACAAATCATTGGTAGCTCTCTCCAGCAACTTGGAGACGGATCACTTTAGCGAGGCCCCGATCAAGGATCTCAGATATCCCGCCTCCGAAAAAGTAATTAGCAATTCAGGTAGGTCCCTGTATTTGGCTCGGGTGTCTAAGCTGCCCTCACATGTTCTTAAGGACGGCTTTGGCCGAGATCTTCTGGATATCGATGGCATCGTACACTTTACTGAAAAGCGAACTCACGAACTGTTCGTGGCATGCATGTCTGATGGAGATCGGGTGAAGCCATATTTTGCGAATATTCAGCTAGAGAAAGTCTTTGCAGGTGAAGTTATCTCGGATGAACTGATTGATATCGATATTGCCACGAAGGGCGGCCAATCCATGCAAGGCATGTGTGAGCGCGTTGTAAAGGCAGCCTGAGTGCCATCGTCACTGATCGGCCCGTGAACACGCCAAAATAGTTTGCAAAAGGCGCTCTGGAAAATAACCTAGGGCGCCTTTTTAGTTGGTCTTATTTTGCTGTCCGTACCTTCTTCTCGAGTTCGCGCAACTTTGCCACGGCATCCTGTGCAGACTTCAATTCATCGAGCGCGGTTTGCAGCTGCTCAGCAATCTCATTGTACTCAACATGGTTCAGGCGCTCGAGTTGGGCAGCTACAGTCTCACTGCGAGCAATGGCGTCATCCACTCGGCTCGAAACGAACAGAAGTGGCCTGAAAAAGCTAGGTCGTGGCATTCTAGGAACCTCAATGTTTGCCTAGACCTTATCGCAAATAGACGGATAATTCCAAGTGCTTACATTCCTGGAACACGTCGCTGAGCACGACCGATGATCTCTGAGTGATCTAGACCAGCCTCTCTCTCGGCCGCCAAGATCATTTGGGCAGTTACCCTGACATCTACAGCCGGATCATGGTGACCAGTAAGGTCCAGATCAAGGAAATCTGCCATGCGCTTCAATCCGTACCCCGGTTGTCCGGGCCAGGCGTGCTTTGCCAAGGTCTGGCTGTTCTTCCAGCTCCACGGAGGCGACGTAACTTCATATTTTTCGCAAGCAGCCGACATAGCTTTGAAATCATCTGGACCATGACCGTAGACAGTGCAGCCGTAAAGACGCGGCCCAACAACTTCCAGAAATTGAGGAAACAGCGCCTGCCCTTTTAGGTCTTCATCTGTCAGGCCCAGCATCTTGGCGTTGAAGGCATCCAGGGGCTCCTCGGGATTAAGCAAAGACGACGAGGTTTGGATCTCGTCACCATTTACATAAGCGATGCCGACCCAGCAAATGCTTGCCGGGTTGCCGTTCGCTTTCTCAATGTCGATAACTGCAAATCTTGGGCTCATTGGATTTCCTTACGGGGATGGAGCTGCGGCAGGCTCTTCATACCATTCAGGCAGCTCATCAGTGGCGACCAAGCCAAATTCAGCGGGCTCATCAGGGGCTCCATTGGCGTGAACAACACTGTCCTCAAGGTCTTCTATGTCTTCCCAGGTTAGTTTATGCCATGCACGTTCATAGAGGGCATGCGCACGAATGATTTCCCCCTCCTCCCTATCGTAGACAAAGCGGGTTGGCATCAGCCTGTCACCATCATCCGTACCAATGAAGTGCTCCCAAGCCTCGCTGCCATCCATGTCCGGGTCTGCGATTAGGTATCTTTTGTCTGTCATCTGGAAAGTCTCCTGTTTCTCTCTCAACGAAATACGGCGGCTGGTTGCAAGTGTCCCGGCCGCCGTATTCATGTCTCATATCGCCCATAGTCGAGCGAAAATATGATCGCTTACATTGTCATGGTTGCTGCCTCAGGAAGATCCCGCTCTTCGCCCTTGTAGGCAAGCGTATCCATCCCGCAGGCTTCCTCACCTACGTCGGTGCGCACGCACTTATACACGGGCTGGTAGAGCGAACCACCGCGATTGGCATTCATATATTCCACCTCGATCAGGTCACCTGGTTTAGGGATATCTGCATTCGATGGGATCGTGACATTGCCCACATCAGTCCAGGCTCCGTCTGCATTCATCATCTCGAGGGAAACGCTGCGTTTCGTACCGTTTCCCCCCTTCACGCGAGCCGTGCAGCTCGCGATGAACTTGTACTTGCGGGCCTGACCGCCTGAGCTGGGACGACCCGGCTCGTAAACGCTGTCGGCATGACGCGCCACAAACCCTTCACCGCCAGACTTGAAGATCTCGTTGTGACGTTTTTCAAAGAACTCGGAAGCTGGCAGTGGAACCTCCACACGAAGTGCTTTCATATTTTGTCCTGCGGCGTAGTCGCGGAGGCCCTCTAAGATATCTGATCGCTCCGCAAAAGTGGCACTCTCGTCCATTTGGGGGTACTTGATAACATCGAAGATCACGATGTGATCGCCCATGTCCTCGCCATCAAGAATGACCTCTTCGCCGTCGCCAATGTCGAGAGCGAATTTTGCGATGTCATCAGCAATCTTCTTGTTAACGCCAACCTCCAGACCATTCCGGTTTGCGAACTGGATGCCCTCAGGTCCGATCACTACCCCGCGTCTCTCGCCATCATATTTTTCTCCGATCAGCCAATCGTCTCCGAAACCACGTGCTTCATTAGCTTCGACTGTGTTCAATAGCTGTGGCCTGAATGCTGTCTTGCGGCCTGCATTTTCAGCCGAGGAGAAAACTTCACCGGAAATCTCTGTCGTATAGCCTTTTCGATCTCTCTTCTCTTTCAGGGCTTTGTTGTAGGCCTTCAGTGCTTCTTCGTATGGAACAGGCCCCTTGGTCTTCTCGCCCTCCCTCAGGGCCTTACCCCGTCTACCATGCTGAGTGAAAACACGGTATCCATCCCCATCTCGCTTTAGCTGCATGCTGTATTGCTTGTCAGACGATCCCTCAGTCAGAAATAGATCGATGCTCAGTTCTTCGCTCATGACGTTCTCCTTTTGTTCTCTTTATAGATAAGCCTAATTTCGAAAGCTGCGCAATAAGTTTTAGCTAACCTCGAAGCAAATATTTAAACATCTTCATGATAAGGTTGGGCATCAATAAACTGGATTTGATTATGGATCATTATAATAAACTCACCCCGGCTGAAGCCGAACGCCTTGCAATGCTTTCTGAAGAAGCAGGTGAAATTGTACAAGCGGTATCAAAGATACTTCGTCATGGATACGCCAACTATCATCCTGACGATCCGACTACCGACAACCGGGATCTCTTGTCCGCCGAAATCACAGATATGATGGCTGTTCTAAGCATCATGGAAAACAATAACGACCTCACCACTGACTTTGATCTGGACTTTGATGACAGCAATGAAAGCATCAAAAAAGCTATTGCAAAGAAGATGCGGTATGCTCGCCACCAGAACGATGAAACCATCAAGGCTGGTGACGCAATAGAGTACAAATAAGCTATCGACGCTATACCTGAGATATCAATAGTTGAAATCTCGTAAATTTCTACAAGTTAACTAAGATACTAGGAAAGATATCTAATGACTTGCAGAACAGCGATCATTCATAGCGCTTCGGTCCTTCCGCACGGAAAGAACTTCACAATGCGACTGATCCTGCCCGGAGATATCTCGGGCGGGCCCTCCTCCGGGATCCATAATGGAGATCCTGTGGTGGAATTTTATGATGCAGACATGAAGGGAAGCTGTGTCGACGGAGAATGCTACGGAAGATTTGTAGCAGACTACTATATGACAACGCTAGAGAGCGCCTTTGAGAGGTCAGAGACAATGTCCCTTCATGATGCTGCCGGTGTATGGACCCTGGATGCAAACGCGACAGAAGATGCCTTCAAAACACTCGCGGATTGGAAGCTTGATTTGATTGAGTTCGATCCGGAACCCGCTGAAATGGGGATGTCTTTCTAGGTAATTAATTCAGCCTTCGTTTGTCAATTTGCAAAGCGGTGCATATCTAATATGCATTGGAGGAATTCCTTATGCAAAACGAATTTGTCGAAGACGCACCATTTATTCATATCGAAGGCGATGACCTGAAAGAGAGTGACCTTTCATCTGGCACATATCGGAAGCCGGTAACGAACATCGTGCTAGCGAGAATCCCAAAGAAGGTTTGGAATTACTTTGATGACGCTGCGGTTTCCGTAATTAAATCCTACAGGGCAGCTGATAAGAAAGTAGAACAGATCTTCGATGGCGAGATTGCCGGGGGACCGCTTGGTCGTATGATGTCCGCCTTGGGTCGCGACGTTGAAGTCAACAAACAACCTGGCATGGGTCGCTAAACCTCTTGGGGATCGATCTCCATATATCTACAGGATATTACGAGATCCACATGGTGCCTGGCGTAGCGGCTGCGCTATATGTTGCGTATTTCATACTACCTTACAAATAATAAATGAAACACAAAATTTAAGTGAGGCTTAATCATGTCTGCTCCAGAAAATAATAGATCAGCAAGGGAAATTACGAAGGATTTTCGAACGCATAGAAAAATGCAGGCTACTCAAGAAAAGTTTCTGGAGGATAACATGGAACGGTATAGAAAAGCGTCCTCTACTCTTAATTCTTCAACACCCGAAGCAGCTCATGCTCTAAATCTCCAAGAGATTGTTGACCATGAAGCGGTTCTGGTTATGGAAACTATTGATAGAATGGAGCAGCATAGACAGCAAAAGGTCAACTCTTTTGAAGAAGGCATGCACCTAGAGGCTGTAAGCGACGTCAATAAAAACCAGCACAAGAGATCCCGTGATAGATCAGCCCTAGACGATAACAGATCACTACTTAGAGATCACAATGGGGTCATTGTGCGGTCAAAGAAACAGAGTAATTTCTATGAGGACCAGAGTTTAATCGTAGCAAGATTGAGGAGCAAAATCGATGAATTGCTTAAAGACCAACCTCTAGGCTCAGACACTCATAGTCGCTTGATGGAAAGGAGGCAATATTTTGAGAATACTAGGAAATATTGCCATGAGCAAGTGGACCACCATACTGGCGTCAAAAATGAAGCAAAAAAATGGTCCGAAGAAGTAAAGAAAGAGATCTCCCATCTAAAGTCTGATGGATCGGTACGTGCCATGCTCAGTAAGTTCTTCGAAAACGTAAAAGAAACTTTCGAATCCGGTATCAGTGGAAAAGCCCGCCCTACCGTAATACTCTCTGGTGGTCGCCTAGGATTTGAAGTGGATCCGCATGAACCTGATGCGCCTCAGGGCCACGGGAATAACCGTTCACCGAAATAATATCTTAAGCGCTCCTGTGGTATTACCATTTCAGACATACGCGATTTTTCCACAGGAAACCCACGATGTTTAACAATCAGATGACCCCACAGGAAATTATCAAAGCTTGGCAGAGCCAGGCAAGGTCTGACCTCGAAGCAGCTAGAAGCATGCGCAATCATTGGCAGAGTGAAGTTGAGCGCCTTGAGAGGAAGATCGACAGCCTAGATGGCTCCTGAGGTCGCTTCAGAGCCAAAGAAGGTCCCCAGCACCCAATCAAACAGCTCTTGGTGGTCTGAAAACCCTGGATGAGTATAACGGATAACACCATATAAACAGAATGTTCCCGGCATACTAAACATTGAGCGTTGGGAACATTGCCTACCTGATGAGAATGTCAGCGCCGTGTCGGCACGAAGATCGGCTCCGGTCGCGGGCCGTAGGAATTGAAATCTTCCATAATAGCTTTGATTTCTTCCATCTTCTCTTCAGGAACGTGTTCCCACATCGCCTCGATGGCATCTGCAAGCATCTCACCTTGCTTGCAAGAGAGAGGAGCATCGAGTTCCCGATCTTCGTCGATTTTGCCAACCAGAGGATGCCAAATACGCTCCCGGAGATAAATGCTGATGGAATTCGCCAAAATAAAATACCTCTATACTTAACCAAGCTCTGGATTTGCAGACACCATATTAGATCACAGCCATTAAGTCCATATCAATTATACGCAGCCACAATACAACTTTGAACTATCAATACTCAACCATTACCCCAAATTAAGATGAAACTATAGGGAGCTGTAATACTTCAGCGCCCTATAGTAAGTGCACATTTACTGTTTAGCACGATGAACCGTGATCACTTCACTGTTTCTACAGTCGAGAATACTATCGACGCTATCTCTTACTCTCAACCATGTAGATTTACTGACCAGTCCACAATCGAACCAAAGACAGACATGGAATCCAAACGATCTCGCTTGAGATAACACCAACTCAAGCGTTCCGATTCCAAATTCAATATCGGAGATCTTTACGATGACGGGCCTAGGCTCCCTAGAATTCCTTCCGAGATTTTGCACCCCAATAAGACCTGAATTTGAGTGCATATACATGCTTAATAGCCAGCTAAGCGCACTAAAACCGTTCCCAAATCCAGATTGCGGGCAGGAGAGACGCAAATCATCCGCCAGAGATTTTGGGTGAACCCACCCATCCTGCGATAGGTTTACAAAATTTTCGTGTGTCTCTTCCAGCATCGAGATGTTACCGCCCAGAACGATGCTATGTTTCCTATCGAAAACATCGCGGCCCAATTTTTTGCCCGCTTTGTGGTCGCGTGTCTGGGTAAAGACACCCTTCTGATCTATAAGCACATCATTCTCAGTTAGGGCATGTGGATCATCAATGGTAAACGTATAGGGATCTTTCGGGAGGTAGCTTGCCAACTTAGCGATAGAGACCCTTGCAGTTTCGCACGTATCCCATGAAGCCATCTTCTTCTCAGCCTCTAGAAGCTGCCCCAAGGTAAGATTTCTAAATAGGCAGTTTTGGTCGAACATCATGCGAATACTATTGCCTTCAACCTTAGCAAGGATGTCACCTAGATGCCTTGCTTGTTGGCTACTTAATATTTCGCCTGTAGATCTTTCCTTCCAAAACTTAAAGAGAGCCACGATTTCTCGTGTATAACTGCTTTCAAATAGAACCCTGTCGTATCTGATTGGAGGCCCTGAAGAAGGTGATGGCGTATCTACAGAGCGCTTCTCCTTGAGGCTTAATGCGCTTCTTAGATGCCCCCAGCTTTCGAAACCGTGAATTTTGGAGATCAGCTCGAGACATTGACTGTGACCCAGGGGAGTGGTCCCCTTCAGTGCATAGGTTAGGCGCCGGGCCTGTGATTTTGCAATGTCTAGAGTTTCAGGCGTACCTGGTATTGTATGGTTCATGATAAATTTCCTTCATGTGAAGGGGTTCAGTTGGAAGCTCGACCCATGACAACCTAAACCCCATTATGAAAGGAGATTTAATGGTATAAGAGTATGCGCATATTCTTCTTAGGCAGATGCCCGGGCCGGAAAGGCTATGCGCGGCACAAGATCAATGTACCGCGCAGCAATAATAAATTCAATACCTAGATGAATAGATTCTCAAGAAGAAGATCGTGAGACTAGACGCACAAGCAATAATTCAGGCCGCGTCTTGTGCCTCCATCAGCGCCTTTTGGAATACTGCCGGAGAGATCGGCTCAGAGAACCCAATCGCGTCCAGATTAATGTATGTACAATTCTTCTTTAGAGAGAAGGCGCAGAACATCGCACGGTTGAGCTGGGTCGGGAAGTCCTTACTCGATGGAGTAAAGCTCACCGCAACGGAGTTAGCCCAGCGGTCAAAATAACCGTCGCCGATATCCAGCTGAGGTTTGTCAGTGTGCGTCAGGTAGCGGACTTGTCGACCCAAATACCTACCATACAGGTGCGGACACTCACCGTTATCAAAGGTGCCGACACGGTCACAGTTGCGAACTAGCCAGGCGAGAATTGGATCGGTAATGTTCATAATAATACATTTCTATTGATGGTTCGTTATGTTTATAATCATAACTAACTTTGATATCAATAACTAAATATCGCCTAGGCCATGGTTAATCACCATCAATCTATGGTGGCCACCTGACAGTCGAAGGTCTCCTACATAGCCATCCCAGGCGTCTGATCATTCTCATAGGTTGCCTGAACCTCACGCAGCATACCAAGAAGGCGACTGCACTGTGACTTGCTGAGTCCCCACTGAGGTACATTTACAGTAGTCGATAGATCGATGCCTGCTTTGGCCTCTTCGAGGCGATCTATGAGGTCACCTAGAGGCTCTGACAGCAACTTGTGGCCGTACGCGTTGCCATCGCGGTCAACATGCCCTCTGTAGTCGGCATCAAATATCTCAACGAGAGGCTCACCTTCTACCTGTTCACTCATGGACATCATTGTAGCGGCCGTCCACATTCCTGGCTCCACAACACGAGCCGTCAGCTTTTTGCCGAGCTCACGCTTAAAATTCATCTGGTTCATTCCGACACCCTTATTCGCTCTTATGCAGATAAGGTTGCTCTGAACCTGAAATCCGCAACTCGCGCTTCTCGGTCTTTTCATATTTCGGAAATGAACTATCATGCCCTCTCAGGAAGAGAACGAGGACAGCATGATCAAATCAGAGTTGGTAAGTCGCATCGCAGAAGAGTTCGCGCTTTCACGCAAAGTGTCCGAACGTGCGGTAAGTCAGATTTTCGACGAGATCATTGAGCAGATGGCATCTGGTGGGCGTGTCGAAATTAGAGACTTTGGTGTCTTTGGCACATCGGAATATGATTCCAGCGTAGGACGGAACCCACGCACAGGAGAGAGTGTAGAACTCCCCGCCCGAACGCTTCCTAGGTTCAAGGCGGGAAGAGGGTTGAGTAAACGGCTCAATCAGGACTTCGAAAAAGAGAACTCTTAAGCCACACCGGGAGACGACGATGGTCCCGTTAGCCTATCGTACTCCGGATCATCTGGTGACAGAGACTCGCTTAAATCGAAATCCTTGCATCCCCTATAGAAGCCATCTTTGATTTCTTCCCAGTTTTGGAGCAATCTTTCTTCACGCATCTTCGAGGGTGGCGTGTAGCCTTCCTGAAACACAGCAATCAGATCAGCAGGCATGGCTGGGTTCGCTTCGTCCGCAAAAGCTTGCTGGATGATGGACCACTGGATATCCGCATCACGAAGTGCAATGCGCTCTTCCAGACTGCTCCGTGTGATTTCAATCATCTCGCCCAGATCGTTCTCGATGGATACCAGGTGACCAGCCTGCATTTCGGGTAGCTTCGACAAGTCCAGGGGATCGAACTGAAGATCTTTAAGGGGCTCATCGGTGGGTCCGAAAGCAACGTTCCCACTTGATAGGGCTGCCTGATACTTGTGCTTCAGCTCGTCCCACATCTGGATAATCACTTCATCGCTGAATCTCACAAGGTGAGACATGTGAGTTTGTAGGGCCTGAACCCCAGGATTGCGTACACCTAGGCTGATCGCATGGTTTGCCATATGTGTGATTACATCACTTTTTGGGACGCGGATCTTTTCCCCATCAAAGGTCTTAATATCAAGTTGTGTATCGGTCATAGTTTTCTCAAATTTATATGGTTACGCAGTGATATTTACTCATAGATCACGAATGTATCCAGTATTTCAGTTGGCAACCAAGACCCTTAAGGTTCGCTATATGCTGAGCTTGAACCAGATAACTACCTATGCTTGTATGCGGGCTCAATATTCAATTCTGGTGAACACATGTTAAAACGAACGGCTTTTGTTATCTCCTTTTCCTTTTTCGTCCCCATATTAGCAAACGCGGCTGATCTCTCCCCTGCGCACATATCGCAGTCTTGCTTTGCATTGCCGGTTTCCAAAACGAAGGCCTTCATAAGCTGCTCAGACGCCCGCCTGACGTACACGCTGGCTGACTGCGAGGTATCGCTGGGCGGAGACCGAAAAATGCGCTGTAGGGGCTCTAGGAGCAAAGACGTGAGAGCGACCTGCATTGCCAGAGAAAGTGACGACAGGATGCTCCCCCTCACCTGCAAATAAGGGCGCGAGACAAAATTCTGATCTTGTTGCAAAAATGTATTATCATGTATTGACATGGTTAGTGGGAGCATGGTTACATGGATAGGTAATCAAGGGAAACTTATTTCATGTCCACTACCCATACTTCCAGCTACAAGACCAATGTTTCGGCCGGTATCACAGCCTTGACTGGAGATGCTGCGGCCTTTGAGACGCAGGTGAATGCATTCTTTTCTAAACATCCTGATGCAGAAGATCTGCTGACAGCAAACGAAGCCGCAGAGCAGATCGTGCTCGGTGTGATCTAAGAAGAACCCTCCAAACGAAAAGATGGCCCTCTGATAAACAGAGAGCCATCTTTTGCTTGCATCATTGACGCTCAACAGGACGCCTATTGATCCTATAAGCGCAGTTTAGATAGCGAGTTCTTCTACGTTCTTACCCGCTTCTTCGTGCTCTCTGATCCAAGTCGGCTTGCGACCCTTACCAGTCCAGGTTTTCTCAGGGTTTTCCGGATGGCGATACTTAGGCTCACCTTTGGTCCCCTTCGTTTTGCTCAAGGAGCCATCGCCCATTAGGTCTTTGAGGGACATGCCGTGCTCAGCCGCAGCAGCTTTAGCAGCGTCCAGGGCTTCTTTGCGGCGGCGTGCTTCAACTGTCTTCAGAGCCTTGTCGACATCCTTGCGGTGCGCGACCAGTTCATCGTGAGACATCTTGTCGAGATTAATGTCGTTCGCCATTGAGTTCTCCTTTGCTCGTTACAGCGTTTCTATAAGCCTTAAAAAAGGGTTAATGCAAAGGATGTCAACTTCCTTTTGAAGTTTTTTACAATTCTTTATCCGATTTTCTGGTATCTATGTGAAAAAGGACAGCATTTTTTCTCGTAACTTTCAGACATAAATCGCACGTTAACTTGTGTAAGGTAGTCTTACCTCTGAGCCTGAGGCTCTATTGTGTGTGTCCGAGAAGGGGAGTGAGGTGAAAGCTTTACTCCCCTTTTTCGTCTCTTTCATAAAGTTCGCGTACATGAAGCTTAGCGACATCCCAGCATAGGTGAGTTGAGGTAATGAGTTCTGAGATATCTAATTTCGAGACCCTTGATGGTTTTGTTGGCAGCGACAGCATCGGTGTCTCTATACGCAGTGACGCGACTCCAATCCCGACATCGGCTGAGCGCATTCGGGATAAAATCAAGTCAGTAAACGAAAAATCACGCACGGTCGGGAAGAAGATCGGGGAGATCTCTATCAAGGCCTATGTAATGACGACAGTCATCCTTATGAGCGGGAGTGCTGGCCTCGTATATGATCGCATGGCCAACCCTAACTATCAGGAAGTTTCCCCATCAGGTGCTCTTTTGGAAGCTGCAATTGCCGTTGGAGGGCAGCTTGGTGTTGTGGCACTTCGGGAAGCTGAGCAGATGAATTCTCGTGAGAGTAGAAGTGAAGATTCCTCCACATCTCTTCCTGTTCCCAAAAAAGATTTCGACTTAGGCCTGCTAAATCTCATTTCAAGAGAGGGTAGCGAAATTATTACTGGCCCAATTGGCGCAAGCCTTATGGCCTATGGCATGACCTATTCTACTGAAGGTGGCTGGTCCCAGACCGTGGATCCCACGCCTCTGGCTGCCTCGCTGCCAACGCCTGAGGATATCGCCACTCTAATGTACGACACTGCTTCCTATATGGGCGTTGCTTCAGATCACGAGCGGGTCATTAATGTCATTGGCAGTACACTTTCCCAGGTTATCAATATGAGCCAGCTGTGTGGCAATACCGTAGACTGTCCACCAGTGGCGCACCCGATCAAGACGACTGAGGGCAATGGCATGGTTGTCGTATTCCAAGGTGAGGCGCGATCATTCTCCGATTTCAGTGAGGGCGTTTTGTATCTGGAAGAAAGCGGCTGGACCGAAGCCCACGACGCGTCATGGGATGCTTCCCCAGCGCTGCGCTGATACCTTCCAAAAATAATTAAATTTATCCTTGATTACTGAAATCTTCCTGTTATCAGTCCTTTCAGAAGATCATTTATTCTTGTGGGTTGCGCCGGTTGCGGCAAATTTAACAAGGAAAGCAAAACACTTTGAGGCAGATCATGGATATTGAGACAGTAACCCAACCATATTTTTTCACACGTGACGACCTGATGGGTCAGATCAACGACCGCAACTGCAAGACGCGCGCGGTAGGCAACTACCCAGAAGGCACAACTGTTTTGATGCCACTCGAGCACGGCGGATGTGCCCTCATGTTCCTACGCGAAGACGAGGAAGTTGCTGAGTTCATCTGCGCAGGTAATTTCGGAAGCTGGCTCAAGACATATGCAGAAGCCTGGATCGTGAACACAGAAACCCACTATGAGGCTGATGGCGGCCCCGAGGTGGCACTGACCGCTGAGATCTTCCAGGTCGCATGTGAGAATGGCCTGTCTGTCTGCATGGGTGGAAACGAAAAGCCCCTGCTGATGGTGATGTCCGAGCAGGAAAGCTCATTTGGAACCAGCACAGTCCATGTTGAAGCATTCGATATCAGCGCGATCAACGATGTCGTAGGCGAGCAGGTTGTTGATTTCGATACTCTGCCTTCTCCCGAGGCCGATGCGGAGTTTTCAGCCGCCTTCGATACTGAGCCTGAGCAGATGGGTTTCGGCTTCTAAGGAAATCACCTAATCCAAAAATATGAAGGGCGTCCACTTTTGTGAGCGCCCTTTTTCTTTGTCACCTCAAGTGTTCGGTTGGTATTCGCCACACCACTCGTCGACATTCTTAGGATAGCGACGGCACCTTCCTAGGGTCGAACCCTCGCGCACCTCCAAGAAAAAAATCGGCAGTTACCGCACGCCTCTTGCGCTTCAGCTTTTTCCTGATTCCGTATTAGAAATTGATCCCATCAATTTTAGGGAGGACGGCGCCTGCTTCGAATTTGGTGGCATCAAGACCGACAAACTCACCGCTCAGCGTCGAGAAGACAAACACCACATGGGCGGCATCATGTTTTGCGGAGAACGTCGTCTGGCAAGGGCCCCGTTTCTTGGACACCTTCTCAAATCCGTTCTCGGTCAGGTATTCCATCATATCAGTCGTGTCGATCTCCGCCTGGCGTAGATACTGGCCGGTCACCGGATTAATGACGTTCAGGCAGCGCGACGGATGCGAGACTTCATTGCTGATTACGAAGGTAGGAGCAGACGAGGCCGCAGTTGCTGTCACGAAAGACAGCACGGTAGCTACAATGAGCTTTTTCATTAAATGATACCCTTTATTTGGATTTCCTTATGGATACCAAATACAGAACCAAGAGTAAACTAGATACCGCCTGCACTAGTCATGTATTCAAATAAATAGATTGACCTCATAATCATGTCGAAATAGTATTTAAGCAATAAAGGAGGCGACCCAATGAAACTCAAAAAGAATATCGAAGGTATCCTTGTTGGTACCGGCTCCACAAAGGAAAAGGTCGCCGCCATCACAGCAATGATCCCTGATTTCTTGTTGGAAGACTGTGGTCGAAATCACGTTAAACACCCCGTCGGTTCGGGAACGCGCCAGTTCACATCTCACGACGGATCGAGCGCCTCTCCGACGAAAGGAGACCATTACGGCATTATCGCCATCGACCGATGGGGTGTGGAGCACGCATCCAAACAATGTGACATCCCTCATTCCGCTTGGGCCTGGGAAGATATCACCCTATGGCGCTATGATGACCCTACAAACATCGAAATGATGGCCAACCAGATTGCAGAATTGCAAGATCAAGCGTCAAAGACCGCATAGCATCATGCTCAAGAAAATTCTCAACCTTATGCTACCACGCGAACCCGGAACTACGTACTTCGGTGAAGCAGAAGGCGCACTTCGATTTCTTATTCTTGGCACAGTAGCTTCTGTATGCGCTGCTGTGTATTATTTCACGACATAGGATAGGGAAGTTTTGGCTGAGGGCCCTTTCTCGCTATCTCCAAGATGAAGGCCCCCAGCGCCCATCTCAGGGGCTTGGAGACGTAGCTTCCTGATCGGACACACGCTTATCCATCAGCTCTTTGATAGGAGCTGTTAGATCTTCCATCTCATCTTCCCGAATTGGCATTTTGCCACCCTCAGGAATTCTCTTCAGGCTATCGAAGTCCGGCTTCGGATAGGCCAATTCTAGCATGCGGTTGTAAACCTTCTCGAAGAGAACGGCATCACAGATGAATGTAAAATCAGGCTTCGACTTCCTGTAGGGCTTGTACTGAAGCGCAAAAGGCTCACCCTCGTAGTAGACAACACGAGTCCCGACTGGCGTATCGGAACAGAGCCATGCGCTCACCGATTTCGTGGTAAACCAATCCCGCAGCCCAGCTTCGGATGGCAGATACTCGAATTCAGTTCCATCACGGAAGCCCATTGCTTCGGCAAGATAGTAGATATCAGGTTCACCTTCGACTTCCTGGTCCACTAGCGCCTCGAGAACCTCAGGCACTTCAGGGTTTCCTGCTTTGGCGTAGGCGATCAGCTCATGGTACGCGGGGCGATCCTCGGCCACCAGATATTCGTGGCCATCCTCACCTTCGACAAAGCGCCACTCGATATTATCGAAGACGAAATGGGTAATGGAAGAACTCTCAATCACCTGCAAGTCGTGCTTCTTGCCATGCTCGATGTAAGCCGCCCAATCAGCGACAGGATCGCCAGTCATGAAGCGCACTTCATTGTCCGGACCCTTGAGAACGATGCCTCTATAGGTATCTCGGACGCCTTCATCATAATCAATCGAAAGGTTATACGTCATAATTTCGTTTCCTTATAAAATTGGCTGGTGACCCTCAGGGCCAAAATAAATTAGGCGATCTTCAGCAGTACGGCCGTGGCATCGTCGTATTGCTTCGTGCGGGGCGCCTTGCTCAGAAGTGCGTCCTCATCCTCAAATTGTCTCAGGGAGCGAATAAGCTCTTCCGGATCGCCGTTCTCCAACTTACTGACAGCGGATGCGACCGTCTCCAGGCCATAGCTCTCGAACAGAGCATAGAAGCCATCTGAGGCCAAAAGAACTCGATCACCACTTTTGAGTTTCATGTCTCGCCTCGTCGCGAAGATCCAGGGATCATCATTCGGCGTAAGAGTATGGTATCCGGTTGGGGTGTTTGCCCGAGACCTATTTTTGCGGATCGTGGGCAATGTCAACTCGCGGGCCTTGGCAACATCTCCAGTCTTGCGGATGTTCTCACTCATTTCTCTGATAGCGATCTGGTCGAGCTGCTCTAGGACGTCTGGCTTGAAGACCTTTTCCGTCGAGCCGTCACGACGAACAATATAGGCCTGGCAGTCAGCAAGCTGATAGAAGCTATAGAGGCCACCTCCGGCGGGCTCGATAAAGACCATTCCCGATGATGGGATTGTATGAGGGGCGTGGTCCGGCCTGTCGTAATTTTCGCCAACCTTCTTTACGGCCGCACTCAGCTTATCGATAAACGTATCGCCTTCTGCCCCACCCAGATGAAAGAAAACCTGGGACAGCAACCAGTTTGCGTCCTGATAGCCAGTCTCGGCACCACTAACCAAACCTGTGGCACCATCGAAGACCCCTACCCCATCACTGGAGTAAAGCACGCGGTCCTCACTGATCATCTTTGCTGGGCTGGTGGTTGTCACAGTCCTCAGAAGCTGCAATCCGCTCTTCGTGGTGCTGGATGTGGTCATATTAGGTTCTTTCTACTTATGGGGTCGGGGAAGATGGCTCTTCATCCATCTCATCGCGCTCGTAGATGCGCCGACCGACTTCATTGATCTCGCTCATAAGGTCGACAGAGAAATCGTCGGAGGCCATCATCTGAGGCGCATACTGGATTGCCATAGCATCCATATTGGTTTGCATGATCATCATCTCAGCCGCCGCTTCGATCATGTCCTTGAAACGAGGCTCATCGATATCATGGCCATTTTGAAGGCTTACAGTGATGATACCCATAATGCTCGCTGGCGATGGCCCTGTTTGCCCATGAACGCGCACCGAACCACCCGAGCTTGCACTGGCAAACCAGAAGTCCGCAGATTTGCTTGCGGGGTCGGTCACCTGTTCAAACGGTTTAAGCTCCGCCCGCTGCAAGCAATAGGCCCGGATTTCTTCCGCCATTTGTGTTGGTGTCTTTTTCTTGCCAGGCATGAAGGGCGCGTACTTGGATTTCACCATCAACTGATAGGCCTTCTCATGCATTGCCATGAGACCCACAGAAGCATCTTCCCGATGAAGGTGGTTCCGGTACATAGGATGGTTATCTGGAAGCTTTAGCTCTCCTTTGGACACCGCCCTAAACACGGCCTCCAAGGTAAGCTCATCATCATATTCTTCTTCCCAGAACTCAGACAGCTCCATAAGAAAACGATCAATGCGCCAGTCGCCCTCCTCATCACGAGGATAGAAGTCGGTGTAGTCCTCGTAACTCATCGGGATCGGAAAGCTGATGGGCGCCCAGCTATCAGTCGTATGCAGGAACCCGGAGGGGTGTTTGGTCTCGCTCACCGATTCACGCAGGAAGATCACCCGCACAGGCTGGAAGCTAAGAATCGGCGTACGCGTGATCGCACATGTCATATTCATATTATTGCTCTCGTCTGAGGTTATGGCGCTGGGGGCGTGAGTTCCACTTCAGGCTCAATGGACGCGAATACATCAAATTTTGCAGCAGCATCTTCGCTCTTTGGGCGGCAAATATTGAGATAGGCATCCTTCGCCTCTAGAGGGCTCACACCACGAACTTCCGTCACAGTCATCCTGCTTTCACGGAACATGTTTGCTGCCTTTTCTTGAGCCGCGATGCCAAGGTCGATGTCGGCTCGGGAATGACCCGCCGCTTCCATGTTGTTCGCCCACTCTCGCATATAGGCCATATCATCATTGATGAAGACGCTTGCAGGGATCAGGAGCTTCTTACTCTTGCGAACCTCAACCATGTCATAGAAAGCGAACTGCTCTGTTTTGGGATCAAGCATCAATTCGGTGCCATCGAGCCAGGTTTCTTTTTCCATTTCGGATGGAGCCCAGACATCGCAGAGCCCATGACGCATCCAAAGTAGAGAGGTGAACCGGTTAATGCCATCAAGCAAATACGTATTGTGACCAGACGAGGGAAGGAAATTCAGCGGCCCCATAGACGGGAGAACACAGACACCGCTTTTGTCTTCGTCCTTAGGATGCCAGACAACGACGTTGCCCATCGGGTAGCCCTTAAAGATGTTCTCGGCAAATGAGATTACATCACTTTTCGACCACGAGTATGGCTCCTGAAGATCTGCGGGAATGACTTCCGCACTGCTGATGTCGTCAAGGACTTCTTTTAGGCTACATGTGAAGAACTTGGGTTTCATATTTTATGCTCTCTGATTACTCGTATGAAATGCCTGCTGCGGAAGCTTTAATCAAGTTTACTAGGATTTGCCACAGATTTATTCATGATAACGGAATTTATATTGTAGACGATCAAGTAAAGCAATGTGTATACCTTATAAAAATGCAGATAGCATTTTACGAATAGCCATTAGGAAAACGAAATGACAACAGAATTGCGCAATGACATCCTCGACCTTTCTCGGCAGGATAACCTAGGGGAACTCACCCCGTGGTTTTCCTGCACTCTTGATAACTATGTCCAACAGGGCCGGTATATGAATATCGATGGCCTTGATCAGCTCGGCAATGCGATCATTGAAGATCTGACCTGTTACCGTCGAGACAATCGCATTGAAACCGTCACCCTAGGCATGTCCGGTGGCGTTGATAGCGCTTTGACAGCAGCCCTGTTTAAAGCTGCGGGATGGCGCGTTATCGGTTACACGCTTCCGATCCTTCAAGATCCGGCAGAAACTGAGCGCGGTGTAGAGGCATGTAATGCGCTGGGCATCGAGCATTTTCACATCGACCTCACTCACCAGTATGAAACCATGCTCGTAGCGCTGAGTGGGCACGATCAGCGCCCTGCGGAAAGCACAAAAGAAGCCTCGAACATCCAGCGCGGTAATATTCGGGCGCGGCTAAGAATGACCACTCTGTACGATCAGGCGCATCGTTATGGCGGGCTGGTTGCTTCCACAGATAACTACTCCGAACTCGCGGCCGGTTTCTGGACATTGCACGGTGATGTCGGCGATCTCGCCCCTATTCAGTCTCTTTTGAAATCATGGGAGGTACCTGCCCTATCTCGTGCAGTTGGTGTTCCCGAAAGCACTTGGCGGGCGACCCCTACGGATGGATTGGGAATTTCAGATGGCGATGAGGCTCAATTGGGTGCGACCTACCTCCAGTGGGATCTTATGCTGCTGCGACTGACTGAGGCAGCAGGCAACCTCCCAGATGGCGGCAGTAAGGATTCCCTGGCGCAAGCGCTAGAGGTTGATGCAGACCCCAAAGCCCGAGAGGTATTTGAAGCAGTTACCAGCCGCATGGGGAGAACATGGTTCAAGAGAGCCGGGACCATCTGCCTGCCCCACAGTGTTGAACCAAGATTTGCGGATTTGCAAGAATTGGACAGACTACTTCGATAAAATCAGGGTTATTCGATCCCACTAGAAGACTTATGCATGAATACCAAGGTTTTATCATTGACCGCAGCTAGGTATTCATGCATAATGTTGACAACGAATTTGATTACCCCCTCGGGAGACCCAGATGTTTGTCACTATTTGTCGAAACGTTCGCTACAAGACGCTCCCGAAACAGAAATCCTGGGGCGAAATCGCATCTCCGCGCACCTCGAAGAACTTCTCTCACTATGCGCTGGTGATCGCCCAGCCGCATGGCAAGGGAGGCAGTATCGACGATAACTCAATCGAAGACTGGAATGCGCTCAAGGAGAAGTTTGGCGGCGAGGCATTCGTGTTTACGGCTGCTGAATGGAAGG
This sequence comes from Sulfitobacter sp. R18_1, assembly GCF_017743915.1. Classification (NCBI taxonomy): domain Bacteria; kingdom Pseudomonadati; phylum Pseudomonadota; class Alphaproteobacteria; order Rhodobacterales; family Roseobacteraceae; genus Sulfitobacter; species Sulfitobacter sp. R18_1. The sequence goes on from NZ_JAGHRG010000001.1 coordinate 106,032, forward strand.
CACTTTGCGGAACCGATAATGATAATATGGCGCCGGTGGGTGCGCAGTTTACCAGGCACTACCATATTCTGCTCTTTAATATGTGAACCGACTACCACTGAACTGTTATTTTATCCGGAGAGATTTTATGAAGACCGCAACCAAGGATATTACCGTCCTGAAGAACGAGAACGATCAGATCCTGGGTGTATGCCTCGGATGGGATTTCACTGCCGAGCACGAAATGGGCTTCAAGCGGTTCTCGCGCCTCATGGGCATTGGCGAACGCGCGAATAGCCACGAGGGCAAGCAGATGCTAAAAGAAGCTGGCTTCAAGCGAGGCTTGTTTGGTGCCACCAAGCTGCCCTCTGTTGGTATTGAATCCCGTATGGTGACCGAGATTCCGGAAAGCATGCTGCTGCTCAAGGAATTTGGCAACACAACGAAGACATTGGACGCCGAGACACGCCTTGTGTTCTCGAGTAACCCTGAAGAGTTCGCTGATCGCAATTCGAAGGTCATCCTTCATTACGTGCCTCACCGCAAATACTCTCGGGATGACAAACTGCCCAAAATGAAGGCCGCTTGGCGCGATGGTCGCTTCATCGTGCGCGCATTCTCGGATGAAGATCGCGATGCCCTGCGCTTGGTCTACAAGGCAATGATGACTGGTGATCTGGCCTTCGGGGCAGCCGCCAATATCAATCCGATTGGGAACAGCGGCCCTGCCCTTGTTATCGCGTCTCGCTTGAGCTCCGAGACCAAGACAAATGTGCTGAAAGCTGATGTGGACCACTACAAGCTCCTGAAGGCCGCTGACGATAGCGGGATCGCCAAGACTCTCGAGAAGGCAGGCAAGCGGTACTTTGCCCTGTCACCGAGATGGAAGGCAGACAACTTCAAGGATCGGGATACTCGGTTCAATGTCGTCTTCTGGCTCAATCCGATGCAGCAGTCCAGCTACACGACTGGCTACTTCACGGTCGAAGAACTGGAAGCCTGGGCCAAGGATGAAGGCCCTGTCGTTAAGCAAGCGGCCGCATAAATACGGTATTGTAACCGATCAAATTAAGGACATACGAAATGACCAAAACTCGCTACGAACCCGGTAAAGAATACGCCTTTGTGGACGTGAAATATGAGCGCCCAGAGCCAATGTTCACCAGCCTTTATGTGCCTTGGAGCGACACCCTCAAAGAGATCGTTGTCCGCCGCATGAAGTGTGTAGAGCACCATCGAGTACCCGGTGATTGGGATGACGAGCTAAAATATGATGGCTTCATTTTCCAAAACACCGAGGGTGGCGAGGAACGCTGGTACAACCAGTACCCGCGTGCCAGCTATGGTCAAACAACGGACGACGAGAACTGGAAGATCAAGGTTGCCGAGGATCGCAACGGCGTCAAACTCAGCGAAGAAGCGGCCGATAAGTACAGCGACACTGAGATCCTGTGGGGCGTCCAAGATGCTGCGAAGTATCTAGACATCATTCATAATGGGGTGAACCCTCGCCATAGCAGAGATGAACTTGAACCAGATCAAAAGGTTGCACTGCAAGGATTCTATGATCAGCTGAAGCAAGCCGTTGAGGAAAAAATGGGATGCCAGTTTGAGCTTGAAGAATTGATCGTTCAGCCTATCGATAAGAGTAAGCCGCCCCGTCACACTGGCATCCTTCACCACAAGATGAGTGAACCGGCGCCTACGCCTGCGCCCTAAACACTAAGGAACCAAAATGACCGCTAGCCCGCAAATGCATATGCGACACATTCTGCCTGTGCTTGGAAGCTCCAAGCCAGGTGGTCGCCCCCTTCGAATGATCTCGGCAAGCGATTTCGAGGCCTCGGCCAACTTTGCAGCGGAGATCGGTGACGTTCTTGTTGAGCTTGAGGAAGCCGTTGATGCCTATTCTGAGGGCACGGCATTCCTGGTTCGCCAACTCGGGTCTGGCTCTCTACCTGGGGATACAGTTGTCATCGTGAAGCTCGACGATGAGCTTAAGCCCACATACGTGAAGGACGCCAGAGGCGCCCATATTTTTGGTTACGTTGTTTGGAGTGGCACCCTTTAAGCTTCGGGTTTCTCAAACCGTGGCTCAAAGGAATACCGAGAAAGCACTGCTTGCTGTTCTTCGTTCAGCAGGTAGGAGTGCCCCTCTTTCATCTTGTATCTGATGGAGCCATCTTTCCGCAGCACAGCTTTAGCCACCAGACCTCCATTTGTATTATCTCTCATAAAATGAGTGGCACTCTTCAGGGGCTCTGTCATTTGTCTGCGCTCTCTTCAGGATAGGGATCAACAGGGTGATCGGATAGCCGACATTGGTCTGCGGTTTCCTGATCACCACACCGAGAGATCGGACGCCTACCACAGAACAAGCAGGGAATTCTTTCTGGATCTTTAGGCATCTTTTACCTCATCATTCTTGCTACCTGCTAAAGCTGCTCGCGCACGCTTACCTGCATCATTGTGCATCGCCATGTTAGCCATATCCCCTGCGCTATGCGGGGCATGACATTGCTCGCTAGTTTCGGCGTACCAAAGAAGGGCTTCTTCCAGCTCATCAATGCGATCTGCTGCCAGATCAACGTCGCTGAGGACTTTCTTATACAGACCGCTATGCAGACCTGATTTAGCCCAAGACCGCAGCCTCTCGTTGAGGGTTGGGGAGGGGATCGCCAGTGACCGCCTCCCCAATGATGAGTTAGCAACATCATCCGCCTGTACGAAACCGATTTTACGGACAGGCCTTTCATCGACCAAAGTCGATCTGACCTCTTCGGCCAGCACTTGACCCACTACGCGCTTGACCAGACTGGCCATCCAGCGTTTGGGAATTTCAATCTCAGGGTGCGCATCCTTTGCCGCCTTAACGGCACCAGTCACAGCACGCCACAAAACAGGGTATGCTTCCTCGTTTCGATGCTTTTGCTCTGATTTATCGCAGATGCTAACCTGGTTCACGGCACTCTCCTTGAAATAATAATAAGACCGCCGCAATAAAAAGGCAGCTTCCAATAAATCAATAATAGATAGAGGGCACTACAGCGTCAATACAAGACTAAACAAGCACAATTCTCATTTATCTTTCTTGCGCATTGCCAAGCGCCAATCTGCTTCTGGCTCCTTGGGTTCTGGCAATTCACGCGGGTTTGCCGTTTTCGCTTTGCGATCCTCCTGAAGATCAAGGGTCGCAAACGCCTTCGGGGACTTACTACCTGGCCCAAAGACCTTATCGACCAAGCTTTTTCTCGTGACCATATTGTATTTCCTTATTTATTGGGCCGCATGTCTTTCGGGCCTCGTAGCCATCCCAAGCCTTGGATGATTTCATAATTTTCAAACTGGCCTATGCCATTATTATCAAGGTCAAAGATTTAATATCAGTGGCCAGCTGCGCATTTGTGTCGTTCACCTACACAAGCTCTCCGGTGGTGAGGGCTTCTCTGATCGGGATGCATTTTGTGCACTCAACTTGGGCCATGAAGAACCCTCGTGGCTTACGGATCTTACCCGTGCCTCGGCATTCACACTGAGAGAGCATCTCCTTGGCACAGGCCCGCAATGTGGCCATCGACAAAGCCAGCTTATGGAGCTGATGCTCAGCTTCCTCGGCACGCGCCTTCATCACCTCGAGTTCGTTCATCAGGATTTCTCCTCAGCGAAGAAGTCAACCAAGGCGGGGATGCCGACCCCATCCCACTGATACCGATTAGATGTCATAATGCAGTTATCGTTCTCTTTGATCCAAGTTTCGGCCTCTTCAATTGTATCAAAGCCAGCGGTGTGATGACCAATGGATTTGTAACGGGGCACATCGCTGTTTCCCGGCATGGGAGCAGGACGGAATGAGACCGGATGGAAACGATTTGTATCGGTGTTTACGATAATTCCAGTGGGGTACATATGACTATGTCCTCTATAAATCTATTTACTTCGATACCAAACATAGATAAAGTATAAAGGTAAACTACTCAAGTAGTATTATTGCTTTATCTATAAAGGACTAAATGAATGCATGAAGATGTGAAGAACGATCTCCTTCGGGCGCTGGGTGGCATGACGTTTCTTGAAGATCACCCCGAAACTGTGCCTGCCGACCTCAATCGGCTCAAGGAAGATACCAAAAAGCTAATCGCAGATTGGGATAGCTATAGCCGTGCTTAATTTGCACCTAAATCATATTTTGAAAGGTCACCTGAATGACAACGCCTTACCGTAAACGTCCAATTCGACATGTCTCTGGTCTCTGGACCTCTCCTATCGATAAAATGCCAGAGCCAGGTGTCGAGGTAATGGCGATTATCGTACATTCAGGATACGGCGAGGAAAGTGCGCAAAACGTGCTCCTCGTCCACAAGGAGGCCGATGACGCGACATGGTTCACTGCGGATGATGAAAGTGAGATTGGATATCAATGGGATGTAATCGGCTGGCTGCCGATGCAGGAACCCACCCAGGAAGCGTTGGATGCCACTCCGGAGAGCGTGAAAGATCACATCGCAGCCCTCAAGGAGAACACACGGGTGCTGGAAACCCGACTTCGTCGCTCCCGGCTCGCCAGTAAATCTCTCAAAGGTCGATATCAGCATATCTCGAAGATCCTCTCCTCAGACTCAGATGAGGTAGCTAAACTTAAGGATGTGATCGCAAGCCTGACCGAACAACTTAGCGAAAACACGGACGAGCTTGCTAGGGTCACAGCCCAGCGGAACCGTGCTGACCAGCGGGCTGGAGAGGCCTATGGTCTTTTGCGTAAAGAACGCGAAGGCCGTGAAAATGGTAGCGACTAAAAAACAATAGAAGACGCATAAATATTCCCGCTAGGGTTGACGTTATCCTAATCCATATACTAGGATTTTAGGCAATCACATCAGGGAGTTATGCAGAGAATATGATGTAATTTCAGGCTTCACGCCTCCATCTAGGCGTGTCTGAGGCTTGCCCAATTATAAGCGGCGCAGGGCTTACAAAACCTTCTAAATAGTCAACAAAACAGGAAAGATTTATGACTTTGAAGACCACTCTAAAACTGGCGAACGCAGCGTTGTTCTCAGTATTGATGCTATCCACACCAGCTGTCAGTGCAGAGATGCTTGTCAGTCCAGATCCAGTCACCAGCGAAATGCTCCTCAAACGCCTGAGTGAAGGGGTGCCTGACTTCGATAACATGGCCATGAAGACTGATGCTTATCGTGCCGCAGACGAGTTCACACGTCATGAGGTCGCCAAGACTGAAGCTGAACGCCTCCAGGAACAATGGCGTAGCCTTGAAGACGTGAATTCCATCCAGTTCAATATTCGCGGTGGGATCGGCGAATATGATGGCGCCGCTCAAGGTTTCCCAGTGAGACTGTTTGAGCCAGGATCGTACATCTCCGGGGGTGTGCCTTACTATTTCAGCAATGCCTCTGAAGTGCGCATCTTCCCCGTTCCCCCAGAAAAGGGCCGAGAAACTCTGGAGAAGTTTGGGATTGGACGTGGCGCGATCATGACCATCACCCTGACTGATCTCAAAGCATCATTGACGAACTCGGGTGCCCTAGAAGGTCGTGTGTCCGAGGTTGTCTTCAAAAAAAATGATGGGACAAAGATTGCCTCGTATGGTCCGCCGGAGAGATCGGATTCTGATAGCGACGCCCCGGAAATGACCGCAGACGAACTGGCCACAAGCATTGCAGAAACCGTAGGCATTCCGGTAGCGGGTACGCCATGGGGTCCGATCCTGCCATTTCTGAAAGAGCAGCCCTACGTAACGGGAACTGGTGGAAACTTCAGCGGCGAACTGTTTTCTTTTGATAATGGGGAGTTCAAGTTCCAGCGTCCTCTGGATGAGTACCCTTATCTTGTTCTAGCCTTCGGTCCCAATGAGAATGCAGCGAAACGTATCCTGCGAGAGTCTTCGCGCCGCAATCTCGGCTTCAACGGTGGTCCCAAGCGTCCCTTCGGAGACTTGGATTGCTTCACACCAGACGTCGTTGATCAATGTGGTCTCATGCGGTTCGAGAAGGTTGGCGAGCATGATATGCTGGTGGATATTATGACATTGGCTGAGGTAAGCGGCTATCGTTACAATGATCCAGAAATCGCGACAATCTTTGATGCGGGTGTTCTGTCGCAAATGGAAGTCGCTGAAACTCAGGTCGCATTCAAAGAACAAGACTTCGGAGTGCGAGGCACCACGGCGCATAACACTATTGGCGCTAAGGCTTACTGGGCGGGAGAGTTTAACCAGAAAGGTGCACCTCTGTACGATCTTCGCGATGGATACTCCAAGTCCTTCTCGGCGAAAACCATGCTGTGGCTGGTGGATGGATTGAAGGATCGGACGATCATGGCAACCCGGTCCAGCCTGCCCTAAGGTATCGATCATATTTTTACGACGAAGGCCTCCAATATGATTGGGGGCCTTTTTATCTTACTCGTTCAGTAAAATTAACCTATCCTTGATGTTTCAGAATCTGATGCAGTGTATCGCTATTTTATGGAAGTTGACGATAAATCATCCAGAGCCGTATTCGTTCCTCCGGGGGCTGGTCCACGCGTCTTGTTTGGGGAAAATGACGTAGGGGATTTGGTGCACGTGCTAGATGCTGAACGAGGTCTGGCGTGCAATTTGATTTGCCCAGACTGCAAAGGGGTCTTGGTCGCCAACAAAGGTGCCATCAAAGCAGCCTATTTCTCCCATCAGTCGCGTATTGACTGCGAGCATGCTGGAGAGACCGCCCTGCATCTGATGGCCAAGGAAATCATTGAGCAGCAAGGTTGGTTTGACTTGCCTGAGGCGAGGGCGTGGAGTTATCGCCGGGGGAGTGGGTACTCTTACATGCCTATTCGGAACACACAGAGAGTTCATTTCACTCGTGTCGAGGTTGAACCCCGTCAAGAAGGTTTCCAACCTGATCTAATCGGTATCAAAGAAATCGTAAAAAATGGGCGTAAAGTAATCGGACGCCTGCATATCGAAATTTATGTTACCCATAAGGTAGATGAAGAAAAGCTGTCTCGATTTCGAAGTAAAGAAGAGTCAGTGCTGGAGGTGGATCTGTCCGATGTTGAAAGATCACTGAGCAAGTTAGAACTTACCGATCTATTATTATCGAATGCTAAGAAAAAATGGCTATATCACCGCGACATCGAAAAGTATGAAGCGCAGCTTAGAGCGAGATTAGAGGCCGAGGAGGCCAGAGATCGAGAAAAAAGACGCGACCTCGAGAGGCGTATATCAGAAGACCTCAAGAAGAGGGAGGAGAGCTTAAATTCTGCCCCTGCCGAAGCCACCGCCGAACAAAGGCAATTCGCTGATAGGGAGGAAAAAAGATGGCACCTGATCGGCTGTGGTCATTTTTTAGACTCCGAGGCAGACGATAGATATTTCGACGTGCCTCCCGGCGTGTGGAGAGCTTTTGCTCTTGCTGCACTAGCACCTTGGCAAAGTAACGCTAAGCAGTGGATCGAAGACGAACGTGAGGTAGACTTACCCGCCACGATAAGTTCAGCATTGAAAGAGTTCGGTTGGGTGAAATCGCCTTTTTCGAGCAAGTATCGGAAAAAATACTGTGATCATGGTCATGAGCTAGTTTACTGGGATCGGGCAGCAGATGAGGTTCGAAAATTCCTGTCTCCTGTGCTTAATGGATATGACTACCCTTCAGTTTGGAGTGAGACCAAGAAACTTAAAATGCTTTCGAGTGCCCTTCGAACAAAATATGATCTGTTAATGAAGGAACATGGGATCACTAACTCTTCTAGTGCGCTTTGACCTACATGTTGACCTACATACTGTTCGTTGGCCCCTCAGGCTCCTCTGTGACGCTCTGAGTGCCCTTAAAACTGCGCAGGCGTGTATGGGTTAGGTCCAGTTCGTTAGGTGACAGGACAAAGCCGATATCGGCGGGGCACGTGTGAGAAGATTCCTCGAGAGCATCATTCACCGAATGGCGATCATCATCCCAGTAGAGATGCCATTCCCCAGGGTCGACGAAGACTTCATTCGCAAATTCTGAGCTTGCCAGCCAGCGGTCAATTCTGGCTTCCACCTCCTCGCGGTTACCGGCCGTCGGAAGGAATTTAAGAGACATCTGAACAAGGGTCTCTCGGTCAACGATGGTGGTGCCATGATAATCTGCACAGACTTCTGCGACGTGCTCGAAGCCATCCTCATAGGGTGCTGAAAATAGGCACCCTGTGTTGGGATCCACCACCAAGCCCGGCTCGGAGTCTGTGCCCATGCAGTCGACAATGCCGTAAGAAGCAAGGGCCCCAGTATACTTCACCCGGTGGTCCGCATAATTCACATTGGTCTGGAGTTTTTGCCGAAGAGACGTTTCAAAAATACCTATTGGATCAACACGGATCGCATCTGCGACCAGAAGCCTGCCTGAAGGGAAGTTAACAGTCTGGTGGAACACGAAACCCGATGGACCTGGGTTTGGTGGCTCAACACTTCCGTCCAGAGAGACCTGCACCACTTTTGGGGTCCAATTATCGAACTCGACGGACAGCAGCTCTCCATCGCTGGGATTCTGAAACAACAGAGGGTTCCCATACATCAATGGCATGGTGCCCGTCTCGAACGAAAATACGATTTCCTGAGCGGCCGCTTCTGCGTCTTCTGGGCTCGAACTGTTGGTCATAATGTAGTTGACCCAGGTTCCTGCTAAACAGTCGACCAGCTCCTCCTGGTAGTACGATGCCAGGCTATCCCACCCTTTTTCCGTCAACTCTTGCCAGACACTGAAGAAGGGCGCCGGACCCTCCGGAGAAGCCATAGGAGCCAGGCTTCCTGAGCGAGACAAAGCAGGCAGTACTTCTCGCATATGCGCACAGAGTATCTCGACGATGGGGTCTTTCCGCGTCTCATAGTCCTTAAAGACTTGAGTGTAATGCTCCCTCGACGATGCACGAAGATTATCAGATAAAGAACCACCCGTTCGGGCTTTATTGATCAGAGGGATGAGGTCGTCTTTGTTCAATTTAGTGTTGGGCATCAAAATGATCTTTCAAGTATACGGTGATGAAAATCGTAGTTTCCATAGTACTTAGCCAAAAACACTGAAAACCGCCATTAAAATAGTCCCAATAGAATTGAATCGTTAACACTCCTTTGGTTGATCCATACATTGAGTGTCGTTTAGTATCTAACCAACTAATATTTTTGGACCACCTAATGCACGATCATATCATCTACACTATTCTATTATTTTTTGGCCTATTGGTCCTGTTCATTTCCCTGAACGCAAAGTACGGGGCACCAGATTCCCCGCTTCTAATTTTTGGAGTTGTGCTTGCGATAATGATCGCGCCCATACCGATGATTATTCACTCCGGGGCCGATGCGGCTAAGAAACAAGACGAGTTCCTTGAAAGTATTGATCGCGATACGGTCAGGCGGCCAATGAGGGAATATGAGGTGAGGCGCTGGGGTGCAGATGCTGTCGGAGGCATGTTGCTAGGCGCATCTGATCAGAAGCATCGCCTTCAATGCATTGAATACTTTGATGGCAGGACAAGCGCAGGGCTGTTGCATGGTGTAGATGCAGTAAAGTCCGTCGACATAGATTATTGCGTCCGATCAGGCGCCTTATAAAACGAAAGATAAATAGAGGTATTACATTATGCACGATTACAGTTTCTGGGATTATCAAGTGTCTCTTGACGACACAAAAGAAATCACACCACACGTCGAATAAATCGTCGCACCATAAAATAAGCCCGCATGAGCACCAGGCTGCATGCGGGCTGCCATTCGCAATCCCTGCGAGGTTGCGAGCGGTGTTCTCAGCTCCAGATCGGACGCTGTGCTTCCTGGTTGGCCTCTTCACGGGTCAGGCCGATGTCTTTAAGTAGATGATCTGGCATCTCAGCCAGAGCGCGGCGCTGACGGCGAAGCTCGATAGCCTCAAAGATAGCTACGACGAAGCCAAATTTATGATAACGGGAAAACGTGAGTGGTGCTGTTCTTGATGTCATGGGGGTTCTCCGAAAAAGAAATCAATGAATATCTGTCATCTATACTTGCCCACCACATAAAGTAACCGCCATTATTGCAAGGCCGCCATGCATTGAGCGCATGAGGCAACAAAAAACGCGACACTCCGGGGAGCATCGCGCAGTTGTTGTTGAGGCACCTTAACGGTGTCTTGTTTCCCTAGGATGGTGATTGCTCACCATCCAAAGAGTTATTCTTTGTTGTCATCACGGACGGCATCAACCAGCTCCTGAAGTCTGTCGACATCCGCCAGACCGGGAACGATTTCAGTTCCAATAACGAATGATGGCGTGCCATTGATACCCAGAATTCTGGCGATCTCTTTGGAGATGTCGATATGACGATCAATGTCCTCGACCTCCATATCCTGTTCCAGCAGACCCATATTCAGACCAAGGTCTTCTGCAATACGAAGTGCATCGCCTTCCTTCAGGCGCTCTTTGTGTTCCATGAGAGCATGGTGGACATCTTCAAAGCGACCCTGAGCATGGGAAGCCAGGGCAACCCGGGCAGCCTCATCTGAGGTGGGGCCCAGAACCGGGAACTCGCGCATCACAACGCGAACATTCGCATCAGCTGCGATCAGAGCCTTCACCTCGGGTGAGGCCTTCTTGCAGTAAGGGCAGTTGTAGTCATAGAACTCGACAACAGTCACATCACCATCTGGATTACCCAGTACGATAGCGTTGGGATCTTCAACCAGCATAGGAGAAAGCTTCTGGATCAGATCCTTTCGCTCAGCAGCCTTTTCGGCCGCTTCCTGCTCGCGTGCGATGTCGATGGCCTCAAACACGATTTGAGGGTTCGCCAGGATCGCTTCATAGACGCGTTGAGCAAACTCTTCTTGGTAGTCCACATAGTCGGTCGCGGGCCCCGTGTTGATTGGCGACTGAGCAGTCGCTGGAGTGCCAGCCAGCCCTACCATGCCAAGCGACAGGAGCGGCAGTGCGCCCAAAATATTCTTGTAAGTACTTTTCATTGAATAATCCATTTTCAAGTTTTCTTAGTGCGGCCGTTGGCGATTACTTTGCAATCACTTGCCCCCGGCTTCCTGACGGGGACGATATCAACGACAGGTTTAACGGCGGTTAATCTTGGAGCTGGAACTCATATTTTCTTGGTTCCAACCTTCTGACTCTCGGCAGCGTGATATGTACGACTCCGTGTAGATCGTGAAAAATATGAATACTGGCACACTAATCATGACGTGCATCAATGCTCGATCACTTTCACTCGCCACAGCGTGAATAGAGTCCGTATAAGTTAAAAATTGGATAACGGCCGCCGCGCAATATATCCCTGCCATGCCGGAAGTGGTTATGAGAGCCTTGATTGTTGATCGGCGTCGCTGATTGCGTTCTGCTAGAGTTTCCCCGTGATAATTGGTTCTGAGAGTTTCCTCAGTCATTTTATAAGCCTCGTGTGTGTCCACGTAACTATGTATGCTCCGAAAGCTCTTTTTGGGTAATTTTAAGCTATTATTGAGACAATTTTTAGACAGGACATGACGCCATTCTCCCGACCAATTGAAAGTATCACCCCGACCAATTGAAAGTGACCCAATGAGAAACGTCCATTAATTCGTAGGAAACCAGCATTCGATAGAGTTGGCCTCTACATTTATGGGGCGTGACCTGATGAAAGAATTATTAAATCAAAAAAATATGATGGATGGACGTGATCTTATTTCCTCAGTTCCGGATTGCGCTGTTAAACTTGCTTTCTTTGATCCTCAATACAGAGGCGTATTGGATCAGCTCAAGTACGGCAATGAAGGAGAGCGTCAAAAAGCTCGGGCCGCCCTGCCCCAGATGCCTGAAGATATAATCTTGGAGTTCATCAAGGGGATCGACCGCGTACTGGCTCCATCGGGCCACCTAATGCTATGGATCGACAAGTTCCACGTCGTCCAAGGCGTGCTGCCATGGATTGAAGGAACTGATCTCGAGCCGGTCGACATGGTAACCTGGGACAAGGGCCGCATAGGCATGGGTCACCGGACACGACGCAAGTCAGAGTACCTCATGATCTTTCAGAAAAAACCCAAACGCGCCAAGGGTGTGTGGACCGTTCGTAATATCCCTGATGTCTGGACTGAAAAGGTAAAGCGAACCCATGCTCATGCGAAGCCCCATGGGTTACAGACAGCACTGATTGAGGCAACCACCTCTGTAGGTGACCTGGTAATGGATCCAGCAAGCGGAGGTTGGTCAGTTTTCGACTGCTGCCAGAAGACAGACCGCCTCTTTATTGGCTCAGACCTCAAAGGCGATCCTGATATTCAGACATAATATTACGGCGCCTACATAAGGCGCTACGAAGAATTAACTCGACGTCAATTTCGGTAGGGTAACAAGAAGATGCGGCAGGTCAAAAGAGACAAAGATGAGATCTTCATATTTTTTCAAGACTATTTTTACAGTAATATTATTTATCCAGGCTAGTACCGCACATGCCAGTGAGACCAATAGCTCGCTGACATTGGATCGCATTGATGGCTATCATATTTCAGATCACGAGTATTCTGATCAGCATCTGGCCGCCCTAGAGCCCTCTAAAGAGAAAAGTCGGTTCAATATCTCTCCGGGCACAGCTGTCACAGCCGCGTTTATAGGTGCTGGTGTGGCTGTTGCCTTCACTTTGACCAAAAACATACGCAAGGAAAAACAGCGCAGAAAATTTGCCTACGACCCTGAATTTCCTGATCACTGGGATAATGGATTTACTATTTCCGGAGATGCAGAGTATTTTAGGACACCTGAGTATGGCGGGTTTGACCCGTCACTTGAGCTTGTCGGCGCCGCATCAATATATGCGCGCGGGACTCAGGGGCATGGCGTTAAAGTCGGTGTACTAGATACGGGGGCCGATACAGACCATGTAGATCTCACCGGAAAAATAGACCTAGAGAACAGCTATAGCTACATAAAAGGTACCGACAGCAATGATTTTGAAGATCGTCATGGGCACGGCACGCACGTGGCGGGTATCATTGCCGGGAAAAAGAACAATCAGGGAAACCATGGTGTCGCTTTTGGGTCTGAGCTTGTCATTTTTCGGGGGATTCCAACGGGAGACGAAGAATCCATCAGTTCAATAGATTACTGGGGTGACTCCATCAATCGCTCGGCTGCTGCCGGGGTGGGTGTCATCAACAATAGCTGGGCACGGGTAAAAAGCAATGGATCAGAAAGACTTATCACCGAATATTCGGGGCGCACTGACTTTCTGAGCAGCTTCAGAAGTTCGACGATAGAAGCGTTCGACAATGCTGTTGCGAGCGATATCTTGATGGTGCATTCCGCCGGGAACGACGGGGTGGACCAGGTAGCTTCGACGGCGGGAATTCCAGTTCACTTGCCCGAATATCAAGGTTATTTTATCGCAGCCGTTGCGACAGATACCGGCAGACGCATCTCTGAAATTTCAAACCGCTGTGGGGTTGCTATGGAGTTCTGCATGGCAGCGCCTGGAGAGGAGATCATGTCCGCTGAGCTGAACGGTCAGTGGGTAAGGAAAAGTGGCACGTCTATGGCTGCACCGATGATCTCTGGCGCCGCAGCTGTCCTAAGAAGCCAGTTTCCCGAGCTAACTGCCCCGGAAATTTCAAACATCCTGTTTGACACCGCGATTGACCTCGGCGACGCGGGAACGGATCCAGTCTACGGACGCGGTTTCTTGAACTTAGAAGAAGCCCAATCTCCGCAAGGCGATCTCATGGTCTACCTCGGTGAAGACATCCGAGCCGGAGCATCCTCTCTGAAAGATAGCGCCATCTATGCAAGCACTGCGCTTGCCCCAATGTTGGTGTCCACTTTAGAAAACGAGAATCTCATGGTGGGTGATCGTTACGGCAGAGGTTTTCACGTATCTGCCGATGCCCTTGTAGTCGCTAAACCGGCAATGATGACAAACCGTAAGCCCATATCGAGAACACAACTCGGGGAGAATCTATTTGCAATCTCATCAGCGCGTGGCTTCGGTATTCAATATGATGATAATAATTTGGCTTACAGTATCTCCAAAGGCGAAGTGTCGGATAGCCTAACTAGCAAGAGCGATGACCCTCTGACGCATCTAGAAAGCGATTATGAGGCAGAGTATGTTTTCAGCTTAGGCGCAAACACGTCCTTCATGGCGGGTCTTTCGGGTGCTGATCAGGACGCATCATTCCTTTCAACGACCCTAGGCATGGAAGCTAAGTTCGACTCTTCTTCTTTCTCTGCGCAGGTTGGGTCAGTAACCGAGAACGGTTCAGTTTTAGGCAGCCAGTTTTTTGGGGCAGCTGGCAATGGCACACGATCTCAGACCGATTACCTGAAGATGAGCAGCAGTTTCGCTCTATCTCAAGACAGTTCAATCGAAGTTTCCGGAACTCGCAGTCTAACGAACTTCACTCAAAAAGGATTGATCACAGGTGGGAAGGACCTCTCAGGCGCTTCCGGAAAGATATCTCTGTCCAAAGAAAACTTCATGGGTTTTGAGGGTCGACTAACTGCCTCTTTAGCATCCCCCCTTCTTGTAAGATCTGGCAACATTAGTGTTGATATGCCAGTCGCCCGGACAGCAGCCGAAAATGGGATTTCGACCAAATCGGTAGAGCGAACGGTATCAAGCATTGATGTATCGTCACCAGAAAGACCGTATGACATTGGAATTTCTTACGAGAGTGACCTAGGCGATGCCCACTCAAGCCTTCTTCTTCACGGAGGGTATCGCTCTACCGGCCCGGAACCGCAGGCCTACTTCAGATTCGATCTCTCTAGAAGGTTTTAATCAGGCTTCGAGGCGCCTACCTGATACCGCACGCTTTATCTCAGGCGTCGGTATTGCATCACTTTTTTATCTGTAGCCTCAAGGTTGACAAAATTCGTTGATTAATGAAGCACTCTAGATACAGTCATTTTGCATTAAGCGGAGGGATTTTCAAAGTGCTCAACAACATCGGTCTACCAGGCCTCATCGTCATATTTTTGGTGGTTGCGGCAATTATCGCAATCATCGTCACTGTTTCCAAATCACCTTCAGAGGAAGGTACCGACAGCAGAGATCGGGCGAGGTATGCTGGGTTCTGGATCAGAGCTTGCGCGATGCTACTCGACAGCATCGTCGTAAGCATTGTTGGCTTCGTCGTGATCGTCGCTATCTATATTTTACTGCCGGGAGAACCTCTCGGGGAGGCGTTAGCCATTTGCGCACAAATCCTAGTACCGTGGGTCTATTTCGCGAGCATGGAAAGCTCCGGTAAGCAGGCTACCTTGGGTAAGATGGCGCTGGGGATCAAGGTAACTGATATGTCCGGCAGACCGATCAGCTTTGGCCGTGCTACAGGACGCTTCTTCAGTAAGTTCCTGTCCCAGATTATACTGCTCTTCGGCTTCTTCATGGCTGCTTGGACAGAAAAGAAACAGGGCCTTCATGACAAGATCGCGAACACACTCGTGATTAAAGACAACGTTGTGCAGGAGCCTGCTACCGCGCCAGCTAGCATGGCGTGATATGAAATCAATGTCATGTCCGGGTGGGCTTTCCCGGACATGACATTGGATATGTATTTTTTCGCATCCTCTTGGGTCTTCAGTTTGCCTCTTTAGAAGTCGCTAATATTACTTCCAGATTCAATTTTTTTGCCCTTTCCTCAGCCAGCTTATCAGCATGGTCTTGGTTAACTTTTTCGATCAAATCATTATCTCTTAGCGTCATCTCGATAACATTTACCTCAGTAGGGTTATACTCACCCTGATAGAGTTATTCAATATCACGCTACCCCACCATGGCGAGAGCCGGAAAGGTCTCTAAAAGCCAAAATGACAGGGTGGAAAACGCACCGGTCACCAATGCGATACCAACAGCGATCAGCAAGGCCCCACTCACCCTCTCTATAGTCTTCATATGCCGCTTCAGCCTTGTCATGATACTCATGGCCCGGGTAATGAAGATCGCAGCCAGAAGGAACGGGATACCCAGTCCAGCTGCATAGACCCCCAAAAGAAGCGTTCCGCGCATCACAGAGGCCTCTGTGGCGGCCAGAGATAGGATAGCGCCCAGCTGGGGACCAATGCATGGTGTCCAACCAAAGGCAAAGGCGAGCCCAAGCACATAGGCGCCCGCCATCGAACCACCTTTGTCACCTGCATCCAGGCGAGCTTCCTGATCCAAGAACGGGATCCTGAAGACGCCCAGAAAGTGCAATCCGAAGATCACAACGATGGCGCCCGCTACTCGGGTGAAGGCTAGCTGGTTCTGTAAGAAGAAGGATCCCAGAAACGACGCTGTGAATCCCAAAATCAAGAATACGGTGCTCAGCCCCATAACAAAGAAGAGAGCAGCTCCTATGGCCCGTTTTCGAGCTTTGGCGGCATCAGACATCTCCTGAAGGGAGACACCACTCATATAAGCGAGATAGGGAGGCACGATGGGGAGAACACAGGGGCTTAGAAAGCTGATAATACCTGCGACGAGTGCTACAAAAATAGCGGGGAGAAGACTTGCGTCGACTAATTCAATTCCAAACATAAGATTCCTCTTTGGAGATCATATGAATGGAAGAAGGCCGGATTGCCAATCACAAGAAAGTGCAACCCGGACTTCGTTTACGAGCGCTTAAACTGATTTCTTACCAATTGCGTCCGTTCACCTCAGCACTCGTACGTACATACCAAGAAACTCCCACAAGGAAAACGGCGATAGCGCCTATCAATATGGCCACCATCACTGCGCCCATCGCCAATACGACGAAGCTTGGGATAATCAGAAGCATCAAGGCGGGACCAATAAGCGCAAAGAGCACGACTTCGAACAGGTAGGTCATCGACAGCAATGGAAGCATCCATATGAGTTCAAGATCATATTTGATGTCATCTGGAGTAACCCTATAAGGGCTCTTACCGAACAAAGTGTCTGTGATCATATACAGCGTTTTGACTGCAATCACGCTCAATGACAAAAGAAGGGCGCCTATTACGAAAATGACAAAAACCTTGAATACCAGAGAAAGAGACTGGAAGGCGTCTGCCATTCTGGCCCCTTTACCTTCTATATTGGATACCCATGAGAAGAGCGTGCTATCTAGGTACGAAAGGTAGGCTTTGAAGGTGGAGATATTGTAAGACACCGCATTGAGCGTGTCTTTAAGGCCATCAGCATCCATTGCGCTGAAGCCTGGAGGGGTAAACCCTCGGAAGAACGTTGCCGCCAACCATATGCCTGAAATCGCCAATAAGGCGTTGATGATCCCAAATGCCACATTCAAAGGCGTGACCTGGAAAGGTATCGATGTAACCTTTTTCTCAGTAATTAGGATGTAGCCCGCACATACGGGCATGAAGAAGTACATCGCAAAAAGCGTGATGTTGTATATGACATTAAGGAATTCTTGCATAATTTCCGTCTCTCTATTTTTATCCACCGATATCACATAAATAAAATATATTCCAGATGGAATATACAACAAAAAATGGACCGAAAGCCATAATTAGAGGCCTGCGGTCCATTCGCTTTCCAAATATGATCTCAAGTCTTAGGGAGCGGGCGCTTTATCTAAAGCTTCGCCAACCTTTTCAGCAGCATTCTTCGCGACGAGGTTGACCCAGGGCTGCCCGCCATCAGGCTGCGTTTCATGCATAATTTCACGGCCGAGATCTTGGGACACACCGAACTCCTCTGCCAGCTGCGCCCCAAAGGAATCTTCCCACTTTTTGTCATCATGCATTGTCTCGGTGACAACGATAGCCTTCATAGCGAAGCAAAGGCGCCGCTCTTCTTCAGATGCATTCTTCAGAAACTCTGCATGCATATTGCTTACAATTTCGTAGAGACCATCACTATCATGGAAGGGATAGTCGCGCAGGCTGACCTTATAGGTCTCTTCAAACGTATCACACGCTTTCTGGCCGATATCACGGGGAACCTCCAAGATGGCCAGTTGATAACCAAACTCCCTCACCTCGAACTCTTCAGCCACCGCGAGAGCCCGCGACTGTGCGCGCTTGAATTCTGTTTTGCTAATAATTTCGGATCTCATAATAACACCTTTGCTTTAAGGGTCCAATATGACGAAAATCTGGTAAATTACAACTCTCTATGTCGGAAAATCAGATCGACATCCCCTTCGTTGACGACATCTAGTTCGAATGCGGGAACGACCGGGAAGCCAGACATGTCAGAGCTTATTAATGCTCTCAAATCTATTGGATGTGGATACGGTTCATAGAGGTGGGGATCGCGGCCGCCCCTCTGGTACCAGTCATCGATCAGTTTCCGCTCAAATGGATAAACATGGTCCCCGTTACCGGTATGACAGAGAGGGTTCGCCTGCATAAGGCCGATTACCGGAAGATGGGTGAACCCGGTCTCTAGAGCGGCTCCGATCCTGTGGTTGCCAGACTCGAGACGAATGGTAGCTGACTTTACCGATCTGTCTCTGGGTACAGAAAATATGATAACCAAGGGATCATTCATGCCCTCCGCAAGGATCCGGCTCCACACCTCATCGGTCGGAAGCGTTCCCACATCCCCATCTCCCAGATCGGTATGCGTCGTAGGGTTTTGACAGGATATCTTCAGGAGGAACTCTGTAGGGACCAAGAAGATGGCGTTTTGAGCCAGCCGCGCCCACGGATGTGATCTCAGTTTATCTAGGCGGACAGTCCGATATGTGGAGGGTTTTAGGCTGGCAATGTTCATGCCAACCTACTTAGATATCCACCAATAAAATATGATGAAGCAAACCAAGAATTAACGAACTTCTGCTCTTTTACTTGCATGCCGTTACATCACAAACTATCCTAAACCTGTATTGAATTAAGGACCTTATCATGAGCAACACAGAGGCTACCGAGGCTAAACGCAATCTCCTCCTGAAGATCAGGGACAGCCCCGGCATGGGCTTAAGTCTCCCCATCTTGGTTTCGCATTGGGCATTCTTCCCGCTTGTGATTGCGCACTTTGTGGTTCTACTTGAGAAGACAAGCGGAAGCTGGGCTCGATATCATTCCTACCCTGGTGAAGGGCTGATCATTCCCGTGTTGATCGCGGCAATGCTTCTTATGACCGCTACGAAGGTGTCTGATGTGAAGTATGGTCCTTCAAAGAGCCGCCTGGTGAAGCTTGGCATCGTTCCGTTCGAAGTGATCACGCTGATTTTGTCAGCACCTGTCGCATGGATCTCAGGTCTCTTTATGGTCATCGCTTTGGTCGGATTTGCTAGCTCTAACGGTATTTTCGGCATCCCAATTGGTCTGTGGCACGCGCTGGGCATTTACCTATTCTTGTACTGGTTTGTGGCCTACGGAAATGGCCCAAGACCGGACAGCGAATGAGCTAAGGTTGCTGGCTAGCAGGGGTTCTGCTAGCCAGCTTTACCATCGGAAGACCTACTTTCCCACCGCCTATCGTACTGGACGCCCCTATGGAGCAGGCGCAGACGAATTATTCTTGAATTGCCGGATATTCAGAAGAGCGGCCTCCACAACATCATCTGTCCATCTGCTCCCCAGCGTAGCAGATGTCTTTTGCATAGCAATCTCACCGATTTCGCCCGGAACCTCGAACTCCTTCTCAATTTCACTTGCGAAGTGCTCTTCCCATTTCTTATTGCTGTCTACGGACTCTGAATGTGAGATTGCCTTGCGAAGAAAGCAGCGCTGACGATCTTCTTCCGAAGCTGACTTGAGGAAGGCACTGTGAAGCTCGACCAGCTCATCAGCCAAAGCATCATTCGTGGGGACCCGGCCTTGATCATCCAGGTTCAGGAAAGCTTGCTGTGCCAGGTTACGCGGCACCTCTGCTAGTTCAAGGTTGTAGCCAACCTTTTGGGCAGTTCGGCCTTCTGTAAATGACATGGATCGCTTCAAGATCATCATAGCTTCATCGGTAGTAAGGGGTTCGGTTCTCATAATTTATTCCTATCTATGGGTTCTAATAACTTATGCTCTGCCCTTGCGTGCAAGCATCCGTTCGAGGCTTCTGCTCTTTGGTTTGACCTTGTGATCCATATCAACATCGCTGCTGATCACCACATCCTCCTCAAGGAGGAGATCCGCATACTCGGCAGAGAGTACCAAATTCATCCGATGCGCGAAGCTCAGGCCACGTTCATAAATCTCTTGGTTCACAGCTTCATTCCCTGATCGTAATCCTCAGTGTCAGACTTGTTTTGAAGCTCACGCTTAAGCTCCGAAAAAGCCTGTTTTACCGCAAGGTTGCGAGCCCTTTGCATCTCTGTCTTGATGACTGAGCCGGACAATTTGCGGTCACCAATCACCTCCGCAAATGTAGGCGATGTGTAGGCATCGTGTAGGCGTTCGAGGCCATGCAAGTGGTCAACATTGTTGGCAGCGCAGCCCTGACGACCCCGCTCATCGGCCTTGGCCAAGCGCATCAGCCTAGACACGAACTCAGGCGCCCCATGCAAGGAGGCGTCAAACATTTTACAGACACCCTTAGGCGAGATCTCCTTTAGATCGATGAACCGGTGCATCAGCATGTGATAGCGGGTTGTACGCAAGGCATACTTGGTGATGTCGCTCGGCGCCTTCAGACGGCCCAAGAAACCCTCAATGATAGGCAGACCGTACTCCTCATGCCCTGGGTGACGAGGCAGCATATCTTTCGGTGTCGCAGCCTTTCCAAAGTCATGGCAGAGAGCATTAAACATGTCGCAAAGATCGCAATCCTCGGAGGCACGCATCTCCTCGAGAACAAGCATGGTGTGATCGTAGGCATTCCCCTCCGGGTGGTGCCGTTTCCATTCAGTTGCCGACAGAAGTCCGTAGACCTCGGGGAACAAAATATGGAGAACATCACACTCAAGCAGGGTGTCGAAGAAGCGGGATGGCGTTTGCTCCATCAGGGCCCGGCTAAGTTCGCCATAAACACGCTCAGAGGTCAGCTCATTCAACGTCCCTGCCCGCCCCATCTGATAGATAAGATCGACAGTTTGTGGGGAAATCTTAAAACGAGGGTATCTGGCAGCGAACCGAGCCAGACGCAGCACGCGTACTGGATCCTCAACGAAGGAGGTCGCATCTACATGACGTAGTAATCCATTCTCAATATCGCGCTGACCACCAAAGGGATCGCAGATGGAGCCGTCATCATACATGGCCATCGCATTGATCGTTAGATCGCGGCGCCGAAGGTCTTCTGCCAAGGTAACATCGGTACCAAACTCGCAAGTGAAGCCGGTATATCCGCTACCAGTCTTCTTTTCGCGACGCGCCAAGGCATACTCATCTTTAGTCTTGGGATGCAGAAAGACGGGGAAGTCCGCTCCAACCTGCTCAAAGCCACGGGAAAGCATCTCTTCAGGCGTGGATCCAACCACCACGAAGTCATGATCCTTGGGTGTGATGTCCATCAGTGTGTCGCGAACTGCGCCGCCAACTAAATATGATCTCATAATAAAATGCCTTAAATCTGTAGTTCAAATATATGATCGCCAGCGAAAGTAACCCGCTAGCTATGATGGTTCTACCCGACTGCTACGGGACCAAGTGTTGATGTCCTTAAATCTGCAATAAGGTGGCTTACACCAAAATGCTTGGCCACCATACCGACGTTGCCTCTTAGGTCTCTCCATGCGCTTTGCAGCTCATCCGACGGCATCATAAATTCCTCGGCGAACCAGACTGCCTCATTCATTGTCTGCCGGGAAAGCTCTGAGGGGACGTGATCTTTAAGCACGCGCATTGGCTCCCCGGCATAGTGCATCGTATAGCGACCAATATGGGTGGCCAGGCTGAAGTTATCCTGCTCCACCGACTTGCCTGCAAACAGGTTCACCATGAAGTCCTCTCGGGCCTCGACAATGAGTGAAAACCGGCAGCTATCCCTTGCGTAGTGAACATCACCACCAAGGTAACGAATGACCCCCTTCACCGACGATCCGGTATGATACCCGATCTTCTTGCGGACACTGAGCGCATACGCTTGGACTTCAGATTTCGTCCAATTTGCGGGTGAGCCGAACGCTGGGCTCGCCGAAATATCCATGATTAGTTATCCAAAATAGCGAAGTGGTAATCGAACTTGAGAGTCCCTGTTCCCCGACATGACATGCTTTGACCAGCCAAGGCACTCTGGATTTCCACTCCATTACGGTAAATGACGGTCTTCCAGTGACTTGAGGGCATGGGAGCCGTAATGAACTGCTCGCAAATGTCGGCATCCAGAGGGCCTGCGTTGACCTCCATAAGGTAGCGCATAGGTCCGAATTCACCGCCTTTACGAACGATTTTGGGAGCTTCAAGTAAAGCATACCCTGCTTCCAGCTCCAATGCCTCTGGCGCTGTCAGAACACCTTCCCTGATCAGAAGGTCAACATCGATATCCTCGAGATCATAACCAGACTTGAGAAAGATCTCAGCCCCCGAAGCCATCAAGCCTACGGCGGCAACTGTCGCAAAGTCCGGCCTATGTTGACGACCTTCATTTTCAGCATGATACGATGCATAAGTTGAGTACGCCAAAATCACAAAAAAGATTCCTACTAAAAACGCCATGTAATTTAAGAAGGATGTTTCAGATGATTCAGATGATTTGCGAGGCGCTGGCGTTGGCATCAGATTTATCCATAATCCATTTACTCATTGCACCCTACAACAGCCATGTTGAAAGCGCAATAAATACATGGGAGCAGGACGCTATCCATTAAAAATACGTGATTTCAGTAGGCTTAAAGAAAAGCCTTGTTTCACATCATATATGTTATCCTAATAAGGAGAGAACTTTATGGACTTAGATACCGAAGTAGACATCGTGCTGGACCTGATGGACGCAATGGGCGAATATGAATTCGCATTGTACGCCGCAAAATTCACGGAAATTGATCTACAAGCAGTGAAGGGCGTCTATGACAACATCCTAGCGGATGATAGCAATGCCAAGATGAGTGAAAGTGACAGAGCTCGCCTGGTAACCAGCTTAAATTCAGCTAGGAAGACCCTCTTCCTAGTCAAGGATATCAATGCAGAGATATTGCTGTACAAAGGTATTTATGATTACATTCTCGACATCATTGGGGAGCCGCAGACCACAACTGTAAGCCGAAAAGATGCCATTACTGGGAAATTGCTATCCGCCGCTGAAAATTACGCAGAGTTCACAAAATTAGCGTCCGAACTAGAGATCGAGATGCAGGAAACACTGCGAACTATGGACGTAGCTGGACGACCTATTTTCTGACGTTGCAGGACCGCCAAACAAACGGAAGAAGCCGCCTTCAGTCGTTAAAGGCGGCTTCACTTTGCAGAATTAGTAGAACTTCTTGTACTTGCTATTGGGGTCGCACAGGTAAACCACGAGGCCCACAAAGATGGTCGTATACATCACCAATCCAAGGACGAGATCTGAGCGCTGCAAGGAGGTCCACTCCGGCGCCCGCGTCACTGGCCACGACAGATCGTAGGTGACGAAGCTCACCGCCAGATAGAAGAGAATTTGGCTACCTACCAATGCCGGGATAAAGTATTTCATTTCATATTTCCTTCTAAAACAGACTTCATAGCAGCCTCGGCCGCCTCCCCGACCTTCTGATGTCCATGCGACGTGACTGGGAAGTCAGTCTTGTACCAGACATCGTACACAATCTTGCTGACAGCTTCCTTGACCAACGGGATGGCTTCAGTGATCGCATCTTCGCGAGCGCTCTCTGCGCGTTTCTCGGCGGCTTGAGCTTGCACTACAGCATCATATTTTTCGGTTCGGGCTTGGAAGAGTTCCTCATTGAATTGCTTGGCCTTCAGCTCATACCAGCTGCCAACCTCAGGCACCTCCGTAGAGAACCCCCCAAAGTCATACTCCAATGCCGCCATAATGGCATGACAGCGCGCTTCCCAAGAGTTCTGGGTCTCGGCCATAGCTTGGGCTGCGTTCTCTTGCTGATCTTCAAGCTCCTGGATCCGCTCGGCCTGTTTAGCCACCATGGACTTTAGTTCTTCGATGAAGAGCTTGTCTACATCACTCATGTGCTGCTCTCCCTGCCTTATAAAGTTCGCCCATCAACTCTTTGAAAGAATGCTCCTGTGCGGCTGCTTTGGCAGCTTCAAGGGTATCTTCGAGAGAGATTACTTTGTCGTCTCCGACATATTCACCTGATTTGTAGATCACGGTGTAGACACCCATAGCATTATGGATGGTATAGGGGCCCGATTCAAATTCTTTCCCATCGACACCGATTTCCATCCACTCCAATGTAGGCGCTAATGTCGGAAGGGCAGCAATCACAGCGTCTGATTTTGAACGAAAGAGATCCTGTGATTGCCCAATGACATCATTGGGCCAGACATCATCTTTACGGTTTCGGCCGATACCTTCACGCCAAATAGCTTCCGCCATTTTCTCGCGAGCTTGACCAACCAGATCTTCATCTGCGTCCATCATCTCTTTCAGATCGTTCACATCATGATGTTGATCAGCGACAGCTTCCTGAAGCTCTTGGTCTGTGGGGTCCGGAATAGTGTCGGGTGTTTCATCACCTTGGTGATCTGCCACCTCCTTGGGTTCGGGTTCTGTGATGCCAAGTGCCGCCATGATTAGAGAGGTATAGCGCTTCTGTGCGTCCTCCTGAGCCTCCACAACGGTATCATGTGGCGATTTCGCCATGCCATCATCTAGCGTCCACCCATCTTGCGCGTTCTCGTAGATAAGGAAGCTATGGAGAGGACTTTCTGATTTCCAATCTGATGCCCTATCGCCACCCTTGTGCCACTCCAGTGGAGTTACGAGCCCTGGCAGAGCCGCAATGATAGCATCTACAAATGCGTAGTCGGATGTCAATTGTTGTTGACATAGATCGAAACCGGATTCCGGAGTAGACATGCAGCTAAACTCCGTTTCGGGTAGCCCCCAAACGAAATTATCGACGACTTCATCCAGTTTCTCACGAGCAAAATGGTTCATGCCCCGGTTCCTTCTGCGAAAGCTTCAAAATTGCTCATGATGGGACCTTTGCAAGACAGACATGAGCCTACATAACCTTGTCCGCGATCATCCTTTGAGTGGATACAGGAAGCACAGGAGCCAAGGGGCTCAATGATCTCCGGCGTCACGCCAGCCGCTTCAAATAAGATGTTCAGCTGATCAGCGTTAACCACTACAGTGGTGCTCGAGAAATCCCACTTACCATCTCCTCGGTAATGAGGATGTCCGCCTTGGTCAGCCCATCGCATTGGGAGCAGGATATCTTTGAGGGTCTGCTGAATGGGAACTACGGCCTTCCCTGAGACATCCAATGCCGACATGATCTGGGCAACATGATGCTTCTGGGCTGCGGCCTTGGCATCTTCGAGGTTCCCTTCACATGGAATGTCTTCCTCAGTTTCCCCCGATACGTAGGTTAGAGTGCATTTCTTCCGGCCATGATAGATCGAATAGGGACCAGAAATATGAAATTCACCGTTGGCCCAAATCTCATGCCATTCGAGCGGCTTCACAAAATTTGAAAGGGTGGCAAGAAGATCGGCGGATTGGTTACTTACCGCTTCCTTGAGGTCATCGACCTTGGGCTCCGGTTTGAAATCCGGGAATTCCTTCGTCAGGAAGTCGATCATCTCTTCAGTGATTTCGACCGTCGTGGTCGGTTTGTGGTATGTATGCTTAGGGGAAATGGGCATTACTTAAATCCAATGCGTTATTATATATGATTTTCAGTCGACTATTATCGGAGAACGTCTTCCAATCCAGAGCGCTCCATAAGCTCCCGATAGACGACTTCCAGACGGACATAAATTCGGCCTTCTTCATCTTTCTCGATGAGGTCGCCCTGACGGCTTGCGATCTCGTCCACAAGATCGGCCGCATCACGAAAAGCCACGCCTCGGATAGCCTCAGCCACCGTGTATCCTTTGACCTTCTCGTCAGACTGGGCTTGAGCCCTATTTTGCGCGATACGGGCAAACATCTGATCGCGCTCGTAGGAGCATTCTTTGTTGGGGCAGTAGTAGTCGATGCCGGGCGCCAAAACGCGCTCTGTTCCGCAGCCTTCGCAATTATCTTGTTCACTCATAGAAACGTCTTTCAAAATATGATTACTCAAGGCCATCCTGGCGGATTTCCCGCAGGAGCCCAAAGACCTTCGGAGCGGATAAGCCGTGCTTTCGACACTTCTCATCCAGAACTTCCATGTTCTCGACCATCAGCAAAGCTTTAGCCGCCTCTTCAGCACTGACTTCGTGCGCTGCTAAGGCTTGCTCTGCCAATGTTTGTGCAAGCTCGAAGGTCGAGATCGGTGTGTCGGCCGCATCCAAGAGTACCTTCTCGAGGTGACCGGCAATGCGACGAACAGACCGATCATCTTGGCTAGTTACATCACTCATTTGCTTTCCACTTCTTTGATATGCGCGTTCAGCACGGCAATCAGCATGGCACGGCTGAACAGATCGGACTGACCACCGGCATACATGGGCTCTTTTGCATATTTTGTGAGGTTCACCCGCCAAGTATTATCATCGCCGGGACCCCACATATGGGTAGCTCTCCACCCTTGAAGGAGGAACTCAAACAAATCCATGGCCGAAGTGCAGCACTCATCAAAAGCTTCCGTTACCTTGATCCTTAAGATGCTTAGCGTAAGTCGATCCGGGTCCGGGAATGCCTTATACATGTCCTCAGCAGATGGTTGCACACCCGAAATAACCTTACCCCGCAGCACCTCCAGCGAAGACAGACGGGAGCTTACGGGATAATAAGAGATGTTGTCTTCAGTCACTTCATGCAGTCCTGATCAATAGTGTTGAGGCCACAATAAACAGAACTTACAATACAGTCAACTATACATGATTATACTTGTCTAACCTTACCGATAATACGTTTAAACAATGACTTCTTTAGACTTGCTTCCAGAGCCGACAGAAATTGCGCTCGCGCCTCCGCCAGCACTTCAGGTCCATCACCCCTTCTCCCCGAGTGGTAGCCATAGCTGTCAAGATAGAAGTCGATAGGCTCGAGAGCATAGACTGCCGCAAAAACGGGTGCGGCAATATCTGATGCTTGATCAGAAGATTGCATCTTTTCCATGTATTGGTACGCGGGAATAGATTGCTCGAAATAGTGTTCACGTTGAATGCAAACTCTCTTGCCATCAATCTTACCACGGAGCATAGCAGCCACCCCCTTAATAAAACTAGCCAACTGCTTACCTTCATCCGGGAGCGCTGTAATCTTGGAAAGCTCTGAATGATTGCCTTCAGTCAAGCGAGCCAGAAGAAACCGATCCCGGGCCATCTTCACATCGAGAGGCATGAGCATAAGCTCGGAGACGCGATCTTCGAAGACTTCACTCTCAAAGTAAGAGGCACCATAAATATGGTGAGGATCGATCAGATAATCTGCGAGTGCGGTGAGCCAAAACGGATGCTTTTTATTATCGGTTTTCATGATTAATCTTTCTTTGGTGCCAAAGCAGCAATGGCGAGTTCGGCTTGCTTGCCAGGATGCTCGTCCGCACATTTGAAATTACCGGTAGCCGCACAGGTACAATTCCCGACACCCACAGTCCCGCTACACATGGCCACCGCCATCCGTTCCTTTAAAGGCGTGGGGTCTGACTGAATAATCCGGGCATAGAGATCAGCAAAGATCGACAGGCGTGCCATATCCGTGATGATAGCCTCCACGGCATCAGATTCATCAGGATCCATGCCACCACTGCGAGACGTGCGCAAATACCCCTTTGTGGAAGCAATCACGGCCTCATCGACCTGCTCTTTGCCAAGTTTGCGCAGGTCAAACCAAGCCTTCAGAACATGCTCGGCATCCACAGCACGCTGTTCGGCCGCCTCGACAGCGCGTTCCAGCTCTTGGATGCGTTCATCAGCATTGATTGACTGGTCAGCCTCCGGATCTCTCGGCGCATACTGCCAATGTGTTGGGCTATCACCATTATAACCATCGTTGCCAAACTCCCCATCAATAGGGTCAACGATCCACTGGGACCAGTAGCGGCCGTCCTTCATTTCGACATAGCAGCCGACAACAATCTCCGCATCTGTTGGTGCCTCTGAGATAGGAAGCCAGGCGCTATTGGGTTTACCGGTATCCGTTTGGTCTGACATCTAAAGTCCTAAAATTAATGAATTCAAAAATATGATCTTGCGCGCGACTTTCAGCCCGCAGCTTTCTTCGCCTTGCGCATATCCGCAGCGCGTTTAATCCGCTCACTGGACATCGAGAGAGAGACACCATCGCAAAGGGCTTTGAAGATCTCTGCATCCGCCCACCCCTGCCGCATGAGGTCTTTCACAGCTGCGTCGATTGCCCTTACATGAGGGGCCACGGCTTCCCGAAATTCCTTTGTAGGAACACCGTATTCGTTGGAGGCTTCTTTAGTCATGTCGTCAACTTTCTATGCTTGTACATTTTATGCAGTTGCTGATCAAAATCCTGCGCGTCAGCCACCTTCGGATCACAGCCCTCTTCGCCTGGGAAGCGGCCCTCAGCATCCGGCAGGAGGACTTGAGCAACATTGATGTTCGGGGCGCAAATATCAGGATCGAAACCGCCTTCAGGTCTTTGCTTGTAATAATAACGCGGACCCAAGCGATATTTCAGCACTTCGGTAATCTTGACCGCCTTAGCCGCAGGCATAGGCACCAGCATGACATCCGTGCCCTCAACTGTTAGACGACAGGGCTCGCTGATGATCTGATCAGGGCCTAGCTCCTTCACAACGTAATCCAAAATTAGGACGCGCTTATTATTATCAACCCCTAGCAATAACAGGTCTGAAGAGTTCCTGTCCGCCTGGCCAACAGTGTATGAGACTTCGGCCTCCCCAGAGTAAGACATGAAGGCAAACCCGAAATCCTTGATCGAAGCCTCAATGTGGGAAAGCCCGTAATCGATAGTGGTTTTGTCGTTGTCATTAAGCATCGGTTTTATCCTGATCCCATTTCAAAAAGCTGCCATCTCGGCTGAGGAAGGTGCCATCCCAGTCGCCTTCATAGTTTGGAAGCCCTTCAAGGAAGTGCTGGTCATCGGGAGAAATATGCCAGCTCACCTGACCTCCGGGCGTGTCCACATAAAGGACCACGCGCCATTCATCGTCCCAGTCCTCGTTGCTGTCTCTACCGACACCCGCATTGTAACCAGACATCAAGGCAAAGCGAGCCATAGCAACTGCGGCGGCAGCACGCTCGGAATAGGCACGGCTCACACGTTCTCCCAGACCAGACGCCGCCATCGCAGCACGTGCTTTCCTCAGATAAGGAGCATGGTGATCAGGGAAGTCCTCCCAGCGGGGACACGCCTCAGGATGTGGGTCGTCTGCACACTCCTGCTCATAGATCGCCTTCGCGACTACTTCAGCATCGCCTACGATAGAAGTTTCGGAGCGTGTGCTCGATGCCTCAAGTTCGTCTTTAGAAATCTTACTGGTCGTCATCTTGTGTTCCTTTTGTGGCCGACCTGTGGTCATTCAGTAGGCGATCTGTGGTCACTGAGTGCCACTTGTCAGGTCCCGTTTCGGCTCAACAGGCTCCATCAGAGCATTCAGACCGGCGAAGAAGACATCACCAGGGTCAGCCAAGTCCTTCTCCATAGCGGCGGCAATGGCTTCCCATACATACGACTCCTGGATCTCAAGAAGATAGGTCTTGAGGGCAGCCGCGTTCTGCGCAGGGGTTGGTTTTGCCTTATTAGCTGCCTCCCAAGCAAACTCCTCCCGCTCTTTGAGGGACTGGATGGACATCGCAGCGACCAAGGGCCATTCGGCCGGTTCGTTGTCATGCCAACCTTTGAAATCTTCAGGCATCACATCCGTAAGCGGCTGCATGTATTCACGCATATCTTGCAGCCCGACACTGACAACTGCCTGAGCCATCTTTTCCATCTCGGCCTGCGCATCCACGCCATCAGCAAAGATGTCTTCGCTAGAAATCGCGCCCCACAGGACTTCTTCTACTTCACTCGCAGTGTGCTTCTCGGGCATGTCGATAACCTTTCAAATATGAATTGGGCCCAACTCTATCGGGCTATTAATTATTAGATCATGCATAGAAACAAGTCAAGCAAGCATAGATAATGGCTGATTGCGAAATAGGTATTTGCGCATCCATATAAATTAATATTTCTCCATGATCCATCCAGCTCTTCATCAGCTGCTGACCGCAAATAACCCGAGAAACTCGAGGAGCCGGAAACAGCCTAAAAGTTCGTCCTCAATTACTAAGCGACCCTTCGAGGTATCCTACCTGCTTCGGAGGGCTCCCTTCCCCACCATTCATCGTAGCCGAAACTGTCATATTTTTCGAAAACCACATTCTCTCACATGTGCGAAAGTACACTATAGGTGGCTAATGTGTCTATATTATCACAAATGAGAAAACTTCTCGGATTGATAGTAGTTAACATATTTTGCCTTGATAACTCCCCAGCTGAAAGTTAGTAGGCCATCATATCGTTGATATGATCAAACACTACCACTTAGGAGATAACATGAGCGCGTATCCTGTCGCCGACTTTTATTCAAACTACGTCCAGAAGAACCCGTTGGCGTCGAAGCAGGATATCTTGAAGGAAATCTGCGAAACCTTTAATATTGCTAATCTGGTCTACCTTCGCGTGGTTGGCGAAAGCCCCTTCGATCCCCGTACGACACTCATCGGGACGTACTCAGAAGCCTGGAACGAACGTTACCAGGCAAAGCAGTACTATTTCATCGATCCCCTCATCCAAGTCTGTATGGCATCCGAAAAGGCGACCCTGTGGTCATCCATCCCCCGAGATGATGCAAACGTGCAGCTCTTCTTCTCTGAAGCCGCAGAATATGACATCCCTGATAGTGGAGTTATCATCCCTCTGGACCTAAGCCGTCCGGGCTGTGCAGTGCTATCTGTGAACACCAACTTCTCCCGAGAAGACTGGGATGCAGGCCAGGACGGCTTCATTGCCGACCTTCAGCGTGTCGGACAGCTGATCCACCAATCAGTTCTCGACGATCTTGGCGATCAGGAGTTCTCCAAAACCCTTATGCCAACAGAAGCTGAGATGCTGAAGTGGATCTCAAAAGGACGCTCAAGCTTTGAGATCTCCCAAATTACCGGCATTTCTTTGGAAGCAGTTGAGCTCGACCTGGAGAACGGCCGCCGGAAGCTTGCAGCTAACAGCAACTCAGAGGCTGCCGAGACAGCCATGCTGAGGAAGCTGATTGCCTGCTAATTAACTGTTGGGGATCAGGCGCAGGTGGTTCTGCATCCTCGCATAGCCGATATCGCACCCCTCATCGTCGGGAAACCGACCTTGGGGGTCCGGCAAGAAGACCTGCACAAGATTGAGATCTGATCCTTTTGAGTGCGACTTCAGCGCGTAGGCAAACCGTGCAGCATCCAGCTTTGGTACCGGCTGAAGAAGCACATCGAACCCCTGAATGACTTTGGATAGGCGCCGGGGATCTTTAATTAGATCTCCTTTATCCAGCAGCTTCACTGTATCGTTCAGTAAGCCATGCATCATCTCATGCTTGAACCCCATCATCATAAGGTCTGAGGTCCCCTTCTGTGACAGCCCCACAGTATAGGAAAGCGTGACCGGTGAGGTTTTGCTATCAGACATCGTGTTGATAACAGCATGACCATGCTCGCGAATGTTAGCTTCAACCTTGTCTTCGTACGTATTCAAGTTCTCGATCATGCATTCACCTATTAGTTCGCGTCCCATTAAAGCCAGAAGAGCCCTATTTTATTCATTAAGGCAATCGAAAAATATCGAACAACATGGACTACAAAGAAAAACGGGAGCAAGAAAATTTCTGCCCCCGTTAATAACCCTCAATACACCCGCTAAAACGGGGTAATGTTAGCTGGACCCGTCGTTCATTACCCGGAACCAACGCTGTTTAAACGAGTTCTCTGGAAGGCAGCCCTCATCGTAAGGGAAGAGGCCATTTTCGTCAGGAAGGTAAACCTGAACCAGATTCAGGTCTCGTCCCTTAGCTCTGGCACGCTCCGCCAAAACATGGGCAAACTTAACGGCGTAGCCCTCTGGCACCGGAGCCAGGGAGACATTACCATTTTCGATGATACCGGACATCAGGACTGGCTGAGTGCCCTCAATGGTGCGGTTAGCACCGAGGTTTTCTGCCACCTTAGAGATGATGTCGACCATCTGATCATGCTCAAAACCGATCATCAGAAGGTCCGAGGTCGATTTATCCGCCAGACCAACGGTGTATGCAAAATTCATTTTGCTGACGTCTGATTTATCACCAATAATGGCAAACCCATTATCTTTGATGAAGGTTTCAATTTGGTCCTGATCTTCCAGTGTCGCTGTGGTCATGAATACTTCCGTCCTTTATGTCAATACGACTATACTTCATCCTTCTTCTTTGGAAATCAATAGGTAAACGCTGACTTCAATCTAAAGAAGGGGAATTGTAACCGAGATGCAGCGATTAAATACATCTATGGATAGTGCTGAAGAAGGACTTCTAACACTCAAAACGTCCCTTCCCAACACTCTTGCAGATAGTTATCGATCCAGTGAGGTGGTCAATTCGAAGTATACCGTTCGGAAGAGCCTCCATGCCATACCTCTGGCTCAGTGCCAAAAATATGATCGCAATCGCATTTAGGGCTACCGCAGCGGCCAAGACCTTGTGACGAATGTTCGAACTCATAATAGCCTTCCTGTTTATTTCATTACAGGAAGGCTATCAGCGAAATTATGTGGTGACTAGTTCAGAGAGGGATGCTTGAAGGACACTTCGAGGCATCTAACGATCTTCTCTAAGAGCCCAAAGCTCGCCTCGAATTTTATCTGCTCCCTCGACAATCGCACCTGTAATCGCTGTCCATTCAACAAAATGCGTAAGATCGCGGTCGACCTCTCCTGTCGACCAGCGTGCAACGATCTCTTTATTGCAACGAACAGTGATCGATTCATCCGTACGCTCGGCAACAAAGGGATGTCCCTTGAGGGTCACACACCGATCATAGTGAGACAGATCACGCCCCCAGCGATCCAGACCTCGACGCTGATTTACCGCAAACTTCATGGATGGATCCGTGGCCATGGCATAGTTCTCAGCAAAGGTGGCATCATCAACGCCCCAGTAGAACTCGCCGCACCCTGAACAGCGCCAGCCTGCTCGGCCGACACCCGAACTGCGCTTTACCCAAGGCAGAATTCTCCGCGTGTTGCTGTTCCAACTGGTGCTGAATTCCCAGATGTGGCTGCGCCAGAAGAGGCCGAAAATCTTAGGAGCTTTCGAGCAAGGGCCGTTGGGTGGCTTGCGATAATGATTGAGTGCAGGCATGACTATTATCCTATGGCTTAAATAAATTTGTGAGACCAGTGAGTTACTACCGGATGCCCTTGAATAGGCTGCGAAACAGGCGCCAGATTGGCTTGAGGAAAAGGACTTCGTCCACACCTCTGGAGAATGCCTTCTTATCCAAGCTAACGGGGCGCTTTCGATCATCGTTCATCAGGTCGAAGACCTCTTTTTACGCGGTCCGATAACCATGACAGGTTCGCCCTTGTCAGCATCCCATTTATTCATCTCGAGAACATTAATATGGATCGTAACGTGTTTTTCGGTGTGTGGCCCCTTCGGGAAGATATCGGTCGCGACATCAACGACCCGGCCGGTAATCCAGATAACTTCACCGTCAGGATAAGGCCCCCGGTGATCTTGCATCATTGAAAACTTTTCACCGATGCAAGGCTTCGAAAGGCCATCAAGGTAGCCAGCCCACGCGCAATCTTCGTGCTCATCAGCATTTGCATCATAGATATTCCACATTACCAGAGACATCATCGGCTCCATTCCTAACTCTTTATATTTTTATGGTCGCGGCGACGCGCTTTAGGCTTCTGCCCGGAAGGACTTCCCACCGACCTCTAGGTCAACCCCCGCTTCCATCGCCTTGATCCGCGTGCGTACAGTAGCTTTTAACCATGCCAGACCCTCCTGCCCCAGATCTCCCCAGGCATACGCTGAGAATTCATGCTTCCCGGACAGCCCATGCGGCCACCAAGCCACCTTGACCTTGAGGCAGGTTGGATCGGTCTGAATACTGTATTGTCTAGTAATCGGCAGCATAGCTTCATAAAACTCTCGCGCTGCATGCATGTCCTGACCGCGCCAAGACTGGATCACTAGGTTCGTAGAGTGATGATCGGTGACCCCAATCGCTTCTTGGATGAGGTCGTAATGCAGTTCCTGATCATCATCATACGAATGATCTTCGATCTGACGGTGAAGTTCTTTTAGCTTAGCAAGCCGATCCATGCATAGACCCCAATACATCTAAAGTTATCATCACTATCCACCGAAATAGGCAAGAATACAATACTTAAGAATGCTTGACCTTTATTATCTACAAGCATAGAATTATTTATTACCAGAAAATGAACGTTTATCACTCGTTGTATTTCAAACAGAAAGCGACAACACATGATCCCTATGCGAGGCGCTGGGCGCGACTACCAACTGGCCAATGCGGGACCTCAAATCCCCGGCGATCAACCAGATGGATCCCCTGAGCCCTGCCTATGCGGTGGAGGTCATCCAAATGGGAAGGTCACTGAGGGTGGCTGGCACAAGGTCTGCTGTGACCGGTGTGGGTTATCTACGACGGCAAAGAAGCTCCAGGGGACCGCTCTGAAGGACTGGAATGAAGGTAAGCTTCATCAACGGTCACGCTGATAGCCGGTCACCTGATGAGGACGGCCGGTCGACAACCCAGCTCCCATCTTCCTGTCGGACCTCGCGAAGATCCTCGTTAATACGGCTAAGTTCGATCCCACCACTTTTATGGCTGATCAGACGCGCGGGGCGCCGGTACACAGTCTTTCCCTTATCAGGGCTTTCATATACATACTTCATGAAAATATGATAACACCACGACATTAAACGGCACTTAATGTTTGATTGATATGATCTCCTGCACAAAGGAGATACCTATGCCTGATACAAAGAAATTAGACCTCGAAATAACACTCGCATTCCCCGATGGTGTCGACACCGCCGCACGCGAACGTAAAATTGTTGCCGCCGGGTGGGAGGACTGCGCATCCTTTTTTATGGGGGTTCCCACTCTTGTTCAGATCACAATTCCAGTTGATGAAATCGGTCAGGCGCCCGGAGAGCTGCTGAAACTCCAGAACTATCTAGGCTCCGATATGCCCGATGCCGAAGTTATCGACGTCGGCGGTGACTGCATGGACCTGGTGACAGAGACAGCACGGGAATAGGAAGCAAGGTCCTAAAGATAAAGTTTAGGACAGCCTCACTGGATCGATTTAGATGTTAGAGGCGTATAATATTGACAACTAACGTTGCACCCTATAGGCAACACATGAATAGTCATGAATATTTCTGAAATTACGACGCATGGATCTCAGCACCAAAGCTCGCGCAAAGATAAAAAGCCCCGTCGCAGCAGAACGTGAATGACGGTCGAAACCTTTTAATTTTCTCTTGGGTCAAACGAATATGAAGCACCAACGTAAAAACAGAAAGCCCGTCGACAGACGCTACAGTCATGACGCCTACCAGAACGGATATGCTCGCCAACCTGATGAAGAAGGTCAGATCAGGGTCGGCAAAACTGGATTTCTGGACAAATCAATGCACGGCGCAGCCCAGATAGACACCTTCAGCGATTCCCATGTAGCAGCCCAGATCGGCAATGACTTCTCCAATGGTCACCGAGGGATGGCCCGAGCTATCAAAGGTGCCAAGAAGTTTGTGCGATCAAGGGTGCGCGCAAAAGCAAAGATGAAGATGAAACAGATCGAAAAAGAGATCGACAGTTTAGACGATTGACCGACCGCCATAGTGAACCAAGACTGGGGACCTTCAGTTATCCCCGTCAGGCCGTACATGTGACCAGCCTCTGGCCATCCCTACTTTGCTATTAACGAAGTGGATGCACTTATCGCAAACCGGGGATCCGCACAAAGCATCGCCACAGTTCACTTCGCATAATTTCACAGCTGGATCACCGCATCCCATACAGAGGACGCCCTCCTCATTCTGGCGCTGCTTTAAAAGCACCTTGAGGATCGCAATCAGGTACGCGTGGAGCCGATACCTATGCTCCACCCGGATGACGTCACCGGTGGTCATATTTTCTAGTACACAGATACTCATATCGCTTTCGGCCGGAGTGGCGTAGGTCTGCATATAGCCATGGACCAGCTCCCTGCGAAGACGCTCTACGGATTCACTGGCCTTACTGTTCTGGCGCCAGATGTTTACGGCAGCCTGGGCGCGACTGTCGGAACCATGGTCGCCATCCCAACGCGGAGGAAATGCCTTCTGGCACATCCTTGTATGCCCCATTGTCTCATATTTGAGAGCTGCCTCGAGAGCAGAGCGAAGACGGTCCAAATCTGATGTCTTACCGATCATACTGAATGGTTTCCTGTACAAAAGCAGAGCCGACGTATGGCTGCAAACAATCTACCACCCGCAGATGGTCAGCTCAATAATAAATACATATTATATATGGATATCTATAAATATCAGTTAAATATACATTACTTTTTATTTAATCATATCCGTCAATATTATTAACGTGCCAAAAAATCAAGGAAACACACATGTCCATTATTCTCCCCTTTGATATGAAAGATCGCAAAGCTTCGATAGAGAACCACTGCGGCGAAACCTTCCGAGAAGGAGACGACTATGACGGTCTCGCGCTCTGCATAGAGATCAAAAATGAAGAAGAGGCCAAGTTGATTCAAGAAGCTCTGAGTGCGAAAAATGCAGAGCTATTTGTAAATATTTAGCAGTCTGAAAATTATCCAGCGATAAATAAGCGAAGCCCGGCCCAATGAGCTGGGCTTCGAACTCATTAGCGATACGATCTCTGACCGTATTACATCTCGCCGAGAAGCGGTAGCAAAGGGGTCTCAATACTGGCGGTCGATTCAATCATGCGGCCTGCTTCTCGCGCTGGGCTTCCAGATAGCTGATGCGAACCTTAATCAAGGCGATCAGCCAGGCTTGAGATTCACAATCTACATGCCCCCAGCCTTCGCCCTGATGCTCGACACCAGCACTGAGCCCGTCAGGCCACCAGCAGACCTGAACACGCAGGCAAGTTGGATCAGTTTCAATAGAGAACTGCTTCATACCCGGCATCAGGTAGTTGTGAAGCTCTTTGGCGGCATTCATATCCGATCCCCGCCACGACTGGATCGCCCAAGAAGTCGGAACATGCTCTTCGAAGCCAAATGCTTCCTGAATCAGATCGTAATGCTTCTTCTGATCGTCATCATAGCGATGATCTTGGACCAGAGGGATCAGTTCATTCAGTTTTTGGATTGCATCAGTCAACTCAGAGTTCTCCAGCATGTGTGGTTCCAAGCAAAGTATCATTTAGCGTCCATTAACTCAATGATAAAGGACACCTATCCATGCACAATAATAAAGAGGACAAGATAATCGTGAAAAAGGCCCCCGAAGGGAGCCTTAATAATGCGAGTACGCCTTACCGTGGTATGCCGACCTCAAAGGGTGCGTTTGCAACAGCGTCCAAAAAGGAAGCCTCGCTGTCTGCTGCTAAATAAAGCATATGGATTGCTTTGATAAAAATCAAGCCTAACGATCCGATAATATGCATTATCTACCACCAGCATCTCGTCCTGGTGCTCTGCATCGAAATCAAAGATCCCGAAGAGGCTGATGCGGCTCGGGAAGCACTCAAAGAGAAGTGAGGGTATTAGATCACCGCGAGGCTTAATCCTCCGGTAATCCATCATGGATATGATCTAAGGTAGCAAAGATGGAGAATTATACGTGATCGATAAGACCTGCCGACTGTTCATTAAACATGTTCGAAAACTAGAATCGATACATGAATTCGCGCCATCATATTTTGTGGCTGCACTATGCTTAGTTCTTTTCACTCTATTGATAGTGGGTGCTCTACTCGCGTATATGGCAGGATGGCATCTAGGCGTATCCTTTTTACTGTCCGTTGTCGCAACGCTCTTACTCCACTTATGTCTGGATGTTTTGACCGACGTGAACATGACCAAGCTTTATCGAGACGACGATTAATGGGTGACGTTTAGCTCTCTTTAAGCCGTAAAGGTAAAAGGTGCCATAAATCTATGCAGACTTAGCTCTCTGTCGGTACGCGCTATAGAGGCCCGCCTCTTTGGCTTCCAAGATAGCAAGCAGCCACGCTCGTGCATCATCATTGTGCCTACCGGCGCCCTTGATCATCTTGTCCATGTCGCCCACCGACAGGCCATAAGGCCACCAACAGATGCGGACCGTGGTCCCTGAGCTATCTCGGAGGATTGCATACTCTAGCGTGCCAGGAAGGAACATATCCGCTAATTTACTTGCTGCATCAAGTGAACCGGTCTTGCAAATGCTCTCAATATACAACGCGATCTCAGTGAAATTATCGAAGTTCACATCTCTGCTCGCACGGCCGCTATCTATGATGCCTTGTATTGATGCCCGTGACGAACTCTTCCAGGGGAAGCCCTTCTTGATTGAAGTGCTTAGCTCGCGGATAAAATCCATTTTATTCATGTCTGCTCCAACTTGCTACTCCAGCGCAAGGCTACCGTAGGTTGAAGACGGGTGACAAGGAGTTTCTGAGAACGCTCGTATGTACTCAGGAAAGCTATACCTACAGAGAGGTGCCGTCAAAAAATTACCCCACGCGCTCTGCATGGGGTAAATAAGGAAGCCAATCCTATGGCATTTTCTCAACGAGTTTCTCAATATCGACTTTGAGATTCTCACCCTTTCTTTTTAGGGTCCGCAATGCGGCGACATGCGCTGGGAGGAGATCTTTCAATACCACAATGGGCGGGTGGAAAGCGGCCTTAAGTTGCTTAAGGGTTGCGGTTAGCGGGTTGCCAGCATCGGAGATCACCAAATATCTAGGTGTTTCCCCTTCTCCAGAAACAAGCCCAACTTGAACAGCATTCCCCATATTCCGGCCATCCCGAGTAGGAAGAGAAGCCATTTCGACCGTATAGTCTCCGTGCGCCAATCTTTCGATCCATGGAACACTCAATAGCTCGGCTTCAGTTGCTTTAACGGACATAATAACTTCTTCCTATGATTATGGTTTACCAATGACAGTAATTAATTCTGTTATCATTGACAACATTAAAAGAGAGCCTCAATATTTCTACTGAGGCTCTCTTTTGCTATTCTATATATGATTTCCGCTTATAATCTAGAAGTCACCATCAATCTCTTCATCATGATAGTGCTCTTGGAAATGCTCTTCCTGCTCTTTCCTGAATTCCAGATATGTAAGAAGAGGAGCGTCGATGACGGCGATATCTGTCCAGTTGTAGTAGGCGTTGACACCTTTGACTTCATCGTTGATAGAAAACATCCGGTCCGCAATATAATCGGTATCGCTGGTATCAATACGTTGGCATACGTCAAAGACATCGTACCCTTCATTCATGTATGAATGGGTAGCACCAAGTGATTGACCCAAGCTCGTATGAATATAGGTCGTGGAGAGTAACTCATGATAGTCTTCATCATGTTTTAGCCCAAACCCTTTGATGGCCTCATCGACGATCCCTTTGTAGGTTTCTGACTCATCTTCCGTTTCTTCGAGGTTCATTCGACGCGTCAGGGCATGATAAATCTCAAGAGGCTTACCCTCCACTTCGTCAAACGCCACATTCCAGTCGCCTTCAATTTGATCGCAGGCCTCTTCAAGAAAAATAACTCGCTCCACGGCCGGGGCCCGGAAGATGACCAGGCGGTTATTCAGAGTTTCAAATCTAGTGAGCCCCAGCTTCCCTCCCGGGATAGAAAGGGACCACTGAAGCGAGGATGCTGCTTGGACGCTTACAGGATACCACTTCGTGTACTCCTCA
The DNA here is from genome assembly GCF_017743915.1 of Sulfitobacter sp. R18_1. Taxonomy (NCBI): domain Bacteria; kingdom Pseudomonadati; phylum Pseudomonadota; class Alphaproteobacteria; order Rhodobacterales; family Roseobacteraceae; genus Sulfitobacter; species Sulfitobacter sp. R18_1. The sequence goes on from NZ_JAGHRG010000001.1 coordinate 145,828, forward strand.
CCTCGCATCTTGATGCCGACCTGCCCCCAGTAACCGGTCACCTCATCACGGCTCTCGTCTTCTTCATCATCGTCATCGTCAGCACGGAGATACATAAGAACGCTGTCTGTCGAAGCGCCCGGGCGACCGTCAAGGTAGTCGATATCGATACCGAGGAGCATCGCAATATCACGTTTCACCGTAAGGTTCGGTTCCCGTTCACCCGCTTCCCATGCTTCGACATCTGCGACCGAAGCCTTGACCATCTCTGCAAGATTACTGACTGAGTACCCTCGAAGGACACGCAAGTATTCTAAGTTTTTCATGAAGTTCTCCAAATTTCACAAGATTACTACCAGAGCCACCGGCAGACCGCAAGGATATACAAGGATGTATCCGAAGACCCTAGAATCTAATCATATCCAAGATCTTTGGATAACTACCAATTAACCACGACTGCACAGTTACCTCTCAATCAGTGAGGAGTACCCAGTGTCTTATATTATCGATCCCCAAAGCAGGACATTCGGTGCAACCTATATAGCTCCTTCGGCCCGCCGCATCGGCGCAAGCTACGAGCCTTTCGATGCAGTCGCCTCAATGGGAAGAGTAACATTGGGGAATGACCTTCTTCACTGTGGCTCAACTCTAGATATCAACACGCAACTGGCAGCCAACTTCGCCCGCAATAAGGCGACGTCTTCAAGCCTCCTCAGGCGTGCCGGTATTAGAGTTCCGGACGAGGTAGTGATACCGAGCCCACGTTGGCAAACATCACAGCCCGCACTAGAAGTTCTTAGGGAGTTTGCAGACGGACATGAGGTTGTCGTCAAACCAAACTCCGGGACGCGTGGGATTGGCGTAACTCTGCATGGAGACCTGTTATCCGCTCTCCGTGCCGCCTGGGAAAGCTCAGATGATGCAGTCCTACTCCAAAGGCGTGTAAGGGGCCCTGAGCTACGTGTCTATTACCTGCGGGGACGCATCATTGGCGGATATTGGCGCCGCCAAGACAACGACGGATTTGGCAACCTTTCCTCAGGGGAGGTCCCTGAGCTATTCCTTGGTGCTGACCTACCTTCCGAGATCGCGGAGATAACCACACAGTCAGCTCAAGTCTTGGGGCTAGACTATTCTGGCTTTGATATCATTGTCGGGGATCTCGGACCCGTTATTCTTGAGGCAAACGCATCCCCCAGGTTCAATGCAGCGAGCACCCACCCAGGTGGAGAGGAATGGTCAGCAACGCTAATGGATACCATCCTCACCGAAGTGCTCAAAGCTTCGTCAAGATAATCGACCTCGAGCTCCAGCCATGCCATCTTGAAAATTCGCGCGGATTAATGGTTCTCGAAGTTCGTATACATGGTTACAATATGAAAGGCACCTACAGATACTACCGTAGATGCCTCTTATGTACGTTATTCGGGCTTATCTCTATACCGAGATCGCCCACCCCTGCGGGTGTTCATCAATAAAGCGACGGACGAGCAGAATGATGTCTTCCGCAGCATTCCCTTTCTTGGGGCTGCCATATTTTTCATCCGCTTCAGACAGAGGCCCATCGAACATTCCTCTAGCCTTCCCCTTATTCAGCAGATCTCTGGTTTTCTCACCGTTGATCAGCTCAGTCAGCACAAAGTTAGATGTGCGGTCCGCCATATATTGTGGCGCCGGTATGCTGATTACAGGTCCGGCCGAGCACGGGTTCACTGTACACAGCTCAATAAGAAAGCGACCAAGGTCCTGGGGACTATCAACAAGCCCGTAGGTGTCTTCAACAACGCTCATGTTAACCGGACCGCGCATACTGCCTGGCTTATTGGGACCAGAACCGTCTTTCTTCAGCATCGTCACCAATCTTGCGTCGACGCCAAAAAATATGGTGCCATTATCATCGACATGCACAGCCGCTGTTCCGTAGTCACTATCCAAAGATACTGGGCTGCGAGCTTTCAGTACTGATGCAAACGTAAGATGGATGTCAGGGAAGGCACTCTTCACCATAGTCACGATCTTCTCCGGATCCTCAAAGAGGCGCCCATCACGTATGATGAGAACCTTTCCTTGCCGAATTGGTGACTTCCTGATCACCCCTATGATGAGGTTAGCCAGCTCTTCGTCTTCTCTTTTTTCGTTAGCATCCAGGCTTCCGGAGATGTCCGCGACAGCTCCTCCTGCAAACATGCCGATCCCGGCGGCGCAAACACCCCGCCTGGACTGCCGGGACACATCAATACCAATAGAGAGCTCAAAAAGAGGGTTGTTCGGATACCTAGGCGCAATCATGCCTGATTTCACACCCATACCCTGCTGTACGTGCCCTTGACGAGGATAAAACATCTGGGAAACCGCCCCGAACTTTTCGTTGTCCTCGTTCATCTTGAAGGCATCCAGACCCTGGAAGTTGAACTTCTGGGCGGCACAGATAATTCTGAGACGGTCGTAGCTGAGAACGTATCGGCTATTGCCTATTTTTTGGCCACCTTTCTTAAACGCAGGCATCACAATCGCATCGGTTTCAGGGTTTTCTTTTTTGTACTCAGCAAGGAAGGCGCTGAATTCCTCCTCACCTTCTTCCTCGGTCGGTACAAAATGGATCGGGATGACCTCAGTGTCAGGGTTCTGTGAAATCCGGATAATACCAGCGCACGCACGCTTCAGAGCATCCCCATAGAGATCGGTAGCAAGGATTACCGTCATCGGACCTGGAATGGATGGTGTGGTCCGCCTATGGGGAGTTTGGTACACTTGAACCGGCAGGTCGACGAAGGACCCAAAAATATGAGATATCTCAGCCTTATCCCGGAAGAACTCCCGAACACGATCCGTCTTGTTGGTAACATCGTTCGAAGCTTGCGGCCCTTCACGGATATAATCCATAGCCGCCTTAATATCATTGCGAAGGCGTGTCCCCAGCTCGGTAAGCTTAGCCTCGTGGTCTTTTAGTCCGGAAAACCCAGATGATGGCAGGATGGCCAGGTCCCTGAGGGGATAGTGAGTGAACTCTGTGTTGGACGAATTCGAGAACTTATGTGTTGTGCCCGACCAGACTCTCCCATCAAGTTCTTCGTCAGTGATCCGATCAGCCTTCCTCATGTAGGATAGCTGCCTGTCGCCATCCTGCATCCCAAAAGCACTTAGAACCACCTTGTAGGGCTTACCATTCTTCGGGCGGATGTCCTCCACGGGGAGATAAAGGCCCTTGCCCTGAGAATTCTCAGCAAACACGTCGGTGGCTGAAAAGCGATCCTTGAAATATGTTTTGAACCGCTGCTTGAGCACGCAGACCAGATTCCCATTGTAATCGGTGAACGAAATCTCGAAGGCATCCTTTACTTCAGCCTCGCCGAAGGTACGCTCCTTTTCAGTGAGTGTTTGCTCAGGGCTGAGGATAAGGCCATTCTTGATGAGGCCATCAGACACCTCCTCCATCTTAGCCGAGATCAGCCGCACAAGGATCTGTCGGCCGCCAAGCCCATCTGATGTGGCATCAATGAGGTCCTTGATCGTTTGCGCTTCTGCAACGCGAGCCCGAACCAGGCTGAGATCGCCGTCCTGATAATATTCAGAACCGGAATCAAGGATTGTTTCTGCCAGTTCTCGATCAAACGGCAGGCAGGTGAACTCGTCACTCAGCGGCGCCATCGTAGTTCTCATCAGGTCGTTGCTATCGACTTCAACAAGGTCAAACATAATATTCTCCATTCATTTATATAAATTGCGCTTATGCTGTCAGCAGCTCTTCAGGGTTCGAGATCTCTTCGGCGAAACGCTGGACTGAGCAGTGCGCACGGCCTTCACAGGTCATGCAGTCCTCAGCTGTCGGCTCTCGGCCGTCCTCTCCAAGAGACTGGGCGAGCCAACGCTCCTCCTCGTATTCAGACTGACCGCCATTGGTGGCACCACATCCGAAGAACGCGCTTCCAGTCGTTACGATGTCAGGTATTACACCCAGATCAGCTGCGCGCACTCTTTGGAACATCGAATAGGTTGCATCACCCTTCGGAGAAATCAAAACCCAGTCAGAGTTCTGAGGCTGCTCGGGAAAGTCCTCGAATGCGGGAGGTGTCAGATCTCCCTTTTCAGAAATATGATCTACCAGTTCAGGTGAGCCCAGCATGAGAGGCGCTGGAAGCAGAACAAGTTCAGCTGTCTCAGTCTTTGCTGCTGGTGCGTGTTTTCCAACCAGGAATGAATAGAGATCAGCCTGTTCAAATGACTTCTGACCGGCGGCCGCCAATGTTGTTGGAATTACCTTCCAGTCCGCCAATTTGGTTTCACCAGTTGCATGGCTGATGATGGCAAGATCGGTTGCGCCGGACATGACGTCACCACCAGGAACAGAATTCCGCAGGAAGCGCTCGATGATGATCTCATCGCCTCGAGCTGCTGCCTCCGGGACGGCACGCAGAACTTCGCTGCCCACCCATGCGCAGGCAACATGCGTCATCAGCGTATTCATAATATATCGAAGGATAGCATCAGCGATGTCAGAGCCTTCAGACTGAAGCGCCATCCTGTTCTGCGTCAGCTTTATTGCCATATACTGGAAACACTCAGGTTTTTTCTGAAGTGCCTCGAGAACGACCTTCCAATCGGTCTCATTGGGGTGCTGCTTCAAGATGTCAGTGATACTTGTGAAATATGGTGGCTCCTTGGGAGGCTCTTTGAGGATACCAGCCAGGCTCGCGCAGATTGATGCCATCATCCGGTGCAGGGTTCTCTGATACGATGGCCCCATCGGGTAGGTCACCTTCTCGAACTCAGATAGGGTCTGCGACCGAATGCAGGTTTGCACGCGTTCGATCTGGCTATGAGTGATCTCCATCGACCGGGTGGCGCCTCCGGACTTCTTATCGATACAGTTGAAGTCATCTTCCCACTCTTCTGACAGGCCGATCTCTTCAAGAGATTTTATGAAAAGAGCATTCATATGTTTCTGAACCAGGGCGCCTTCACTCTTGATCGAGCCGTCTGCACCAAAATCCTTAGGATCACCGAGGATCTTATTCTTTAGAGGGAAGCAGGCCTTCGGTGCGACTACGCTTAATGTCGAGCACGCTCTGGTCGATGCTACGTATAAAAGGTCTCGATAGGACTGGGCGTCGGTTTCATTGCCACCTTTATTGCTGAGAACCAAAACAACATGGCTCCACTCCAATCCTTTGGATCCGTGAATAGTGGCCAGGTCGAGTATCCCAGATGTGGGCTGAAGGACGTTTTGGGTGTTACCGGCAAGCGTGACGTGCTGAACATCACCTGCAAATGACCTGATCGTCGACCGGTGCATGCTTTTTGATACGCACGCGATTGTAGCATCGCCACGTCTCCCATTGAGAGCATGGGTGATCTTCGACACGAGGCCCTTCTCTACGCCATCCTTAAGCAAGGCATTACGAACGCTGGCCACCTCGCCATAAAAATTCCGAGTATTATTCGCCCAGATAGATGAGCTAACTTTTATGGCAGGTGAATCCGGGGACTGGGGTGGCTCCTCATCATCTACGAGAGATCTTCTTCGCATTGTAGAATAGATGTCAGCGTGGAACTGGCCGAGCCTATCCGCTTCCTGGATATCGTTCAGGAAGTAAGCACTGAACTCATTGGACGGATCCTGGCTTGCCTTTTCAAGTTCTCGGGAAAGGTCTGCACAAGACTTCGGCAACGTCGTGGAGTGAATGCATTTGTACATACACTCGATGCCAATCTTCAGTGCAGAGTCTGAGACACCTCTGGGACTAAATATGAGTTCTGAGACTGAACCGGCCACCCAGTTCATATCTTCGCCGCCATATAGTTCGCCAAAGTAGCGCACCATTCTCTTCATCATGTCTGAGAAGGCTTTCGTCAGCATCAAGCGATATGGAGCGAGTTCCGGGAGCACCTGATCTTCGAACAGTGGCGCCTCTTTGGTGCCATACGCTTGCAAGGCAAGCATGCTCTCGACTTTCTCTTCGACGGCACGCTCCCAATCTGCTCTGCGGCTGGCCTGGTTCTTGATGGGATCGACATATCCTTGTCCGGAAGCTTTAACCATGCCTGTGTTCGGGGTCAGGAAGAAGGTCATGGCGAACGATGCGAGCAGACACGAGGTTGGGATCCCAAATGCAGCTTTTGGTTTTCCACCGGAGACAGAATACCATGAACGAGGTTTAAGCAGGCAGTTCTTGGAGCTGTGTACGCGTATCTCTGTTTCATCGAGATCAGGGTGCATACGTAGCAGCCATTGGCGATCAGACTCGTTCCAGCCGCCGGGCGCCAGGAAGGCAACACTTGCTCCGCGTTTAAGGTCAGCAACAATATGATCTAGATGGTCACGAAAATCTTGGCCGCCCAGATCTGAGAAAGCCTTACCGTTCTGAGGCAACTCTTCTTTGGAGAAGCCCATGGCTACCTGCGCAAGAGACCCTGAAGACACCTTGGTATCTTTGTTGAGGATTTGAATGGGGTCAAAAATTACGACATCATCATCAATAACATTGTCGACGTCTTCTCTGTCCTGCTTGGTACCTTCCAAGACGAAGAGCCCACCAGGTTTATTATCTTCAAAGGGCTGCCCGTAGTTCGTCCCCTTCTCTGGATCCTGAAAAGGGACAAAGCGCTTCAGTCCATCGAAGTGCTCCCTACCAGTCTTATCCCTCTGAGCTTTCGGCATCCTCCAGCTATGTGAGGATATCCTGTCTACAAGCGCCGGGACTTCTTCCGCAAATTTCGCGGCCGCATTCGTGATGTTCTTTGCACATCTTCTATTTCTGGGAAGTTGAACTTCTTGAGCATCCAGTTGACGGCCGCCGAAGGCAGTCGCCATCTCGGAGATGACTTCATCGGTGAAGATCCAGCTGCCCACAGCGTCACGGAACCGATACAGGGTCTGCAAGTGGTCGCCGATAAATACGACATCGGTTCCGCATCGCATCATGAAGAAGGCGAGAAGCACTTGGTGAAGTGAGCAGTCCTGAGCTTCATCGATCACGAGAAACTTCGGTATCCCCACTGAACGTGGATCGATACCACGCTTGCATATTTTTACGAGAGCAAGACAGACCTTCGCATAGATTTCTTCAGGGGTCTTTGGTCCAGAGTTGGAAACGACGTCATTTAGGTCGGTATCAATTGTCAGCGCGTCTGCTTTGGGTGGGAGCGTGGTTCTCATCAGGTTGAGGATGCTGTCGTATGTGGCGCCCTTCGGAGCCACAGTCTGATACGCTGAGAGCATTTCATGAATGGTTGCGAGCAGAAGGTCTTCGTCTTTGGAAGCTGGGAAATATACCTCGCTCTCCAATCCTCCAACATCGGTAATAACCGGAGATATTGCTTTCGCTAGCTCAGTGACGAGACTGTCGAGTGTCGTGAATCGAACTTGGCCATAAGATACCTCGTCGGAAGGATCTAGGTCGACACACCGTTTTCTTAGTTCTGCTGAAGCAGCATTTGTAAACGAGCACATAGTAATATCCTGTGCCCTGTATATCCCGGCGGAGATAAGAATTTTTGTGAGATTGGTAATCGTATAGGTCTTTCCGGACCCAGCAGTGGCTGCAATTACGATAGCGAATGAGAGTTCTGATAAATTGCGAGCGTCTTCTATCATACGCGCGAGGCGCTGATAGGCCTCGATACTGGTATCGACCATGGTGGTTCCTCAAATTTTAAGCGGCTACGCGAGCCTGTGGTTAGGGCGGTCACTCGGACCTGTTACTTTGGGTGCGCCACGCGGGCGCGAAATGAGCTAAGCTCAACTGGCAGTTACTACCACCAATATTAACAGAGGGTTAACGACACAAATATCGAAGTCAAGGGAAAGTCAGTGAGATCACTCCTGAAGTTTGGAAGCGATCTCATCCAGGTCCCAAATTCCCAGCTCAGCGATTTTGTCGGCAACTGGCTTTTGCGGCATCATTCCCCGCTTCTTGATGCACCACACGGCCGGGCCCCAGTCAGGATCCTTGATCCAGTGTTCGTAGACATCCTCGATATCTTTATACTCGATGCTCTCTGCATCGGCGCTCGCCCAGGCGAAGACGTCGTTACAGATAACATTGAGTGATGTCATCTTGCGCGCGCCTTCGGGCCACTCTTTCATCCAGTGATGGGAATTCAGGAATATGACTTCCGCCATCAGGAGAGCTGCGAGCATTTGCGGCTCTGCTTCGTGGTCACTTCGCTTACCAGACACATCTTCAGAGATGGCCATGTCAGCCTCGACGGCGCCACGCATGTACTCGAGGCACGCCTCGTGGCGCTCGATGTCGTCCAGAAATGCTTCAGCTTCTTTCCCGTTCACAACCAGGCTCCTTGATCAGATGTCGCCACCATAGAGATCATCGGTTAAAGGAGGGTTCACTGGGCAAGGTAAAATACGTGCAGAAAGACCTTATACGACACTTTTTACATCGAAATGATGTGACCTACCGGTAAGTCAAAGTTTCCCAATGTAAGATGATTTATTTCAATGTTTTCTACCGGCAATAAAAGGTATCTTACATCTTCTTACCGGTAAGATGCATGCAATAAGATGTAAGTCGATTTACATTACCGGTAATATACATTGCGGAGTTACGATACTTCTATCAATTCTCGCGCTAACCACTCTAGGAAGTTCATATACTCCTCTCAGGAGTTGTGTTACTCACTTTCACTCAAACAGGCATACTTACGTCCTTTGTAAACGCAAATCTTCTTCCTGACCTGTTTTATGAACTGTATTGGCAAGCTTGTGGCAACCCCACGAATAGAATTCGGATGAAACGAGCTGTTACAGGTGTTTCCAATTCTGATCTGATTGAAAACGATGCTGTAAATTGATTGAATGGATTTAGGTCGTTCGAGCCGTTTTTGGATCCGGGAATCACGTGCAGAGATGTCTCGGCCGCCTATAAAATTGACGAGCATTATCCCGTATTTCCACCCCTGTTTCGTCCATATAAATAAGGGTCAGGTCAACAAGATTGGTTTTTTGAGACACACAACTCCGGAGCTTAGTAGCACAAATCCGGAAAAGCTTTCACCTCCCCCTCAAAGTACATGGAACGTAAATTAAAATCCCAGATTTGTGTTACTTTTTAACTATGTTCGCATACATAACTAGGGAGTAATGGGTAGAGCGCAACAAAAATGATTTTGAACCCCCTAATAATTCATGCATTCCTGCAAGAATGTATTATGAGATTTCCAATCAAATTTTTGCCCCGCAAAATTGCAGATGCCTAATTTCATCAATCTACGATTTCAGAAAAGGATCATCAAAGATGACAGACAAGTCAAACTCTGACGAGCCCGACAGCTCCGCCTCCGGCAACCGCCCCAGGCCCAACATACGTCGGCCCAAACCACGCCCCAAGGGGCTCGCAGGAATCGCAAGCGCTTCCAATGTTGACAAAACCTCCGGCCCTGTCACCAGGCGCCCATCAACCAATGTTGACAAAAATAAAACAAATACCAATGTTGACAATCCGCAGGCGGCTCGCCCCCAACAGCATACCAATGTTGACAAAAAAGAAGAGCAAGGCCACCAGCCAAATACCAATGTTGACAATTATGATAGTGAAGCTCCCACTCCACAAAGCTTCCAGTTTCCTGGTGCCCAAACAAACACTAAAAGGGATCCTTCAAAACCCAAGGGTCCCAGCAAGGAAGTGCTAGAACGCATCCAGGCCAGTAAGCGTCAGCTCATGACTGACAACAGAGACCTAGATCAAAACAAAGGCGCCTCACCTTCCCGGCCGTCACCCTCCCCCTTCGCAAACACGAAGCACACCACAATCTCCAAGAAGACATCAGCCCAGTACCTGAACCGAGGGCGCCTTCTCATAAATCGCTATAAGCGAGAGCAAAGTATCCCACTCGACTACGACGATTTCGATGCCCACGAATTCGTGCTATGGCTGCTCTCTCAAAAACCAACTTTGAAGTCCTCTACCTGGCGGGTGTACAGGCAGGCTGCCTATCATACTTTGCAGGCGAAACCTGATGACGATATTGAGGATGCCCTCGAGCTGCTCAACAATGACATCTCCGGAAGAGATCCAGAAGACGACGTCTCCTCGGCCGATGAAACCGATGAAAATGATAATGAGCCCAAACGTCGTAGTTACAGGACCTCTGCAAAGAAGGAGAAAAGGTTTCCAAAAGCGGAGCTGGAGAAGTACCTCGCATTCCTTCAGTACAAATCACGTTCAAAATTGGCGCCCGTTCTCACAGACCTTCTGATCGCATCCATTTATTGTGGTCTTCGGCCGATTGAGTGGAGAGCGACAGCTTTCGAAACATCACGGGATCCGTCGACACAAAAACTCTACGCCTGGCTTTATGTGCTCAATGCCAAAACAACGAACGCGCGCGGCAATGGCCTGGTGAGAACATTGGACCTGTCTGATGTCCCAGCCCGGATCCTGAATGCAATCAAGCGAACTTCCGAACGAGGGCTCTCCTGGTTCGAGGAGGGAAAATATGAAGAGATGCAGTCTCAGATCTCACAGCTTGTGTATCAGATCGGGGACACACTCTACCCCAGACGGAAGAAGCACTTCAGCCTCTACAGCTGTCGACATCAGTTCATCGCAAATATGAAATCTGTGATGGAGCCTGAGGAGGTCTCTGCCCTAGCCGGACATGTGGTCACGAAAACCGCCCAGCAAAATTATGGGAAGAAGCGAGCAGCCTGGTCACCGGGTGATCTCAGATATCATGCAAAGCCCATCGACGAGGAAGTCGAGACAGTCCGCAAGACAGCCAGCTTCTACAAAGATCGCATCGAGAAGCTCAAGATGGCAGGTCTCATCCATGGCAACACAGACGAGAGCTGGCCCACCTAATAAGGAGCCAAGAAGCCATCCAGGAGGAGCGAAAAGTCATAAATTTCTCCTCCTGGAAATATCTCCGAAGTTTATGCCTGAAGCATAAAGTCTCCAAAAAAATGGTACGTTCGGCTACCAAAAAAATAAAAATGGTAAGCGAACGTACCATTTTTCATATTATGATGACCAAGCCAAATCTTTGGATATCTCACATCATTTTATTGGTTTCATGACGGCGCGCGCTGGGGAATCCGATCCACCTCGAGGAGAACCACCTCATATTATTGGATCACTTAATCGAGGCTTAAAGTCGCCTTGATATGATCTACTGGAAACCATCCAGGACTGACAATGAGAACCTCTACCAAACAATCAGGAATCGACTTTTCTCGAGCTGATCACCTTCAAAAGGATGAGGTGGTATCTAGAAAGGGATTGGTTGATGCGACCCTGGTCCAGAAAATGGATGAACCCAAGCATCTGGTTGATTGGTATCGTCTATCTAATAATGAGGAAATCAAAATCCCGGCGGGATGTGCCATGGCTTTCAAGGTCGACGGCGGCTGGAAGAAATCTCATTTTTTTGAAGACGGCCGTATCGTAGGTCCGTTGGTCTGCGCGGTTGATGCAGTGGAGTGGACCTGTCCCGCTTTCGTGCCGCCCCAAGTGCTCGTTTAAGCCACTTTCCGTTCGAAGGCGACGGGGCTTTTCCAGCCCAGTGCTGAGTGGCGTCGCCGTGGGTTGTAGAAGCCGTTGATGTATTCAAAGATCGCCATCTCAGCTTGCCGCCGTGTTTCCCATGACCTGCGCCAAATGAGTTCAGCTTTGATGGTTTTGAAGAATGTCTCGACGGCAGCATTGTCGTAACAATTGCCCTTGCCAGACATCGACACCTTGAAGCCGTGCTGGCGCAGAAGTTTCTGGTAGTCGTGCGAACAATATTGCGACCCGCGATCCGTATGGTGGATGCAGCCCTTGGGCGGTGCCCTGAACGCAATTGCCATCTTCAAAGCCCGTATTGCCAAGTCTCGTTTCATACGGTTGCTGACCGCCCAGCCGATCACGCGCCTTGAATGCAGGTCGAGGATGACAGCCAAATACAGCCATCCCTCACGCGTCCAGACATAGCTGATGTCACCGGCCCATTTCTGGTTCGGTTGGTCAGCCATAAAATCCCGGTCCAGCAGGTTTGGCGCAATATTGAACTTGTGATCACTGTCTGTCGTCACCTTGTGTTTACGGGTTCGCACCACGGATATGCCGTTCTGGCGCATCAAACGACCCACACGGCGGTGACCGACATTCAGGCCGATCTCCTTCAGTTCTTCTGTCATGCGCGGCCTGCCATAGCTGCCCAGGCTGAGACGGGATTGTTCTTTGATGTGCGCCAAGGTGACCAGATCAGACCGCTGTCTGCGGCTGGCAGGACGGCTTCGGAATGCTCGCAAACCGCGCGAACTGACACCGACAACGTGACACAAGCGGTTCACGGGGAAGTGGCTCCGGTGTTCCTCGACAAACCTAAATCTCATTGCTTTAGGCCCGCAAAGAACTGGGTGGCCTTTTTTAGGATTTCCCTCTCCTCCTTGAGAAGACGGTTCTCGCGCCGAAGTCGCTCATTCTCTTGGGCGAGGCTCAAATCCTCTTTCGGCACCACGTCTGTGCCTCGGTGCGCGGTGATCCATTTGTTAAGCGTCGACATGCCAACACCCAGATCGTCAGCCACCTGCTTGCGCGTCAACCCACTCGTCAGTGCGATACGCACCGCATCTTGGCGGAATTCGTCCGTCCGTTTCAGTCCCATAGTCAGTCTCCTTTGGTGCAGTAAATGCTATCAAAGGAGCGGCATCAAACCGCGACAGGTCCAGAGAGCCCGAAGAAATTATACCGGTCCCGTTTCTTTCATCAGATGTCACCCTTCGACGCGATAATCATGCTGGTCATAACTTTCGTCTTTGGGGTGACCCTTTTCCCGAGACCAGACGAGATTGACCTGATGTACTATGTGGCAACCTTTGCGACGGCGATCACTTCCTTCGCTTTCCTGGGTTTCACGAGAATATTCCTGAATTACCGATTTCCATACTGGCGAGGTGACGAGGCCTGCTTGGAGAAGCTCAAGGAAACTACAAAGGGCCTAGTCGAGATCTGATATTTTCAGAGAGACGGTAGCGAGCTGATCTTCGACGGTCCCATCACAGACTCTGGCGCCATTAATCTCCTCATAATGATGACGGTGTATGCTGGAAGGAACATATTCCAGGTGTAGTCATGACCACAGTCTCAAACCATATTTCAGATATCGATCTATCCAAAACCGTTCCCCTTCGAAAAGATCAGGTTGTGACCCATAAGGGGATTGTTGATGCGACGCTCATTCAAAGAACTTCCGATCCAAAACATCTGTTTGATTGGCATCGCCTAGCATCATGGGATGAATTAGATGTACCGGCGGGTCATGCTTTAATTTTCAAGATCGAAGGTGGTTGGAAACGAGCGGAGTTTTTTGATGACGGCCGACTGAAAGGGCCCCTTACTTTTGCGATTGACGAGATCAGGTCCCCGAAGAAGTCCTACGCGTCTATAAAAGTTGATCGCAAATTACCAACCGACCTCATTATTCTTTTTATGATTATAGTGGGTATTCTTGTGTCTTTTTCGATTGTCGATCAAAGAGCGATAGTAACATTCTTTGTTGAGGTCTTCGTTTTGATCGCTCTGGTCCTAGGTCTGCTGAGTTTTATGATCGCCTCGATTAAAGATCGAATTCCGGTTTGGAGAGGCGATGATGCATGTCTAAAAAAACTGAAAGATCTCTACAAGGGCCCGCAGATGGTTTGATCTCATCTTGTTGATTGAGGGTCACTGATAATTATGGAGCAAGGACTTCCTGATCTTTGAGATCGAGATCTTTGCGTGCGGCGCCCAGCGCTTCTTCAGCTTCCTGCAATTCAAGATCCATGTGGTCCAGAACTCGGCATTGTGTGGGGTTGTCGATCAACCAAGCATTATTCTGGGATCGTAGCTCGGCGACTTTGGTTTCAAGGTCTTCAATCGAGGGCATGTCATAATACTCCGGCATCTATAATATTCTGGGGCTTGCTCCCCTTAATGTATTTTACTGCTCGCGAAGTCTTTGATGCGGCCGATTGATTTTATGCTGACCGTCTATCAGGTTGGCACTTTGATGGTGCCTTATATTTTTAGAAGAACCCTGGTGTGGGTTCAGTCTTTGGGGTGAGCCATTTATCTGCGCCCAGCGCACGAAGGGTTGCATCAGTTGGTTTGAAATCCTGCTTGAAGACCTCGAAGGCTTCTTTGTGCTCAAAGCGACCTGGAACAGTGATGTTTGCAAACACAACCGGGAGGCACGCAAGATAGCAGCCAGACCCAAGTTGGATCTGCGGAGTAGCCGGAAGAGCATACACTTCGAACTCTGCTCGTTCATAGCCCTCGTAATTTTCCATACTACGCAGCTGATTGTCCCGGCTTGTGAACGGGTTCAGGTATCCATCAGATTGCCTTGGCTGATTGGGATTGAAAAACCTAATCGCTGTATGGGAGGTCGTGTAGCGGTTGATGTTTGTTCGCTGTTCTTCAGTCAGCGCACGGGCGTCAATGACGAAGCCCTTGCTGTTGGAGCACTCAAACCAGAAGGCGCCCCGACGATTAGTATTGAAACGTGTGGTTCCGAAAGTGATCCAATTGCGATCAGGGCGACCAAAAACGGCTTCTGCGAAGTTACGAGCAATCTTAGCGTTCAACATGACGATCACCTTCTCCGTACCTTGGCTACCCCTTCCTCATGAAGAGATGAAACGTAATTAACTAAAGACCAAAATCAGATCAAGCATTATTTTGTCAACAATCAAACTAATCATACAATAATGATTGATAGATCACGGTATGAAGCATTTTCGGCCGCGATTAAGCTGATCTTTAGTGGTCTCCCAGCGCCTGCATGTCTTCTTCAAGGCATTTTAGGAAGACATCTAAGCCGCCCGCACCGAACTCTACAGCGCTTAAAATTTCCATCGATTGGGTAATCTCACTCGAGGACATGAAGGGCACCGCCGGGTGATCGTCTGAGAAAACCGCAGACAAGTACGTAATGGCTTCAAGAGAGCTGTCGCAGGTTTCCGACATATCCTTGATCGTAGCTTCCAGCTCCGGCGTAAGCTTTGCTATTTTCACATCATGAGCGTCCTTCATGCGCTCACACACACTCGCCATATTTTTGAAGGGTCTTTGAAGGTATCAGGTCAAACAGGCGGCGAGTGATGACAAGTATCCCCGATATAACTGATTAAAGACAAAGTTTGGACATACTTCGAGTTCAGCTTGGCCTCATTAATATCAATGATCAGGATTTCCCATGAAAGTTCTCTCGATAAAAGCCACCGTACGAGCTGCACTCGTGATGACGGCCTTCGCACTACAGCCCCACTCGGTCTCTGCCCAACCACTGAGCTACGAGAAGAAGTACTGCCTTGGCATGGCTGGCGTTACCGCTGGTACAATGGAGATGGTGCAGGCCGGACGCCGGTCGTGGTCCCAAATCCAAAATCAGCTGGTCAAAACGGTGAGGCAGGCCCAGTGGCCTCTCAATCAAGCTGACTACGATAGCGCTGTGAATATGGGGATGACCGGCGTGCGCAATGGTGATGATCCTCGAGCCGTCGCTCAATTCATCTTAAGGGAATGCATACAGTACGCTTGGTATAATCGCTGAACTAACAACTCTTGCAGCTCAGGCCACCCTTAAGGTCTTAGGTCGACCCCCAGCTCTTCCATGTCGAACTCGAAGTTCTTGAAGAAGACATCAAAGCTTCTGGCGCTGGCCTCGACATTGGTGATGATGGCCATCGATTCAATGATTTTGTTTGCAGGCAAGAAGGGTACGACATCGTGGTCGTTTGAGAAAACCGCAGACAGATAGTTGATGGCTTCGATTGTGAGAGTACAGGTTTCCGTCATGTCGTGGATTGTTTTCGCCAGTTTTGGTGCTGTCTCCCTTACCGGCTCAAGGTCAGAGTGCTTCATTCTCTCACATATATCGGCCGCAGCGATCAACGACCTCTGATGGCTTTCATAGAGCTTCTTAACGCTAGCAACCTTTTTGACGACGTCCTGAAAAGATGCGGTGGTACCCATGACCTATATTCCTGTGTGAACTTTAGCCGGA
This sequence comes from Sulfitobacter sp. R18_1, assembly GCF_017743915.1. Classification (NCBI taxonomy): domain Bacteria; kingdom Pseudomonadati; phylum Pseudomonadota; class Alphaproteobacteria; order Rhodobacterales; family Roseobacteraceae; genus Sulfitobacter; species Sulfitobacter sp. R18_1. The sequence continues at coordinate 161,791 of NZ_JAGHRG010000001.1, forward strand.
CCTTAAAGAGCCCGAGTTAAGACAAGATTTATGATTTCGACCGCCTGGAGGTGATCCATTTTACTTCCGAGACCATGTAAAGATCTCAGACCCTGATGACACGTTTAGGTTAAAGGAGACAGACGTGATTAAACTTGAAAACAACGAGCTCGTCCTGGAGGAGATGGACCGGCTTGATGACTTGGCGTGCGCCTCGGATGCGCACATCCCCTTTGAAGCTGCTATCACTTATTATGAGGGCGATGAGGCATTCAAAAAATATGAAAAACATGTAGAAGGCTGCATATACTGCAAGGAGATGATTTCAGCAATCAAAGCCATCTGACATATCTTCTTTATGCTTGCGTATTCATGCAGATAGAAGTAACCTAATATCATTATAAATGATGCCTATTAGGAGAACTTCATGTCCGATGCACGCCTTGAGCAACTGGTCGACAACTGCCGCGCGGAGATGGGCCCTGAGGTTTTCGAGCAATTCAAGAACGATCTGGGTGGCCGCAAGAAGGCCCCTGCTCGTGAACGCACCATGACATGCGGGATCTGCTCAGGTTCGGGCAAGGCGCCTGCATTTGCGGGTGGTGGCCCCTGTGCGGGCTGTGAAGGCCACGGTAAGTTCTGATCTAGGAGAGCCAGATGCGAACAGCTTATTTGATCACGCCATTTCTCAAGCACCTCAGCAATACACGTCGGGCGGAAATGGGGCCTAAGGCTCTTGAAGAACTCAAAAGGAAGTTGGGCGCCCCGGAGGGTACTTTGGGCGACGGCCGAACGAAATCTTGTGAAACCTGCGACGGCTTAGGAGTGACATCCGGGTTTACCGGTCATGCTCTCTGCAATGACTGTGAAGGCTACGGAGCCATCAAGCCTCAAGCAGCATAAAGGTATCTTGCAACGATACTTTTGGCCACCCATACTCTTCATAGGTATCGTTTTGAAGGTACATTATGCAGATCACGGATAAAGCGTGCTTGTCTCCAGAAGAGGCCGACAAATGCCAAAATTAAAGCCCCTTACCAGAAGCGAGACGAGAGCACGTCGTCAGGAGGTTTTCTTGAAAGCTTGCGCGGGAGAACTTGCCCTGCCCAGCGCGGTCCGTGAAATTCGTAAGTCGCTTGGCATGACACAGGCGATCTTTGCGAAGCACTTCGGGCTCACACGGATTCAGGTAATCGATCTAGAAAAAGGGAAGGCCAACCCTACCCTCGAGACCCTCATGAAAATCGGGCGGCCCTTCGGTTTCCAGGTTGGCTTCATCCCTAAGAATAAGCCCCCTGAAGAACTGCTTAGCAGAAATCGCTCGAGCTGACCTCGATCTCAGCCTTATGGAGCTGATCGCCACGCGCCATGACGCGTTCTAGGTGCGTTTTGCATGCCCAGTTCTCGACGGTGATGCCCAGGATCTTACTGGCGGGCACATACCCAAACACCATGACTTCGGCCGCATCTCTTGATGGGCGATGATCAGGGACATTGAAGTAACTCCTCCACGTACTCCCCATGTGGTCCCAATCTTCGAACATACTGTCGAAGTGTTTGGCGTCGTTCAGCCTGCTGTACTTGCGGACATTTTTACACGCTGCATTGTCCCAGCAGAACCGGCATGTATGTGTCCATAAAATCTCTGCGTCGATTTCCAGGATCGCCCAGTTGCAGTTGTCTTCTTTCATCTTCCGCTTCAACATAGCGCTGTTGATGCCTTCGATACTCATTGAGATCGTATGAGGAAACCCATCCAGCCTCTGACTATCAGTTCCATAAGCATCAATCCCCTGGTCGTTCTCCTCAAGGAAGGTCCTGGTGTGCAGACCATGAGTAAGGATACTTTCGACGTTCTGGAATGGTGTGAAGTGACCCAGCTTCTTGATGCCACGCGCTTCAGCAACGCGTCTGATGGTTCTCTGTTCGTAATTCAATTCTGGTCACTCCCAATGATAGCTCAATTATAATAAGTGCTTTATTGATTGGGAACATCCTTTTTTAAGTTGCATATTTCTCTATATTGCCCAGTTACGCCTTAGAGCATCATAAAGGAAAAATTATGACATCACCCGATGACAGACTGATCCCAGTGAAGGATTTTAATGGAAATCCAGCCTATCTTCGTCGCAAGAACCTGCTGGAAATCTGTGTGAACTACGAGATCAGCGCATCGGCCGCTCAGATCAACACAGGAGAACCTCTTTACGAGTTCGAGAATGGGGACAAGCTTCTCTTCTGCCTTATTGAGGTGGGCACTCCAGCGCTCAAGAATATGTCGGATGCTGAGCTGTCTTTCTACTGGGCGCGCGCCCGGCATGACTACCTGAACCTCTATAAAGAAGACATGCTGCTCATCGAATATGGCATCCACTTCACCCCCATCCCGAAGGACATCGCAGAGCAGGTTATGGAAGACATCGAGGTCGAGCGCCTGAAGCAAGAATTGGCACTCGAGCAACCTGAGATCTTTACCCTTAAGGATAACGACACTGAGGATGCCCCTGAGGTGCGAGCAGAACTCCACAAGTACGATCACTGTGTTGAGCTTATTTTGCGCGCGGAAGAGCAGCCTGATGATGAGGCTCGCATTGTTCGTCTGGAGATGGACGACACCCAGCTTCGTGTGATGTGTGCGAACCAGTCCAAGGAAGCCGGTATCGTTGTGGAGATCCCTGAACTCGGGGAGATGGATGTTCAGACAGCGGCGTATTATCAGGCGCCCTTCGTGGACGATCCGGAGCCCGGCGGCCCATAAGGGACACGGATCCTGCATACCCGCACGCAGCTTAGAAATCGTACCCCACAGGGGGAGGACTGGTGTATGTCCGCACCTGTTGTCCGTTGAGCGATTTCAACAGCTGAAGACATCTGGCCTAAGCTTTCAGTCCGCTTCAATGAAGACCCGTCGCCCTAACCTTACATGGATTGTAGATCTAATCTCCTTATGATAACCATGCCATATCGACAGTAAACTGGACTATCCATGCTTTCTCTTGATTTCAACTTCACCTGGCCCGAGAGACATACCGATACCAGGATGCATCAGCTGTTCAGTCTCGTCAGAGATCAGCTTCCACAAGCTATTATCGACCAGGAACGAAAGCTAGATTTGACGGAGACGATCTCCGAGTTTAATGATGAACGACGCGATCTGGAAAAGATGTTTGTCGACCACTCCAGAGAGCAGAGCTATGACAGGAACCCGGGCAGCTACATGCCTGATAGAAGGTGCACCTGTATCGCTTGTGGATGGGATCTGGGGTATGAACGAGGCGTACTGAAACATTTTAGTCACCATCAATGCCCAGTATTCGATGTCATGGTCTATACGGCCGAACAGACCTTTATTAACTCATATCGGATGACCCAAGAGCGCGACCGCAAGGTCGAGGAAGACCGCATTTTCAACAGTGTTCTTTACAAGACAAGCCTGCATTACAAGGCTGAGCCGCTTTCAAAATCTTACCGGCATCGGGTCACACAGGAAGGCATGGAATTTGCAGAGAACCGCCTTGCCCAGCTGGGCTTCGAAAAGGTTGAGAGAAAACTGAAGGGCGACCGTAAGAAGGTTCTCTGGGAGAGGATGTATTCGGGCTTCTATGTGATTGCGGATCCCACCCACAGCAGCCACATCAACTTTCGCGCCTATACGCCTGATCAGCAGGAGACCATCAAGGAAGCAAAGCGACCTAGGACCCGAGTTCTTGAAGTTGTCGAGCCAATTGCGTCCATCAATGATGCCAAGACCAAAAAGCTCGAGGATCACTTCGAACAGCGCATGTGTGAGCTACTGAATGAAACCGAGCTTGATTGAAGCCTTTATGAGGGATTTTCGATCATATTTTCCAAAAATAGAAGCCTTTCGGAGATCAGGCTCGCAATATCGTCGATAGCTCTAGAACTCTCCTCAAGCTCTCCGACCAATTCCTCGCCCTTTTGAGCCGTACCATCGCTAAGGTAGCCTATCTCATCTATAGCTGCGCCATATTGCTCGTCTAGACAAGACAACAGATCGTTGAAGTCCCCTGCACGAACAATGCTGCCATCAAGAATTTTGATAACCTTCAACAGCTCCTCCTGAACTACCTCGGAAATATCGCAGGTCAACAGACCTTGCGCGACAGTTCTCGAATGAATGACAGTGTTCAGAGAACGAACATTTGCTTGGTGAACAGACTTTATCCGGTCTGCCAACCGCTTTGAGGAGGCTCTGTCGCTCATATCGTTTATCTTTCCCAATTTTACTCCTTGGGTAGGATACAATGGCTATAGTTAATGGAGGATTTCGATCTTAAACGTTATGAGATAGTCGAATATTTGGATTCATCTAGTTGTCCAAATTCAAGTAATTGATGGTGTCCAAGTACAAGTACTTACCGCTTGGACGGCATCCTTTATTACGAAATGTTCAGATGCTCCGGCAGATCTTCAGCCTCTCCATCCTCATCATGGCCCAAATACGCCAACAACGCCTCATTGGCCCGATGTTGAGCGTTCTTGACGATTAACGCCAGCTCGCCTGTAGAAGGGTCATCCTCGTCGATATTGATGCCCTTCTTGGCATCATCCAGCCATTTGCAGAAGTCGACATACTCGCCATAGGCCCGCATAACCGAACGCCGTGATACCTTCTTTTTAGCCATCTTCATCTCCTCGGGGTAACCCCCATATAATCATATTTTTGCCTACACTCTCTGACACAGAAAGCAGAATGGCAAGATGTGCTTTCATGAACACTCTTAAGCATATCATAGAACTATCCTATTGTGTTGACAATCTATTTATGTAATACCATGATTATACCGAAATTGAAGATTGATTGAGAGTATTTAATCATGGACGAAGAACAGCAAATGAATGCAGCGGTGAACGAAGATCGTGCCTTTCACGAACGCAAGGCTATGGCCGCCTCAGAGTTCACTGCCAACAACGGTGAACTGGCCGCGCAATACGGCGAGACCCGTAAAGTTAGCGACGCACTCGTCAAAAACCTTGAAGAGACGCTTGGCAAATATGGCCTCAAGGTCGTTGAAGCCGACGCTTAATTAAATACGTGGAACGGAGCACTTATGGCACTTTCATTGAAAGATCTCGAACGCATTTTCCCGGCCGATGAGCCAGCCTTTACGCCTCCGTTCCACGTCCACGCTGATGAGAATGGTGAAGTTCACATTTACGATGCTGAGGACGCTCTTTTCACGTCGTTTTGCCGGGTGACCCAGATGCCCATTGGTGATGACCGCGCCTTACGTGCCGAAGAGGCTTACTGGGAAAAAGAGGCAGGTCGCATTGTGATCGCTCTGAACGCCGCCTACCCCAAGCCTGCCTGATTACGGAGAGATATATGAAGTTGCCCCACAACGTACAGCACGCAATGAGACTTTGCCGCAAGAACCAGGAGCTGGATGGCTGGTGCAAGGCTAGCAAGGTAGTCCTCGAAAATATCATTCCTGAAGTCCCTGAGGATCTGATGGAGCGCGAGGTCTTTGAAAGTGGCGCCGGTCGTGTACGCCTTACTGAACGCGGCAATGTGGTGGCGGATTACCTATGACCCTGCACCCAGCGCACACCAACGAGATGCCCGAGACACCTATTCACGGAAGCTATGAAGGCGACGTATGCAACCGCAACGGATGTAGTGGTCATATTTCGCTCGAAAAAGATGGCGGCTGTAGCTGCCACATCTCTGCGCCCTGCTCGCCTTGCATGGCTTCCTACATGACCTGCCCCGCATGCGACTGGTCTGAACACGACGACATTTGAGGTCCAAAAATATGAGAACTAAGAAAACAGAACGAGAAGAAGCTGCCTATATTGCTGGCCGTATTGATGCTCAAGTCTTGTGCAATATGTACTTCTATAGGACCGGTATTTCTGCACCTGAGCTGCACGGTGGTAGCGATGATGAGATGGCGGCGCACCAATCGGCGGTAGAGGCCGCTGCGATCCAGTTTGCAGAAGCCTATGGCCCTCTTCCAGATGCTCAAGGTGGGGATGCAAAGGCCAAGGAAGTCATGGCGGATCGCCTTCATCAAATTTTAGTCGCGAATGGCCTCCAAATCATCCCCTTGCGCAAACAGCACAAAGACCGGGAGTAGAACCATGCGCACACCTCGAGAAAGAGCCCTGGAAGATGCCCTCAGAGAACTCGAAAAGGCAAACGAAGCTGTTTGCGCAGGACGCACCCAGCGCACGTACCACCAAATGTTGGAAGATGGTCAAGGAGACGATCTCCTGCGCCTTGATGAGGCGCGATCTAAAGCTCGATCACTGCTTTCGAAATAACCTGGAGTTCTACTGATGCCAAAGCGTGTCCAAGTCCTGAAAGCCAAACCCGGTCAGCTGCGTGCAGGCTGGGGGTGCCCTGGGAAAGGTCAAACCCCTGATCTCTGCTACGCTTGGGGGGGCTCCGGGTCGCAATCGCCAGATGCGCGTGTTCTCTGCAATATCCTAGAGGAAGCCCCAACATCGAGCGGTCGGTCCCTGCGTGAAGAACTTGAAGCACGTGGGTACGACATCACGACGTTGAAGTTCAGCATTGAGATCAAATCTGAATAATATGAAAGCCAACAAGCTCTAAAATAATGGTAGCCTATCCCAAGCGGGTCTCAGCCCTTAAAGAGCTTCTCGAAGAAATCGGTGAGGACACGTCACCACCTCACATCCCCTAAGCGGCCTGCGTCACATCCCTAAAGGTCTCGCTGTCCCCGGTCGCGTCTGTCAGCCTGTTGAATTCTAGGTGAAAGGTCGTGCCCTTGCCAACTTCACTGACATAATCAATTTCAGCATCATGGCGTTCGATTATCTGTTGGCTAATATTGAGGCCGAGTCCGGTTCCACCTACCTTCCTAATGTCGGAGGAGTCCACTTGGGTGAATTTTCCAAATACAACGTCTCTCACCCCATCCGGAATCCCGACGCCTTCATCTTGTACTGAAATGCGGACGCGATCATCTATGGCGCTTACATTGACCGTGACGACGGCCCCTTCATCCGAAAACTTGAGTGCGTTGGAAAGCAGGTTATTCAGCACCTGGATGAGCCGCTTTTGGTCGGCCTTGATCACGCAACCTTCTTCACAAGCGTCAATCTCAACCTGAACACCTACTTTACTGGCATAGCCTGCGGTCGCATCTATCGCTTCGCGCACCAGGTCGCCTGCATCCATCGGCTTGAACTCAAACACCATCTCGCCAGCTTCCAGCTTCTGGAGGTCCAACAAGTCCTCTACTAAAGCATGAAGTCTGTGCCCGTTGCGTGCAGCGATATTGAGAACGGGCATAAGGCTATCCGGGAATGCCTGCGCTTTGTTGTTCTTCATGAGTTCTAGGGAACCGATAATTGACGTCAACGGCGTGCGCAGCTCATGACTAACGACGCTGAGAAATTGTGATTTCACCTCCAAGGCTGCCTTAGTCCGCTCGTTTTCTTCCTTCAGCCGATCCATCTGTTTGATGTTCCACTGATACCCTAGGTAGAACTTCATCGCTATGTCACCGATGAAGTAGAGTACAAAGATGACCGTCCAAAGCTCTAGCCAGATGTTGGAGCTAAGGGGCGGGGTGAACCTAAAAACATCAAGAAGTGCGATATATACAAACGCAAACATGTAGATAGAGAGGCGCAATAAAAGGATGCCTGACATCTGACTGTTATACATTGCTGCAAACACCGATGCTGAGAGCATGAAGAAGAGTGGTGTAAAGTGCCCCGGTGCGGCTTGCTGAACGGCAATGTTGATAATGAATGCCGATATCGCCACAGCGCTAATGGTGGTATTTATGGCTATGCGCTTAAGGATCTTCCGGCCGGTGATCAGATCCTGACCATCCCAGTTCTTAGCAGACCAACCAAGACGAACATCAAGCAACTCGGTAAGGACTACGATACTGTAGTAACCAAAGACTGTGATCGCATCAAAGTAGATTGCCGCCAGTATAGCAGCCGCTAAGAAACTGCCTTGGCGCTTCCATATGAACTTATTGGCAAGAGCTATATAGTCCTTGATCTTCTGCTCTCGCCCCTCAGGATTGAACCAATCGAGCCAGGTTGCCTGTAGTTTCGTTAGGGCGTTCATGCCAACCTCTAGTGATTCACTTTTGACCTGTGATATTTCCCTATTGTGTTTATTCTTAGGCGAAATCCAGGAGAAAGAAGGCTTTTGGCTACCAACTTGCCTGTTCCAGCATCAGGCCGTCAGAACCAAATTCACCTAAGCTCACGAACCCTAGGCATGATTTCATGCTACCCTGAATCTAGGGTATTTGGAAGTTTCATAAATGCCGGTGAGCTCTGGGAAGGGAATGTTAGCCTCAGGGAAGTCATCCAAGGGACCAAAGACCGGATTTTTTGTTAACACATCGTCGCGCTGCTGTCGGAAGTTTGCTGTGAGAAGGTGTACTGGCTTAGCCAAACCCGGATAGCTGCGAGCTGACATTTCCTGCTCATAGCCTAGGTAGCGCCGATAGAAAGCGGTATGTTCTGACCGAACAGGCGCAAGAGCCAAATCAACATCATAAAACATGGCTGCAAGGAACGGTATGCGCAAAGTGAGGAAGTGCAACGGGACACGATTTTTGCGCGCGGCCGGATCGATGACAAATCGTGTTGGATCGAGGACGGTCTGGCCGCAGGAAACGCGTTCCCGTATTTCGGGAAACACCTCAAGTGTTGGAGAAGGGTGTGAAACCTTTGAAATGAGATGAAGGCGTACTGCTGCCGAGAGTCGACCTGACATCTCTATTCCTACATGGACGCAGTTTTCGGTCTCATCGAAGGGATCTGTCATGAGTTCGCTTTCGTTTTGTCCAATCGAGTTCTCGGCTCGATAGCATGCATACCGAAGGTGGTATATTTTCTCGAGATCCTGCTTCTCGGTCCAAACTTTATAGCGGACGTTGTTAAGTGCTTCGATAACCTGTCTATTCATGGGTGCCCCCCTATCGATGGTGTTCTACACCTTAGCGCGACATACGAGGAGATCGCTCTGATCACGATATACGGCTTCTTGCCTGATAATATCGAACTCCGCAGCAGTAACAGCTGATGCTATTTCTTCCTCGGTATGCGTCCAGTACGAGCCTTTCATTTGCGCCTCGTAGATGGCCTTGTTTTGCTTAGCGACTTGTCTACCCTGCCAGAAAATCTTGAGCGCACCTATCAGACCGTGTTTCCTCTTCAACTCAGTGAAAAGGTAGCTACGCCAGTCGGCTACATCCATGTGGCGGCCAAGATCGATAAGATATAGGTATCCGCCCGGTCTTAGTATTCTACGTAGGTCGTGGAGACGGCGCGCAGAATCTGGCATGGCATAGAGTGCATGGACGCAGATAACGAGATCGGCAGCTCCTGTTGCACTGACATCTTGAAGGTCCAGGTTGTAGTAAATGATATTTTTGTGAGCCGACAACTTGGATTGTGCGGCCCGGATCATCTCAGGGTCCGGTTCAATCAGTCGTATTTCGCTGTCAGGAAATGCCTTAGCCGCAATTTGGGTGTAGTTCCCCGTACCACCCCCGATATCGTAGATCACACTAGGGGGCTCTATCGTCGTTACAAAGTCTTCAAAGCCCTGCATGAGCGCCTGGTACTCAGGGTTGTGATCGGAGAGTAGATCATAAGCTGCTGCATATGCGCTCCAATCGGCTCTGACCGGCTGATCAGCTTCCAAGTGGGCAGGTGACCTGGGAGAGGGTTCTTTTTTGGAGGCGGATGACGACATTGGTGAGGAAGCTCCGAAATCTTAACTAAGGATGGCGGCCATCCGGTCATAAGGTCAATGTTGACAACAGTTTACGATGCGGAGCTAATTCTACAAGGCGATCCGCTCACATTGTTCATATTTTGGTACGGCAATTCGCCAAGTGCTCAAATAGACGCCGGGCCGTCACAAACGTCCGGGTGCTTTGAAGTGCCCCCACCTCTAAGCCACACACGATATATGCATCAACCGGAATACAGCCTCTAATTGTGGTGCGCACTGTAGAACGGGAATGGCTGCCACCCTACTCAGAGAGGCTGTACTGACACCGGCGCCAACCTCATTTCTGAGGCTAAAATGTGACACCGGAGAGGCAAAAACTTCATAGTACAGGGTGAAATTTCACTGATCTGCCCCAGTACGACCCCATTCTTTTGCGACAAAATGACGAATCGAAAGTCTCGATAATCTTGGAGTTGTGATGAAAGTTTTCGTGGTCTGTGGTGATCCAAAGGTGCGCGTTTCAGGCCATAGCGATGGACTTGAGTTGGAGCTGGTCGCCCACTTTTTGGGCATGGCCTTACATCAAAATGACAATGCGGAACCATCGGCAAATCCAACACGACTTGTCTCGACCTCAAGTTTCCCCAAAAGAGCGTCATCGCCTGATCTTTGACGCTGCGCACTTAAACCCAAAAAGGAGAAAAATCAGAACCTTCATCTTCAAGGGCATACAATCATATTTTTGATGAAGTAGCCGTCCCATACGATCAACAACGTAGACCAACGACAGTTCTCGCGCCTATTTTAAGCGCAACATTGTCCGTCGAGCAAAGACCTAGAACAACTCAGCCTTCATTGAAGTGTCGGCTGGTAGGCGTGCGTCAGATATTAAGAATGCAAGTTTAGAGAGTACGCGCCACGTGGCGGCCTGCTTGGGCCGCCGTTATGAAAACCCTTTTATAGCTGAGATTTGAGACATGCTTGACCTATTTTTCCTACCTTACATTACAGCAATCATTTTACTTATCGTGATAGCCCTGATCTTTTTTACACGTGATATTCCGATGGCTTGGCCACCGATATTCTTTGCGGTGATCTGCGTAGTCATCATCCCTCTCGCGCTTATCAGCTACAAGGCAGAGGCCACCACGAGAGAATGGATCAGGTCACACGATGACATGTCATCCCTGAGCACCAGCGCCTTTTAATGGTGTGATTTATAGTACGCGTGACAGCGAGCGTCGCCTATGTTCCCTTGCATGCAGGCTGGCCTACTCTACCTCGTATTTATTCAGAGGCCTCAGGACGACATGAGGGGGCATTCTGGAAGACACAATGCTCTTCTGCTCAAGTCTCTCCTGAATGGCCTTCTGCCTGCGTCTGGCCACCTCTGTATCGAGCAGATTGGAGACAGCATTTAACTTTCGGGCATCCTCACCTGCTCCCAGACCCAGGTCCCTTAATATTTTTCTGGCCGCTACAAGATCGGCCGTAGACACCTCCGACATAATACCACCGCGCTGAACAATACGGCACGAGGCTAGTACTGAGAGCCCGCCACGTCAATCAGGCTTCGTCTTCCAGAAAAATGCCTGGATAGCATATTCATCTATTATATATTTGAAAACAGTAATATGGGCTTGTTAGATGTCTGATAAAAAACCGACACGTAAACTCGAACTAAATATGGATCTGGTCTCATTTTTGGATGAGGAAAAGCGTACGATTGATGATGTTCTTGATCGCTTTGGCCGCCACGTCAAAACGCGGAAGATGCTGCAACATCATATTGAGCATGAGGTTATCACTCCTAGGTTGAGAGTGAATCGTACAGGTCTAAAGGCCGTTCAAGACAGCAATCAGTCCAGACTCTTGAGGCGACGTAAGGATATCGATGGGCGGATCCTCAAGCTGATGAAGGACGGCCAATGGCGCAATCGCAAGGAAATCGCTGATGGCTTGAAAATTGATGTCCGCAGGATTGAATCTGACATTCCAAGATTGGTAAAATCTGGCGTTCTTTTCAAAACGGGGACTGAGTTCAGAAGTGCTAGCGCCCGCTCCAACCGGCCGAGTAATAGGAACAAAGAGCTATATGATCTCCTGACGACACCAGTTCTGCAACGAAACGTACCCAAGCGCATTGAGGGTCTCGAAGATCCATCTCATACACATCGACTGGCACAGCTCGAAGAACAGGGATTGATTAATTGTAGAGTTCTCTACGCGCGCTCCAAGGATGGAACCGAAATGGCAAGAGACTACAAATTCTGGTTCCAGAAAAAGGCCGCCAAAAAGATGGAGCACTTGGCAGACCACCTAGAGGTGGATGAGAACGATACTTTCTGCTTCGATAAGTTGCCAAAGAGACATGTGTCCCCTCGCACGGCTTTGGCGGCTACAAAGCCAGAGGGCGAGACCACCGAATGTGCCCCGCCCCCTCCATAGCTTATCGCTCACCGAACGTAGAAAGGCTACTTACATCTGGTAGCCAGAGTTATCATTGCTTTTCATTCTCTCTCGAGCTGCTTTAACCTCTTCATCACAAGCAGAACGATATGCCTTTGCGACCTTAGGGAACTTTTGGTTGATGTCATGCAAGTGGACAACTTTGGATCCAGCGTCATTTTTAATGGATACCATTCCGGCAACACCTTCACTGATTTCGATCAGCTTTCCGCTATCTTTGTGCTTCGACTTGAACTCCATCGCTTCTTCTTTGGTGACCTGGCGGAAATTATCTTTCCCAATCGTCCCGACGAAATAGGCTTGGCTATCAGTATCTCCACCAAAGTCCTTACCGCTGACAATAGCCTGATTGCCTTTGTTAAACTTCGGCTGAGCTTTGTCAAACTTGCGTTGCTCGTTACGGTCCTCAACCCACTCGGAAATTGCTGCCCACTTCTTCTTGGCAATTGTGAACACGCATTGTGACCCCATAGCCGCAGTTACGGCTGAGCCAATTGTAGCAACAGCCATCAGGGAGGTTGCTAGCGTTGCCATACCTGGGTCGGACGACCAAGATTCAGCACCATTTGCTACCATCATTCCCTTCGCCATCCAGGCGGTCAAAGCAGCACCGGCCACCGAGGTCGTTAGACCAATGGCAAGGCTCCCCATCGTACTGCTCGTTGGCTCACCATCCATCAAAGCCATCATTGGGGATTTCTTTGCATAGCTTTCAGTCGTCATAATATTTTCTCCTAAGAACAATTCCTAATAAGGACTTAGGAGGTAACTATGCATAAAACCTAAAAGTCGCCGCAGAAACAGAATATTAGCAGTTTACGTTCAATGCCTGAGTTAGGTTATCAGCAAACATCCTTTTGCGCTCGATCTTCGCACGACCAGCAGCCATCTCTGTCACATGCGTGATTTCGATATCATCCCGATATAGGTTATCCGGAGAAAAAATGATCTCGCTCTCTCCACGGGAAGTTAGGTAAGCAATCGCTTCAGATGTGCGCACCTGGGTCTTGAGGATGAAACCCCTGTCAGGGGCTCTGAGAAAGCGCTGAGAGAAGAAAACGGCTGTCTTGCGGTCCAGGGTCCATTGATAGCCTAAAATGCCCTCCTCGAAGGCCTCCTCGCTGTTTGATCCCTGCACACCCCGGTAGACGGTGATGTAGTCTCCCATCTCCCTTAAGGCTCTGCGATCCGCAGAGGATGTCATAAATTCCCGATGAGGGATCTCAGCCTCGAGAATAGCCTGCCAGATATCGGATCCTTCATCCTCCTCGCAGTCAGCCCAGACGTATGCAGCACACTGCCAGAACTCACATGCTCGCTTTGAATTGGTATGGGCATCATCCCAGTATCCGTCAGAGAGCAAGCGCAAGAACGCTGTGCTACGGAAAGCACGTTCATGACGATGTAGATACCGATGCGGGTTTTTGTCATCGATCAATGCAGACCGGACCCACTTAGCTTTATCCTTAAGGAATTCCTCAATGGGCAGTGGCGAAACCAATGGGAGCATTGTTACCATCAGCGGATGCCTGAAGAAAAACATCTTACAGGCTGAATCGTAGCTCACATATCTCTGTAGATAAGGGGGCAGATCATCCGTGGTAGGGTAGACACTGAAATCACCCATCTTATTTTCTGCGATTTGCATACAGGCACCCCATAAATGGCATACCCAAACATATCATCAAGGATTATTACTGTCCATATAAGCGCGCATTATAAATGCTTCTTATGCGCCTTTAATCTCTTGCGCCTTCGGACAACTTGAACGCACTGGTTTTGATATCAATCATCATTGAATAACTCCGTTATCGTAATTCTCATTTTTATATATAGCACACTTTATGCTTAATTGGCATTAACGCCATCGTAGCATCAAAAAGGACCGGCTTTAGGTTCCTCTAACTGCTCAGCTGAGGCTTCGAGCTTATCGCAAAAGACACTGTACACTCCGAGCCGAACAGCAACATCTCGGACACCATCTCTATGTCCAAGCCGCATATCATCCGAACTGAGAGGAGCCTTTCCGGCATTGTGATAGGCGGCCACCAAGGCGTCTACGATGTTATCTTCGTCCATATTTCATTACTCCACCATATCCATTAGCGCCTGCCGCTTAATGCGAGGACGCGCTCTATACCATGTTTCACAGGCCCTGCATCTCACCAGGTCTTGGGTGACATCAGGACTTTTGGATTCCTTATAAGCAGTATGGCAGCTTTTACCTAGAAGGCGACGAACAAACCCGATCATGTGTCACCTTCTGTTGCAACTGAGGGGAAGTTCGAAGCATCAATCGAGAACCCTGGGACCTTCTGTCGGTCATCTCCGCTTTTATGAAGGTTGCCGATCTCGCGAACGATAGCTCGAGCTGGTGATGGCATACCATAGGACGCCTCAGCCTCCATCGCCTGTACTTCATCCCATGCTGCCTTTTTGCAGGCAGCTACGGCATCATTCCAGATTTGAAGTTCACGTTGGTTCATATTTCCACCATTACTGTTAGCCGACCATATCTAAGTAAGATTACATCAAGTTTAAATCATGCTTAGGAGTGCCAGTACATTGACAATTAACTTCCTTCATATAGAATTCAATTGAATAATAAGGAGAAGTCCCGATGGCAAAGTTTCATGTTCTCTATGTGGGATGGGTACAGAATCCAGAAGCGCATGCTGACTTCAAGGAAACCCTTACTGAGCTAGCTTCGTCAGAATGCTATGACCTCTCCGACGATGACCAATTCTGGATGAACTTTCTAAGTGAGATTAGCGTACCGAGAGAAACGGGTATGGGGTATTGCCTATGTCCGTGGCAGGCTCAGGAGTTTATTGGAAAGCATAGGGAAAAGTTCGATCCTTATTTATATTTCCATACCACTGACAAATCTCCAGAAGAATTTCTGGAGAAGATGACAACATCGGATAACGTCGAAATGCTGGTGGAGAATTTAGATCTCGAGGGCGTCCTTCCTGCATGCTATTACCGCTACGACGCGACTTCAGCCTACGCCCCTGATGCCCTTCACAATAGTGGTAGCTACATTAGGCTGATTTCCGAGAGCGAATATTTCACTAAGTACGCCCCAAAAGAGACGAAAGAGGTCACTGAAACAGTTGAAGCATTCGGCCAAACCGTCACTCTGACAGCCAATCTGGTCGACGGTGTTCTGGATCCTGCTTCCATTAAGGTCGCAGCTCCGGAAGAATATAAGGAAGAGGCCGCATGATGATCAAGACCACGGTTCAGATGGGCACCCCAAGCTCGTCCGAACACCTCCGGCTGCATCTCAAACATAGATCTCCGGATGCCATCGCCAAAGTGGAGGGCTCAGAAGTCATTGTTTCATACGAATACAGCATCGCAGGGGACGTTGGCGAGCAAATCGGTTTTTACATCACGAGCCTAGAAAGCTACAAAGCGACCGCGACTAACATCAGGTTGAAGAACACATAGTGAAGCGGGTCCACCTGCACCCGCAACCTTATTTTAAGGGAAACTAGGACCTGCGCTCGGCTTCTCAGGAGCCGGGAGGATGACCCTGCCGTCTAAGGAATCTTTGATTGAGCAATCCAAACCAATTTTAAGGTCAGCAGGCTTCCCGTCTATTTCGATATCTTGGCTCGCGCACCGTTGGTGTTCCAGGATGCCCAACTGACTATAGAAGTCCACCACAGCGCTCTGGAGATCCTCCAGATCACCGCCTACAGTCAATGTTACATCATCATCATATCCGATGGCATTAGGGCTATCATAGGTAAGCTTAACTTTGTAAATCGACATAATTAAGGTTTCATCCCGTTTTCTTGTGTCTCATCATCTCCCTCTTCAGGGTAGAAACCCGCGAAAGCTTCAGGTGAATACAGTCCACGCTGAACCGTTTTTAGCATTGGTTCCTTCAAGCTATGTTGAGGAGAGCCCGGAAACATCAAATGAGTTTCAATGTCGATCAGGATTTGCTCCAAGCTCCGAATTTGATCTTCCGCTTCACGACATAGGCCACTATTTGCTCCCTTCGCCTCGCGAAGTCGATCTTTCAAACGCTTGTCACTCATTTGCTTTCCTTATATTTAATTGGGTAACGGGCAGTGAAATTTAGGTATCTCTATTACTGGAATATGTCAATCTATCCACTATTGAATATATGCAATTAGCAAAAATGAGAAGCGCCCGAGAGCTTAATTTACTTCGGGCGCAATTATATTGAAATGAGTAATTTAGGCTGGTGGATGTTGACCTATTGTGTAAGCCGCGTTCCAAAATATGATGTGACGGTATCCCCGGCGATCCTTTGCATAGCGGCCGCCAACTTTGGGCTGGGTGCCTTGAATGACTTCCCCCAGTTATTATGAAACTGTGTGGGCAGGCCATTGGGATGACGTCCGGTGATTGTGGCATACTGGATCATCGTGACGAAGTAGTGGCCATAATCATTGAGGTGAATGTCATCTGCAAACACGCCCGAGATGTTGGATAGCCCCGGCACACGACCGCGCGCGATCTCATCGTGAAGTCTAGCCATCCCCTGCCCGGCTGGGATCAGCTGAATGCTTTTAGCCCGGCTCGAGGCGGCGGCGCTCTGAACAGCTTTCTCCCAGACAGCAAGATCCTGGTCCAGACGGGTCCGCCACGGAATATGACCGTTATCATCATATTCTACCTTCGCCCCGGTGCCGCTCTTCAGACTGTGCCAGGTTTCCTGCACATAGACCTTGGTGTTTCGGTTACCTGAAGCTGCAAGATCGGCGAACTTCTTGATGTTCCCGGACGTATCCGACCACTGAGTGTGATTTCGCAAGGGCACAGCCTCGGTCATGATCACGTGTGTGGTCTTACCCTGTGGGAGCACCTGGCGTGCGTTGATGCCCTCAGCACTGGCTGCGTGGTCCCAGTTATAGGCTAAAGGAGAGCCATTGATGATCTGCTCGTCGACAACCCCCTTGCCGATACCGGCCTGCAAGGCGCCTTCCAGCATGTCAGGGCCATCATGCCCAAAGAGAGAGTGACCAATCATTACGATTGAGAAGACTGTACCTGCGACGCCCATGAGATTTCCTTTCGAGTTACTAGTAAACGATCATCCCACATCAAGGTTTCTAGTTCTTGAACGTCGCGGGCATAATCCCAAGAATATGACGACATCTAAACCTTATCGAAGATTGATCAGGATATTCAGGGAAGCTGGCGAGATCCTGATCAATCACAGCTTCAAACACGGTGTCATCTCCGGTCCCAGGGGTGCGAGAGATCTTCACCCAGAACCGCTCTCCGCTATCATCGTCGTGCAGCAAACCGATTTTTACATGATCTCCAGCTTTGATCTCACTGATCTCTCGTAAACTGGGGATCTCGAACGTCTCTGGATGCAGGGCCGCCCGGGCTTGGCCGTCGATTAGGTTATCGGGAATGTCGGTCATCGAAACCTCATATTTTCGTCATTGGATCAGATACATCACTAAAGAACGATAGCGGTTATGCCTGTATAGGCAATATCATTCCAATTGGCATTACCACCCATAGGTTGCCAAAGAATTCTCAGCGACCTCAGGACTGATCTCCAGCAGCTCAATTGCGTAGTCGATATCGCCACCGATCTCCGCGATGATTTCACGGTCTCGCCTCAGAAAACTGGCAAAGAGACGGTGATTGCCATCCTCTACCGGCCACGAAGGCGTTGAGCCCATCGACGGGACACCCACATCAATCGCAATGTGATCTTCCCAACCAGACACCACCAAGTGTGCGATACGCTGGGCATGTATCCAGGCATCATCATCTACTGAGCAAGGAGCAGACCTTAAAGCACCCTCTCGCAGGCAGGTCTGAACCATGGCAACAGTTACCGGTTCGCACTGCCAGGGAGAACTGCGCAGTGGATTACAGAGACGAAGCCTAATAAGCCTTGGAGAGACGGGAACTATCATATTAATGCTTATTCTTCAGAGTTTATAATATCGTTTAGACATATCGGAAGTTTCAATGCTAGATATACCCGTCATCGCAAGGGTATATCGTCAAAGAAAATATTCATTAACATTTTAATCCTGCCCTTCATTTGAAGAACCATGTCGTCAGCCCCAGATCAGGATCACCGACAGCCACCGCCGGGGGGAGGAGACCTTTTCCATATCCCATTGCAAGTCGCAGATCCGGTAACCCTCCATCTTCCGCCCTCGCATATAAAATTGGCACTGCCGGATTGCGTTAGATACATCTGTGGATCGCAGAGTGCCGGGCTTGTCACCCCCGGATCACTAACTGAAATTACATCTCCATCGGTCGCGTTAATTGCATTCGCAGAGCATTGATGACCATCTTGCGACCAGCGGACGGGCTCTGCAACGCAATCCGAACCACCTCCTGCTCCACCTCCTCCACCACCAGTTACAGTCACCCAATCGGTGCCATCGCAAACCTGGACTTCCTTCGCTGTGTTATTGTATAGCAACATGCCTTCGTAGCGATAGGTTGATCCCATTGTCGCGGGCTTCGCCAGTGTGGTGTTTCCACCTTTTAGGCTCAGAACTACGAAATCCTGCGGTAGTTCTGATGCACTTAGCGCCGGACAGAGCGCCTGCGCGGAAGTCGCTGACAAGGCGCCTATTGCAAATGCTAAAATAATCGATTTCTTTAGATTCATATTGATATTATCCTTTGTCCGGTTCGGCAACCCAAATATTCTACGTCGCGACGAACCATTGATAACTCGTCACACTCTATGATATATACCGCATATATAAGATTTTTTCTAAAAAAAGCATGAATAAATTGGATCGACACCCCAATTAAACCTTGCTGACTGATAATATATTTATGGAAACCATCTCTCATATCACAGGGCTACTAGCGCTTACGCTGACCACCTCAAGTTATGCCTTTAAGGCTGACCAAACCTTGCGGATCGTGAACTTCACAGCCTGCTTGTTTTGGGCCCTTCATATGGCGACCTTGGGCGCCTGGTCATCTTTCGCGATGGTGGTGCTGGCCATCTTTATGATCGGAAGCTCTCTGTTTGACCGTGAGGAGTGGGCCCTTAAGCTATGGGTAGCGAACCTCCTGGTGATCCCAGCAACCATCCTCAGTGCCATGGCAGGTCTCGTATCTGGGGCAGCCCTCCTACCTGTCTTGGGTGGTTTCTTCATCAACACCGGCGTGGTTCGCTTTTCTGGTATCGCGCTCACCCTCTTCGTGGCGGCCGGGGAACTGATGTGGCTCATCAATGGCTTCGTAATAGGAAGTAATTTTGCGATCACAAACAACGCCCTAGGCTTAGGGGTTCTAACGTACCGATTGTGGAAGCTTCAGAAGGAAAGACAGGCATATAACGACGCCCTGGATACCATCTGAGCATCTTTCTGCCACCTAGACACCAGGCATGGAACCATCTCAGACACCTAGTGTTGTACCCAAATAACAAGCGTGAGTGAGGACTTCGGGTAGAGTCAACGTTAGTAACTGCGAGGAAGATATTATGAAGCGAAGTCACAGTGAACTGATCAAGAGATTGGACCGCGACGGCATCCTAGATAAGGGTGAGCGTTTTCTTGAGAAACATCCCGAAAGCCCAAATCACCTAACGTATCGAGAGCTTAAGGAGCAGATTTTTTACTATCTGTGACCTGCGACAGCGCTTCCGTACTAACCCTCCCACCCTACGGAAGCGCTGCCGGGATAATTTTGATGCCCGGCCTTCCCGACCTGTCAGATTTCCCCCCAGTTGTTCTGGCAGGTCGGGTTAGATTACGTTCTATATTTTGTATGGCAATCTGAAATACGTACATGTATAATTCAATGAACTACTCCACCCTAACCTGACGGTTCAGGATGGAGTTTCCGGGACTTACGCCCCGTGGTCGGTTCCCAACCAAGAAACAGGCTTACCCTGCTGCTCCAAGCCCCATCTGAGCATGGTTGCAGCAGCAGCGTGATCTCTTGAGATTACGCTGCCATCTGGCAGCTCATGCGACCGATCCTGAAGCCTCTTTTTCACTGTCGCGCCCGAAACAGGACAGCGTTGTGAGGGCTTCAAGGATCGTGTGGGCGCCATAATTAACTCACAACCAGCTTCTTCCGCTTTGTATGTGAGTGCTTTCAAAAAGGCGGATGGTGATGTGTCGAGAATTTCTCGATTTAAACCAGCCTTCTGCGCGACGTTCTTACCATGCTTTTCAGCTGTACCTTTGGCAGAACGGGTCATATTCGAGACAGTCAGTGCTTCTGTCACGATCATTCTGTTGTGCTTCACCAGCTGCGATGTCAGCTGATGAATGTGGTTCTTACGACGATTGGCAAGCTTCCTGTAGCGCTTCGCTAAGATGCGCTTGTAACGTTGGGATCGCTTGGATCTTTTACCTCTTAAGGCCTTCGAAAGGTGGCGCTGCGAGTCTCTGAGGTCTTCGCTGGCTTGCTGCCAGAGACGCTCGTTCTTAACTTCTTGCGCCTCGCCACTTTCAATACCCCAGGCCAGTGTAGCATATGTTTCCACACCCCAATCTAAGCCGATTGCGGTACGAGCATCTTCAGCCACTTCTCGATGCGCTTCGCATTCCATAACGATGGAAACATACCACCCGTCCGACTTGCGCATGACTGTGCATGATTTGATCTTTCCTGGTGTACGGGCTTCGCCCCGTACACCTATATGTCCTACACCTGAGAAGCGGATTTTTCCGTGCTTCCAGTTTGTACCTGGCTCAAACCTCCACCCATCACCATGGGTTGGATAGGTCCAGCCTCCGTATCGCTGTTTAGATTTGAATCGCGGGAAACCAGCTTTGCCAGTTCCGCTTTTTACACGTCGGAAGAAGTGCTTAAAAGCATCATCCAGTCGGCGCAATGTGCTTTGCAAGGATTGAGCATTGATCGACCGATACTCAGGATCATCTGCTCTAATTTCAGTCAATGATTTCGCTTGATCATTGAAAATGATCGACAAACCATTCTTTTGGTAAGCTTCAATTCTTTCCTGAAGCGCAGCATTGTAGAGATCGCAATGCTTACCCATGAGCCATTCCAGGCGATCAGCCTGAGCTTTGCTTGGGTAAATCTTATACGTTACTCGTCTACGATCCATAAGGATTAATATTACCAATATTATCGGAAAACTCAAGAATATAATTTGAAGGATTTCTGAAACCGCCTACACCACCACCCTGAGGCTACGCCTCTAGGATGGTGTACTGGCGGCAGGTCTGATAGATAGAGCGCATTAGAAATGTATTATTGGGGAATTAAATAGTGACTATTGATAGCACTGAAGTACGAGTGATGGCCCGTCTTTCTGCCAGCATCACGCTTGGTCTAAATAAAAACATGCCAATTACAAAAGAGATCGTAGCAGAGAACCTGGCTCAAATGCTGGGCGCTGATCCTGGCTGTGTGGCTGACTTCATGGATGGGTTTGATATCCAGGAAGTCGCTCATGAGGATGGCACGGTTCTGGTAGAAAACAACTCCGTTGCTGGAGCCTGAACCCAGCATGTTGGAAATCCTAATCTTCTGCGTGCTTCTTGCACTCTTCATGACCTACTGGAAGGTGCTGGCTCTGAAAGAGGCAAAGCAGACCCCTCCTCGTGTCGACCTCCGCTTTGGTCGATATTGGAACCTTACATCGGCGCTCTTCTTAGCAGTGTTCGTGTCTGGCCTGTTTGCCGTCGTTAAGGCGCTGGAAATCGTTCTGGGGTACACCGTACACTTTTTCATCTAAAGCACCTTCAGTTCCATGTAAAAAGGGTCCGCTGCTTTGATTGGCAGCGGACTCTTCAGTTGGAGCGTCTTGGATTCACTCCGAGGTTTTCTTAGCCAGCCTTAAGCCAACCTTACCTTTGATTTCTTCCATAGTTGCGAGGACAGTTGCAAGCCGCTTCTCGTCTGGCGGGTGAGTTCCCCAGAAAGACAGGTTGCCGGTTGACGATTTCGCTTTCTCAGGCCGCGCAAAGAACTTGGCGCCCTCAATGGGATCATACCCTGCGGCGGCCGTGATACGTGTCCCTAGGGTGTCAGACTCAAGCTCGTAGGTTTGCGAATAGGCCCGACCTCCGATAGCAGCACCGGCGCGCATGCTGGTATCCACAAGTGTGGGATCATAGTAGCCACCATTGTTGATCGAATATGTGTTGGCGGCCGCCCCCATCGCACCCAGGATGAGAGCGCCTGCCATTGCCTGCTGTTGCTGCTTCTCGATGTGGCGGCCAATCAGGTGCCCATACTCATGGCTGAGAATAAAGGCAACCTCATCATCGCTGGCGGTGTCCCGAAGCATGGGCATGGTAATCCGGATGATCGGCTGATCGTTCTCATACGTGAAATAGGCATTCCGGTTGTTCATCTTCCGGTCGATGTCGATATTCACATTACAGTTAAAGTCTTTCTTATCGGCGGTGGTGACTTCGCAGTATTTCTTGCCCACTGAGGCTACCCGTCCGGATACCCGACGGAAGCGCTGTTCGGCAGCTGCATTGCTCAGGGCCCGACGTGGGCTTTCTGCACGCGCCTCAGCGAACATCTTTGTCGCCTGCTGGGTTTGCAATTCACCTAGCTCGGGAAGCTGAAAGGTTGTGCCGCAAGCGGTCAAACCGCTCAGCATCAGCACTCCGATAGCCGTTTTGAAAAGGGTTCTCATGAATTCTCCTGTCGGTATGGTTTAATACCGGCAACCTCAACTTTAACGATACCTCTGTCAAATACTAATTGGCTCCTGAGAACCCAGAGACCCCTTCCATTGTATTAGGTGACATTTCTGCCATGCGCTGGCCTAAGTTATCTGGACTTGCAATCTTTCTGCACTCAGGCGTCTCTCATACTGAAGAGGTCAAATAGACTCGGATTGCAATGAATGAGCATTCCTATAAACTTCCTATAGTTTTAGGATCACCACAGGAAAATTATGAAGACGTTTTTATCTACTCTTGTAATCTTTATAGCCCCTACTCTTGCCTTTTCTCAACCACATGAGGAGCTAGCTAATACGATCATCGGATATAGCTGCAAGGGCGATGACGGCGGTTCGATGCAGCTTGTACTGGCAGAGATCGACGGGGAACTGACCCTTATTTCGCCCCGCCCTCGAAAGGAGGATAGCAAACCCATCATCGAGAAGACCGTCGACACCTCTGGTGTTCACAACGGATACAAGTTCGTAAATGACTATGGGGTTGCGTTCCTATCCCGGATCGAAGGCGAATGGATCTATCACTGGTCCACCAAACACGGACCTTTCCAGGCAACCTGCACATCCCTAGATGAGTTACCCAAGAACCTCGTGATGACACTCTACGAAATTATGACAGGTGGGCTTTCCCTATCTAGCAGTGACACTAACGCCGCCCCCAAGAAGACCTGTGAAGCAACCCAGTATATGGGAGATTTTGACACCTCGTTCGAGCTCTTAAACGGAGATGGTGACTTGGTGAGTGATGCAGATGTCTTTACGGAGCCGTCTCTGGTTTACTTCGGATACACGTCTTGTCCGGATGTCTGCCCGCTTGATGTCGACCGCAATGCGCATGCAGTGGAGATCCTTGAAATGCAGGGGCAGTCTGTAACCCCGGTATTCATCACAGTGGACCCAAAACGAGACACACCTGAAGTGGTGCAAGACTTTGCTTCTTCTATGCATCCCAAGATGATTGGACTAACCGGGTCGTCTGCACAAATCAGCGCAGCATCTAAGTCGTTTCGGACGTATTATAAAGCTCACCCACCAACCAGCGGCGAATACCTAGTTGATCACTCTACGTTCACCTATCTCGTCGTCCCAGGCGAAGGTGTTGCAGAGTTCTTTCGCAGGGATGCCTCACCTGAAGAAGTCGCAGAGAAGGTTTCTTGCCTCATTGAGGATCGATAACGAAAAAAGCGACACCTGCTCTCACCTTAGCTGTTGAGAGCAGGTGTTACCATCACGCGGATGGTTTTTGGTTGTCTTCTGTGAAGACCAAGAAGTCGTTCTCCAGCATGTCAGCGATCACCGAGATCCCTTGGATTTCCTCATGCACGACAGTAAGCGTATCGGATAAATTAGCCAACTCGCGGGCATCCATATATTTTAGCCTCTCAGGTTGCTCGACGAAATTATCGCTGAAGGTCTTCATTGGCGCATTAGCCTTTGCGAACCTCGCGACCAATCCATCAAGATGCATGGCTAATACGGCATGGGCATCGCCACCGTCTTTTGAATTCGCGTTGTCAGCTTCCGCGTCAGCGATCTCAATCAGCTTGACCATCTTACTGCTATACTTATCCGACAATGCTTTGATCTCTTTGGCCTGCTCGATAATTTTGTTTGCACTCAACTCATCATTCATTTTTTGAAATCCTATAAAATAATACATGCTTGGTACCAATTCTCCCTCCATCAAGCAATCAGAACATGGTTCTGATACGGCCTACAGTGCTATTCGTTAATCGTGCGTTAACCTTCCTATATTATTAAAGTCTACGCCCCATCTGTGTGGGGATGGACCGTTCAATGGCGGAGCTGGTAAAACGACCGCAGCACCCCCGCAATAGCGGGGATGAACCAAGGTTTAATCCAATCGGGTAGGTAACCTGATATCTCCCCCGCAATAGCGGGGATGCAAAGAGATAAGGCTGACTTCTGGGGACTATTTCCAGAAGTCAGCCTCACACTCCCCTATAGCCTCTGATGACCCTTTGAGAGTGAAGGTAGCCCCTTCCCCTGTCGGAAGCATGACGTGGACCTTGCTGTGCTTCCTCATCAGTTCGAGAGCGGCGTCAAAGTTGTTTGCACATGCCCTGCAATCACTGGGGATCGAGCCATCCCATAGTGAGAACTGATGGGGTGCGGCGCCATCAAAGGACATAAAGATGGAGTCTGTGGCCGGGGATTTGCCGCCTATGTCAAAATATATGGATGACGGTATGAGGCTTCCGCAATCACAGCTGACCAGGATCTGGTTTCCCGCACCACTCGTAATGGTGGACTCGCAGGTTCCTTGCGCAAACCCAGACTGCCACGCATCATCGCGGCCGAAAGCCGATACAGGACCAACTCCTACAACGATAGAGATGCCGACCAAAAATATGAGATTGCGCATAACCGGGTTCCTTGTGGACCATATGATGCACCCTGCATCGACACCCATATTCTCACAAGGGATTACTTCGATTTATTAACGTAAGATCTGAATACTAACAGGGCTGATGTTATCTTGCAGAACTTACGTTAGCAGGCCCTACAGAGAGGGTGTAGGAGCCACTTCAGGCGTTTCTGGACCCACATGCCACACAAGGTCATCAGGAAGGTCCAGAGGGCTGCGTGAGAGCATTACATCGCTCTCCATTCCCGTGCCTAGGGCATCCGTAACCTGCTCCAGAGACCTAACTCCGTAGTTGATGGAGTTATCCAAAAAATAATAATGCCATCGTCCTGGCTGCAAGCTGATAACCTCAGGTCGATCAAACATGTTACCACCAGTCATCAACTCGGTGACCTTCTTCTCGGCCGCTTCCTGGCTGCCCAGCTCACCGGTGAGAACAGCAACAAGATCAGCGCGATCAATCATCGTGACACTCCACACAGGTCCACCTACACTGCCTGCCTCTTCGAGATCTGGGTTCAGCTGTTCATCGGTTTCATCATCGGTAGAGATGCGGCCTACCCGCAGAGTATCGCTTTCCCTGCCGGTCTTCCCGTTATCCAGCACGATAGACGATGACGATCCACTATAGGCCTCAAGAAGGTTGAATTTTTGGATGCCATCAATGGTGCGCTTTACCCGCTCCTGAGCATGGCTAATCGCAAACGTACGGTCACGGTTTGTTAGCTCGGTGAACTCTGGGATGCGCAGCCAGTCGGCGATCAGCATTTCACCGGTTGGGAGATCTACCTCAATGTGAGTGATGGGTCTCGCATCTAACGGAGGAAGAGGAACATAAACATGCGTGTTCTTCTCGGCGTCAAACTGAAATTTATGAAGACGAGGCTCCCAGTTATGGAAGGTAGCAACAATTCTACCAGCGGCTACTGGGCTATCCACCTCTAACCCCAAGTAAGGATTTGTGAAGTCACCTGCTTCAAGCATCTCAGCCAAGCGCCCACGCAAGTAGTCAACCGCCTCTGGTCCCTCATCATTGAGATCAGGGTTTGCCTTGGAGAACTTCAATTGTTCGCCAAACACCTCGCGAAAGCATGCTCGATGAATATCTTTGCAGAAAAATCTTACTTCATAGGTTTCCATGCCCTCGAAACCGCAGTCGATGAACTTGTTCCAGCTTTCTACGAATCCGATATTGTATTCTCCCCATTTAACTATGGGAGAAAGCCTACCAGCCCGGCGTAGCTCCTGTAGAGATGTAGTGACGATCTCCTCCATCTCTACATCTGTGAACACATCAAACGGCGTTCTACTGTCTTCGGCCATGGTCTCTTATCCTAATCTTTTAGGGCACATGTATCTGAACGCCTGCATCGAGCAATCATGTTGCCGCCGATGACCCCAAATGAATGGGTTCAGCCAGGCTGTTTCGGGATCGGCCCGCCTTTTTTCAGCTTAACGCCCTTCTCGACAGAGCCGCAGTTCGGACACTTCCCACTATTCCCGACCAACTTCCGGTCGCAGCCGCACCAGTATTTGTGCTTGGTGGGCTGCTGCCGTTTAAGTCGATTGAACTTATTGAGAAGCATCCAAGCTCTCTAGGTGCTTAACATGAGCATCCTGATCGAAGGTCATCTCCGATGGCCATGTATTGTTAGGGAACACGTTCGAGAGCGGGCCACAGAATCCCACGCGAAAACAGTTGCCTTCTGCGCAGCCATGGTGACAGGTCCCGCCATCCGGACATGCATCATCTTTTGATTTGATCTCTGCCATAAATACTCCTGTTAGCTTATTATTTACTGGGGCAGATCGTCGGGATGCATGCCAAACAGTTCGGCCACCCCTCCACGCATTGATCGCCTAGCATTCTCGAGTTGGCTATGCAGGACCTCGGCACGGGCTTCTGCTTCCGACTTGCAATTTTCATACATGCTAATTGCGGTATCGAGGACCTCACTCGACGTGTAGTCAAGGTCACCTGCGCCGCTATAGGAGTAACCGATAAGCTGCGCGAACTGCTCGCGATCCTCGCGACTGAAGTCTCCCCTGCCGATCTGGTTCAAGTCGATACCGCCGTTATCCAGAAGAAATTCAACAATCTTGTTCTTCTTGAAGCGCAGAACGCCCTGCTCGTCTAGAACGAGTGGCTGGATAGGGTGGTGGGTCATAGTAACTCCTGAATTAAGTCTGGTTTTCACGCCATCTAATGCGATTGTATGCTTCTGTGCCAATGGGTCCGATCCGGTGGCACTCAGACCATCCGTTCTTGCAATTGCAGTCCTTGCAACGCCCTGTGGCGAGCACTGACTTCTGAGCTTCCTTGATGGCATCCTCATCGTTGCCACCGTGTGCATATGATCCGATCATGGCTGCCTCCTTTTACGAGTTCAGTTTCACGGTATAGGTATCGATCAGCAACCCGGCTGCGGCCATCTTCTGCTCATGCTTGGGAGCGAAGGAAGAAAGCAGTGATCTGAGTGTGAGAAGGAACTGGGTGTTGTCTACGCCCTCCTTAACCACGCGCCCGAAATCCGACATCTTGCCGCCCCCATAGAACAGAGACGATGCGATCTTGCATCCATCCGCTCGGCCCCGTTGATATTCTTCCGGCATAGCATCCAAAGGTGGGTAGGCATTCATGTCCGCGCCAAACGCGGCGGTCAAACCGCATTGCTCCGGGATTTTATGGCCTGCGATTTCAAAACTCATAAATTCATTCCTATACAACCTGAACGTGACCCTTCAGGATCAATTAGTATGCCAACAAAATAACAACAGACATGCATTGTCAATAAATTATTATTGTATTTATGAGATCAAAGTCTGGTTATGCGTTTTTATCTTTGCCCATCTCTCGCTCTACATGATCAACGAGCAAATCACGCAGGTAATCCTCCACCTTCTCGTACCCTAGCTCCCGAGACATTCTTTCGGCAAACTCGTAGAGATCATCGTCGATCTCCACTTCAATATCGACATACTTTTCATTATCGGCACTCATTTTACACCTTGGATATCTATATCATTAAAAAGGGCCCCAATAAAAAGATGGGGCCCTTTAGTCGTTCGTAATGTGCCCCTTAGGCTGCTGCGGAGGCGACCGGCTCAGGCTCGCCGTCATGGTCACGTGCCAGAGGGAAGCGGCCCTGCGCGTCCATCTTGGCGCCGTGTGCCAAGATATTATTCGCAAAATATGCGTTATCGCCAGAGACTAGCAGGTTATATAGACGACGTTCGTTCCCATCATGCTCAAGAACTTCGATGCTCTCAACAAGCATGCTGCCATCAGCAGTAATGATTTCGTCACCAACTTCAAGTTGACCAACTTTACCCTGAAGGGCGTCATAGTCCTCGCGTTCAGCCATTTCTGGGTATACCGCTTTCCAGCCATCCTTGGTCATGACGGGGTGGTTATCGGTCATGAACTCTTTGCCACCATTGAGCTTGATCATACGCTGGTCCTTACCCTTGAAGAGCTTCGGCCGGTCCAGAGCCCACACCACTGCGGTGCCTTCGATACCCATTAGTTCGTCGCCCACGACAACTTGGTGAATCGGCTTGAAGGTGCCATCCGCCATTGCCACAAGCGTATCTGCGGTGAAGCAGGAGCCACGGCACTGCACTTCGTTCCAATTTTTGTAATGTTGCGAGTGTGAGCATGTAGAACCTGGCTGCTCAACCCATTCACCATCTACGCACTCGAATGTGGCCTGACCGCTATACAGGTCATAGGCTCCTCTATTACATGCCCCAGATGGGTAGTTAGGCCTGAACTCCGATGTCAATGTTACCACATCACCATGATTGGAATCCTGTGGGCCTCCACGACAAGGCCCCGAGGCAGCAGTCCATTCTAAATAGGGAGTACTCAAGCAAGCTCTGCCACTCGAGCTGGCACCATCTGCACCTGGTTTCATCGCCACCCAATCCGATCCATCACAATACTGCATTTCTTTTGCAGTTCTATTGTATACCAGGAAGCCTTCATTCCGGTAGCCAGGGCCAGTGTTCGATTTAGTTGTTATCGTTGCGCTCCCACTTCCGCCCATGTTGATAACAACAGCGTTCGCTGGAACTTCGGCCAGACCAAGAAGAGGGCACATTGCCATGGCGGCCGACCCCGACATCAGCATAGCGATAGAAGACATCGCAAATAATTGAGAAGCTTTAGATAGTCTTTTCTGAGTAGTCTGAGTAGCCTGCATTTTCCCACAACCTCAATATAGTAGCTCTAGAGAATATATATGATAAAGATTACGCAAAAACAAAATATGGGTATGTATTACGCAAAATTTAGTTGTGTCCTCGACACGGTTATTCGATCTTTATTCGCCTACTTAATGCCAGCGGCGCCACATGCAAAAATGGAAACCAGCGCCGTAAAAACAATAATACCGAAAGCTATCAGGCTACAAAATCAGCGCCATAAAAGGTCGCCGTCAGTTTCGATTGGCACACCTCCGGCAGTAAAACATGCAAACCTATAGATCAAAGAGTTTCTGGATACCTTCATTGTTACCTCCTGTTTTACCCTTCGGCTTCCTTGTCTTCGTCTTTTTTTGAGCAGAAGCCGTCTTCGCTCGCCAGATACATCTTTTGGATCGTATTATTTGATAGATCCCTTACGTACCGAGCTAGGGCCTCATCACCCTGCAATTTTGCCAAATCCGCTTTACGGTGATCCGCGATTTCCTGAAAGGTGGAAGCGAGTTCCGCACGTCTCTGATCTTGAACTTCTTTCCTGCGGTCCGCCAACTCGTTGAGCTGAGAGAGGCAGGATTCCGATAAAAACTCCATAATCAACTCCTTTACCACCATCCTAAGCCCCGCCCCTGAGGGGAGGGGCACACATTACTCGTCTATGTCTTTTTTCGAGCAAAAGGTGCCTGTGGGACCGCTTTCAGCAAACCCTATGATGCAGGTGACTTCCGGATCACCTTCCATTTGGAACTCGTAAAACCGGACGTCGTAGCCTGGAACCTCAACACGGTAAGCCGCTGTGGGCTCTTTTGGTGGAAGCGTGGAACCTTTGATAGCAGACCATACCCCTGCCTCTGAGGCTACCACCCCAGATATAACGAGAACGGAAGCACCAATGGCGGTGAGAAAATAATTCTTCATGATAAGTTACCTTTTATCTATATGCCATGGCACCATACCAAATAGATATTAAACTAATCCTATCAAAAGGCGGCAGATTATTCGATTTCAATACTATTACAGGCTTTTACCAGTAACTCCCGAGCTTTCCATATAATTAGTGCGATAAGAGCTGACAGAACAGCGCCAACGAGGAAGAGTTCTAGTCTCGTTGCTTTGGAAAGGTAGTCAGATCCGCTGGAAAAGTAGTCGAACGCATGGAACCCAAGACCGCCCAGAAGTATGATAAATGGAAATACGCAAATCGCTATGCCGATAGAAAACATTGAACTGAGAAGTAGTTGACCTATAAGCACGCAACCGCTGTTGATACTCGGCTCTTTTGAGAACATCATAGCAAACTTGTAGATCAAAGACTTCCTGGAGAACCTTAACATTGCGCTCTCCTATTTCTTTATGTTGAGCCAGGTTAGGCTAGCACTAATCTATTAAATTATCGTTCATTCTGGAAAAGGTGAAATCTAAAAAAGGGCGCCAAGTTAAACTCGACACCCTTCAATAATATTTGGTGATCCCAGCCCAGCCTTATCGCGGCCCGCTCAAGGGAGGCTGCCTGTAGTCCTCCATCAAGTTCTGCCAGGCTAAGTGCTTCAGATCGGATGGCTGACACCATCCGGACAAAGCATCACAGATATCGTCGCCACATCGAACCTTATAGGGCTCCATGCCAGGATAATCAGGTAAATGGTGACCTTCGGTTGCAAGAAGGAATTCTACTCCATCCCGCTTCTGCTCTGCACTTGCAGGGATCAGCTTTACTGGCTTGCCACTAGCCAACGGGATGAAATAGCACACGCCGTGATCGGTCTTCTGCATCGTTACGGGAAGACCGTCCTTCACCAAGCATTCAACGACTTCTTGCATCATGGTGCAGGACTTCCTGTACGTGTGTAATCCTCGAGCACATCATGCCATGGACCGGCCGTGAACTGACGCTGGTCATAGAGATCGCGCACCATATCGGCCAGATCGTAACCGGTGATGATCTCATAGGTGTTGCCAGGCGTCTTCTCAGAGTCCGCAAAGAAGTTCACTCCGGTAGCTGCCACATCGGCTTCCGGCAGGGTAAGGTGGATGCGGTCACCAGAAACCGGAATGTAGTAGCTGACCTCCCCATCGGTCCGCTTCATCGTGACCTCGAGGCCGTGATCGAGCAGGGTGTTCAAAATTGGGTTGTTCATGTGATCTTCCTTTTCATAAAATCGTTCATAGCTGATATAGTGTCAGGAAACGCAACTCGCATGTTTCCTGACAGCGGCAGCCTGCGATGTATATCAAGCCTTGGCTTTGGCGGCGGCTTTCTCGCGTGCTTTGATTTTCCACGGCGCATCTTCTTCCCAGTCGCCCGCCATAATGGAACCGTAAGGAAGGGCACGCACTTTCACCTGCGCCAGCTCGAAAGCCTCCATGTCACGCTGAACGCTTGCAGCATTCTTGTAAGCGCTCGGCAGTTCGGAAACATCGATTTTGTCGAAGAAGAAGCGAGCATCAATATGCTTGGTTTCCTCAGCGAAGACCTCTTCGGCTGTACGTTCTCCCAGCGCCCGCTTGTGCTTGGTCCGCGACATATTGCGCCCTGCCCCATGCGGTGCGAAGCCTAGGTTACGCTCGGTACGCTCACCCTGAATGAACAGAATAGGCTCAGCCATATTCATGGGCACGATCTGCACACCCTTGGTGTCAGGCAAGAAAGCATTGTGGATCGGTGTCGCACCCTTCGCATGCCAGATAATATGATCATTACCTTCGTCCTCTTTGAAAACGAAGTTGTGCTCATTCCAATGCCGATCATGAATGTCCGATCCCACCGCTTTCAAAGTGGCGTTATGGATCACTTCATGGTTCAGCTTGGTCCACTCCCGAACCAGCTGGAGAGCTGCCCAGTACTCGATACCTTCAGCGCTCTTGGACGGGATCCACGCATTCTGCTTGAGCGTTTCAGGGGACAGCTTTTTGCGGAATTTCTCGGCCACTTTCATACCTGCTTTGTACAGGAATGCGCCGACACCTCGGCTACCGTGATGCGTAATTAATACCGTCTTTCCAGTATCTTCCATGATCCCTGACCAGGCGAAGTGGTTCCCGTCGCCCTGGCAGCCGAGTTGCTCCGCAGCCATTTTGAGTGCGCGGCCATTGTTCAGGAAATCGTTCTCCTGCATGCGGGCCTTCAGGCCTTCAGGGAACTCGAAGAAGTTGTCTTTGCGGCCACCGGGACCGAAATGTGTGATCTTATGAACGGCATCCAGTACAGCCTTGGGCTCTGCATCCTCGAACACGGTCGCCATTAGCGAACAGCAAATGTCAGCGGAATGCATGCCTGGCAAAATCGCATTGCGTGCTGCCACAACACCACCCACAGGAATGGTGCCTAGAGACCCCGCAGGGCAGGCGTCAGGCATGATTGCACCCTTCTCTACCACCGGAGTGCGCAACAGCACCTCCATGGTCGCCTTCACGGCTGCGAAGTTCTCTTCCTCTGCTTCGTTTTCGGGAACCAAGTTGATAACGCATGGTGCCGGTTCAGACCGCAAAGGAAGCTTGGGCGCAGGCTCATGGGAAGCCACAATGTCGCGCACTTCGTTTTCGGAATAGTCGCCGGAATTAATGATGTCGAGGACTTTGCCGAAATGCGGTCCGGGTGCGAAACCCATATCCTTGAGGTCGTTGCCGTTATAAATACGATCAGTCATCACATCATCCTTATTCAATTATCAAATTGATAAAGCAATACACGACTACACGCAAGCAATACGAAGCATATTTTGGGAAACTCTATGAATAGATCAGAATGCCCCTTTGGATTGATTAGGGTGCCATCCCGTTTTCTTCTTCAAGGATGTCCTGCTCTACCTGCTGAATTTTGGCTTCAACAATTTGGCCAACCAGATCATTCATCTGCTTGAGAGCTTCATGCCCACCATGTTGGGGGCCTCGACGCACATTGGTGATCGGGCGCCGCAACTCGAACTCTGCTGCCTTTAGAACCTTTGAACGACGCAACAACATGAAGAATTCGTCGTCCGTCTTCTGAATTAGGCGCTCCTTTTTAAGATGATTGAATGCGCCCAGCCAGGGAGATCGGTCATCCAACCACCTCATTGACTGCATCAATGCCTTCGGGGCTGTTGCCATAGAGAATACGCCCAGTGACCCTTTAACCTGAGAAATATGGGCCCTGAACTCGGCCAGGTCTTCCTCAACACTAGCACCGATGGTTCCAAGCGTCTCTGCCTCGCTGAGACCATCCAAAGCCTCAAAGACCTCTGCTCGGACAAACACCGTATTCGTATGATGCTCCTCAGGTGGGAAAATATCCCCTGCCCGGTGCCCTTCGGTCTCAAGGCCAATCAGGGTTTCAGTCATTTCCAACCGGCCAAAGCCGTCATAAACACCTTTGACTGGTGGGAGACGATACAGGTGACCACGATAGCGATCAGGCTCATCATTTACGACAACGGCATAAACTTCGTCGCCATCCGCAACTTCTAAACCTGTCAGGGCACAATTCATGCTGGTATCACCCATACGCAATCTCCTTTAAATCATAATTTTGTCGGCTCGATGAATATGTCACCGCTTACTTCGCCTTGGCTTCTTTGCGCAGAGCAGCCCGCCACGCTTGAGCCAGACGCATGGCATCTACCCCGGCTCGGTGATTTCCATGTCCGTTTGCGTAAGCCTTGAAAAACATGCCCACGGCCGCCCCTTCAAAATACTCCCGGACCTCATCCTGAATAGAGACGATCTCGAAATATTCGTCCTGACCAATGAGAGCCATCAACCTGCGGAGCCAACGATCATCAAATGGAGCAGCATCCGACAGAAGCATGGCATTGCCGAACTCTCTCATTGCCCAGCGCGCAACCTCCACAGCATCCTCTGCCCCTTCAAGCTCTTCGAGGGTGATCCCATGGATTTGCTGGCTTTTCTCGGACCATTCGGACAATGACCAGCTAGGATGAGGCTTGATCAGCTTTGCGTCGCTTCGCAGCTTTCCTTTTTCATCAATCCAAGCAAACCCAATCTCCACGGGCCAGCTTTCATCCGACAGACTGGATGCCTCGAAATCAATGAAGATCCTGTTCCGCATCAGGGCGCCGGAGCCTGATGTGCCATGGCTTCTTCAAACTCAGGTCCATCGAACAAGAAGACGTCCTCAGCCCCATGAGCGAACCCACTGCTTCCAATGGAGGTCTTAATGTGAGGAAAGCTCTCATCATCAAACTCGAACCAGTCGGCCTCTACATCTAGCCCGGTTGCCGTCCGCATCCGAAGCCGCTCCGTAAACCAGAAGGCATCACCGGGCAGCTCTTCGTTGCCACGATAGATATAGGCAGGAAACAGCACCCGGTTGCCCTTGTCGTCGCAGAATACTTTTGCTCGCGCTTTCATATTTTTAGATATCCTCAGATCTTCTCGACTTCATCAGGCTTCCAGTTTTTTTCGGCGCCGGTGTCATCTGAAATCACATGTAGCATCGGGTGCTTTTCGGATCGAGGCGCTCGGAGCACACCAGTCTCACCGGTTCTCTGAAGGCGCACCTTATCGCCCTCATAAAACGTGAGGCCGAAATCCTGTTCAGCGCACTCATATTTTGCGGGCATCGCTTTAGGCAGATCAGCCCAAGCTACAGGATCGGAGGCCTTATCAAACATCGTCCCATTCCAGAAATACCAACCTGCTGCGACAGGCGGATGATCTTCGATACAGTGGCCACCTTCCATCCAGTGGCCAACCAAGAACTTACCCGGCATACCGGCACGCTGTTTGACTTGGAGCAAGACCTCGCGTCCATCATCAGGGGCACTGCTCATTGGCTTCAATTCGTTCATCTCAAACCTTATCAAATATAATTATATGCGAGAATAGAGGCCAAAATACCGGCCACCAACTGATCTAATGACTGCTAGTCCAGCAGGAGTGCTTTGCGCATCTCACGAGCCTGATCTTGACGGCCCATCTCGTAGGCACGCGCGATCTCATCTCTTACTTGAGAGGCGATAAACAAGGGATTTGATGCCCCTTCACCAGTGTAGGATAGCGTCACATGCCGGTTCTTGTCGGCCGAAACGATGGTAACGACATCTCCAGGCTCGAAGACGTCGTGTACTTCATGACCATCTCTTTCGTGCTCGGTATCGTACTGGATTTTGCTGCTGCTAGTCATACTTATAATGCCCCTACGCTGGTGTGGCTTGTTTCTCATCCGCTTTACGCGCATCACGCATCTGGCGCCGAAGCTGATCCCGATACGATTTAGCGATTTCCTTGACCCGGGCCTGCCGAGCCATCACCACCTCGTACGTTTCGCGCTCTTTGGCCATGCGATCAATCTTTCGGCTGATCCAGGCATCAAGTTCCTTGGGGTCGACCTTCACATCCAGAGTATGATCAAGACTACCACGGCCGCCATAGGTTCGACACTTCATGCCGTAAACCTTGTAGGTCACATCGGTTTCCGACCGGATGATCATGTCGACCTCATACCAGCCCATGTTGGCGGGCTTGGAGCGCAAAAAGAGGCGGGTGATAGCAGAGCCATGACCACCGTCACCATACAGCGTGATCGGAAACAGGTCGGTCAGATTAACTTGCAGATCATCCATCTTATTCGCCCTCCTTGCGAGCGTACCAGCGTTCGATTTCGCCATAGTGGGTGAGCATCAGCATTCCTTCCTCGAAGCTGAAAACCGTCAAGGTGCGGTCTTCCGAGGAGTTGCGGGAAACATTATGCCCTACTTCAGATTGGAAGCGATCAGCAATGTCGAGGTTATTCCAGCCACCCGACTTCATCTTTTGGCAGAAATCATATGCCTCATCCAAGGTCACTTTTTCGCCCATGACGCTAACTCCGATAATTATTCAAGTATTGCAATCACTCTATTCATGGTTAGTCCATGTGTCAACATACATTGAATGAGACAGTAATCACTAGGCTTGCTTTATGTCTACGCACGCTTAAAAATGCCAGAAATTATGGACGCAATAGAGGATAATATTAATGCGGGCGATATTGGGATTGGTGTTAACTGTTCTGGGCACATCGGTGGCCGCAGAGCCATCACCGATAACTATTAGAGGACTGAACCTGGACAGTTCTCCATTAGAGGTGGAAAGCTTGTTAGGAGAATGCTCAAAGAGGCCCAAATCGGATGCCCCAAGGAAGGGGATTGCATATCAATGCGGTGAAGATCATCTGGAAGGATACATTATTGATGATCAAGGCCGTCTGACGTCCCTCATCTTTCACTGCTCTTTTATCGAAGGATGCGAATACTCCAGCGAAGATCTTACCGCCCAGCTTGCCGGAGCCTTATCTTTAGGCGACCCTAGATATGGCGACATTTTTCACGTATCGGACGGCCCATCAGGAGATCGCATGATTGTTCTCGATTTCAGAGAGGAAGGAACATACATAAATCTAGTTGCCAGCAACTACAGAAAGCCTCAACTTAAACTGGATTGAGGGAACGCCCAGCCATAGTGTCAGGTTCTCTATGGCTGGGAGACTTCTTAGATTTGCGGGGCGAGCGCTTCACCACGGCCGAAACCTTTTAGCGTCCTAGCACGGACGCGCTGGGCGAGGTCCTCGTCGAGATAACGATAGACGCTAATTCGCGATCCACCAAGCCCAGCAGGCAAACTTAATTTTGAAAACCCGTGGCCCTGATTCCCTTCAATTGCGTCCAACGCTTCTTCCAGGTCCCAGCTAAACGTTTGAGTTTTTGGATTGCGCAGTTCCTCGGTCATCCCCATTTCACGTGCGAAGTAGACCTCTTCCTCAAGACTCTTGAAGGAAAGCGGCTCACCATTGTAGTGCTTCCATACGTTTCCGCGCTCCACACGGTCGATATCCTTGTCATAGATGTAGGCAATACCGCGACCTGCGTCTTCCCCTGTTGCGTCATCGTGCCATCCGACGGAGTAGGCGCACTCTGAATGTGCCCCCCATCGGTATTCGATCCGACGAACCCGCATATGCGCAGGCTCATCATCTTCATAGCCACCGAACTGACTTGGGTTCTTGGGATGAATAATGTCACCCTCCCACGCCACTGTTTCGGGAAGATCGCCGAGGCGTACGATATTCAAAAGCTTTACTTCTTGCTCGCGAGCCGAAATAGATCTATCCCTCAAAACGGGGATCATCCATTCTTCTT
Organism: Sulfitobacter sp. R18_1; assembly: GCF_017743915.1. Classification (NCBI taxonomy): domain Bacteria; kingdom Pseudomonadati; phylum Pseudomonadota; class Alphaproteobacteria; order Rhodobacterales; family Roseobacteraceae; genus Sulfitobacter; species Sulfitobacter sp. R18_1. The sequence goes on from NZ_JAGHRG010000001.1 coordinate 199,323, forward strand.
GATAGCGGCGCTCAGCTTCTTCCTGGTCAACCAATGCCATATCGTCGCAGCTCGTGCGCGAAAACTCCATTACCGTGCGCAGATCTTCCGCAGTGCCTAGGTAAAGACCTGTTTCATGGGCAACATCATGGTCAATGAAATGAGATTGCCCATTGACTACAGTTGGGTCAGGATCAAATCCGTCCCAGTGGATAATGGGGACACCATTACCCTCATAGATCCCGGGCTCAACTTTCGAGTACCTACCAAGCCGACTGCGAAAATCCGGATAACGGACAAAGCCAATAATATTGCCCTCAGCCCCATCCTTCGGCCCCGGGCGCCCCCAAGAACGCGACTCTTCATCCATATTCATGACAACACGGTCGCCGATGCGAAGGTGACGGGTTGGGGTGTACTTGAGGTTAGCATTCTTCATGTGAGGCATCCTATAACTGAAGATCATCGGAATGCGGCTTAAAGCATGTATGTTCACTGATTAAGCCCATTTGTTAGCTCAATTACTACCCACTATGCTTTCATATGTCAACATTTTCAGTGATCTAATCAAACTAATCTTGCTATCCCGCTCGCCAAAACCGAAGCCTGATCTTTGGCAGTGACGGCCTCCCTATAAATCCGAAGGCGATAAAGAACATCCGGATAGCATCCCGCTCTGGTATGGCGGCACCCTGCGTGGCGATGAAGTGTAATCTGGATTGGTGTATGGTAACCACCAGGATCCCGGAGAGGAAAGATATCGCGGCTATCACCTGCCCCAGCTCAATGATCCCTGCTCGCGCCATAATGCCAAGAAGACATGCAATCCCAGTACCTATCGATACCAAAAATATGAAAGCGCCCCACCCGGTAAGACTGGCTCTCCTGAAAAATCCATAGATGCCCAGCGCAAAGCTTCCGACTGCCATCGCGAATATCACGAACCCAACAGGGAAACCGATATAGGTGATGGATAGCAAACCTGATGAGGCGCCGATGAAAGCAGCCAGCCAGTAATAGGTCTTTGATGCTGCTAGGTTAGAGAGATGATTGATACCCACTCTCGTGCCAATGACGGCAACTACGGTGAAGAACAGCAAGCCCCAGCCGAATATGCTTGGTACCATCATATTTGCTGACGCCTTGGTCAGCCCTGGTATCTTTCCGACCAAAAGCGCGGTCGCCAACATAGTGACGAAGCCTCCTGCTGCCCGATTGTAGACGGAGATCAAATGCCTTTGTAGGGCGTCCTCAAATGAAACCGGACAGCCAATGATCGATTGTTCCCGTGTGACCATATCCACGCTCCCTGCCTACCATGTAATATGGTCGCGTTAATGCATCTCACCTGCCGTCACTGACGGCGCTGTAAAGTGATCCTGAACATTGCAGGTGGAGCCCCATGTTCTATGCATTGATCATGGAGCCAAAAATATGAAACTGCTGAACCCGCTACGCTATACCGAGTCCTCCGCAGCCCTCTTTGCGGTCGACGAGGAGAATATCCTTGTGGGTCCAGGGCGAGATCCTAGCGAGGCCATCACGGATCTCGAGGGATCCAATTTTCACAGCGTATGTTCGGACACTCTGCTTGACGCAGATACGCCTTTCGCAGAACTGGGTTGCATGGAAACCTCAAAGCGCGTGCGAGAAGTGCTCGAACTAGTCCAGTTGGAGGATGCCATTATTGAAATGGACACTGGTATCCTGATCGCCCCTATAGAATCCAAGAAGGGGATGGGCCTTGGGGTGGCAGCCGTGAAACTGCACCCAGAAGGCCGCAACGAGCTCGTAGGCCTCTTCTCAGGACCCTCTTTGGCAGTTCACTCACATCACCAAAGCCAGGGAATCGGAACCGCTCTGACGGCCGCCCAGCTCATTCATGGTGGTGGACTTATGACTTGGGAACATGATGAACCAGGATACTCGATGGACGGCGCCAAAACGATGTTAAGAGGCTTCAATGCAGCGATAACCCTACTGGATATCGTTCACACCCCCAACCCGGGTATGTGAAAGAAAGCACCCAAGCCACCATCAAGCTTAAAACATTCGTGTCTTTACCTATGTCATAATAATCAAACCCAAGGGCATCCCGATGAGAACAGTGATTGACTACGAACGCGCCCGAGATCGCCATCCAGAGTTGGCGGCTAGAGCTCTCGAAGAGTTGTCCCAGAAGAGCGAAAGAACTAATCGTGGACCACTGAACCTTAACGAGGTTGTCTGGTCTTACTATTGGGCGGTGGGCATCAAAGGGCCAAACCTTAAGGGTGACACCTTAGACAGATGCTTTGTCACACTGTGCGCCAAGGCCCCTATGCTATCTACCTCCTTTCCCCTAAGTGATAGAGACGGAAAACCCACTCCTAGGGACCTTCTTCCAATTGAGGTGATCGAGACACACGAACGCCTGGAACGGGTGGCCACAGAGGAAGGCACCCCGCACATCACATCCTTTGACACCATTGATGCAGGCAAGAACACCAAAGCTCTAGTGATCGCCGGTGCTCGAGACAACAAGGGACTGGATGTATTATTCGCCAAAATCGTAGGGAAACCTGAAATGTCTCTACCTCAGATTTACGAAAGCAAAGACGGTGGCGGCCTGAATTTCAAAGGCTATCCGAGGAAAACCTTTCGAGAGCGCCTTATGGACGCTGAGGAAGGTGACCAGTTCAGTTATATGAACAAGAGGTATACGCGACTAACAGAAGAGGAAATCTGCGACCTCGTGCTTGGCGAAACGCCTGGTCCCAAGATGTGATCATACGAATATATTCTCATTCCCAAGGCCTATTAACGAAAGTTAAATTCGTCACTTTTACTTAGTAGCAAGGCGAGCTTTCACGCATTGCCTACTGGCAAGTAAGAGAAGCGCTTTAGAACTATGGATCAAGATATCGATGGAATACCAGGGGTTTCCACATTTGAACTTAATCTCCCTCAGGCGATAGTAGGTCAGGTCACCGAAAAATTGATCTCGATGCAGCCTGCAAGCCTATTGAACGCAGATTTGAACGCCATCCATAACTTCAAGGGTATCTATTGCTTGGAAGACCATTCAGACCCAAGCAGAACCAATAAACTCGTCTATGTTGGCAAGGCTGATGGCAGGGAAGGCATGCAACAACGCCTCAAATCACACCAAAGACGCATTCAAATGCGGGAAAACCTTGATGCCACCAAGATATACTTTAAAGCACTTCATATTTTCGTTTTTCAGCCCCGCGATGTAGAGGAGTTTTTGATAATGTCGTTCCAAACGGCAGATAACGCGGACTGGAATAAAAACGGATTCGGCACAAACGATCCAGGAAAAAACAGGGACGAAACCACATTAAAGCCAAGTCATTTCGATTCTGAGCACTCAATTGACCTTAATGGCAACTTCCCGTTTTTGGTTGAGGCCGGTACTTCAGTCGCGGATAGCGTACGTGATTGGGCACAAAAATGTCCGTGGACATGCAGAAATATGGGAGGCTTAGAGCTACAATCGAAGTGGAAGAGAACCATTGAGTGTGCGACCCCGGACGACTTTTTGTCTGCACTGGAAGATCACATGAAGAGCGGATCGCGATTGGTAGCACACCCCGGTCGGCTCTATGTTCCGCACCACAACCGAGACGTGGAAGTTTACAAGGCCATATACGGCACGAAGTAGGCCCTGCCCATACGAAGCTTAGATCTCTTACATAGACGACCTAACGTGCTACCTTGCATCCAGATGAAGCGTGGGAGCGAACATGAGATCGCTATGCTCCTTCAGTTTTGTTGGAGCCGTTTTAGGATACGATCACACCACCTATCCTCATCATCAAGGCCTGTTAACTAATCTTAAATACGTGATTTTCACTTAGTAGTAAGGAAAAGCTGTTAGGCATTGCTTGATGGAAATTGATAGAAGCGATCAGCGCTACTAAAGAAGTGTCATCTATGGAGGACTGCGACGATGCTCACGGAATCTACACTTGCCCAGCTCGAGGAGCTTGCAAAGAAACGCGCAGGGAGGCAAGAACATAAGCGCAGACAACTCGCTGAAGATTTTGTGGAAATGGGTAAGCGCCGCGAGGCTGACTTGGCAAGGCTCAAGGGCGACGAGGCACTTGCTGAGTCTATTAGGGATCTTTCCAGCAGGACGATCCGAAGGATGTATCTCGCACAGCACGACCTGAAGACGCTCATAGAGCGCTGATCTGTTAATGTTCCCCTGAAACAGGTCTCCAACCATCGAATTGGATGTCCTCATCGTCCAGATGAAGAGTGAACGTCCCGGATCGAAGCATGGTATCAATCCAGCATGCCACCTCGCGAGCCTTCCGGTTTACTTCGGAGCGATCTTCAACCCCGTTCAAAGCTTCCTCGATCCGTGCCAGAAACTCCGGCATCAGCCCGGTCGCCAGATTGGTGCCGACATAAAGGCATGTTTCTGCCTGCTCTTCAGTAGCCGGGATATCTTCAAGTAATACCTCTTTGGGAAACTTGGCCATCTTATCCCACTTGGCGACAAAGCCGCTGTCTGAGGCCATCTCAGACTGACGCAGCTGGTTCCGATCAATGAGACTGACAAGCTCCCAGTTAACCGCATTTCTAAGGCGATCCTCCAGGTTCTTCTGAAGGGCAGCAACACTGTCTTCTTGATCAAAGTTCTCACCCTGCTTCAGCGCAATAATGGCTTGAAAGACATCTAGATCAAAATTCATGTCGCCCTCGTTTTTACTATAACTATCCATAATCTATATATCAGAGGCATGGATATAGCAACACTAACCGCTATCATTAACGTTTAATCATGATGAAACCCATATCTTGTACTGAGAGATGACAAGCAATATGAGAGCAGGTTATGGACAAGACAAACACGAGCACCCCAGAAGATGAGATATTGCTCGACCTCAATGCAGATTGGGTTATCAAACCAGTGGGCACCCTGAATGCAACGATCACCCGCCCAGCCTACAATCCGCAAGGCAACATGACCTGGAAATATCTGAAGTCGCGAAAAACTCTCGATATGCCAGAGGGATCCGCCATCTTGGTCAAGAGCCGGAACGGGTTCACACTTGCGCAGTTCTTCGAGCCCGGCACAATCACTGGTCCTCTTGTGTTTGCCAAGACAGACATCGAGGATCCGAAGACTGCATTTCGTAGGTCGACCGACTTCAAGTTTGACATATTCGGCAGCCTGGCAGGTCTTCTCATCATAGCAGCCAGCGCAGTGTTTTCAGTATTCTTCGATCCGAGCCCCGACCACACCGCATTCGACAACGCGGCGCTGATTGCCCTCATGGTGATTGCGAGCTTCATGTTTACGAGATCCATCGTGAAGGCTGTGCGGGCAGGCTACTATGATGACGCTTCCGCCATTCATAAAATGAAGCAGTCAGAAGCTGACCTGTATGAGAACGGTCATAAGGTTAAGCCGCCGGAATTGACCATCTAAGAAGATGTCCGAGACATAAAATATGATAACGAAAAGGGCGGCATCGTTTTCGACGGCCGCCCTTTTCGTTCAGGGGATACAGGCTTCTGTTGTGCCGGTTTGCTCCCAGCAGCTCTCTAGAAACGGCCTCTGAAGATTGTCGGAGAACGCCCAGCTCAAAGCAAAGGAAACCAAAGCATAGATGGCTAGAGTGGCCAGAAGCTCTGCCCAGGTTACCTCGCCGATAGAGAGGGAGATGTCCTCGGGATTCTCGTTGAGGTGAGCGAGATGCGAGCGATAAAGGTACCAGTTGAGGATCATGGCGACGATCATGAAGGCCATGAACAGCAGGGCCATAGGACTGATCAACGGACCCATCACCCCAAAGCCAATTAGGCCAACCAAGACCACGGACAGAACCACGGCGCCTGTGCTACACCAATTCCTCGCGGTCGCTAAGGTAGCTCGCTCACGGTCCATAGTGGTTTTAGACATCATACCTCTTTCAGTTTGAGCGCTGATCTTTGTTTGCCAGATAGATCGCATGCGTGTGCGAGATTGTCCCCCTGCCCCGACGACGAAGCCGTTGCTTGTTGTAGTACACATAGCCGCGCTTGATGTTGAACTCTTGTCCGTCGAAGATGATGTCGACGTATTTGTTGTGGTCGTAGCCTACGACTTTGACCTCTCGGATCGGGGCAAGCTTACCCTCCTCCTCCGGAAAGAGAGGGTAGTCTGTCCAATATTTTTGTGTGGTCTTGATATCCATTGATTAGACCTTCCTAGTTAGGTATTGAGTGCGGATTTCGCGATCAGCTCACGAACGGTTGTCAGATAGGAGCGAACAAGGTTCACCAGCGCAACAATTGCGATGATGTACGAGAAAGTGAACCAGCCACTCAACGGATCTCCCAGCAAGGGAATGATAACCAAGCTAGCAAGCGCGGCACTTGCGGCGACCACTGCTACCACACATAGGATGCTTCCAATCCGCTGCATTTTGGTCCCACCAGATCGAACGTGAAGATCGCTCATTTCGATGAAGATCAACGACAGCACCACCGTGACCGGGGACACAATCTCAAGATCGTACCCTTCCTGAAGCACATAGGAACCATATGCGAATTCGGCACAGAGAACCATAAGGGCGATCTTGATGAGAAGAGGAATATTCATATCGTCCAATACGCTTTCTAAACAGTTATAAGATCAAAATACGACAATTCGAAATGATTGTCAACATTATACAAGGTTATACGGCGAATACGTCGATCCAAAAAGATGATCACCTAGGGTCACTACATGGGATTATATGTGTTATTCTTTGCTTCGCTTAAAATATGGCATGTCTTTTATCAGTTCACCCTATATACTCGCCAAGAGAATGAGGAAATTATGAAATACCTGTGCATTGCCGACCTTCATCTAGATTTTTGGGAAGATGATAAGAGAAACCCCTTTGAGGGCTGCGAAGAAGCTTTGGAAGACCTCGATCTTCTGATCATCGCAGGCGACCTCAGCAATAAGCCTCAGAAGCGCTGGACGCGCTTGTTAACGCCGCTGGTCGACCTTGTGGGCTCCGGAAAGGTAAAGATTTTCCCTGGGAACCATGACTTCTATCAGTACCGGTTTGATGCCGAAGATCGCCTGTCCGAGTTTGCGGATGCAGCTGGCGCCGAATATGTGAACCGTAAAGTGGTTGAGCTGGAAGACACCAGGTTCATCTGCGCGACCCTGTGGACTGACATGGAGCTCGGCCCCGGCCGTACACGCAACATCCACCACATACCGACCCGTATGAACGATTACCGTGCGATCAGGCATGCCGGTGCAGGATACCGTCGCCTGTGGCCAGAAGAGACCATCAGAACTCATAAAAATGATCTAGACTTCATTGCTGGTGAACTGGCCAAGCCCTTCGCGGGCCGAAGCATCGTGGTTACCCATCACGCTCCTCACCCAGATGTCTTGAACGACTACAAAGAGGACCTGGATGCAGCTTACGCAAGCGACCTATCGGCTTTCATAAAAACGAACAAGCCAGACGCCTGGTCATTCGGTCACTGCCATGATGCACGCTCGATTACCGTCGAAGGCTGCTCTCTGGAGAATGTGTCCCTGGGCTACCCAGATGATGTGCTCGCACCCAAGGAACGGTTCCTGTCTCTCATCAAGGATACGGAGCTGAGGCTTTCTCCTAGACCCTGAAAGCATGACGGGGAGCAACCAATTATGGAGCACCCCTTCATAAATTGTTCTGGATAAGGTTCAGCTGGGAGAGCTGCCTGGTCTTACAGCCTTGTCCGCATCAAGTTCAGCCCGAAAATCTGCGATCATACTTTCTATATTTTTCGAAAACTGACCCGTAATCTCGTTATCTACTCTTTTCTTTTTATCAAGCAGAAGGTTCAGTTCGTTGATAGCGACATCCGATAGTGTATTGAAGACTTCCTCTTCTTTCCCTCTTAGAGGGCTGACTGTACACTCTTCTACTACGAACTCATATCCAATATCAGGATCGTCGCAGACCAGAGATCCCACGAGAACTGGTCTATCCTCAATGCAAACCTGGAACACAGGCTCCTCGTTGGTATCCACCGCATCAAATCGGAAGACATGACCTTTTTCCACGTGCTCATATGATATTGGTCTACTTCTCCCATCCAATCTGATATCGCCATACTCATTGGCTTTATCGGCGCACAAATCATGGTAAACTTCTATAATATCTTTACCGAGCTCCGAAATAGGACCACTAACGAAAGTCCCCTTCTCTACTCTGATACAACCGCTATGGTCTAATTCGAATTCCCCTGCATAGCGTCCTTCGCCCTCCCTTAGAGACTCAGATACCTTCCTGAGTTCTATCATTAAATTCCATAAGTAATCTGCATTTATTTTGGTCATATTATCATCCATTGATGAACTATGGTATCAATCGAAAATATATAAAGCCCTACGGAAAGTTTCTAATAAAATATACCTATGGCCATCATTGCGTGCATTCCTCGGGCCCCCGACTTCTCCCAGAAGGCGTCGACCCGAAACGAACAGCATTTAGGTCAAGCCTACGGGTAAACGATCAACAACACGATAGTAGAAGCTATAGCAATGATATATCCGTAGGCCAACATGGCTAAAGCCTTCTCTCGGATGCCGCCCAACTTCAAATAGGACGGAATATTGAAGCCCAGCGCCATAAGGGACAGGAACACAATTCCTGCATTTACCACACTAAGGCCATACGCATATCCGATTGCTCCGGCCGCGTGGATTGAAGCATAAGCTACCGCAATGGCTGGAACTAGGGGAATAGTAGTTTTTGTCTTATTTTCTGTCGTGCTCATCTTATGTCTCCTTAATTAATCAAAGCATGATATAGACCCGGTTATTCATGCACAATAACCGAAAAATCGAGAACAGGGAAGCATTTTCATGAATAAGGGCAGAAAAACCCGTTAGCAGTTAGGGTCCGCTGGGCGCTTCTTTCAGCTTTGCCTCTTCTTCTAGGCAAACGGTGACCGTATGCGCTGAACTAAAGATATCGATCAGGTCTCTGATGGCACGCCCGTCAATGGGATTGACCCCCTCCCCGGGACCTACTTCATAGCGCCCATCCTTTTCGATCAGGCTACCAACCTGTCGGATCTCATCCAAACTCTTTCGAAGAAAATTGGTATCATTACGCTCGTAGTCATCAAGCGGCGAAACCCGATAGAGATCAATCATAGCAGGCCACTTCTCTTTGGCGGCCGTGTAGCGAACCTCGTAGGTCCCATGGTCGGTCTCAAACACGACAACGGGGTTCTCTGCATCGTCGACTTTCAGGTAGGCTTTGTTGCGCATGTCATTGCAGTCAAACTTAGCGTCTTTGTCGATAACCCCATATTTTCTCAGCACGCCGGGCATCTCCCGCAGGAAATCTAGGTCTTCCTCGTTGTTGGTCGAAACGTAGTTTAGATCTCGGAATTTCCGCTGGATATGATCCGTCACTAAGCCATCGGAAGCCATCATCGACCGCACAGCAAACCCAATGATATCCGCATTGTACTCGATATAGGTTTCGAGACCATTATTGCGCACGAAATCCATTTGATCGTCCACGAGGTCCGCATAAGGACTAGCTTGAACGACATCACTGATGACTTGAAGGATGTCTGTAACATCGCTCGGAGAGGCGCTGCATTCAGACTGGATGGTGTATGGCTCCGCGTGTTTCGCATAGAATACTTCGGTATGGCGGTTTAATCTGGCTTCGACAACCATATTCTCACAGTATTCGTTCTCCAACATCTTCCGGGCGGTATCGGATAACTCGGTGTTCGAACGACAAAAGCCAACCTTGATCTTACCTACCGGGCAATCAACGAAATCTTTGAAATTTTCGGGGTCTGCCTTCAACCCTGCGAGCTCGTCGTTATCGCTCATCATGATAGCCTTGAACCGGTCCATACCTTCGCGTTCTTTCATCTGGCGCTCGTATGCGTCCTGGATCAGGTTACCACCCTCTTCAGTGGGGGTGGGATGCACCTCTACTAGGGCAACGATATAGCCCTGATGAGGCGAATTCTGCCGCAGAATGATTGCGCGTTTCTTCCAGTCGTCCGTCTTGCTTCCGTAAGCATCCCAGTGGCCACCCAAACCGCTGTAGGACGTCACAACCTCATCTGATGCCGCAATGCACTTCAAAGCATCTTTCTGAGCTTCCAGCGCCATCTGTGAAATAGTCTTCGCCCATTCAGAAAAACCAAACCGAGACAGTCTTTTCGTCTCCTTCAAGGTATCGAGATAATCGGTCACAGACTTGGAATGCGGATGAATGATATGAGACATGAGAGAAACTTCCTGAAAATATGATCTTAAATTGAAATAGGGCGCCCCTGAATGAAAGGACGCCCTAATAGATCAATCTGTGTCGATTTCTTTCATGTCTTGCAGGATAGACACTTCATCAGGCGCCTTGATTTCGCCAATACTGACCGGATCGATTTCATCCAATTCGTACTCATCTTCGCTACCATCTTTCCAGGTGACACGAAGAGTACCCCACTTCACGGACCAGGCATCAACATCTTCCCAGGATTTGCCTTCCGGCAGAGTTACCTCTGTATCGACGACCAGTTTCGTTGTGGTCTGAATGGTGACTTTATTCATGAGATAGCTCCTAAATTATTCCATTTATACATGCCAGAATTTCCATGTATTGTCAACATTCGTTAAAAATTAAGAATGCTTTTTGCCATATCTATCTATGGGGTCATCCCGTTATGAAGCTCTGCCAAGACTTCATCCACATCACCAGTTACCCCTGCCGCCTGAAGCTTCTTTTCAGCGTCGGCAATCTTCTTTTGCTCGATCATGGGCCTGAGATCTTTCATGGCAGATTGAGCGATGGTGGCAAAAGTTTTGCCTCCCTGCCCATCAAAACGACACCACTCGACGGAGAACTCTTGCTCTTTGCGAGCATTGGTTGCAATCACGCCCGTCAATACTGGCTCTCCCCTAAGTTTGATGCGGAACTGCGGGTCTCCATGCGACTTAAAGACTTCAATATCGAAACCTTTGCCGCCAGCTTCCCGGCTGTAGGATGTGACGCTCCCGCCATAGGAGTCATTTTTATGAGTTAACGTTGAGCTTTCATAATCAATGATAAGGTCGGTTTCATCAGGAATTACCACCGATCCAACCCCTGGCGTCCCTCGCGCGTCGTCGACTACTTCAGACAGCTCGTTGAAGGCATCATATAGTTGAACGTTTAATGTGGACATATCTTTTCCCTATTTATCTCGACTATCAGAAATATACCTTACCAATAGAAACTCACAAAGAGAAGTCCATTAAGGGATTCATAAGATTAAACTACATGCGCCCTAAACCGTCAGTTAACTAGCTATCCTGTATTAGAGAGGGAGACATTTTATTAGGAAGCAATCTTCATGACGAATACTACCAAGCCACCCACCATCTTGAATCTCGACAAAAACGACGTCGTCGAACCAGTGGGGGTGGTAGAAGACGCTATATCAAGAAAAGTTGAGGAACCCAGTACCGCCGAGAGCTGGAAATATCTTGCACCAGGTAGCTCTATGGCTGTCCCAGCGGGATCCGCTTACTATATCAAGACAAAAGAAAAATGGTTTCTGTCTCAGTTCTTCGATAAGGGTCGCATGTTTGGCCCCCTCGTATTCTCTGAAACATCAATCGAAACACCCGTTAAAGCTCTACGCGAGAAAAAGAAAGAAAATGGTGAGTTTCAAGACAGATTAGCAGTATCGAGCTTCTTGGCCGCTTTCGCACCGATCTTCCTTTTCGCGTTTACGTGCCTTCCTCCGCCAGTCAGTTCGTATTCTAATACTGCGTTTGTATTCATCACCTCAGCAATCCTTTTGCTGATTTCGTACGCGTCGGTACGACCTATCATACCTGTTTTGCTAGACCAAAACAGCAAGGTTCTGTCCATCATTAAAGACAAGTTCTCCTACAGCCGCGAGAGCTTCAGTCCGCCCAGCAAACCCCTTCCCGTTGTTGGTAACGAATACTGATATTTTAATAGGTTTCTAACGCTAAATAGCATTGTTCCGGCGGCCGACCATGGCCGCCGGAAGTCATTTTACGCAAATAGGGGCCCAGCGATATCTTCTGCCAGAAGGCGGCTCGGCGCGAATGGATTGTTCTCCTGCCTGAACTCCAGCTTCCAGTCAGTGATGACCGGCCAGGTACCCTTCCCATCATGATCAAACCGCAAGCCGAAGCCGCCACCCTGATAAAGCATGCCGCAATTGATGTCCGATTGAAGCATACGAACAAACTGATCGCAGAAGTCATCCATATTTTTCCACAGCGCTGGGGACATGCTCGAAAGAACAGATGACAGGTCTTTAACACGCTGTTCGATCACTGCAACGATCATGCGATCCCAAAGCTCTGCAACGGCAATCTTCTCCCAGTTGTGAGCTTTATCACCATGCTCGACAACAGCATTCCAGGCCAAGGCATCACTGAAGCGATAGGCAGCCCCTACGTCGCTATGGTGCCCCTTCTCATGGATCAGATGACATGCCTCTTCGTCATAGCACACATCCAGAGCACGATAGAGAGCCTTAGGACAGGCCGGATACTCCATCTTCGGCGTATAAGGTGCCCAAGGCATGCTCTGGACACCAGGAAGCTCGGCCAAGAGACCATAAATATGATGTCGGACTTTTGAGATATCGAAAACTGAACTGCTCATGGTCATCTTATAGGAGCAGCACAAGAACAAATCCAGTCAAAACATAATTGTATATGATCTAACCTTTGTAATGTTGACAAGAAACCATGATTAATGCATGTTGTGATCAACGAATTTAATGAATGGAGCTTTCTAATGCCGAAGTTTTCTTGGGGCCGCGTGATCGAAGATGTTGAAATCGGGCCGTATATGATCCGGTCTTTCCATCCTCACAAACTTGAAGGATCCACGATTACTCGTGAGATCGACACCACCGAGGTTCACTACCACGGCTATGTCGATGGTGAAGACACCCGTCGAGCCTGGAAGACCCTGGAGGATGCGATGGCGGGCCTGATCGTCTATGCCGCATTGGGTCCGAACTACCTCGAGATCGGGAGCCACTTCGTTGCTGGCGTCAATGCTTTGGCGAAGGAGGACTGAAATGCCGAAGAAGAAAACCCATTACGTTCTCGTCCGTGTGAGCGCCCCGGAGGACATGGGCGCCACTCAGGTTCGCAAAGAGGTGCGCAGCCTTATCAATGATCAATGCAACCATTCGGCAGACGAAGGTGACATTCGTGCTGCCAAAGTGTCGGCCGTGCCGAAAAGCTGGGTTGGCGATAAAGAATAGGAAAGAAAACATGGATAGAAACATTCGCAAATTCCATCTTGCTGTTGACCGCTCGAAGCTGGCGAGCACCATTGTCGAAGCCACGGATGGCCCTGATCTGGCAAAAATTATTGGTCGCGCACTCGGCGAACTGATCGAACACCAGCGCCTGGATGAGGGGTCTTCCGACTTCTTGACCGCGTGTGGTATCACTACCTTCCGACTAGGTAAGGGCACTGACTTTAGAGAAATTAAAGTAGACTATAATAAGCTGTCTGCCTGCTTGGAAGTTAAACGCGCCTTCACACCAAAGCCCTTCGACTCCATCGGCCGACGCATTGTCGCGGCATTTTTGACGGAGTCCAACTTTCAGATTCCGAACACAGGTATCTCACTCGCCTACCTACCAGCACACGAGGCCGTTTAAGGCACAAAAGCAAGACCGAGAACTCTAAGGCGCCACATCGCTAGGGTTCTCGGTATTCTGCATATTTAGCAATCCTTAGTCACAGTTTAACGACATCTATGTAGTGTTCTCCGCAAGACATTTTTCTCTGGAGACTTACAGATGGACACCAACGAACGCGCTATTGAAGGATCTGTTACCCAGATCAAAAAAGCATGCGTCATCAGACCTACAGCACTAATTGAAGGCGCCTGCACCCGAAAGGTAGATGAACCATTAGACGCCGAGAACTGGCAGTACCTAGCTCCCGGTGAGTGCCTTGATATCACAGCGGGGAAAGCGTTCATCTTAAAAAATGGCCACAATTGGATGCTAGCACAGTTTTACGCTGATGGCAGATTTACAGGACCAATCGCTTTCTCTGATACCCAAATTGAAGATCCCCTGAAAGTCTGGGAAGAACACACCAGAGCAGGTTACAATGCATCAGAAATACGGGTAAGCCTATGCCAATTATTGCTTGCCGCCTTCATTTTGTCGTTAGCATTTTCTCTCAAAAATATAGATGCAACTGAGCTTCTATTCTGTGTAGTGGCCTTCGTGGTATTTACACTTCTTGGTGGCGTAAGACTTTGGGATACTTTACGGCGAGATGGTATCAGCGCATTTCGAGAATCCTTTCCATTGATCATACGGAACAGGAGCGCGGCTAGAAGATCAATTATTAAAGAGACCAAATCCAAGAAGATCAAGGTCAACAACCCAGTTTTCTTTGACCTCTGATTTGATATTCGCGCAGTCCCATAGGATTCACATAAGCCCCAATGGAACGAAAATTAAGGCATCCCGATAATCGGGATGCCTTAAAAAGCCAAATTGTAAGAAGACTTAGGCCTCGACAACGCCTTTCGGATTGGGGCCCCAGTCGATCTTCTTCGCTTCCCGCTCATCAAACATCTCTTTCGCATGCGCGATGAACTTCTTAGCGCGCTCATACCCTGCGTCACCCTCTGTATAGATAAGCATCGGCATGGGATCGAGCATCAGCCACCCCTTCGGCTGCTTGCCCAAGGCCATCGCGTTCTTGTTGCGATACTGCTCCTTGCTCATAGCATTGATTACGCGACGGGCCATGTCGACTTCTGCAATATTGAAGATAAACACGCAGTTGTATCGTTTGAGGCCGTACTTGATGCTGCCACTGAGGCGCGCGAGTTCGGTTGCATCGTAGAGACCACGACGTGCCTGAAGCGTGGCGCCAAACTCATACTCTGCCGCCCCCATGTACTCATAGTTGAAGCCGATGTTCTCGTCTTCCTTCAAACGCTGGCACAAAGTATAGTACATGGATACTCCAATGATTATCGTATTTGATGTCTGCATGCTTAACTCGATTAGCATGAATTGTCAACATTAGATCGCACTGAAGGCCAACGGACTGCCGGAAGGTGACACTTGCACCTGCCCTCAAGCTCACGCTATAAGAGAGCTTGGGGAGCCTCTCCTGGCCTGCTGCTGGGCCCAAGCGGGCATTTGATGGAAGACCTACCGTACATGTCGTGCAATCGACGTGGGGTAATCGGCAGCACCGCGTCTCAGGAACACGATATGACAGCAGTAAGAATTTGCCCGAAGACCATCAAACTCGTCAAAAGAGAACTTCAGAACTGGGCACCTGAGTTCAAGTCAGCACATCTGACGGAATCCCTGGCGGCCGGTCTAGGCTACAGTAAGCACGCATCCTTGGTCGCTGACTATCAGGATCCGCCTCGTTATCGGATCCTGTATATGCCCGATCTCGCCCAGCGCCTCGAAGAGCTTACTGACCTCGAGGTGAAAGATATCGATGACGATTTTTATTATCTGCTGGAGAGCCAAAACATCGAGGGTGTCATGCCACTTGGACGCGATACCCCGCATGTAAGAGACGCTCGCTCGATTGAGATTATGGCTTGGCGCCGTATTGCTGTGGCTGGCTTGAACCGAATGATTGAAGCAGGTCACTTTCACGTCCATCCCGGTCACCAGCCCTGGGATCTGGATCCTGCTACCCGTACGGTTGGCATCTATACTGTCATTCAGGCCATCCCTGCATATTGCATGATCTCTGATGCCGGGCATGGTGAGACCCACCTTCGGGTCGTGCTGTGGCCAACCAAGGATGTTGAAACGGAAGCCCGCATGGTGATCTTCGACGACCAACAGGCTCTACGCTCTGGCCACGTCGTCGCTGATACTTGGGTGCAACGGGAAAACTCTCTCTATCTGGCGACACCGAACCTGCACGCTTCCCCGGGGATGCAATCCAGGATCCTGAGAGAAGTGGTGCTTGAGCGCCCAAAGGGATTTGGCCCCGACACAATCTATGATGATGTCATTGAGTTTGAGAGAGACCTGACATCTGGGTCCTGATAGCTCCAGAAATATGAATGGCGGACCGAGATATTCTTCGGCCGCCATTCAAGAATTAGTGTCAGATCCCTGATTTAAGGAGCCGGTGCGCTGGGCGTCTCTTCTACAGGTGTCACCGAACCTAAGGCAGTATCGAAGCTGCCGTCTGGCTTTTTTACCGTCTCCATCTGAGCAATGACTTTCGTGAACTCTATGCCGTTGAAGGTTATCTCTCCCTCACCAGAAAACTCAACGTTCTCGTCGATGTAGCACTTGATGCCATCGAACAAAGCACCCGAATTCAGGGACTCATTGTTAAGCTCTAGACCACGTACCTCATGTGACTGATTGGTCTTCATGAAAACGCTGCCATCTTGCATGCAAACCATATCGTATTCGATATCTCCAAGTTCCCCGGTTTGCATCGTGAACGTTGCTCGCCTCGAGATCGCCTGGCCATCGATATACCAATCGCTGTCCGTAACAGGATCGTTGGCCGCACTCTTGTACGAAGCAAACTCGTTAACGATCTCTTCGGCGATTACTGCGCCCCAATCTTTATCCATTTTTATAGTCTCCTTTTTCATATTTTTTAGCGCAGGCCCGGCATACTAGCACCCGGTGCAAGCTCATTGACAAGATCCACCATAGGCGACACCAAATCGCTTATAGGGCCAGCCTTGAAGTTGATATCGGCGGCATAATTCTCTGGTGTGTGAAGGCGATCAGGCGCCCGAAGGATGGCTCGCGCATTATTACATACAGTGAGGATCCATAGATCTTCCGACTTAGACCAATCGTCCCCTGCCCCGCCCAGCGCGAAGCATGCCCTCGCAGAGCTGTAAGCAGTCTCACTTGCAAAGGATATGCTCTCAGGAATGATTGAAACCCCCTGCTCCTGTAAGGCATCAATAATCTCATCAGAGACATCTTCCAGTGGATCTCTGTCGACCATTCGGATGCCACCGGTTAACTCTGGGTGGGTCTTGTCGGAAAACTCTCGAGCTTGCGCATAGTTATACTTTAGCGTCGGCCCCTCGATCTCCTCAAGGAACATCCCGCGCTGGAGTTCCACTATACGACCGGCTTCCGGGTTCGCGCCGTAAGACTTCTCGAACAGACCCTTAGAAGGCACCATCTGAATATGATGAGTTTCCCCGGTGTCCGCACAGACATGATGAAGTCCTCCAACCAGGTCATGGATCTCGTCACCAGGCTGAGCGGTAGTCGATAGCAAAACTGGGGTGCATGCCCGGGATCGACCAATATAGGTGTTCGATGGGCTGCTTCCGACATTCTTCAAAATGCGAAAGTGGTCCTTCACCACAAAATACTTGTTACCAAAACCTGGCATGATGATCTCCACTCCAACCGTTAGTGAGAACATGTGAGGTTTAGAGCAAGCAACAATATGGGGTATTGCTTCCTTTATCATGGCAACAGGAACCCAGCTTTAATCTAATACTGGTACACTGGTGCTTGTCATCGAGCAGTGTGCGAAGGCTCTAGCATTAGTTTCTTGCTGCTGATGCTCGAGTACGCCACCGCAGCGTGTTGACCAAGTGCTTTTAAAGCATTCACCTCGGTCTGCTTGATGACGACCCTCTCTCAGTCGTGAGTAATCAGCATCAGGCGCTGCGTATGCAGCTGATATGAGTGATACCCTTAACCATGACTAAACATGCCTCTGGTAATGAATTTGGCACGAGCAATCGACATTTTCGTTACCAGCATTACAGGCTTTATTTTGACGGGCACACCTGACACACCGACATCTACCGGATGGACACATATCACGGGCTTCGTGCAAGGGCTCCGCCAGAGATGGCAAGCAAGGCAGAAGAGAGCGCAGGCTAAAGAGGAAGCGCGGTCTCCATCTGAAAGGCGCCGCCGCAAGTGGATTGCAAAAACAGCCTTCTACAGCCTAATGCTGTTTGCGTTCTTTCTTACAGGTGGTCCAAAAGGGTGGCGTCTCAACTACGATCTCGTCATGACAGGTATCGCTATTGGCGCTGTGATGGATGTCGAACTTGATGAAGCCGCGCGCAGAAAGGTTATACATGGCGCATTGCAGGCGCTTGACCGGAACTCTCGGGTCTTAAGTACGACGCATGAAGAGGTGGAGCGACGAGATAAAGAAGGTACCAAGGAAGGCAACCTAGGCTTCAGTGTGGCTAAATCCCCTCGCATTACGGTAACCAGTGTAAAACTCGGAGGCCCAGCAGACAGAGCGGGGTTAGAGGTGGGCGATACCATTATCGCTCTGGGAGACCTCACGCTAACCAATAAGATTATACGCCCTCAATCGGTCATAACTTATTATATTAGAACCCTGAATGAGGTTGATGAGATCGATGTAACCGTCGAGCGCGATGGAGCCCTCGTTAACCTCTTGGTTGCAATCGAAAAGTCACGTATAGATTGGGCACATCGAGTAGGGAACTTCGATGGCATCCTACAAATCTTAGTCACCAAATTTAGCCCAGGAATGACGGCTCAAGTTCGCCAAATTATTGATGCAGAACGAGTTAAAGCTCCGATACGAGGCGTTCTGTTCGACATGCGCGGCAATCCCGGCGGATGGTCTTCGGAGACGGCCGAGCTGGCATCTCTTTTTTTACCCGAGAGAACCGTGATCGCCCACAGGACAGGTCGAGCAATTCACTTCCCTTTAGATAGTGAAACAACCACCAGTGAGCCTGAAGCCTACCCTGATATCAAACAGGTAGGCGTGATCATCAATCGAAATTCCGCATCTGCTGCCGAGCAGTTCTCAGCCATGGTGAAGGACTACGAAATGGGGCCTGTAGTTGGTGAAGTCAGCTACGGAAAGGGATCCAGCCAAAAGCAATTCACCTACCCTGGCGGTCCCGTATTTAGGCTAACAACTGCGCGGTTTACTGGTCCAAAAGGCACATTAATCGACGGAGTGGGCGTCAAACCTGACGTCCTGCCGACATCAGAGGATGGCAAGGTCGAAAACTGGGATGAGGTTATAGAGAAAGCCCGACAAGATATGCTTGCCAAAACGCTCCCCTAGTGCATGTGGCGGTCAATTTTATGAAATGGCCATCTGCGGCCTGAGATATTCACATGCGGCCGTACCCGGCACCCCAACTAGGAAACCCATACTCTGCATTCGAGCCAGCTCTCGGCTTGGGTGCATCCTTGCCGAATCCGGTCTCTGCAAAATGATAAAGCTCGCCGTCTTCGTGATCCTCACTATATGTCTGCACTGTTCCGCCCTCGCCCCGCTTCCACTGATACTCTCGGCCCAAGTATTCGCTCATGATTATCTTGCTGACCGGATGCTGACACGCACTGTCAGCCGCGTGATTATTCTCAGCGACGTGCCATTTCAGGAGGTTGTCCTCCCCCATCTCGAGTGAGCAACCATAGAAATAGAAGCTGAGATCCTTATCGGTGGACTTTGGTTTTGGAAACGCGCTCTTGCGTGGCTTACACAGAGCACCGCCCTTACCTCTGAAAATTTCCCTGGACAATGACCAGAGATCTTCGCTTGTCAGGTACATTCTATTCGAGCAAGGGGAGTTCTTGCGTAATGTCATGCGGGATGGCTCCCATCCTCTACGAGCTTGAAAGCTTACAAGCTCTCTGGCACCGTTTGAGCTCTGCTTGGACTTTGGTAAGTCCTTGAGTTGCTCATATAACTCAAGCGCAAAACTGTAACGCAAGTCCTGCCAGTTCGCCTGCACATTCTTGATCTTCTTCATCACCTGGCGGGCGCCATTTTTAGTGAATTTGATGTATCCAGTTTCAGTTTGATTTGTCGACATTGTAAGACCTCCGCTTAGAGATTAAGTAACCCGACGTAAGAAATCTTCACCCCGCATTTTTATGAAGCCCTGTATTCCCTTAGTATCCGATCCTCAAGGCTTCTTGCAGTGCTCTAAGTTTTTGGCCGCGAAGTGTCCTGATGTGGACAGAGTGGAAGTGAGCGATACGGCCGGTGCAGTCCTGCGACTTTTGCAGTCTCCTTCAGACCTCCAGACCACAGAGGCGGCAATCACATCTAGGTTTGCAATCGAGCTACACGGCGCATATTGCACGCGTGACCATATACAAGACTGCACCTCTAACATGACCAGATTCCGTTTACTTTCGCTAGTAACCTAAGAAGTGCACTGTCAATCTTCATAAAACGAAAACACGTAGGCCGCATTAGCGAAGAAGAATACGGCAATCATCGCAGTGTCAGGGATAGAAATTTCTCCCTGCCCTGCACCGATCAAAATAATGATCAGATAACAAGCACCAACCACGCCCACCATCATCAACAGGATGTAATGTGCGATGGTTACCAAGAATACGAAAGGAGAGAGCAGAGTGTTTCGATCCGGTACGATGTAATCGTGACGCACTGCCATCACCCGCAGCATTGCAATCATCAGGACCAGTGAAGCCGCCATTGGAATGAAACCAATCATTCCCTCCATATATGCCATAGCTGCCCCTACAGGAATTACCAATGAAGCAGGTGGAAGGAGGAAACCAACCAAGTCTTTGAAGTAATCCTTAGTTCTCGACGCAACGCTCATAAAAACCTCCTCAAAACTCAATCATTATATAGCCTTAGCTAGAAAAGCGCTTCAAGACAAAAATTACTGATCAAAATCGCAGCGGAAAACCCGAACCACCTTAGCGTCTTCATCTGCCAGAAACGGGACCAACTCATCTTCGTTGTCGTTCAAGCTATATTTGTGGGATCCGTAATTGATCAGCTTCCCTGACTCGGCATCCTCCATCAAAGCTTTCGCGAGATTGAAAAAGATTGGAGACGTATAGTAGCCAAAAATATCCGTTTTGCGCTCAGCGATATCTCTAGCGGATCTCAGCGTTAGAGAACGAACGCCTGAAGGCAGCACCCCAGTATCGGTGTCCCAATCGTAGCCAGCTGTCCAGATACGCTTAATATCAGCGTTCATGACAAGCGCAAAGCGGCGGTATGCCTCCAGCACCTTACCCGCATCCAGCTTGTATTCCTCGACAGCACTGACAGTCGACCACGAATAGATATCGCCAATCTCCTCGTCACCGACGAAGTAATCCTCAATGAGAACCGCCTGCCCCATGTACTTTGAGATCAACTCTTCGCTGGGAACTTCGGTTTGAGGGCAATGACGGAAGTGACCAAGCGCATGATCCCCTGAGATAGTGACCCGATCATCTTTGATCAGACCCCGGCTTTCCAGAACACGCAATGCACGACCATCTACCTTTGCGGCAGGGTTGTGATACTTGGCTTTCAACTGGCTCTTCTGAAAAGGGGTCATAAATACTCCGAAATATATTCTTTGTATAAAAACAGTATGCTTTGACTATTCTTTTGTCAACATTCATTAATGTTCGGATTACACCAATGAAACATCGGTTTCTCTAAAAGTTCTTGTTGGGACGCACTCACAAGCATGCTGCTTTCACACCCAGCATCATGCAAACGACTGCCAAAATGGACAATACACAACATGGTTGCACAATTTACCGTGCAGTGTACGTTCGAAGGATATCGACGCCTACTAAGGAACATATTGTGGAAGCTACCAAAGAACGGACGAACCTGGCGCTGGAGACCGCACGCTTCAATATCAAGATGGCCTGCACTCTGCGGGACATGTCGCTATCTGACGTAGCAGAGAAGTCTGGCTTGGGTCGAAACGCTGTCTCTCAGTTTTGCTCGGGCAGGAGCGCTCTCACCTACCCGAATATGCTTGCTGTCTGCGAGACACTCCGCGTGCCGATCTCCATCATCCATCAAGAAGACTCCATCACACGAACGAATATCGCGAACTGGGATCGACTACAAAGAATGAGTGCGAAAGAACTGGAGCGCGTTCTGAGGATCGCTGATGCGGCCGATTAAGGTCCTTGATCAGTGCCGAACCAATGGATTGGCACCGACATCTAAATTCAGTCGCACCAAGACTTCTTGGGTGCGCAATCAGGGCATTCAGCAAAGCAGCTGGCGCAGTAAGAGCATCCGCATGCCTTGCAGTGTTTGGGCGGCTGCTTTTTCTTTGTCGTTACCTCAGCCATAGGACTCGACCTCGGCCATCTGCTCAAGGGTGTTAGCCATGAACTTTTCTGCCCGCTCTTTCCCGTCGCTGCCGTCCAGATAGCAGAGCATGGGAACCGGATCGAGGATCAACCAACCTGCGGGGGGCTTATCGTACATCATTGCGCCCTTATTGATATTTGTGCCATCAGCGAGCGCCCGCATGACCGGGATTGCTTTCTGCTCATCGCCATTTTTCATAATGAAGACACAGGAGACGCTGCGCTTACCCTCTTTGACCCGACCGGAAACCAAAACTGTCTCCTCAGCCTTCGCGAGATATACACGCGCCCGCCAATTGGCGCCGAACTCATACTCGGCCGATCCCATGTAGTCGTAATTGAAGCCGATATTCGGATCCTGGGTCAAACGCTGGCACAGAGTATACATTCGCTAATCTCCTGATGTCGAAATATATACATGATTAGTAATGAACACTACAACACTTGTCAACATTAGCTTTGCGTTGAGCATAGGTGACGTGTAGATACTCCACCAACCTAAGTGTCGGCCCCATCACTTGAAACTGATCGGGCCCTTTCTCTCCAGTAGAAGAAGATACCTGACCCAACACTTACACTCATCGCGATAGTAGCTCCTGCAACAGTGGAGTGCGCCCCGACTACGAGACCGAAAGAAAGCCATAGGACTTCCGCCAACGAGAATACCACTCTGTAGAGGTAAGGCCGATTTCTTGTCATAGGAACGAATGACTTCAGAAGATTACCACCGAACGCTAGGAGCATCGGCAGCCCCGACATCGAGATAAGGATAAATATTGAGGCGGTTACTGCCTGCCCGAAGCATAGGTGTCGAACAGACTTGTCGCTGGCCCATGCACCTCCCAAGAGAACGAAAATATAGGTAAGGGTCACAAACATTGGTCCCCATTGGGAGATCGATATAAAATATGCCACCCACATCGCGCTTGAAGCAGAACTGATCACCATAATCTGACGGGGACCCTTCCAGATATAAGCCAGCGCCCCTATTATGATCGCCATAATTCCCAATATTTCCATCTATTAAGGTTCCATACATCAGATTGTTTTGTGGATCCTGCACATTTTTGGTGCGAACCTTAGTTCGATGTAGGAGAATGAACTTAATGAAAGTGCATTAATCGAATAATTAATCGAATATGATCAAGATGTGGATTCTGAAAACTTATTGGGATCTGGCAAGGCATTATCAGTGCGCTCTCTCCAGTAGAAGAAGACGCCAGATACCACTATTGCACTCACCGAAAGAGCGGAGCCCGCAATAGTGGAGTATAAGCCCTCTACTATGCCGAACATGATCCAGCTTAGCTCTCCTGATGCGAAGGCAATTCGGTACAAATAGGGATGACGCCTCAGAAGTGATCCAAATGTCTTCAATAGGGTTCCGCAGATCACCAGCACCATAGGGATGCCTGACATCGTGAATAATAGGAATGGAAGGACGACTGCAAATCTCGCGGCGGCTATGTATCTCGCGGCGGCTATGTATTTCGCGGTCCTAGCCTGAGCATAAGCCCCTCCCAACAACACCAGGATGAAGGTGCAGGTGACGAACATTGGCCCCCATTGCGAGTGCGACATGAAGTACAAAACCCACGTTGCACTCGAAACGGCGCTGATCACCATAATTTGCTGTGGCCCCTTCCATATATAAGCCATGGCGCCAATCAGGATGGCTGCGAAGCCTATACTCTCCATATCCGGACCTTCCACCAACGCACTGATCAGTACGGGTGTACTTGTCAGGAAAATATGAATTACTGCTTAAACTCCAGTGGCTTTGGCATTCTAGACACCGACAAAACTTCAATATCGTCAGGATCTAGGACAACGCGTGTGGATGCGGAACCATCACTCTCGACAATCCAGAGCTGCCCAAATCCCTTATCAATCAACGCTACACGAATGCGATCATAAAATCTGATAGCCGCCTCTAAACCCTGATTGTCCTCGATGTCTCTCGCCTCATCGTGCGTCTTCATGAGCCACTGTAGGGGAACTTTTTTCACCGGTTTATCAGCGATCAGAAGCTCATAAATGAAGCCTTCATCCTCGGTGAATGTCGATGCGATATCAATGTCAGGTGTGACCCAGATGCCGAGACCACCATTACTTGACCGGCCTTTCTGACCAGCGGAAGCGAGAGTAAACTCCTCGAAGAATCTTCCTGATCCGTGATAGATGGATTGAGGCATATTAGCGACTGAGAGCTGTGGCTGGCTCATCGCTTTCCAGAGCCTCCAGGGCCGACATGACCTTCTCTTTCTGACCATTGAGGATGTCTTGATCCACCTTCAGCTTGCCTTCATGGACTGGTTTTAGGTCCTTCACGATAGCTCGTCCTGTCGTTGAGAGGATCTTCTCGAAATCATCCGGATATTTACACCAGCGGGGTTCCATTGTCGTAATACCCAGCGTGCCTTCTACGACGGGGATACCCTCAACGCGAAGCTGGAAGCATCCTTCATCTTCTCCGTTGTAGTAGAAGCCAAGATCATACGATGGCTCCTTACCCTCATAGTAGACGACATGAATATCATCACCTGGCTCAACACGGATATCTTGACGCTCGCAAAGACGGTCGATCTCTTCCTGAACAGATAGGGGTTGGCGGTTGATGAGATTTTTGCCCGCGATAAAGGCCCCCTTCTCAAGATCCACCGACCCGTTATCTACATCCAGACCAACGATAGCTTCACCGTAGGTTCCCGCATCATTCACGGCCTTGCTTGCGTCGGTCATAATTTTGAAAACATCACCAACAATACTACTGAGACTTTGGCTCATCTCCAGCTCTTCCGCGAGACCGTTCTCATCCACATCAGGGAGCGTGCTTCGGCTATGTCCGTCCAGCTCCTCGAAATCTTTAAATCCAACCATAATTTCATACCTTTTCTTTTATAGGTAACGAACCCTTCAGGGCTTCCACATTTCAAAATTTAATATAACCCGGGGAACGATAGTAACCATACGTTAGTAACCCGGAATGTACTTGCTATCCTTATACACTAGCAAAAGAAGCCTATCAATACGCAAAGGATAGACTGACTACTGAATAAAGTTACACTTGCCTTTATCTTATCTATTGACCCCTGCCCCCAAATTCGATACATCATTAGATGTGAACGGAATGCAGCTCTTAGAGCGTGGCACCTTCGGATCTTTTGATTGTTCACTAATTCGACTTTGCCGGGCTCATTGGACTGTCGGATTTCTACCTTCTTGCTGGATCTCCAGCACATACATCATACCGAACTCCTTTTTTCACAGGTGGGCGGAAATGAAGAGCCCAGTTTTATGCTTGCCTAGTAAAAGAAGGAAGACCGCTATGACGACTAATGACACCCTTATTGTGATGACTGCCGACCAATTGAAGGCAATCATCAATAAAACGCTCAAGAACGCCAAGAATGGCAAGGAGAGCAACCAGACCAGTCTGACTGACGCAGCCAAGTTGCTTGGCGTAGACGGTAACTGGGGCACAGCCCTTAGCAAAGGCTCAGTGATCGCCCCTGGCGTTGATCTAGCAAGCATCGCTGCACCCAGCGCACCAGCCCAGCCCTCCTCGTTTAAAGTCTACCTCAATGGCTTTGACCTTGATGGCAAATTTTCGATGTCGGCCCATGCCACCCAAGAAGCGGCTGATCGGGATGCTAGAAATTGGCTGAAGGGTCTCAAGAATGACTACCCAGAAGTCGACTATGATCAAGAATACGTTGATGATATCATCGAAGAGATGAGAGAAGTCAGCGATTACGCCATCCGGGTGATGCAGGAAAACTTTGAGTTGTCTCCTCCTCAGCAGGGCCCTGAGGCACCCGAGGATGGCCGCATCGAAGCAGAACAGAAGGCCATCGAAAATGGTGAGGTCGACTACTTGCAGTGCGATTTTATTCCCCAGGAGTTTTTCGGCCGGAAGGGTGATGACATCCGTGGTGTTGGGGTTTCCGAAGACGCTGAATGGAAGATGACTGTGGAGGAAGCTCTACAGCTCACGAACCTGTCGAGCGTCGAAGACATCCAAGAGAACTCGTACGATAGTGATCATCTCCGCCTGTCCCGTCATGCTCCCGAATGGGTCAGAGATTGGGATGGCCCCTTCGAAGTCGAGTTCGTCGTTCACAAAGCCACCCCTGCTCATGAAAGCATGACCGCTGAGGATCGCGTTCGTGATGCAGCCGATGATGCTTTCATCCATATTCAGGAAGCCGAAATGGACGAAGATCTGATGCGAGAGCTCGATATTACTAGTGACGCGTTCAGAAAGAAGGTCGTGGACGAATGGATGAAGCTATATGGCGACGATCTTGCGATGCGGATCGACTACGAAGGCGCACAGATCGTAAACGACCATGTTTATGATGGCTCCTATACTCTTATGGAAGACGAGCTTCAGGAGATGCTGGACGCCAAAAAAGCTAGCAATCCAGCTCCGTAAAAGAAACCAGGTAAGGGGTGAAAGCCCCTTACCTATCCCTATAGCGTCACCTTCCCCTCTATACTTGAGAAAGCACTAATACTTGACGAATAGACGCCGCCAATATAGACTAATACAAGAATAGGTATTCATATTAAGTGCTTTGCAGCATTTCATTTACCCTACGAGGCAAGAATGATCCCCACACGCTCCGTCACAGACGATGACATTCCCAAAACCTGGGACGACAAACCCGCAGAAATCTTGGTATCGTTCTTTTACGAAATGAAGGCTTCTCAGTTCATCGGTTCTGGATGGAGGCGACCACGTAAGGTACGCGGACAATGGGTCGTCAGAAAGTGGGCTGATCGAAAGCTGATGCTGCGCACCGACCGCACTGGTCTCACACAATTTGTGGTGTCGGTATGAAGTCCCTTTGGTGTCGCCTTTTCCATCAGCCCCATTATGGTTGGTGCCATTGGACCCCGGAACGACGCTCTGTAGCCCAGTGCCGATGCCGTCGCTGCGGGAACGAATACGAAATCAATGTAGAGTAAGTAGAGATGACCAAAAACTTACCTCCCGACATCACCCCTGAAACCCACCCCGACCACCATACAGTCGGGCAAAGGTTCCGTGCGTACAACATCAAATACGACAAGCCAGACACGTTCTATTGCGATAGCCACGATGCTTCGGGCTACAACATGAAGAGCGAAACCACTGATCACCGCACGAACATCAGCGAGCGTGCTATCGGCCGGACTTACCATCAAATTCACTGATCCCACCTAGACAGACCTAGACAGAAAAAGGCCCCGGAAAATCCACTCCGGGGCCTTCATATTTTTAACTTTACGTTGGCGGCCTTTAAGGCGCCGGGGCACCAGCCAGGTTAGCTTTCATCTCTTCGGCCGCTTTCTGCGCCATAGATGTGGGATCGAAATACTGAATGTCTTTGCGGCTGATGGCAACCGATCCGCCACCATAGGCGCCGATCTGGAAGCGGCTCGATGTCAGGGCATAATCCAAAATGATCACTTCATCAGAATTTGCTGCCTCGAGGATGTCTGAGATCATCGTCGCTGCAACCTCAATGCTCGCATTTTCGTCAGAAAAGACGACAACCTGTGATCCATCTGGGCCTTCAAAATCAACCTGGAAACCAAGCTCATCTTGGATCGCGCTGTTCTCTAGCGCACCTAACAGCTCCTCCGATAGAGAGTGATCCTCACCATCAAAATAGTTTTCTACATCACAAACAATGTTGTTTGCTGCATCTGAAATCTCTTTTCCTTCGGGAAGAGAGACGCAAAACTGCGTATAATTAGTAGCCATATTTTTCTCCTTAATGACTTCTATTAAATGCTTAGCTTGATGAAACCCACCATGCTCGATCAGGCATCTTCATCGTCTTTGAGGCGGTGGTAGTCCTTATCATCACACGTGATGTGGTATCTGTCCTCATCGACCAGAACTGTGTGACCAAGCTTATCCAAAGCCATCACCAGAAGGTCAGCAGGGCTGTAATTCCTACCACCCATGCAATAGGCAACTGCCGGTTTATTGATGATTTCCTTGCCGTCGATTAATACGCTACCACCTTCGGCAAAGTCGGTGCCACAAGTATCACACTCTGAGGTGTCTCTATTGGTTCTGATTTCGATCTTCATATTTTTGATATCCTTAGTTCAATCCTGCTCAACTTGAACGATCTCGAAGCCAATCTGGAGCAAGATCGCCTTCAACGTTTCCCAAACGTATAGACCCTGAAGTAGATGTCGTCAAATCTTTGATGTCTCGATTAATCCATTATTTCGTCTATTTAATATTGACGAAGCAACTACTGTTCGGTATCTATGCATGGCAACCTGCGTTCATTCTGGAGCGAGCGTTGGCTGCTTCTGTTTTGTTCACATCTCCAGATGCATTTGTATTAGCCGTCGATACAAATTAAGATAAAGTGTAGTCCATGGCGAAACTTAGGGCGGCCTATACTTCATATTTTATCGAGAAGACACTTCACATGTTCAAGCATCAGACCATTCCAACCACGAACGAGCGAACCATCAACAGCGTTGCTGACTTCAAGGATTACCACTTGAGCCACGATGGCAGTAGTATGAGTGCTTATGGTTGTGAGACAACAGCACTGGTCCTGAAGAACACCGTGTTCTTTGTACTGAAGGGTGACCATCGGGATGCAATGCAGGCGTTGGCCGAAAAAGACGGCCTACAAGGATGCTTTGATTACTTCCTAGAGAAACTGTCTCTCGCCCATAAAATTAGTGAGCACCACAACGTTGTGGCGGACAACGACCAGTTCAGCATCGCAAGCAACGCACGTAAGTACCTGGGACACGATAATATTACGCGCCTCAAGGAAGCTGCCCGCAAATTGAAAGAGGATCACTGAAAGGATTAATAATGCCTGAGAAAACATACCTTGAGCGCATGGAGGAAGCCAAGCGTCTCATTTGCGAAGCTCACGATCTTGTCGTGCCAGACGGTGATGTAGTCGACATGCGTTATAAGCTGTCCGACGCGCTGGCCCGCGTCCTGTCTGATGCGCTGGTCCGGGCCAACAGCGTCATCCAAGAGGAACGCGAAGCTCTCGAGGCCGAAAACAAACTCACGGCCAATTAAGATGTTTGGGGCGAGAATTTCAGACTTGATCGATGGCTTCTCGGCAACCGCAGATGACCTGATCCAATGGGCCTAAGAGTTCCAAACGGAAAACGCCGATTACGAAGACGAAAAGTAAGGAAGTAATATGTCACATGAATTTATTGATCGTATCGAGAAAGCTAAACGCCTCATTGGGGAAACTCTTGGGATCGTCGAGGCTGACTTGCCAGTAGAGCGGGATTTGATCGAAAGCCTATCTGACGCCTTGACCAGCTTGAAAGACATCGTGAAGGATGAGCGCAAGGTCCTTGAAGCCGAAAATGCCATCTTAGCTAACGATCCTAAGCCATAGGCTCCTGACATGACCGAAGAAACCTACAGCACTGACGGAGCGGAGTGCCCGTATTGTGGACATGTAGATGACGCCGACAACAGTGATGGCGCCCTTTACTCCGACGACATGGATGAATGGACATGCGGCTCCTGCAATAAACCGTTCAAAGTCTCCCTCTACATTCACTACACATGGACGGCCACTCCATACGATGACGTAGCCCATCCCGAAGATCCTGAGGGAGAGCATAATGACGCTTAAATTTGAGAGCGATATTCCGATTGAAGCTGCCGGTCTCATGCTGTGCAAAATCGTGGGAGAAGACGACCTTAAAATCTCGGAGACAGTGACCTTTCAGAACGGCCGTCCAGCGGTGATGGCCACCCTCAATCGAGCCAGCATTTCTGGCCATGTTGGAGGCAGCATCGACAAGAACACGCGGTTCTGGGCTGACGTCATTGATGAAAACGGTGATGGTATTGGTGAGATCAAGCTTGATCGGGGTAGCTGGACCGCCCTAAAGACAAAGTGGATGCCCTGCAAAATGCTAAGCTCCCAATAATCGAGAGCTGAAGACCCCCTAGCCCCTGTCAGAACCCCGGCGCCATTGCTGGTATCTCATATTCTATCCCTGCCTCGTCCAAGACCTCGTAGATCTCGTCATCTGTCATCGTTGCAATATGACTGCGAACAGCCCGCTGACGCAGTATGGGCTCCATCTGATCATATTTATTGGGCGCCAGATCATTGATGGCTGATAACCGGATGTCAGGAACATCGATCTCAATGACCTGATCGTGGTCGTTCACTTCATCTTCAGTGATCGCACGTTTGGGATAACGGGAAACAAACACGCTACGACAGGTCTCTGCGTCACGAGGATGGAGATCTTCTCGATCAAGAATGGCGGCTGGAAAATATACCTTCATGCTGACCTCAAGGCGCTGGGCTTGCGGGCCAGTCGACATCATCGACCAGATCGGAACGGTGCGCTTCCATGAAAGCCTTCAGCTCAGCGGTATCGAACTGAAATCCCCTTGTATAAACGTCTTCTATAATATGGGAATGCGATGGGTTTTCTGCCTGTTTCAGTGCGTCCAGCACCGTTTCTGCAAACAAACCCGGTTCTTCATACATCTCATCTACATCCCAACGATCTGCCATTTTCAAGTATGTGCCGATGTTGACCAGTGGACCGAGGTCACCAGTTCCAACGAGGAATACCGGAGTCGTACCAAGGGCTTCTTCAACGCTAAGCCAGAAGTAACCGTTCGGGAGATATACATCCTTGTGAGCGTCAGCCTCGAAAGGCACCTTTTCGTACAAAGCCATATTTGGATTCTTTAGGGCAACATGTACGGGCAACATCTGGTCACCCTTCTTATCAAGGATGTTGACCTCGCCTGCATCATTCATGTGCGCAATCATCCATCCAGACGCATGGTCAGGATCAGCAGCAAAAAAATTGCAGTGCATTTTGAAGTATTCTTTGGGGTCCTTCAGTAGCAGATCACGCTCTTTTTCCAGTTGACGAAGAGCGACTTGTTGGGCGGCAGCCAACTGGCTCTCATCATTGAAATCCAGATCCTCGTCTGTGCCAGCAGCAGTAATTGTGCCGTTTCTATCGTAGTGATGAGTTATATGTGTGCTATCGGGCATCTTGGGCATCCTTAAAGTATCTGTTTCTGTTGCGAGTCAGATACCCATACGGCATGCAAGTTTCCCGAAGGTTTAGGCGATCATATTTTTAGCGTGAGGCAACCACAGTCCCATCGTCGCGCACATCCTCAACCAAGACTTGATGCCATTTATCGCCTTCAGATTCCTTGATGCGGATCCATTTACCGGCTTTCATCTTTTTCTTGTCGGCGCCATGAACTAGAACGACCTTCGGGATCGTCCCCAATTTCATAGGCGTCAAATCTTTATCGTACCAGTTCACTTCAAAACCTATTGAATTAGAATGCCCAATATTAGCACATGAAAGAGGCCCTTATCAATGGAAATCCTTGATTACCTCAATATTTGAACTTACCCGGGGAAGAAGCGGCGCCCAACTCCATCTCGATACAACCTTCTAGAAGCGCATAGGATCCTCCCCCAAATGAGGCTACCTCATCGCAATAAGACTGGGTGGCTGCCGGAATACGTGACCAGGCACTCTTCAGGCCATTATACGCTGTCTGCTCCATGTCTATACAGCCATTATAAAGCATCGCAGACCCACCTCCAAAATCGGAAACCTCCTGACAATAAGCTTCCACACCATAACGAGGAATGCTGCCTGCTTCCGCCGCACTCGAGAAAGATAACAGGAGCCCCAAGCTTAATACCGATATCCCGGTCATCAAGTAATGGCGGCCTGTACTTAAATTGCAGTCTGTCATATTTTCTCCCCTGAAAGCTACTATATCTATTCGACCACCTGAAATTAGGCATGGCCTTCTGCATTGCGTTAAACGCACGATATTGTTGGAAGCAATCAATAAGGATGTCAACGATGCAACGAGAACCGAGAACCTTCTTTTCTGACTGCGTTGGCTGGCCCGATGAGCTTGTCGACGTACCTGGCGGTCTCTGCGATTGCCGTAGTGATG
The DNA here is from genome assembly GCF_017743915.1 of Sulfitobacter sp. R18_1. NCBI lineage: Bacteria > Pseudomonadati > Pseudomonadota > Alphaproteobacteria > Rhodobacterales > Roseobacteraceae > Sulfitobacter > Sulfitobacter sp. R18_1. The sequence continues at coordinate 231,395 of NZ_JAGHRG010000001.1, forward strand.
CCAATGACATGAGACCTCATGACTTTTTTCAGAATGTCGACATCGACACCATGACTGATCACGCCCATGCGCTGGGATACACCGGTCCCAGTAAGGCGTACAACGATCCCGAGCATCAAGATCACAACTCAGACAGCTATGGTAAATCAATGGAAGAAGACCCGGCAGTCGACTTCTTCAAAAGTGAGCTATTCGGCAAGACTGTGTACTTTTACCGTCATAGCGGCATCGAACACGTCTTCATTGAGCCCGGTTGGACGCCTTCACTTGAAGATGTTGACTGGGGCGATGAGCCGGATCAGGGTTCGGCGTTCTCCCCCTAAAACAAATTTATCTTGCGTAGGACCGATTAATTCATTAACTAACGAAGCTGAATAGTGCGCAGTCAAGGATAGCCTACTTTATCCTGTGCCCGTTCATACACCTATGTCCATGGCAAAGCCATGCTTTATGCAACCCTTTTTAAGGAGTATTCAACATGGCCCTGTCGCGCCGAGTCCTAATGATTATCGAAAAACCAAGTATGGTGCAGTACGTTGTACCACACTGGCTAGATCAATTCCCCCACGATCATATCCACCTTTTTTGCACCTTGCGCCGAGCAGCACTCCGGTTCAAGTTGAACAGAAATCTGCCGCTTTCCGCAGCCCCTCTTATTACAGAGCCTGTTCTTGAGAGAATTCCCTCTGAGGAATGCTACTACTGCAATGGCGACTTTGGCGAGGAGGCTAGAGCTGCGGACCATATTATTTGCGCTAACGGATTTGCCCCTCACCACAGTCGGAACCTTCTTGACCTAATGACAGAGCATGGCATTGAAACTCCACTGTCTGAAGTATCTTGGGTTCCCATTGAAGGGATTGATGCTGAGGAGATCAAATCCAAGATTAAACTGGGACTCCGAGCAGACCACCCCGACTTCACTCGTATGGCTTCTATTGGTCACGCGAGAAGGTATTTCAACTATCTTTATCTGGTTAACGCTTTGCCCGTCTTTGGTCTTGCGCTTAGGTCCGCAGGCATCGACACAACAGGTAATCTTGGCTTTATTTCAAAATATACTCTTCAGTCACTTCTACTGCTTGATCGGGCTGATCCAGGGCCGCTTCTCTGGAATGACATTGTAAAGCTCATGCGAAACAATCCTGCTTCAAAGACGCCTAGCCCGATTGGAACAGTATATTCGCGCGAAGCGCTCATTACTTGGCTTTGGGACAGCGGTTGCCTAACATCCGACAATGGAAAAAGGACCGGGCTTCTATCTTTGTCAGATCGTGGACGACGCCTTGCATCACTATTCCACAAGGACTGTTTCGACCCTCATTTGTCTAGCCGCTTCGAGGGGTGGGGTGAAAATTGGCCTGCCAGCAAACCCGCAATTGATCGGTATATCAGGAGCTTCTTTGGCAAAGAAAAAAGGTTCCTTCTCAAAAGAAGCTGACGTTAACCGTGCTGCACAGGCATCCCCTGAAAATTACAGGCAACTTGAGCTGTAGTTTTCAGGGCTTTTATTGAGACCCGTGTTCTAAAGTTGCCTGCTTAGGGCTCGATGAGACTACCTTGGCCATCTTTTAACATCTTCCCCGTCCTGAAGGACGAGGATTTTCGGCCTGGTCTACGCGACCTTCCGAGGAGTTGACGTTTCCGCACTAGACGACCCTAGACCGCCTAGCTCCACGTCCGTGGATACCGCGTGGTATCCCGACGGAGTGCTCCCCCGCCGTAGAATATACACCGCTGCATTTTAGCAGCGGTGTATTGGAAGCTTCAGTATGTACAGAGAGACAATCCTTGGTTTTCGCGACCGCCTATCTGCGTAAACTTCCACATGCTGTTCAGCATGTTTCGCTATGTCTACTGTAAATCAAATAGCTTGTAAAGAACAAAATGAGAACAAGGGCTACCTAAAAACGCATTCCTCCCTTCAGGGCAGGGAGGAATGCGGAGATTTTATGAGGCAATGCATCCAGAACCCCGAGATAGATGTAGTCCAACGAAATGCCGTATCTCTCGTGCAGGCGGATAGCACCGTCAACGGATACCCTGAAGTCACCGCTTTCCCATTGGCTGTAGGACTTAGGCGACACATTTGCCTGCTCTGCGTATTCTGCTGAGCCGAGATCATAGTACGCCCTCACCGCGCGCAATCTATGTGCAATATCAGCATACCTTCCGGTTACAACTTTTACTTCGCGCTTGGACATCTAATCCCTATTCAATCGCTAACTCTATCAGGCATTGATACCATCGAAGTTTGCCAAAGGAAATGCACCAGGCTACGCCGCACCGAGCTCATCTATCGAGGTGCAAACGTCACCGGCAAGTCGATGGAGGGAGCCCTTGCGTCCCTCCATCGTATAGCTCCATACTGTCAGAAATCGTCGCTTTCTTTATGATGTCTATTTTTCTTGGTGATCCTGGACTTCTTCAATGCACCAAATATTCTGACTATTCTATGTTTGGTATTAGAGGTAAAATACCAAAGGTTAATCATCGTATGAATAAGATCAATTATGGTTCCCGACGATAAATCCTGCGTGGAAAATATTCTCCATATGATGTAATTATACTCTGAATAATGCTCCCAAAACTTGATGACCGCATACAATAGTTTAATAATTTCGTAGAGCAAAATAATGCCTTTCGTTTTTCATTAGTGAAGGCCCTATTGCCTTCTATCTTGGTAGTTGCGAGCTCTGTCAAAAAACCAAAAAAGAAATCCAAGAAGCTTACGTTCGGGCACCCTCCGCCACCCAACTATGTGATTTACCCTAGCCCTATCCTTTGGTAGTTTTCGGCCATGAATATCAAAGTATCCGACACCCCGATTAAGCATGGCTCCTAGGTCGAGGATTGGCTCCCTCCAAAGGAGCTGAAGAAGTATGTTCGCAAGATGGGAAGACGGCTGATCGCCACCCAATCCAAGCGCATTGAGGAAAACCCCAACCTGAGGTTTGTGGCAGTCACCTCTTCTGACAAGCGGCCGACGGATGCCATGATCTTTCATTCCGATGACGGCATCACCTGGGTCGGCCAGCCCGGCCTAATCGAGGGCATCCAAGACTTCGCGCAGGTTTACCCGCAAGACTTCAACAAAGGTGCTGACCGCCTAGATGGGGATCCGGCAATTGACCACGCGCCGACCCGAAAGAACGCCCTGCTCAGACTTGGTGTAGGTGATCTTGTGCTCGGTGATGATGAAACCCTTCAGGCGTCCGTGGATCGTGAACTGAATGAGATGCGCGAGGAGATCGGTCATATTTTTGTTGAGGGAGCCAAGAGCGATGAAGGCAAAGTAGGCCGCGAAGCCACTCTGATGACGATCAATCGAACAATTGATGAGATCTCAGAAAGCCTGAAGGACACGGTTCCTCAAAAATATGAGCCCAGCGCCCCAAGCGGAGAACAGTATAAAGGTGCCTTTCTAAGAGACATGGAGGAGGCCAACGACCTTGCCGGGGAGTACGAGCTCTTCCTGGCAAAGAAGAGACACCCCTTTCTTCGCGATCTGGCACCTATGGGTGATGGACATAAGGAAACCAAGGCAGAGCGCAGGAAGCGCAAAGCTGGTTTCTGGGCTGATGCCTGTGGTCTGCCTCGAGATGCCCACCTCAAAGAGATTTACGGCCGCCTGATCGCGATCTCTAAAGGGCACCCTATCTTTGGTGATGATCACTTCAATCGCCTGGCCGGTCTCCTTCAGGAGTGCCTGGAGCGTGGGGAGCACGTGGTTCTACTGGGGGACCGCCTGTTTGTCCGGCGCGACGACCGGTGGAGGGCTGCTCATAGGGATGAGGAAGGGGCACCGACTTGGACAGAAGGCGTGGTCCGATCCAACAATCATGGCCGCCTGATTGTGCCTCCATTTTACAGGGACGGCGAACTACAAGACGGGTATACGCGCAACAGTGCCGGTGAAGGGAAATCCAAGCCACGTGCCGAACCTGTAATCTGGAAAGTTGCTCACCGAGAGCTTGCACCCAGTGATCTGGCTTGGATTCATGCGCTGCATGAGTGGGATCTAGGGCAACAGCCTAACGATAACGCGCAACGGCCTTAAATATCCGCTTACCTATAAACGCCATTTAAACCGGCACGTGAGAACTTCTCAGGGGATCAAAAGAGAGGCATGATTTCATGAGAGAATACGTAGAAATATTGAATGATTACCACGATATGCAAGAAAAGATTTCTGAAGCTATCAACTATCTCAATATTTACAAGAAAATTGGCAAGGCTATCCCCCCAGAAAAGGTTGACGGTTTTTACAAGATGCACCCTAGTTACATAGACGCAAAGGATTCTCTAGACAAGCAAATTGCAGTTTCCAAATATGTGGTAACACCAGAGCTCAATCACGCATTTGAAATATACAAAGCAGCTGGTGAGGCCCTTTTGGAAGGAATCAACTAGGCGCCGCCAGTTAACAATGGAAGACAAAATATGAGCCAACCACCTTTTGAACTAGGTGATCGAGTTGGACATGCAAAGATCGGTCTCGCGTCAGTGTGTGAGCCACCTGAGGGTGGACCAATCGTTTGGAAGGTCACAATTAGACCTGACGACCCCGATCTAACTGTCAAAACCATTATCCACGCGCGTGATCCCAAAGCAAGGTTCCTGAAACTAATCAGTTCACCGGATTGCAAAGGTGAGAGATACTGGCGCTTGAAGTATGAAGACTTGGTAGCTGCTGCGGAGGAAATCAGACAGAGGAAGACACTCTTTCTGAGACAGTCTTTCCGGAGCTGCGAACCTGGAGATTTTCTGAGTAAGCTGAAAGACCTTCAGAGCGAGGAAGCTGTGGCTGAAGAGGAAATCGCTGTGTTCATCAAAGATGATGAAGACGGGAAGCACCCTTAGCTTGGATGCTAATCATATTTTCTGGGAGCGGCCAACTAGCGGCCGCCCCAGATAGCTTTTGACGGCTTATGCAGTCTTAGCGGCAGAACGGATACCCTTGGGGTACACGGCACCTTTGATAAGGCGGCCAAGCTTTACGAGCGAGCCACGGAAGGCTTGTGCGCGAATGCGGTGAGCTTCTTGGATCATCAGGTTGATCTCATCCGCAGATGGTTGTTTAAATTCGATTTTCGATTGCATGATATTTTCCTTTGTGTCGCCATAGCGATCTATCTGATTGCGCTTGGTACATAGGAGGGGAACTCTGGGAATACTAATCATGTCCGACCTGCGTTTTTTGCAAGGCTTCAGATGCCGTTGCTAGCAAGCCTGCGACGTATATTTTCTACCCACCCGAAGACATGAAGACTGGACGCGATCTATTAATTGACGCCCCTGATCACTGAAGGCTAACTAAATGCATGACAAAGCTCGCCAAAACACTCTCCGATAAGATTGACCTGAACCCACGGATCGCCTCCTTGAAGACTGACCGGCGCGGCTTCCCAGTCCCCTTTATTGTGCTCCACGTAGAGGGCCGACCTCCTGATTTCACAGTCAACGATGGCCAGCTCACCGGAAGATGTGTGGAGGAAGGCCTATGTTCTATCTGCGGAGATCACCTAGGGAGCGATGTCTGGTTTGTTGGGGGCCCAGGTAGCGGCCTCGATCCCAGAGGGTCCTATCGCGATCCCCCAGTCCACCACCAATGCGGTACCTTTGCCCTACAGGTATGCCCTTATCTGGCAGTCCGCGCCTATACTGGCATGAAGCCGGAAGCCCGTGACAAGCTTCTGCGAAATATTGCCAGCACCGGCCAAGCAGCAGCATTCGCGGATAGAACGATCTCTGATGAGAAGCCTAAGCGGTTCATCTTTGCAAAAGCGACCGGGTATCACAGCTCGGGGCCCAGCCATGCATATTTGCTGACTCCAAACAGACCATTTGAGGAAATCGAAGAGTGGATCGACGGAAAGCTAGTTAATGCCGCGCGACCCGGTGATGTCGACTACGAAGACAAGTTGAAGTCTTATCGGGCCCAGGGCCTGCAAAATATGAAAAGAGATCGTGTCACGTTCTCGAAGCTCCCAGCGCATAAGAAGGCTGCCTGGTTGGGTAAGATAAAAGGAATCTTTCCGTGGCAATGACAAGGTTCGCACCAGATTTTTTCATATCTGAAACCTAGGTGTGATTATAATCAAGAGAACAAAAAGGTATTGAACATGAGCTACGGTGACAAACTCAAAGAAATCCACAAAATTTATGAAGAAGCCGGTGTTACACCAAGCGCAAAATACAGCCCAGATGAGCTGCTCGCGATCAAAGATAAAATCGAGCTTATGCTAGAAAGTCTGCGAGCAAAAATTACTGTCGCAATTGATGCGGGTGAAGTACCCACGATCAGGATGAATGACAGCAACGAGATGTCCTGGATGCTGGCCGCAGATCAAAGCAAAGGTCTCTACGCAACACTGTGGGCTGAAGAAAAAGAATGGTTTCAGTCCGAAGGACTCGACGTTGCGCTTTCGACTAAACACGATGTCGGAGGGATGAAAGAATGGTTGGTGGTCAAAGTGACACCTGCTGACCCTGTCCCCGTACCTCGCATGTAAAGGCCTACAACCTTAGAGTTCTTCTTAGTAATCCAGCCCAGCGCGTCCAAATAGGCTTTCTAATGGGGCGCTGGGTAGCAAGAAATCCTTCGATCTTATCCATCTCCGCCATGTACTTCTCATGCTCTCCGGCCGCCGGATTATAGGCAGGCTCATCGGGCTCCACCCAAGTATCTAGGTCATCAGGTGACGTTTTCTGATAGGTACGGCCTTTGTACTCGTGCTCAAACCATCTGACATCTTCCATCAGGTCTGGCGTAAGCTTTTCATTTATCAACTTGTAGAGGTGACCCGGTATTTTCTGATAGTAGGCGCCTGCAATACCTCCAGCGATACAAGCCACCGTATCCGCATCACCTCCAAGCGATATCGCAGTCTTGATCGTGTCTTCATAATTTTCGCAATGCAGAAAGCAGATGATCGCTTCAGGCACAGTCTTCTGACAGGAGACCTCAAAGTAGTAGCGCTCCCGAACCTCATCAGGGGTGCGTTCGAGATCGTACCCATAGATGCGTGAGATCGCGTTCTTGATCTCTGCCTTCGTCCAGCCTTCTAGAGCCATCCTACCGGCTACAGCGGTCGCCTGAGCCCCTCTGACGCCCTCTCAGTGGTTGTGAGTGATATCTGCGGACTGCTTCGCCAGATCGGCCGCATGAGCAATGCTGGTAGCAAAATATGGAACCGTAGAGACCCGCATGGCCGCACCATTACCCCAGCTCCCATAGGCTTCAGGTTTGTCCTCGATAACCCAGTGCAAGAAATCGAGACCATAGCCGCGTTCGAGATGTTTGATGCAGAGATCTTTCATTGTGCGGGCGAGATCGCCGTCACCTTGTAGCCAACGCGTTACAGCTATAGTGCAAACCGTGTCGTCAGTGAATTTGGATTGCGGATGGATCATCTGGATCGCAGATTTATCTTTCTCCGCCGCCCACTCGTATGGAGAGCCACAGATATCCCCGATTATTGCACCAATCATTCAATATCCCCCATTGGTTATGAACAGATTGCACTGAAAGGAATCATTGCAACAATAAATTTACGAAATCTCACTATGCTGCAAATTTATTGTTGACCTATGTTTGTGAGTGCATTAGATACTTAATTCTCAGGGGCCGATCTGAGTTTACTCATCCGGGCCTCGCCGTGGTCAGAAGTTGAAATGTCGTGATCGCAGAAAAGTCGCCCTGTATTGGCCGGGGCGGTGGTTCAATAGGAGGGTTGCTTACGTCATCCTCTAGGTCAATTATAGTGGGTTCCCCCATCTTGGGGCGGGGGGCTCATGTAATTAGGTTCCCAAGATGCTACTGTGTTGGTCGTCGGCATGGTTCAAGACAAAGTGGAGCCGAAGCGGCGAAGCTTAGGGCGGCCCAAATTTCTGCTAGCTTTATGCTTGCAGACACGAGGTCCGTCGCCGGGGATAGAGTCCCGGTCGGCCACCCTGATAGCTTGGCCCTTCAGCTTGACGGGATATAGGTGACAGCTTCCTGAAAGCTGCTTGTTGGGTCGGTAACTCTTCTAAGCCGCCACCCCGATAGAGTGGCCCCGGCTGTGGCAACCGGGAACTTCCTCCTCAGCTTAGCTCGATGATCCCTAGGTCATTCTTGTGCCTTTCAGGTTGCCTTCAAATCTTTATTGATGGAGGCAGTAAAATATGACGAACGACCCCTTTCCTATGGATGCAAGCGAACTTGCCGATCTGATCGACATCCCACTCGAACGCTGGCCTGGGAACTGTCATGGCATTGCCTTGGAAATCCTACACATGGTGCCGGTCGAAGGCATGAAGCTCGTACGCGGTCACTATCTTGGCTACGTGCATAGGGATTCCGTTTATGGAGGTGGCCCTCAACAACACAGCTGGCTTGAGCTCGAAGATGGAAGGATTTTGGATCCTACGCGCTGGGCAATTGAGAACCCCTCCAAGCCTTCGATCTATCTCGGGATCAATGACGGATATGATGCTTACGGCGCCCAACTGAATGCTTCCATCCCACCCGGATTTGGATCCCCTGGACAACACCTGATCCCGATCATCAAGAGGCTGTCTTCTGACCAGTTTGCTGGCATATTCCCTGGTGCGGAGAAGCCGAAGAAAGATGATGACCGTAGCTGGGAGAACTATGCCAGCAGACTGCACTTTGACATCAAAAAGGTGCCAGAACATCTGGAGTCCCCAGCTGAGTTTTATGGTGCCTTAGAACAAGCAGGGCTGAAGTATTTGATCCAGATCGATAAGTGGATCGATGTCATGCTGCCGGAGACCGTGACCTGCAAGACGGATGCGAACCGCTACTTTGATCTACCCCCTCGGGAAGAGCTGACGGATACGGCGGCCCTACAGAAGGTGTTCGACCGGTTCCTATGCATCGAAGACAGAGAAAATATCGAAGAGGAGCTGGAAGAGATTGGGTTCTCTTTAGAGAGAGACCTATGGGATCCTCTCAATAAGATGGATCGCTACTACAAGAACGAGCCTATTGAGACCCTGCCCGGCTCTGTGACCAACACACTATCTGTGATCGCCGGTGACCTACTTGGAAAGGGCTTCGGTAAGGAGCTTGAGGTTGAACGCTTTGCGAAATCTATTGGCTACCCCAGGAACGATCTTAAAGAACTCCTAGAGAAGTTTGGTCACCGCTGCGGCTACGACCTAAGCTGGTGAAACTGACTAGGGACATAGCTAACGTTGCTTAAAAAGGTCTCGTGTATGCTCTGAACTGTAATCCTAACTGAGACAGGCCACCCGATGACACCTAAGCGCTACAGATTATACTCAGGCCTCCTCCGGGCCGCTACATTTATCACCGTGATCGCTACGATGGGAGCCTCAGGATACTTCATGTTGGCGCCTGCTCTTGAGCTGGCAAAATAGTCTCACTATTCCGGTAAGGGCCACCAACCCTCAAGCCACTCATCAGGGAACCCGCCACGGCCCAAGGGACCTACATAACTCCAGCCCCGGATATCTCCGTAGCTCTGCATCACCGCGTGCAGACCGCAGAACAGATAGGTATCCCCGATACCATCGGATGAAACCCCAAACTCTGATAGGTCATCCTTCACCTTAACCAGAACGGGCGTGCCGTCCTTCGGGGCGTCAATCATGAGCTTCATCATCGCGCCATCCGATAAGTTGTGACGGTTTTGGTCTCACTCTTAATGTAACCGAGTTCCATACCTACTTTGATCCAGCCATCTCCCAGCCATTCAATCGGATCGGAATCTGTATGTCCGCTCCGGCTCTGCGCATGACTGACGGATTCCAACGCAACATCATAGATGTCCTCAAGACTATTGATATCGAACTCAGTGTCATACCTGGATGTACCATGCAGACCATTAGACCCATCCGTGATTTTCAGCGTTCCGTACTTCCCGGGAAGGCTGACCGAGTAGGTCACCAAATCATAGTCATCCAGACCCAGATCAACAGAAATGCCCCCTTCTGAGACCTTGATCAGCTGAAGCAGGATTGGGGGTACTTTTCGGTTCGTAAGGCTCATGAATATTACTCCTTGGTATTCTCTTCAGGCAGTTCGAAAACTCTCGTCAGGTACGATGCCTGTTCGGCCTTACCTGCGTCCTCATATTTTTTGACGGTAGCCCTCTGCTGATCGCGCATCGACTTGAAAGCTTCAGAGGCTTTTGACGGGCCCTTACCGCTCAACGCTTCGGGCGACCTTGCTTTGATCTTGATGGCTTTCATTACTGGGCACCTTGGTTCCGCTCAGCGAACTCGTGCTGGTCACAAACATCCATCTTCAGATGCCGTTCGCTATGAAGCAAACATGAGATTGCCTGGGTGCCGCGCTCACAGACACTCGCCGAATGTGCGCAGGTCACACACATCCTGGGAAGGGGGCCATTATACCGAACATCTTTAGTAGCCTTCATCTCATAGCTGCCTCCTTTTACACTGAGCATAAGAACGCGCCCGTCAAAGAGAGCGATATGCCAATTATGGGCAGCCATATTTGCGGCACGGCCGACGACATTGGGATGCTTTTCTCGCAGCTCACCCCACAACGCCTTCTCCTGCTCGGCCGCCATCCGCTTCGCATAGCGCACCCATGCCGAGAGCCTATGGTTTTCTGCACTATAGTTATTGCGGGTCTCTCGCACCTTATGAAGACGATCCGTCAGCTCACGGATCCGCTCATTGGCTTCATTCAAATTCAAAAGTTTCATATTTTCTTACCTTAAATCTTCATACCAGGGGCAGCATCAGGTTCATAGGCATCCGCCAATGCGCGTGCCTGATCCCAAGACAGAATGCACCCTGCCCGGTCACCATCTTTCCATGTTGAGGGTTCGGCGAGGTGGACATGCTTCATATGACGGATCGCGACACCTTCGATCTTGCAGTCGCTGACCTTCCCAGTCGCCATACCGTGACCCATGAAACCGCAAGGGAAGGCGCCACCAATAGGAGTGAAGCCAGGACCACCTTCCAGCAGAGTTAGACCTTCGTCTGTCTCCATAAAATCCAGAGTGAAGGAAAGATCATCACGCGGGAACTGATCCGCGATCTCCTTGATGGCCTTATGTTTGGCCGACCGTGCAAGTTCGATGTCCATCAACCTAGTCTGGATCCTCATATTCTTAGCTTCCGCCAAAATCTTTTCTGCTTGAGTGACAGCCTCAAAGGCGAAATGGCACGCTTCCGGCGTTGCTGCTTCCGTCCACGGGTAATAGCTCGAGACCCCAACTACCTTCCCGTGCTGGATGAAGACCCGCCACTCACATGGCCAGCGCCCAAAATCAGGCATGCCGGAACCTGCGCGATGAGGATCGACCCCTTCACGATGGCGACTGGCGGTAACCCAAGGGCGTGCCATAAAATGGATTTCGGATTTATGACCACCTGCGAACGTCTTGATGATCCGGTCATCCTTCGTGTCGATGCAGCGACGGTTGCCAAAGCTTACATAGCCGGGCCCTACCTTGATATTCTCATCAATTTCCATGTGTTCATCGGCACTCTCCAAAGTCCCTGTACCGGCCAGAGCTTTCAGCTGCGCACCACCAGAGAGATTGGACCGCACCATATAGCCCGAAGGAACGTCATCCATCGCGGTGTAGAGTTTATCGACTACACGGCTATACATCTGGTCATCTACCTCTTTTGGCTCTTGTTCCGCAGGCATCAGTTCATGCGCTTCGAGCTTCTTGCGAAGATTGTCGCGGATGAACTCAGGGATATGGATCTCACCACTCACCAAGCCGAACTCATCTTCGGAAAGTGTCAGAATTTGACGCGCTGGGATGGTAGGCACGCCAGCCTTTTCAGCCAACAGCAACCAAAACCGAAGATCGCAGGCATCAATCGGGTTTGGCTCCGTATCCGACAGTGTATCTGGATCCCGCCAACTTGCAGCCTCCTTGTCGTGAAGCTCGGCGATCTCGTTGAATACCGCCAGGGCCTCCAGTGCCTTCTCCTTGGGCTTGCGCAAGGTGGTAGCCGTAGACAGGGCCAGTTTACGCAGAGACTTCACCGCTGCTTCCTGACCGGCCGCTACAGTGATGCGACCTAGAAAATTATGAAGTGGGTTTTTGCTCACAAGGGATGGCCTCTGTTTGTTGCAGACAACTTATAGCATACCAATGGATAGTTCAAACGATACTTGAATTAATCATGCTTAAAATCCATTCGTTAGCATCTTGGGGCTTTTATCATCTGGATGGCGTAAGACTGAAAGTTGTTGCCTTAAATTCTATAAGTCCCTTAACCTGAGTCCAAATTTTAGGGGACTATTGAAAATGAGAAGCGATGATAACCAAGATGATCTGAAGCCAGACTACATACGAGGGAAATTAGCGGCGATTGATAGCCACTTGGCCTCGATTGCGTTATCAGATCGGAATGCAGGAAGGTACCTCATCGCAAGCTTTCTAGGCTTCACCGCAGTACTAGGGTTTGGAGTATACCAGTCAGGCAATATCGAGGAGGTCGTATCAAGCGCAAAGAAGGAAGTGCGAGAGATCGCGGGGACTATCCACCCAGACCATGTTGGTTTCGGACGCATTGAACCCGGGGATTCGAGAAAACTCGTATTTTTCCTGTCGATATATCGTTCTCGACCGAACGCGGAGTCGTGGCGAGTCCAACTTGAAACAAGTCCCTACGTAGAAGTTGAAGGAAATCGTGGGTCATTCATTGGGTGGAGATTTTCTCTGGAAGGTGAGCTTCTGGACTGGATCACAGGAAGCAATACTTTCAAATCGGGCCCCATGAGACCCGGAGAAGAAAAATACCTCGGATATCAGCGGGCTGATTGGGCCTTCGGCCGGGTATCCCTTCATAACTTTGGCGAAGATAACCCAATAACCGTGACCCTCATTCCAGGTAACCCATATTCGAACACTCTGACCCTTCATAAACCTTACGCAACCTGCGAAGAAGCTATTCATGTCGCTGAAATTCTCATGGAAGCTGATTTTTATGGTACTGGGGTTAACGGAATACACCTAGCACCGTTGGTCATCCAATACCCTGTCGAAGGGAAGCGGTTTCGTGCGGAAATAGTGCCTATTGGAGATTACGAAGGATTATGCAGCGAAGAACCTTCTGACGCGTCAAAAAAGATCGATGAGGCAGATCACATCTAAAGACTAGGAGAGGCAGATTCACTCTTCATAACTGGTGGAGAGGGAACATCTAGATCGAACGAGAACCGATCCACTCGCAACAAGAGACCAGTATCTAAAGGAATGTCAGCCCAAATCTGCTCTTCTTGCTCATCGCGAGCCTCGTCCCCAAAGAGGGTGTCATGGAATGGCACGAGGTCATATCCAGCATTAATGAGGTCTGCACGCCGGAACACGAAGACCCCACCTGTTTCATCATATTCCTCGCGCTGCATGACCGCGAAGTACTTTGCCACGTCCAGCGAACGGGTGAGACTTACACATTCGTAACCCAAAACCGCCCGCTCAAGCACTCCATCGCGAAGGATTTTGTCCGGCAAGCAAGTCCCGTGATATAGAAGGTCGCTATCAGTGCCCATAACGCTCACCGTGGCGCTGGACCGGGAGCAACTTCAGGTTCATCTGGAGTGCGCTCAAAAGACGCCGTGATAGCACGCTCATCGGCAAAATAGGCACCTTGCTGTGCCTTCCGAAGGAACTCCAACAGGAGTTCAGATGTGCTTACGGGAATATTTCGGCTCGCATAGATGCGCCACAGCAGGTTTTCGTCAGCCTCGTCTTTGGCAGCGATGTACCCCTTTTTGACATCAGACACGAGATGCACCCCGGCAACCATGCCTTCGACAGCGCCTTCCTCAATGTACCTACGAAGGCTTTCCTTCACATCAGAAATTTTGCGTTCGATTAGAGGGTTATGCTTGGTCATGCCAACTATCCTTAGAGTATAGGAATTTATTACCAACTATATAAACAAGTATCAATACCTAATCATCTCTTATTCTTAGCGTGGCGCGCGATCCGTACCTGGGGTCGATTTCTAGTACTCGTCACTTTCCTCTGAGATGCGTCTGGATCCGCTTCCTTAAGCGCTTCGTCTAACGGGACCCCGTGAAGCCCCTCCAGCTCATCGACAAAAGTAGACTGATTGCCCTTTCGGAATAGCAACTGCACTGAAAGTTTTGCGCGTGTTAGCGCTACGTATAAGATACGCCTCTCTTCGGCATAGCTAAAACTCTCTCGCTCAGGTAACACGCATTCCAATATTGGATCATTCTCTTTCATAGAGGGAAAACCTGATTTTCCCTTCTCGACACCAGCAATGATGACATGATCGGCCTCAAGTCCTTTTGATGCATGTATCGTCATGCATTTTATATTTGCACGACCCTCAAAACCCATAATGCATCCTGAGTAAGGCATAAGATATCTATATCTGAACAATATTAGTATAGAAGGCAAACTTTGTGATTGTGCATGTTTACAAAGAATCTCTGATATCAGAATCTCTATATTACTCTCTAAATCGCCATCGACGAAAGATACTAACCTAATCGGCAACCTATCGTCTTTCCTAAATGCGTCAACCGTTTTTGGTATCTGATCGCTGTTTCTCTCTATGAAGTTCTTGGCAACCCTACATATAGTCTCTGAGCATCTAAAGGATTTTCCGAGGTCGATAGTCTTATATACGCCGCTATCACCCAACAAAGAAACACCGAACTCATCCCCAAAGTTCTTCATAATGCTAACGTCAGAACCCGCAAATCGGTATATAGATTGCCAATCATCACCGACAGCGAAGAACTCACTACCTTTATATTGATCCTTAAGCGCATGGACTAATAAAGATCTGCTTCTTGAAATATCCTGAAACTCATCAACAATAATAGTACTATATACTGAATTAAAGAGCCCTTCATTGACATACATTGCAGCTTTCGATATCATATCTTCGTACTCAATTTCCTCCCCCATATACTCAGTATATTCCTTGTAGAAAGCTTCGAATATGGTCATAAAAAGGCTCGCTCGGGACTGGTTGAAGGTCTGATCTCGATACATAATTTCGGATCCTTCATCACTCATTTCGAGCATTTCAGGAGCCACCTTCATCTTGCACTCCTCCATGCTCATGCCGGACATTTTGAAATTATTCAAGAAATCCCCTATAAGCTTATTTAACGGCTTTACATCTAGGTGGCTATTTAAGTTGTCGAACAGTGATCCACTAAAATCTTCATTAATACACTCATATTCCATGACTTGACGCTTTAAGCTCTCTAAAAGTATTCCTTCCTGCCTTTCGTAACTGTACGTGCAAATAAGCTTTGTGCCCTTCTCAGCGTGAAGCTTCTTCTTCCACTCCATGTCTGAAATATATTTATCTCTATCGATGTCGCGTCTTGTTTCTAAAGAGAAACTTCCGTCATCGTTTATTTCTTTTCTTACTCCAAAATGCTCGATATAGACATTAGATCTTTCTAAAAAGAAGTCTGGTCGATACCTTTCATTTGAATCTGTCTTATACAATTCTTCATCTGGAGTTCTGTAATCAGCTTCGTATATGTATGGTACATTGTTAAAATATAACCAGTTCGCTATGAGGAGTTCCTCATAACTCTTCACAAGGTGACCCTTAACCGTTCTCAGCTCCTGCTTACTAACGTGATCATCATACGCTTGAATGGAATCTATGGAGTCGCCGCTCGACGGTATTTCGCGGTACATTTTGGAGGTTGTCAACCAGGTAAAAAGAGCATCTGTTATGCGATTATCCTTCTCCGAACATGACCTTAAGATATTGCCTATAACAGCGCTGAATCTTTTCGGATCGTTCGCATGATCGGTAAGTCTAGGTGCCACCCCTTCGACTTCTTTGATTATACTTCTCCCAATACCATGAAATGTATGAATCGTAGGAATTTCGTCGATTTTCTCCGACAATCTCTCCCTTAATTCCTCTGCGGCTTTTCGATTGTATGCTAAAACAAGGATTTCACGCGGATCTCTACCTAAATTTATCACGTTATGAGCAACTTTTGCCACTATCACGCTTGTCTTTCCGGATCCAGCGCCAGCAAGTACTAGACACGCATCATCACTTGTTAGCACCGCTGATCTCTGCTGTTTCGTTAACGGATTCGATTCTATTTCATCGAGAAACTTTTTGTGTGTTTCTTTCTGGACTTGCAGGTATCTAATCTCCCAAAACCTTTTCATCCCCAGAATGCAAACACCTTCGAAACTTAGTATTTTTCTATGAGCAGCCAGTTCATCCGAGTTAAATACATCCAGAGGTACATTTTGAATCAAAACATCACTATACTGTTTTATATCGCAATCTAAATTATCAATTATATAAGATGATGGATAAACAAAACCTTTCTGTAAATCATGCAGCTGTTTTTTTATCTTCCCCTGTACTTTAGATAGATTATACCTAAGATGCGCCCATTGCGCGATTAAAAGAGTCTCAAACTCATACGCCTGTCGTTTTGTTAGGTTTCTAATGCGTATCTTTTTGCGGCTATAGGTCTCTATGTATATGGAGTATATGCCATTTCTACTACCTACTATTGAAGGTCTACGCTTCACCTCATAAAGGTATATATTCTCCTCTCTCCGCACACTACTGATAGTGAGCATGTCATCTTTAATAGATATTTTATAGGTGAAATCGAAGGAGAAAATCCCCCTCAAAAACTGTTTAGACCCTTTTACAATCGAGAAATTCAAGTACCGCATCCTTCTGCCCTTGCAGATATGCGTATTTTGTAAAATTTTATTTAATATCGCGGGTTTGCAAGCGAATAAAATTGCAGATTTAGGTATTGCGATGATACATCCACGGCTCGCATACGCCTCACTAATAGCCTGCACAACCTGAATTCTGGGGACCTCCTGCGAGTTTGTCTTCTATGATGACAAAAATCCAACGACTATCAAAGTAGGAACATGTATATAACATGATCAAAGCGGACGGACATTCTTGACGTCCAGATCATCTATCCTTAAGATGTCACTAACAGACAAGGATAGAACATGAGACGACTATCAGAGCATTATGGCATGCCCCGACTTAAGTGGAAGGTCAGCCCGTATGTATACAGCCTTATGGAGATCGCGACCACACCTCTGGGCCCTATCAGGGTGCGCCAGGAACGTGATGGCAGTGGGGCTACAGCGATCCTGCCTCCAAGCTTGGCCCAAGGCGCTCCATCAAGCATGAGTGAGGAGCGACAGCTCATCAACCGGCCGACAATGAATGATGCCAAGCTTGCAGCTCAAGAACGGTACTTTCTACATGTGCGTAGCATCCTCGGCGGTAGCTGGCAGAACATCAAATGGAAACGGAAAGAAAATTGCGTCGGGGAACACTACGTAGGTTACTCCCACATCGGGCGCTGGCAGATCGGCTTTGCCTACGATGATGGTCCCCGTATGGGATACGTGTCTTCTCCAACGATGATAGATGATCCACGCTCCCCGCGTCCATATTATCCCCATGCGAGCCTGGATGACCTAAAAGAGATCGTCAGTGATCTTAACGTAGAAATCACAAAAAAGGCTGTTGTCGGGATCGAAGACGCTTATCGCTCGATGATCAATAAACAAGGCATCCTCAAAAAGATGGAGTGGGAAAGCCTTGGAAAACGATCTCGTCTGAACGCGGCGGTAGGTGAAATTGTGATCACCCCAATCTCAGACGATGATCCTGAACCCACCTATGTCTGCGACCTGCCCTGGATGGTAGCTGAGCATGCAGAAGACATGGCAGTGATGCCTGACAAGGATATGGCAGCGATCAAAGTTCGAGTTCAGGGAATCCTTCAAGTATTGGCGGCAAGGTTTACCGAATAAAATTCGATCACCAACAATCTATCCATTGCAAAACACACCGCCAATTGGTAATCTTAAGTAATAAAATTATAATTCCATTATTAGGAAATAATATGCTTACAACAGATCAGATTCGCGAGAAAGCTCGCACCATGCGCTCGATGAAAGCTGCAACTATTGATGCTTACGAGCTGGACGAGATTGCAAATACCATCGATGAGATGAAGACCGCCATCAAAGACTTGATCGACGCCAAAAATGGACCGGACCATCGCTGGGTCGAAGCCAAACACCAAGCGGAGTATATTTGTGAGCGATAAAACAGCACGAAAAGCCTTCACCGAAGGCGACGTGAAGCAGAAGGCCGAGTGGACCCGCACTATTGCGACCAGCCCCAGCTGGGATCCTGCCACTGTAAAAGCAGATAACCTGCCTGACCTCCATGAGGTCGCGGATATGCTAGAAGAACTCGCAACCGTTAAAGCGGCCTCGACCAAGGGTATCAGCCTCATCACGACCCTTACGAAGCTGAAGCCCACCGAGAGCGGCATTGAAACGCGTTATCCTCGCTGCGTCGGCTATCTTTTTAACCAAGAAGAAGCTATCGAAGCGGTGAAAGCAAACGCCGGAGATATCAACGAAGCCGGGTACTACCCGTTTTGTGTTGTCGAAACTCTTGGGGAAGGTATCTACCCAAATACTATCTCCACTGTATGGTTCGAGTGGGATCAGGATAAAGGTGGTTACCAAGAGATCGATGGCCCACCCAAAGATCTAAAGGGTGTCTGCGGCTTTAGTATTGGATAAAAATTTATGATCCCGGTGGTGCACTCAGGAAATTTGGCTTTTCCCTGAAAAGTTATGGATGCTCTCAAGTCCAAAACGAAATACTTAATAAAGGAAACCATAGGATCTTGAAGATGAAAATCCCACACCTGACAATCGCCGCATGCTTTGCTGCATCCATTGCGTCGCAAGCGAGCGCCTTGCTTTGCATGCCCCCTTCGCTCGATCAGAGTTTCGACTTGGCGCGCGATGCGGAAGAAAACTACGGGATTTTCGTAGGTTCGGTAGATGTGAGCGAAGAAGAGGTGAAACAGCTTTCAAAAGACGGTATGACGAGCTTCGAGACCATCGCCCAGTTTTCTGGACACTCTCTCTTCGTAGACGGGCTGACGCCACCGTTCGAACGGGAAATCACGGTTCGGGTGGATTGCATGGGAGAATGGTGCGGGAGTGCCAGCGATATCGATGACGCTGTCTTTTTTGGCAAGATCGAGCCATCCGGAGCCGTCGAGTTTATGAGTACCGCATGTGGTGGCGACTACTATGATGCTAGTAAGGAGAATATCGCGCATCTGACCGACCGGATTCAGGAATAGAATTGATAGCTCCTCGGAACCTCACCATAGAAGTCTTCGTACAGGTTCAGACCGGCCGCCTTCAGACCTAGGATATCTGTTTCAAACATCGCACGCTGAAACATTCTTCCTGAATCCCGTTGATCCAACTCTAAGGCTTTCTCGTGTACCCGCAGAAAGTCTTCCTTTGACGGCTGCCAAATGAACCCAACAAAGCGCGTCTTGCCAGGCTCCTCATTGTAGTACGGGATGTGGTCGATGTATTCTTCGCTGCCTCTAGCATGAAAACAGATGTCATCACGCGCCTTTAGGTGCTCAACCAGACCCTCAAGATCCCAGTTGCCGTTATGGGTATCGAGACCAGAGTAGTAGTCCACGCACTGCGCAAGTGGCAGGAGGTCTCCGGCCGCAGTCCTTAAAGACTGGGTGTTACCATCAATGAACAAGAGATTGTCAGCTGACCACTTACCCGCTTTGAAGTCATCATAGGCAGTGAATGCACGGTTCTTGAAATCGCACTTTCTGACCGCATCCGACCATGGCAGAAGCCGGAAATTCTCCAGGTCTTCTTCAGTGCAGATGAAGGTATTCTTCAAGCCAGGGACCGACGCAGGATCCACACCCTTTTCGATCTCTTCCAGCCCCTTAAGGTTCACGAGCCCCTGCTTGATCAACTCGACTTCCGAATGGTTGCTCTCGCCATCATGTGAAATTGTCTTGTTGGATACCCGGCGGTAGACATGGATGTCTTCCATGACCTGCTCAGCGTTCACGGTGATTTCTTCGGTAGTGTACGTTTTGATCTGAATGGTTTTCGTCATATTTTTAGCCCTCAAGTGCCGATTGATCTTCCCGCAAGATGTTTGGCGGCTTCCGTTTGAAGTATCGGGAAAGCCACTCCTTGCCTCGGGCGGCCCGGTTCTTGATCCGCTCGTCTGCATCCCACTTTTCGATGGCGCGAACCATAGTGGCCAGAAACTGGACAGCATCCTTCTCGTCACGACCGGCAGCCTCTCCACCGGGATCTTGGGTAACACGTTCGACCTCGAGCATCTGCTCAACGGAATTAAGATAGATACCAATCTCACGAAGCTTTTCTGCTGCTTCCTGAACAGAAGGCATGCCTTCTTCGGTGCTGGGCACATCCCACGCCAACCCGTCGAGCATGGATGCAATCTTCTCTAGATCATCCTGGTGCGCCTGACCTCGATCAATACTCACAGGACACCTACCACTTCGCTGTTGAGCTTGGAGAGGTCCGCAACAAAACCGATGTGCGTGTTGCCCTGCTTACGCTCTTGAGAGAACGCCTTCATAACAGCAAGGCCCCTGCGCAAGACATCCTCCCGAGAGCATCCAACCTCGGCAGAAACCTCATCCAGTAGAGTATCAACCTCTTCGCTGATCTTCATCGTAACTGCCTTAGGCATAGTCGTATTCCTCAATCTAGATTAGCAAACAGGTCAGGCGTCTCAGGTGCTTCAGGTGGCGCCGGTCGACAGGTAATGCAGGTTTCGTCATAATCCTTGCCGCTCTTCTTGCGCATCAGCATGCCGATATCTCGCATAGTCACCTCGATAGCTCCCGCTTTCACTGCAAGGGCTCGCTTAGACATGGCGATGTCGAAATGCTCACGATGTGTGCCACGGTACTGGATCCACTTGCGGGCAACGCCGATGCGATCAGCCATAGCCAAAAGCTCTTCTGAAGTATCAGCCATCATATGGCACATCTTCATGTTGCCAAAGTTGGCCTTCATTGAATCCACGTAAACTGACATGATGATACCTCCGCTCTACCACTCGACCCTTATACGCCGTTCCAGTTAAAATTATGATTAACTGGCAAAGGTCTACTACTTCTAATGATCAAATGGTGGGCAAGCTAATGATCATTCGGTGAGAGCCGATTTGATGTGTGGATATGCAAACCGATCCGAAGAAAGTTCGGGTCCTGCCTCAGCAAGCCGTAGCGCTTTTTCAGTCTCGGGCGTCTGTTCTTTCAGTTCGGACAGCATCTCTTTGACCCGGGCATAGCCGGTCACGTCGTTTGCAGCGAAGGAATGATCGCACTCTTGAACAATACTCTGGATGATTTCTTGATCTGACATATAGATTTCCTCTTAAATTACATGGTTACGGGCGTCGGGGGATCGCAATGGCGCCCCGGTCGTATCTTGCCCCAAGGTAGACACGAAGCTGCGCGTTCGGATCCTTCTTGAGTGTGCTATACGCCTTGGCGCCATACTTTTCTCTCGCTGCATAAACCTCGTCGTCATAACTGGCACCTTCAGGCAAATCCAATGGTCCTAGATACCTGATTACTTCTTCACCCTGACCATTCAGGTTGGGCTTGGAGATGTGAACGTACAGCTTCATTTCGTGCTCGGATTAGTAAATTAGGGATTTCACGAGGGCAGCAAATTGATCGTTAGCCGCTTGCTTGGCCGTAGGCATGTCTAGGTGGTAACTCAGAATATCATCCTGCGAGTCATTATCCCAGATATGGCGACGGATCACCGTAAAAGCTCCATTAATATTGCTTGCCCAAAACTCCCCAAGATGGGTTTGAGCCTTGACGCTTTCCCTTCCCGGGGTGCGAGACACAACTTTCCATTTCAGCTTCTTAACTCGTGCCATCCTATCTTACGCCGCCTTACCGGATCGGGATCCACGCTCTGAAAACAATGGCTTCTTGCGGTAGAAGTCAGACTTCAAATTGATCATTGCACCCGCACAAGCAAGCTCAAGCGTATCACGATCAGCGCCTTGATCGAGAAGCTTTTGAAGCGTCTTGTTCAAGACCTCATCAATCTTTTCGCGTTTCATAAAAACTTATCCTTTTGCCTTGAGGTCAAGCATTGTTTAGACAACTAAACATGTTGCAGCAGGGAATGTCAAACTAAATAGCCGATACCTAATGATTAAACTTTTCAGTGTTCAAATACAGATTTCAGGCACCCTACTATTGCGCAAGAATTAGAAGAAACTATATTTGAATAGCCGTCACAGATCGACTGAAATAGGGCGGCCTTCCCAGAGGTGGGATCACCGCAATGGTGGTATGACCGGAAACTATAAAAGATGTCGAGGTAGCCGAGGGGCGTTAGATAATGGCGCCCCTCAGGCGTTCAATCAACCGGCCGAAAGATCACTTCCTTCGGGCTGATGCCCACAAAATCGCATCCTAATGTTCTGCGCCACCTAATTACCTCAGGTTTGGGGGCTTACCGCCTCGTAAACGTAGGCACCCCTATGACGCCGTGAACTGCTCAGGCTTTTCGGACAACAACGAATAAGTTCTTCTGCGCATGCCTGAGTGATCTGCTCGCGAACAAATTCCGGATTAGTGGATCGGAACCACTCAACGATCTGCTTCTCGCTGACAGGGTTTTGTCTGGGGCCACGGATACCGACACAGAATTGTTGGATCTGTCGCCGCAACATGGCAGCCCCATCCCCTTTGATATTGGGTGCGCCATAGTCGATCAGCCGACTAATATCTGTGCGACTAGCCATCATAACATCTTCCCCTGCTCAGCTGCCTTCGCTCATCTCAGCGCCATTAATCTTAGTGAGGCTAAGATTGATGACTTCAACCTCGCGCTCCTTTGTTTCGTTCAAGCCACGAATATGGGCGATACCCTCGGGAGGGATGATAGCACCACCGGCGGTCGTGTAGGTGATCACATGTGGAACCTTCTTATAGTAAACGATCCGGTCTTCATTGCAGGCTTTAAACGCTTCAGTGAAAGTCATTTCTTATCCAATACATTTTGTAGCTGACGTTTAGCATAGTTGATGCATGCCCGGTTAATGGAAGTCACAAGAGCCTTAGCATCCTCACGACTCTTCCCTGGAATGGATACCCCAGAGGACGCATCCCGTGCATTAAACCAATTTTTGGTCCCATTACCTGATTTAGACAACTGGAACGGCCCTGCGTCCAGCTTCAAAGCGTCATCTAGGGTATCTTCAGGGATCATCTTTTCGAGGTACTCCTCGAGACACTCTGGGCTCGGTCGGCCATCTCTTTTGAAACCGCAAAACGCCCTGAAATGATTATCCCAGGAGCGCAACGTGTCACGCTCTCCCTTGAGGTCTTCGACATAGGTTGCCAGCGTCCGTGCATCCTCTGCACTGAGGCTTAGGGGACCGGCCAACGCCTGCTTCAAAATCTCACCTACTCGCTCCATTATTCTTCCTCGTCCAAATCTTTGGTGGTGATCGTAACTTGATCACCCTCAAGAGTAACATCCAAGATCGCAACACTATCCGCAGAATTACGATCAGCCACCCATACTGGTGTATTTTCGTTCATCATATAGTCACCGCCTTTGTAGCCAACGAACTCCGTCCCAATAGCATCCTGAAGCATCTCGATGAATTCCGATAGCGGCTTACCCTTCCCAGACGGAACCGGGCTGATAGCGAGGTTCGAATAGCAGCAACGCCAAGTGTGAAGATCGCCGGGGTAGGTCTCGTTGTCAAAATAGACAGAAGGGTCTGCTTTCGAATTTTGAGCTTTAACTTCAGAGGCTACCTCTTTGGCCTTTTCCACCAGCTCACCGAGATTAAGAGGCATGATGAAGTCGTCGTCCATTGGTAATATCCCCGAACTTAAAGTAACCTTTGTCAACATTATTACCAGGAGTGATATGCATAAGCAAGACTATAAATGGATTGGCGCCTATATTAATCCGATTTAAGATAACTATTATTGCCATTACTTGATTGCTTGTATATAAGTTCCTCAACTTACCGACCAATCTACGCATTAAGGATAGCTATGACGAGCGCCCCAGATACCATCGTTCTCTGGAAAGGGATGGAAACGGATTTTTATCCAAACCCAGTATTTCTTGATGCACTGATCGGAAAGAGGATCCGCAATAGAGGTTTTGGCGGAGGTCGCTCGAAAGGTAAGTGTACATTCGCAAGCACCAATCGGGCACAGGCAGAAAACTACGCGGATACCGCCAAGGAACTCCGGCATGTCATCCCTGCGGCTGGCGCCACGATCACTTGGGCTCATAACACCGGTGATCTCATTTTAGAGTTTGAGAACTTTCTCAGAGATCTTCAATGGGGCACCCTGCATGTCAGGTGGCCTCTGAAGTCCATTCAGACCCTGCTAGACGACGTGCAGGGGGATATCAGCACCCTTGAGGTGTACCTGTCTGAAAATCGCATGAAACGCGCCATTACTGTGATCGTAGACCGTTTCCTTGATGGCCTCGACCTGCGTGAGGTCGCATACTCTGATGACGGAAAATATGAGAACCTACTAGCCGAACATAAGGGTGAAGTATGGATTACGGGACCATGTGAGTTGCGCGCGGTCTCTTAAGCAGCATCAGGGTCCAGGAGATGGCTGTGGCTCGTTACTAATCTCATAGTAGTCATCTTCATCATCAAAACAGTCTCCAAAATCTCCCGCGTTGATACCCGCCTCCCATCGCTTGAAGAACTCCAACTGAAAAAAGCTCTCAACGCCCTCTGGATGCTCGCAGTCATAGTGTTTGCCGTCGCAATATATCCAAACGTGCCCAGGACCAAGGAATGCGATCTTGTCCAGATGTATGCGATCCACCCAAGAAGCCTGGATACCGTAATGTTCTCTCAAAAGCTCCCAATCCCATTCTCCGCAGTCCTCGCTAACGAACAGCTGCTCAGTACAGAGGGTGTGCCATCCATGACGGCCTTCTTGGTGAACCCAATCGCTGCCAAAAGCTTCTTCAAGAACCTCATGGGCGAAATTTTCGCAAAGACCATTGCCGATATCGAAGAGACTGATGCCGCGCTTCAAATAGACCTGTCGGAATTTAGAAACAGCATTGGAAATTTTGATCGCAGCATCAGTCATGATTTACATCATCCCGGCGTAGGTAGAGTTGAGTTTTCGATGTCCGGATTTTCATCCGGATTATAATTAGGGTTAAAGGCACGTACTTTACCGTGTTCAGCGTACACCTCAGTAACCGCCTTAACCTCACCTTCCGTCACCCGATATTCGGATGTAGCCGCCTTTCCGTGCTCTGAGTGAAGTTTACCACCAACATACTGGGTAACCTTCAACTTATCTTTCCACCCCGCCTCAATTTCAACAAGAAGGTTCTCACCCTTATTGAACTCCTTCTTGAATTTTTTGTATTCTTCGGGGGTCATAACAGATGGTGAATATGAACCATCCAGAGAACGCTCATTCACAAGCCATAGTCCACCCTTTATCTCGGTTACGATAGCATCATGATCCATTTTTTCCCGGATCGCATCCACAAAATCATTTGGTATTTTGTCCGGGTCAAGGTTTCGGCTCTCCATGAAGCCATCAAAAGCGTTGGCACCTACATACATGGCTATCGCAGCACCTGCCGCAAGTCCAGCTATTGAGGGCGTCCCGGACAACGCGGAAGTGGCTGTTCTGACTCCCAAGTATGCTATGAAAGCCAAGTTGAGAGGTGATATCTTAACCTCTGCCCTTCCCCGTGCATCCTCTTTCATGGCGCCTATAAGACCCCAGCTATCTTTATGAGCAAATTCCATACAGCATCTCCTTTCAGCTTTCAAAAGTATAAATAGCTCCTGAGTATGAATAGAACCCAAAAGAGCGCGAAGACAGCAAGAAATCAATGCTAGATCACAAAGTGTGCTTTACTAATCTTGTCGTTCGAACTAAAAGGGCGGAAATTCTTGCAGAAGAGAGAGCATATACGATGAAAATTTCTGATCTGATTTCCCGCATCGGCGATGAGAACGTCGAGATTGAAAACCTTGATACCAGCTTTGATCGTGCGAAAGCCAAGCCAGGAGAGACCACGATCACGTTCAAGACTAAGCAACCCATGAGCAGCAAGGGCACTGAAAAGGTCGGCATGATCGTCTGGATGGACCGAGATGAAGTTCAGAAGGCTGTTGGGGAATATCTCGAAGAGAACCCCTTGTGACCGTCCTACTCGACAAAAAACTTACTGCACGGCAGCAATGGGCCCTCGAATACCTCTCCGATAAAGGATGGGTTCCCGGTGTCACTGCATTCGAGGGCGGCGATGAGTTTGTAGGGGCCTATAGCGAAAAATTCGGGATCAAAGACAACAGTAAAGCACAAAAGTCTCTGGCGCGCGTTTTACGGCCGCTGGAACCTATGGGACTGATCGAAATCGGGAAAGCCTGGGGAAGTCGAACGTACTACCCTGATTGTGGCCCCACACACTGCAACGAATACAAGATCACCAACCGGGGCAAGAGAGCCGCTATCTCGCACGACACCTATGACTGAGCTGCTAAACTCAGTCTTAATTGTATTCCGATAATAACTTCTCAAATTATCGTTTTTAGGAATTATTATGAAAAATATTGCATTATTCTCAGTCGGCATCATCCTTGCTGGATTTGGCGCTGCGTGGCTTAATGGCTCCCCCACGGAAAGTCGAGAAAACCCAAATTACGTTTACAAGGAAGGCATCACTCTAGAACAGAAAGATGAGGATGTCTTTACATGCAAAGTTGAAGTCGGAGGGATCCTATCTCAAGATCTACGACTGGAAGCAAAAGATCGCTGCCTCAAAGATAAGGGCTATAAGCTGACATCTTTTCCTATCCCGAAGTGCGGCCCCAAACACGTTCAGGAAGGATTCATTACCCCAGAGACACCGATTAGAAAGCCTGCCAAGGGCGCGTGTTGGACAGAGGGTACAAAACATGCTTCTGTGGTGATCTTTCCTGAAGCTGTTGAATAAGACCAGTACACTAGCTAAGCCGATACCTAGAAATTGAATATTGGAGAACTTCCTTGAAAATATGTGGTTGTGAGATTTCCGCGCAAGAAATCAGGCTTGCAGTGTGCCAGTTGGATGATGACGGCGCCCCCGTCATGAAACCGATCAAACAAACACGGATCGAGATTAAAGACGACAATGATGACGCGCAGCTAAGCGCTTGCCTGGATGAAATCCGCGCATTCTCGGCTGAACATCAGATTGACCGCTTTGTGATTAAGTCCCGCGCTCGCAAAGGCCGCATGGCAGGTGGCCCTCCTACCTTTAAGCTGGAAACCCTACTCCAGCTCAATGAGAGCACTGATACGCGCTTTGTGCATGCCGCAACTCTGGCGAGCTTTGGTAAGAAAGCTGACATCGACTATCCAGAAAAGCTTCCGATCTATCTGAAGAATGCCTTCCTGGTCGCGGCCTATGGGCTGAAACAGTAGGACCCCGGGGTCCTATCATGGCAAAGAAAAAGGCGTGGGATCAAACACCACGCCTTTTTTACGTTCAAGTGGTCAAGACTACATCTTGGGTCCAGTCGCGCCGAAAGTGTTCGTTACCGCGTCTTTGATTTCGTCTTCGCTCACCCCAAAATTTCCCAGCATAGCAAGCAACATCGGATTGCTATGCAGATCTTTCATTAAGCGCTGTCCATGCTCTTCGAGAGATGTCATTTCTTCCCGGAAGAAGGCGTCCAGTTCCGCTTCAGAAATCTCCACTTCAGTGCCGTCTTCCAAAGAGATTTTGGCTGCTGTTTCTTTCTTCATAGTCTTCCCATCCTCTTCAATCGAATTCTCTGTCTTGGCAATAATGATCAGGTAACCGGTTCATACCGTGTTCCTGCCTAGGAGTAATGGAAACGGTATACCCCTCACCATCGGTCGCCATCATCTCAACAGACACGGTCTGTCCTTCGGGCTTCTCGGACGCCGCGATACACGCCTCTCCCAGCCTCCGTAGGGCCTCAGGGGTGCCGTAAACTTGCGCGTCTTCGTGCTCCCATTTTTGCCCATAAATCAACAGCAACTTAGGCAGTACGGCGGCGGGCCAAATCTTCTCAGGCAAATCCCTAGTCCCCTTACTTCGGCTCTCTTATCGAGATGGATAAATGAATTCTTAGCTAATTATTATACCAAGAAGAATACAGTTTCAACATGTTTATGCTTTACAATGATCAAGTATATCCTTTATGTTGTCATCAACTGCAATAGTCATTCAGCGAGTATATCATGAAACCAGAAACCACCGCACAACGCATTGCACGCGAAGCCAAGCTGAAAAATCTCTGCGAAGACCTTGGCCTGAAGGTGGATGGTTCCATCGTTACCGTACCCTTGGGAAACAAGCCTGTTGAGGTAGACGCCAGCATTATCAATTTCGATCAGCTGGTGCCGTGCCTGATGTATTTGGCCTACCAAAAGGGCGCGGTTGATGGCCGCCAAGATGTATTCAAAGAGATCAAAGATTTTGCAAATGGCTTGAACGCCGAATAAGGACATTCGCATGCAACTTAACTGGCAACGCGCTGACCTGCTTAGCTGGGGCGAGTACATCGACACTCCTCATGGGAAATATCGCAAGACTTGGGGCTACTTCGATACAGCCCAAAATCCAGATGGCTGCCTATTCAAGCTAAGTTTTAATGGCGAGGTCCTGGCAGAAAACATTGACGGACCGACCATTGATGACGCTGAAGACAAGATTGATCTGCTCGTAGCGAAACACCAAAAAGAAATGGCCTCACGGCTGCCTGCATAAAGGAACATATTTATGAAATTGACTTGGGAATGCCTGGACAAAGATTTTTGCTTCCGAACACCGGCTCCGCTGTTTGGTAACATCCGTGTGGAACGCTACAGTGAGAACAAGCCGTGGAGTATCGACTGGTCCGTTCCAGGCTACGGCGCCTCTCTCACCGACGATAAGTGGGACACCGCAGAAGAAGCAATGAAGGCGGCAGAAGACTACATTGCTGAGGCCTGTGCCAAGTTCTTGGGCGTCACCCCAGATCAAGGATGGCGCTCAATGGATGATGCCCCGACCGATGGCACGCCCGTAGAGGTCTATGCCGGTGCTCAGGGATGGGATGGCAAAGGCGTGGTCTGCGCTGCCTTCTATGGGCGGCAATGGCGCATCTATGGGGTCATCAACGGCATGCCTGGCCCCGACCGCAATCAGCATTCCGTGCAATGGCTTTCAGAAATCGAACCTGAAATGTGGCGCCCCCTGCCAGCTGGTCCCGAGAACTGATCGTGTTCTGGCGGAAGAAGCCTAAATCTCCCCCTGAGACGCCAAGAGAGATCGAAAAGGTGGGCTACAAGGTAGCAGCAGACGGAAGCGTAGTATGTGCGACCTGTGGTACTTATTGCGGCCAATGCGGTGGCGATCACAGCGCCGATAGTGTGGATGCCTTCTTCAAGAAAATGAACCGCAGGAAGACAAGTTGATTTCCGACATTACTGAAAGAGAAAGCCGATGAAACATCTAACACTGGCCAGGGAATGTCGTGATTTCGCCACTGCATTCCCTGAACTTGCACCCGATCTTGAGCGTATCGAAAGCCACTTTCTACGAGGACTTGTGGAGAAGCAAGCTCTCTTCAGTCATCTACGTACGCTGCCGATCCGTCGCATCGAGATGGGACCAATGGTAGACTTGATGGCCGACTTGCAGCGTGCGCTGACCTTCCGTACGAATGGCCTTCAACCAGACATTAAGCCCCTCAAAGATCGCGCAAGAAAAATTGCCGACGATCTCGAGGCTCTGCGTGAGACATCACAAAACAGCAAAGATCACTATGACACCAACAAAGAGCGTCTTCGACAAGCTGCTGCACTGCTCTCCCCAACGCCACGCGACGAAGTGGCCTCCATGCCTGAATGGTTTAGTCTTCTTGGGGACCGCAATCCGAGAACGTGGAGCCATAAGCGCCTCGACCGCAGCCTGAAGCTTCTCGAGCGCAATCAGCACCTCTCATTCTATAAATTGGAAGAGCTGATTATTGGCGAGTTCGGCTCCAATATGCTCGGGAGCTATGGCTCTCTTGGTGAGTTCATGTATGAGGCTTGGGCATATCGCAACTCCCCATGGTTCTGGAGAGCAGATCCAGGTACCACTGAAAAATATAAAAACCTCATTTCGGCGGCGATTGGGAAAGTCGGCGTCCAAGGTAATGATGTTCTGCATGTTCTCTGGAAACATCCCAAGGTCTGGCGCGACCTGACATCCTCCCTTGCGGCCGCACAGGCTATGGTGGAGGCCATCTTATCAATCTGCGATGCCATCACCTTCTTTGCTGAACACGAAGTCGCATTTCCTGAGGAATCCATGCCAGTAATCAGCATGAACACGGCAATTGATAGACTTGAGGAAGCGGCCAAAACAATGCGCGACGAGGTCTCCAAGGCCTTCCCTAACCGGGTTAAATTTAGCAGAAATCCAGAACTTGGCGTAGATGCCGACCCCATGCTTTCGAAAGTACTGGACGCACGAGGGCCCACTATCGTTGTTAGGTCATTTTTAGAATTTCTTCATTCAAAGAGCGACAGGCCATTATGTAAGCCATATTATTTGGAAAAGGTCTTCGACTGGTATTCTGAAAGACCGAGCACAAAAACTCTACCGAGAGCAGCTTAACGCTTTCCCAGCTTGCGAAATCACTTGCGTATAAATCGAAATTTTGGAGATCAAAAATAGCGGTGGAAGATATGAAACTTGAACGTGCTACCAAACCAGGGCGCCTTGCGAACGGAGTTGGGCGCGATAGAGGGCCCGTTGTGCATCTGGTCCCCAATCCAGACGGCAAAGAAATTCATAACTTGAGCGAAGCCCTGTGCGGGACCTATCCAAAGCATTTCTGGAGCGACTGGGCACCGGATAACTTTAAGGTCTGCCCGAAATGCCAGAAGAAGGCTGACAAGCTTAATAATGAGAATTCAGGAACAACCACTTTGCCGATGCCGTAGATTGTCTTGCTAGGCAACAACGGCATCGGCGCTCTAGATAGCATTAAATATAATTATGAGGGAAGCCAACATGACACTAAAAACTGGATGGCTAAAACAGGCAATCTCCAAAAGATTTGACCGCGATATTGCCGAGTCCAAGGCCGCTATCATTCGGGACGAGCTTTCGGTTCGAGACAAGCCACAGTGATGAGGCTTCATCGAGCACTAGGCAACTTTCATATTTCTGGGCATATGCCATCTAGAAAATAATTGAGGCAACCATGTCTAAAAATCTATCCCACCCCTCCCCCATTGGCGCCGCCACGAATAGCATCGAAAAACTCGCGAATATCTTTCGGGGTATCCACATCGACAAGTTTAATGGAAACACAGACATCTTGATCCGAGAGCTAGGCGGGAAGGTTAAGGATGATCTTCGGGGTGACCTGATCTGGAGCGTGGATGATGGCCAGTTCTATTTCCCGCAATTTACACATCTCAGTATCAGGGCGCGCGAAAAGCAGTATGCGACCATCATCGGCCTGCAAGTGCTGCACTCCCCCAGCTTCAGGGAAGAGCGGCCTGGCGTAATCATGCGGGTGAACTCCTCCGAACCCTCTCTGAAATCCGTCATTAAAGAAGCAATGATCTTCGGTAATGAACTAGTGCTACCGCATAAGTACGTCCTCCAACTCTATGATCAGGGCGGCTGCGATGCCGTGCGCTATGAGCTGAAGACCGGTTTTCTGAGTGCTGAAGAAATCAAAGGCCGTGTAGAATACGCACGCCAGAAAGTCGCTAGAGCAGAAACCCCTAGCCCAGCGCCTTGAGGGCAAAAATATGACAAAGAAGATTTCCATCTCCCTCCACAAATTCGAAGACTTGGTGGATCCGTCCTTTATGAGCGATCTGGAACTGCCAGCGACGAACCTTTCCGGTGAACTGTTCGAGTGGTTTCAAAACGCGTGCCAGGCGGCGGCCGATCATCCGCTGATGCAGCCAAAAAAGATCAACGATCACATCCCTGAGGGTGAGGCCGCGACCATCGAAGTTGTTCTGTGCCATCCGAAAACCTTGGGAGAGGTCTTCGATATCGGACCAAGAGCTCTGGGTATTCATAATATCTCAGTGGCTGACTGTGACCCCTTCGGCGATGACAGTTGCTATACGGACAAACAGCGAGTTCTTATCTCGTGGGATGCGGAGTTTGTCTCCAATCTCATTCAGGAATCGGCCTACGATGAGCAGGACTACCCCAACGCAGCGATGGCTTGGCTGACCACGCTCACACACGAACTACAGCATGTCCGCTTGTTCATGGAGAATGGTAACTTCAATACGCCCAAGGATATCGAGGTCATGGAGGAAGAGATCGGTCACGACCTGTTCGACATCTCTTCGGGATACGGAATCCGATCACTGGACGTAGGAGGTGACGATCACGAACCTGAGGACATGGAAGACGCCCGTGCTCTGATGGAAGAACATGTCGAAGACTACGGCCGCCGGATGACAGATACCCTCTTCACCGACGATCTGTCTCCAAACAAGTTCTTGGAGATCTCAGGGGTGCTTGATTACATGCCCGCCACACTTTCCCTCTAGAAACCTGTTCACCGGGTGGCATCGAGGTCAATTTTGAAATACAAAACAGGGAAGCTAGAGGTTTAATTAATGCCATCTGTCCGTTTACGGCCATCCGTACTTAAAGAGCTTCGCGAGTCCTTCCGCAACCTCCTTCCTGGCGCTGAACAAGGAGCGCTCAATGAAGCCATCGCCTGCGGCCTAGGGTTTGAGACCCATGAAGATCTAAGGCGTGCGCTCAGCGATGGCTCGTCAAAGCTTGCCTTGTTTGTTGAAGATGACTTCCGAGGCCAATTTTTGGTACTCTCAAAGACTGAGACTAACCTCAACATCTTCGACCTCCACAAGGCAATCACCCCGCTGTACGGAGATGACATTCAGCCTACTCACCCAGAGCGCATCACCCCATCCGCGCCGGATGAGTGGAACCTTGTAATGGTGGCTGCCGTCAATACGGCAGTGAGACGCGGACTGGTCGATCTAGAGGTCGACTACACAAACGAGCATCTAGGCCTCCGCACCGTGAACTCAGGGGTCTTCTTCTTCGATCTGGAAGGCCATCCTGCCCATTGCTCCTTCTACGAGGACGTCAATGAGAACATCTATTTTGAAGTGTCCCTAGATATTAAGACAGACGCCTGCAAAGATGCGGTTCGCGCAGCTGGCACGTTAGAGCGCATTGACGGTCTTTGGTTGCAAACCGATGCCTTGCTTTTTGATATCCACAAAGAGCAGCTGGATATCCTCAAAGAGATCGATGTGGAGCGTCCTTTGGGCTACGGCACAAGCAGGTGCTACGATACCCTAAGGCAACGCCGTGTGATGGAAAGCTTACGGCAGCTTTTCGAAGAGAGCGCCCAAGAGATTGAGGATGATTTCGACCAGAGCACA
The DNA here is from genome assembly GCF_017743915.1 of Sulfitobacter sp. R18_1. Lineage (NCBI taxonomy): Bacteria > Pseudomonadati > Pseudomonadota > Alphaproteobacteria > Rhodobacterales > Roseobacteraceae > Sulfitobacter > Sulfitobacter sp. R18_1. Next base: position 264,729 of record NZ_JAGHRG010000001.1, read on the forward strand.
CCTCGAGGCGGGATGTAGGCCTACCTACCCTTCTGAAGTGTCTCTCACATGAGTGTCGGGGCGTCTGATACCTTCGGTTTCGTAGGCACGATAAAACCTTGGACGGGTCGCATCACGTTCGGCATCGACATCAATTAGGCCACGCGAGGCGAGACACCCTTGAATAAAGCCCAGCCACCTGCTCGGCTTGTCGATTGGAAGATCCCTGCCCCGGGTGATGATCTCGCGACAAATCCAGGCAAGGTTCTCTAGCGAAAGCCGCTGATCATCGGCAAGCGGGTCATCGCGCTGGGCTTCAATTAGGCCGAGATAGGCTTCAGCCGTTTCGGCCGTGGCAGCTTGCCGATCATATTTTTGGTGTTCTGACAAATCTGGTTACCTCAGGGGCCTGTTTATGGGTTAACTGAACCTGGCGCCTCTTGAGCCTTCTGCTCAGCTACGAGTGGAGCAAACATCAGTTCGACGCTGCTTGCGGCATCACGGAAGGACTCGCCGTCATCCAAGTTGACGAGAACTTCGAGAAACTCTCCGTATGTGCTCGTTTCTTTGATTCCGTATTTGTACACGAGCTTGTCAACGGCCTCTTCATCATAGCCTCCGTCCACACGAAGATCAGTTTTCACCCAGATTGTTGCGTCATATGCGATAGCCATAATTTCGTCCTTTCAAGACTTAGCTGTGATCTTTGTTGCTCAGATGCTGGTCCCATTGGCGTTTCCAGCGCTCACGCTCCAGACGGAGGACAACATCGAGCTGATCTTCGGTTTCAAGTTGTTCGAACCTGCGAGCCCAGCAATGTGAGCAGGCTCGGTAGGCGCCAATTTCCCAATGTAGCCAGTTGAAGGGGCCCGCCCCATTGGCATAGCCGCGCACACGCCAGTCATGGCCATGCTTTTGGCAGTGTGTGTGAAAAATATGATGACGTTCTTCAGCACTCGGAATACCGGTGCCTTCCTGCTCGCCAACAGGTGCAAGATCTCGACACGGATTTTCCAGAGTAAACAACCCCAGATCCGCTTGATCGTCCTCTAAGAAAAGTTGAGCGAGCCACCCCTTCAGAGTAGCTGCGCCCCCACTGATACCTGCAAACATAGAATAACCTCTTTCGGTCATTATTACCGACCACTATTCATAAGTAAAGATGTCTTTGCTTGCGTATAAATGCATTCTTTCATTTTTATTCTTGACCACCCCAGCACCAAGTGCTACCAAGTCCGAGCAAGCAGATCAGCAACGACCTGCAAGTAACCGGATCTTTTGAGAAGGTATCGAGTTCGGGGAATTGACCCCTCGGGACGTGCTGGACGCTACCCCAGCATATCCGGCTACCACAGTTCTCGATGCCTTCTCAAAGGGTCTGACCTTTAAATTATCACCGTCAGGCAAGGCACGTTTAACGGCGTGACGCGCTTAGCAGAAGGATCTGGGCGGTGGCTTTCCTTGGTGCAAATCAGGGAAAGCGTAATTTGCAAGGCGCCAGTTGGCGTCTACGCATGGATACTTGGCCGAGTGGTCGAAGGCGCACGCCTGGAAAGCGTGTAGGCGGTAATACCGTCTCGAGGGTTCGAATCCCTCAGTATCCGCCATTTTCGAGGAAGCGCATCCAAGCGCAGTGAAGTTGTTTAAGAGGATCAAAATGATCATTACTACCGTCACCTTCACCGGTGCAGATGACAACACCGATATTGCTGAGATGATCACTCTCTCCAAGCGCTTTCCTATGATCGAATGGGGCATCCTTCTATCAGAAAAGGCATCTGGAAGCCCGCGATATCCGTCTAAAGATTGGATTGAAGGCCTGCAAAAATCATTCCAAGTGTTGCAAGAGGAAGCTGGATATTTTGTCGCCCAAGAGATGTTCCGGCTCTCAGCTCATCTGTGTGGTAAAACCATGCGAAACTTTATGTCCTCGATGAGAGATGAAGTCGAGAACGGGGAGTGGGTCACAAACCACGGCCTTGATGAACGCCATTTCAACTACATGTTTCGCCGCGCACAAGCCAACTTTAATGCAAAGCGTGAGGGCTTCACCGAAGAATTCATCGCAGACGTCATTGAAGCCTGGCGTGAGAGCATGGATGGCGAAATCATTACTCAACACAACGATAACAATGCTGATGCATGGAAGGCTACCCAGTCAATGATTGGTGGCAACCATACCCGCAAGGATCACCACATCCTAATTGATGCCTCAGGCGGCAAAGGAAAGTCCCCTGAAGCTTGGTCGAAGCCTATTTCCGGCATGTTCACGGGGTACGCAGGAGGTCTCGGACCAGAAAACCTCGTCACTCAACTTGATGCAATCAACGCTCAGGTCGGAGATGGCTTCACCTGGATCGACATGGAGGGAAGCCTTCGGGATGCCGATGATAACTTCTCACTCTCCCGCGTCGAAGAGGTCATGAAAATTATTGAAACTGAAGGCCCTAAACGGGGCTGGATTTAAGTTAACCACTCGCGCCTCCGACATTGAGGCGCCTCTATATTTCAGGGGATGAAATGGATTTTTTCTTACAAGATGGCATGGGGCCGTTTACCTTTGCTGGTACACTAGTTATCGGATTTGTCCTTCTGGAAGTCCTATTCATGCTCATGGGTATCACCACTCAGATCGGTGATGCTGATGCTGGCCTTGATATGGATGCCTCTATGGATGCTTCGATGGGCGACATGCCTGATCTTGAAGTCGACATCCCTGATGGTGTTGAGATCGTCAATGAATCGCCTGAAATGAGCGGTTCCTCTTCGGGTGGCATTCTTGATATCCTTGGGATGCGGAAGCTTCCCCTGACAGTCTGGCTGGCCCTGTTCTCTGCATTCTTTGCGGGTCTCGGTATTGCGCTGCAATCTTTCATTGATGGATTTGTCGGCTTTGTTCTTCCATCCGAAATCGCGATGGCCATTGTCACGACCCCTGCCCTGTTTATGACCCGTCTGTTTGCCGAAACCATTGGTAACTGGATCCCACAAATGGAAACCACAGCGGTATCAGAGCGCAGCTTTGGTCGCCGCAAAGGTGTCATTACTGTTGGCACAGCCCGCCGAGGCAATCCCGCTCAAGTCCGGGTCACAGATCAACACGGCAACCTGCACTACCTGATGGTAGAGCCCCTGTCCGATGACGAAATTCCCGAAGGCAGCGACGTTCTGATCGTGCGCGTTCGAGATAAAAATGAACCCAAGATGGTTTACCGTCTGGTTCCCGCTTAACCACATACACACAAAGGAATATTTTAATGGTTAATTACGTTCTCACTTTCGGCATTCCCGCCGTGCTGGTGCTCCTTGCACTGCTCGTCGCCGGATTCACATTCACTCGCCTCTATCACCGCTCGACGCGTGAAACGAGCCTGGTTCGTACGGGTGCTGGTGGCCGCAAGGTTGTCGTTGATGGTGGCATCTTGGTTCTGCCGGGCCTGCACGAGATCACTAAGATCAACATGCGCACAACGCGCCTCGAAGTACAGCGCAAGGGCACTTCGGCACTCATTACTCTTGACCGTCAACGAGTAGATGTCGGTGTCGAGTTCTATGTAACCGTTCAGAGCAATGAAGACGGTATCGGCCGGGCAGCTCAAACCCTTGGCAACCGTACGGGCGACGTGAATGTTCTTCGTGACATGATCGAAGGTAAACTGGTCGACGGTCTGCGCTCTGTTGCCGCCCAAATGGATCTCGATGATCTCCACGAGAAACGTTCCGACTTCGTTCAGCAAGTGCAGCTGGCCGTAAGCGAAGAGCTGACCAAGAACGGTCTTGAACTGGAAACTGCCGCGCTTACCATGCTTGACCAAACGCCTATGGAAGGCATGGACGAAAACAACGTTTTCAATGCCGCCGGTCTGGAAAAGCAAGCTGGCCGCATCGCTGACTCGAAGAAAAAGCGTGCTGAAATTGAGGCTGAAACAGAAGTTTCTGTGGCTAAGTCGAAGCAGCAAGCAGCAATGCAAACCTACCAACTCGAACAAGAACAGGAAGAAGCCCGCGTTGAGCAGGCTGTAAAACTTCAAGCCCTGCGCACCCAAGAAGAGATCGACCGTGCCAACCGGAAAGAAGAAGAACAACAGGCGGCCGAAGAAGCTCGCATCAACCGCGAAATTGCAATCCAGCAAAAATCGCGTGATGAGAGCCGTGCCAAATCTGAAGCTGACGAAGCACGTGCAGAAGCGGTCAAGGCTGAAGAGAGCGTGATTACCGAACGCGAAGTCGCAGAAGCCGAGCGTAACCGGAAGATCGTACTCATCCAAGCTGAAGAAGAAGCTCAGAAGAATGCTACTAGCATCCGTGTCTCTGCTCAGGTTGAGAAAGAAGCTGCCGCTGACCGTGCTGCTGCAATGCGTGAACTGGCTGAAGCTACTGCTGCTGAGATCACCATCCGTGCGGAAGCTGAGAAGACAGCCAAGCTGGCTGACGCTGAAGGTACACGTGAGCTGATCGCTGCTGAGAACACCCTCTCTGCGGAAATCATCGACTTCCGTCTGGCCACGCAGCGTATCGATGCAATGCCTGGTATCATCTCCGAGATGGTCAAGCCTGCTGAGAAAATCGGTAACATCTCGATCCACAAGCTGGACGGTATGGGCGGCTATGGCGGTGGTGTCTCCACCGGTACAGGCGGCTCCTCCAATGGCGGCGGTGGTGTTGTGAACCAAGCCTTCGATGAGATGCGCAACATGGCCCTCCAGATGCCTATGCTGAAAAGCATTGGTCAACAGGTCGGCATCAACATGGATCAGCCGATGGCAGACATGGTGAGCGATCTGATGGACGTCGAGAAGCCTGCTCCGGCCGTGGTGACTGAGGCAACTGTCGAGGAAGGCTCTGCGGCCACCTCTGAGCCTCTGAAGACCGACAAGGCACCTGAGGCACCTAAGAGCACCTCTAAAGCCAACGGTAAGGCAAAGTCGGCTGCGACTAAGGCGGACACGCCGAAGTCCACGGCCACCAAGAAAGACCCTTGGGCCGACAAGAAGTAAGCTTCTTACCCAATAAAAATATTAAGCCGCCCGAGACATCATATCTTGGGCGGCATTTTAGTTTCTAGAGTTTAGAACTCTGACGTTAGGGTTTAATGCCAGGTATATCCACATCCAGTCTAAGCTGAGCATCGATTTCCTTAGCGATCTTTTGGATCCTGCGACGAGTGCTACCCGCTTCCACGTAAGGGGTCAGTAACCCCTCTTCATGAACAGCTTGAGAAAGTCTATTCGCAAACTCTTCGGCCTGTAGATCGTCTACGTATCTTACCGCACTGATGAAACGGCCGCCACCTTCCTGAACACCATCCGCACTACGATCATATTTTTCGATAATATGTATTTGGGGCGGAATAGCCCCACCACAGTAGACACGAACATTAATCTTATCGTTTTCTCCAAACGACATGATGTCGTCATCCATTTCTTCGTAAGTTCCCATTTTTCACCTCATAATCTAATATCGACCATACTGATCTGCGCGAAATCTTCAATTTACTCACATAGCTAGGGCCGCAGGCTCGCTATCGTCATCCAGGGCTGCGTCAGAGGTCAGTATGTCGGCATAGTGAGCCTTGACCACCGGCCGTAACCAGTCACCCCGCTGGTGGGCTTCTAAGACCTCTTTGCGGTGAGCTGACCTGCGCGATCCAATGCCACCTTCGGAGAAATGGGAAGGGGCCAGAAACGACTTGAAATGACCACCCAATGAACGAAGAAGATCGGCGCCACACCCCTGCCCTCGAAGATCTTTTGGGACAAACGTGGTCCCCTGTATGATCGTGGCTTTGATGGTCTGTACTCCTCCATCAGTCATGATGGCCTGACCATATGGGCTCACGAAAATCCTGCAATCCTCAACGGGGGACTTCCGTATCTCGAGTATCTCGTGATCCTTCAGGAAGCGTTCAGCCCCTTTTGCCGAAAGCAAAGTCTGATAATCGTCAAGCTTTTCTGAAATCTCGGAGATGACATTCTTTTCAAAGGTGCCAAACTGATCCTCTCGAATTACGCGACGGTTCGGATAGCAGTATGAATTATATGTGATGTCTTTCAACTCAATCACGGCAGTATCGTTTAACTGACTCTTTCCGCCAGTGACCCAATCCCGAGTTTCGGGATCTATATAGGGAGCAATGTAGCGATCATAATTTTCAGGATGAACGTTATCATCTTTGTTGAACGCCTCTACGGTCGCTTTCTTGTGAAGCAGCAATCTTAACTCGATATCGAAGCTGGATACACATTCGGATTCCAGATCCAGGAAATCTGATAGCCGATCTTGATTTTCAATCAGATGCTTTAAAACATGACTATCCATCCACCGCGTCAGCACCTTGCCATCTACTAGGTCAGTAGTGTCTACTTGCCATTTATTATCACGGGTTTGGACAAAGAATAGAGCTAGCTTCCCATTGTCATCGGGTATCTCAACAATAGCACGACCGGTGCCCCATTCAGGATCAGGCACCACCGGGATCATGGTGTAATCCCTGTCACCGGCTTTCGCCTCGGAGGCTAGTTCAAACCCACGTTCGCTGGCCTGGCGCCTGATGTCCTGGCCTTCCTTAGACCTGCTATCGAACTCTTCGACAACAGGTTCCATGAATACTTGTAGGGTGATTTCGGATAGGCGCATATGGATATCTCCGCAGACTTTACGGGAACCATATGCGCCTTTTTCTGAAAGCTACTCGCCCCTCAGCAAAGGCATCGCTTCATCAAATGCTTCTGCGAGACCCTCTTGGTTGCAAGCATATTCTTGTTCGATATCGCGCATCATCTCTTCAAATGCCAGCGCTCTGAGAAACATCGTGAATAAATATACAGTTGCGGTAGGTGCCAGAATGCAAAATACAGAAAACATGATAAATCCAATTCTTGTGTAAGCTATACCGTGGATATCGACTACTTCTTCGGCCGCGTGCGGAAGCCATACTTGGGGTCAAAGCCACCTTTGCGAATGCGGTACTTGTCCTCGATCTCCACGGTACTGGCGCCCGGGCTGGGAAGGACGCCAGAGATGAACCGAAAGATCTCCTGGTTCAGCGTGAACCCGTCCATAACTGTCGGGAACTGGAGCGCATCCAAGAAATCGATGTTTTTGTAGAGGACAGCCCGATCAACGTCTTTGCTGAGCAAACTATCGTGATTATACGCAAACCCAGTGACAATCTTGTTTTCGACCAAGAATTCGGTATAGCGATCATGTGCTACAGCGAAGTGGTCATTGATGATCTGCTCGATAGTCCTTTTCCCCTTCCCGAAAGCAAAATCTCGAGCTTTCTTAGGGTCGACCATCGCAGCAAGCTCCATCGCGCGCTCTCGGTCATAGACGATTTCGGTGTCACCATAATACAAGGCAGCCGCTTGCTGGTAGTACAAGGTGAACTTCTCCAGGTAATCTTGATCGGCATATTTATTTGCTTTGGCAAAACGCAGCGCGGGGTAAGTTACGCCTGCAACGAATACCAGGATGGGCTCAAAAACAAGGTAGTTTCCCTCGTTATCTGCCATGGCCCCAAACAAACTGATATGACGAAGACCTTTCGTGATGCCTTCCAGCCTGAACGGGTTTTCGTCGCCTTCCAGGTTAACTACGTCACCGTCGCGCACAAAAGTAACGGTCTCATCAATGCCAGCATGCGCAAAATCGTAATAGTCGCGACCGTGAATGATCTTCATGGCTACCTCTAATTCCTAAACTTATAGATTAAGATTGCACAAAATCTTAATGACCTCAAGTATTACTTGCGTGTTGACATGTTTGTCTTTGTCTGTGCATAAATACGAGGAGGAATTACAGGATAATTTTATGGATACTGGATCAATGATCGCATTTGCTCTTGTGGGCAGTCTCGCTATGGGTGGCCTTGGGGTAACGTACTCAAAAGCAGAGAAAACGCTATCTGTAGAGACAGAAGTCGAAGAATTTTTGAATTTGGTCGATGACAAGTCACCTCGAAGAGATCTAAAAGCGGAAGAGCTGTCTATGGTCATGATGCGACCCAAGGCGTAGTCCTGGGCAACGCGAATGGCGATATTCGACTTTACTGCATCAAATATTTCGACGGAACATCGGCCGCTTTCGTCCATCACTTCAACTTTCGCCGGAAACGGGTCGACATGAGCTACTGCAATCAATCAATGAATGGTTGAAGATCGCAACTTATATTGAAATTTCTAAGACATAAGCAAAAAGCGCAAGGCAACATCATGAAAAACTCGGTTCACAACCCCCCTATGATCGTCCGCAACTACGACCGTGTAGTGGGTATCACTCTAGGTACTGGCGGCTGCGCTGAACACGACAGCAAGCTTGAAGGTTTTCAAGCCATCATGGGATTGGGTCGCACCGAAAATACGCCAGAAGCCGTAGCAGCACTTGAGCAGAACGGGTTCGATCCGAAGCATAAGATCATCGGCGTTGAGAAGTATCTGGTCACGCTGAAGTCCGGTCATCTCGAACAGATTGATGCAAAAGTCGAGAATCCCGATGAAACTCGCCTCCGCCTAGGCAACGCAGTATCTAGTTTTTATAATCACAAGAATATCGCCGTTGACTACAGCGTCTGTGAGAAACCGTTTTCGTCAGCATGGGCCGCCCTATTCAACACAGGGAATGCAGAAATTCGAGCATTCACTCCAGAGGCCCGAGAAGCTCTGACGAATGTCTATGACGCTATGCTAGCAGGTGAAGCCCTGATGGCGGGTCGCGATTACCAGGTCTTTGGAGACCGCGTCCTGGACCCCTATAAGCAATCACCTCTAATTGTTGATCGTCGTGGTCTGACCGCAGAGCAACGCCAAGCCGTGATCGACGAAGACATTGAAGATCTCAAGCTTGAGCGTCGTGTACGGGAGACAGGAATCCCGCAGGCACTCGAAGACGCTGGCATCGAATTTTACGCGTTTCTGCCATCTGAACAGGCTGATGGTAGCATGTCCTTCTTTATTAACCCCAAATCACCGGATCACAATCACGGCTGGTTCACCGGTGAAGAGATCATGCAAATGATTGAGGGCACCGGCCCTGCGGTTAAAGAAGCCCCACCCCAGTCGTTCGGCCGGTAAGCGCAAGGAAGCCTCCGTGAGTAAAGATACCATTACTGACCATCTAGACGTCCTAGGGGTAACCTGGGGAGCGTCCGCAGGTGCCGTTCGCCAAGCTTGGAAGAAAGCCATTAAGGCATCCCACCCTGATGTCATTGGCCACGACGGACATGCTGCGATGGAAAAGATTCAACGGGCCTATGCGGCTCTGAAGGACGGTGCGCCAAACTACCGCAAGCAAACTATCCGAATGAAGCGTGTTAACTTGGGAAGTGATACTTACGATATTTCTTTATCGATTAGGCGAGAACTGCACAAAAACGCCACAGTTAAAGCAGAACAGACATTGGGCATCCATGTACCCCACACCCTGATTACACGTGGGCGGCATTTGAATTTCGTGTTCGATGTAGTAGTTCTCCGGGCAGGCGACAATCTCGTTCTTCCGACTTTGTACTTGGAGAATGAAAGCCTTACAATCGAAACGAAAGACCCAACCTTGTTTGCGGTTAGCTCAGGTATCGGTCGTGGATGGGCGAAAACATTGATCGACGATAACAGCCATAGAGCCATTGTCGGCTACGAGAACATGGCTGTATCGGTCTCTTCTTACGATGAATGATGCCTCATACGCTTGTCCCGCGACTAGGTAAAAACAATATTAAGGATATAAGTGCATTTTATTCAGTTATTTATGAACACACTTGAATAGAAGCTGATTCTATCCTTATGTACCCCTACTATAAGGGGTCTAATACATGAATACCGGAAATGAATGCAATGTGCGAACTGACTTTATTGAAAAGATCGGCTTAATCACTCAAGCGGAAGGGCTGCCTCGCATCGCCGGTAGAGTTTTTGGCATGCTGGTGTTCGACGGTGAGATGGTTTCATTTGGTGAAATTTCAGAACGCCTCCAAGTCAGCAGGGCGAGTGTCAGTACAAGCATCAGGCTCCTCGAAGAGCGTGGTATGATTAAGCGAGTTGCAAAGCCTGGAGACCGACAAGACTTCTTTCAGCTGGCAAACAACCCCTACGAAAACATGCTGAAGCTTGTTCGCTCAAGAGCACGAACAACAAAAGAAGATATCGCCGAGACTATAGCTAAACTCCCAGACGGTGCGGAGCAAATCGAACGCTTGGCGGAGTTTTTCGAATTCTACGATAATATAGAGTTTGCCCTCGGGGTCGCTCTGGCGTGCAACGCCGAAGCTGACGAGCCACTTCGAGGGAGCCACACCAATGACCAATAACTCGAAGGCCGCCCTGCCCGATAATCAGCCCGCGCCCGTGGAATTGGAATTTCAGTCTGATAAGGGTGCTTCCGTATCTACTTGGATCGCTGCCGCACTTGTATTGGCCCTTGTCGGCTGGATGGGCAGTGGCTTTGTGATACCTAGTGAAAGCAGCGAAGAAACCCCCATCAGGAAAGACCCGGATCCCGCCTCTGTCGCCACGCGCACATCCACAGCTGAGACCGTCACTCAATATTATCAGGCTGAAGGTCAAGCGCTGCCGGATAGGGACACAAAAATTAGATCGACGATTTCGGGAGATGTTGTCGAAGTAAGCGCTAAAAAGGGCGATGATGTGCTCGCCGGTCAAGTCATTGCTTTATTGGATGGCACCAACAACACATCCGACCTCAAGCGTGCCGCCGAAGAGCTAGAACGCGCGCAAAGAGAGTACCACAATGCCGAAGAGCTGCTGAAGCGCGGCGTCTCAACGATGGATCGGGTCTCACAAGCAAGAGCGACGCTAGCAAATGCACAAGCGCAAATGACAGCTGCCGAAGAAGCCCAGAAGGACCTAAGCATCACGGCGCCTTTTGCCGGACGAATAGAGAACCTTGATATAAACGAAGGGGAGTTTGTCTCCGCCGGTTCAGAGATTGCTCGTATCGTTGATATTACTCCTCTGAGCGTATCGATCCAGATACCCCAGCAGTCTGTCACCCGCATTTCTGTGGGACAAACCGCCAAGGTTCGCTTCATAACTGGGCAGGAGCGTGACGGTAAAGTCGTATTTATTGGGAGTTCAGCATCTTCCGATACGAGGACATTTCTTGCAGAAATAGAGGTGCCGAATGACGACGGTTCGTTGTCTGCGGGCATCTCTGCTGAGGTCACTATCCCTACTGGTTCAGTGACAGCCCACTTTGTCTCTCCATCCATAATTTCTCTCGATGCAGACGGATCTCTAGGCGTGAAAACCGTCGGGTCAGAGAATATCGTGGAATTCCATCCAATAGACATTGTGAAAGCTCAAGTTGATGGGATTTGGGTCACGGGTCTCCCGGAAACTGCAAACATCATCACTATTGGTCAGGGGTTTGTCCGCGCCGATGAGATCGTCGTCCCCAGCGCCGGAGATAAAGATAAATGAACAGCATTATTTCGGCTGCATTCTCCAGAACACGTGTCGTGATCCTGACACTTTTTATGATTTTGTTGGTTGGCGGGTTTGCATACACCTCGATTCCTAAAGAGGCTAACCCTGAAGTTCCCCTCCCGCTATTCTTTGTGTCTACAGGCCTAGACGGCATCAGCCCGTCCGATGCGGAGCGCCTTCTCATTGAACCTATGGAGGCTGAGTTCGCTTCGATTACCGGCCTCGACAAAATGAGTTCTGATGCCTTTGAGGGTGGCGGCACCATAAAGCTCGAGTTCACCCCAGGCGGTGATAACGACGAAGCCTTTGATAAGGTAAAGGAAGCGGCCGACAGAGCACAGGGTGAACTTCCTGATGATGCTTATGACATCACCGTAACTGAGATCAATACGGCTCTCTTTCCCATCATAAACGCGATTTTATCAGGCCCTGTGCCTGAACGCACACTCAATGAACTAGCGGAAACCCTCAAGCGTGAAGTAGAAGGCCTTCCCGGTGTTCTGGAAGTTGATGTAGGTGGTAAACGGACTGAATTCTTAGAAGTCCTTATTGATCCAACCGTTTTCCAAACCTACAGCCTGTCTTTCGATGAATTGCTTGGACAGATTCAGCGAAACAACCGCCTGATCGCAGCAGGAGCCATTGAGAGCGGCTCAGGTCGTGTCGTTCTCAAGGTTCCGGGCTTGATTGAAGACATAGATGACGTCATGTCGATGCCGGTCAAAGTTCGGGGCAACGCTGTGGTGACCTTTGGTGACATAGCGACCATCCGTCGTACCTTCGAAGACCCAAAATCGTTTGCGCGCATCAATGGCCAGCCCGCCCTTGCGCTAGAGGTTACAAAACGATCCGGCGCCAATGTGATTGAAACCGTTGCCGAGGTTAAAGACCTCGTTGAAGGGCTTCGCGAGGACTGGCCAGAAAGTGTTGAGATCAACTATCTTCAAGATCAATCGAAGACGGTCAAAGACCTCCTAAGCGATCTTGAAGCCAACGTAATAGCAGCCGTCATACTTGTGATGATTGTGATCGTACTGGCGCTGGGCATGCGCTCAGCAGTGCTTGTCGGGCTCTCTATACCGGGCGCCTTCCTTGCCGGGGTGATCGGGCTATGGGCTATGGGATACACGATGAATACCGTTGTTCTCTTCGCCTTGATCCTGGTGGTCGGCATGTTGGTGGATGGTGCTATTGTCACAACAGAACTGGCAGACCGTAAGCTTCAAGAAGGCGCCTCTGCTAAGGAAGCATACAGTTTTGCAGCTCAACGCATGGCGTGGCCTATCATTGCATCTACAGCAACGACACTGAGCGTTTTCTTCCCACTGATGTTTTGGACCGGCATGGTTGGGGAATTTATGAAATTCCTTCCGATCACCGTCATCCTTACCCTCACCGCTTCCTTATTTATGGCCCTGATATTCATCCCGGTGGTTGGTGGCCTGATTGGCAAGAGGCAACCACAGAGCAAAGGTGCTAAGGAATCTATGCACTCTTCCGAGATTGGCGATCCACGTACAATGGGGGGCTTCACAGGAGCTTATGTTCGCCTCCTTGAGAAAGCCATTCTGAAGCCCGGAACCACCTTGCTCTTGGCTATTGCGCTACTCCTTGGCGGGTTCGCTCTCTATGGACAGTTTGGCAAAGGGATCAGCTTCTTCCCATCTGTGGAACCAGACTTCATGCAAGTACAAGTTCGGGCACGGGATAATCTTTCAATTTACGAAAGAGATATCCTAGTGAACTCAGTTGAAGAAAAGCTCCTGCCCTACGATGAGATCGCCAGCATCTATGCAAGATCAGCGATGAGCACAGGGCGCGGGGACGAGGAAGTTATAGGGACACTCCAGCTTGAGTTGATGCCGTGGGATACACGTCGTACGGCAGCGGAAATCGGCGTCGATATTCGTAAGAGCGTGTCCGATATCGCTGGTATCGATGTTCAGGTTCAAACCGAAAGCGGAGGCCCAACATCCGGCAAGCCTATCAGCCTCAAGGTTACCTCCAAAAGCCCTGACGCCCAGCTCAAGGCAGTCCAGCAAATTAAAGACCTGATGGATAGTTTAGGAGGGTTCACGGATGTAACGGATACCGGTCCTACGCCAGGTGTTGAGATATCAGTGCTCGTTAACCGCGCTGAAGCTGCCAGATACGGTGCTGACATTAGTCTTTTGGGCCAGGCCATTCAGATGCTTACACAGGGTATCAAGGTTGCTGATTACCGCCCTGACGATGCTGATGGCCCGCTTGATATTCGTGTTAGATTTCCACAAGCAGACCGGTCTCTTGACGCTCTCTCTAGCCTCCGTGTTCCCACATCATCAGGTATGGTTCCGATCTCCAATTTCGTAACCTTTGAGCCTACCGCGCGAACCGGCGTTATACGACGCATCGATGAAAACCGCGTTATTACTATCGAAGCTAACGTGGCGCCCGGCATACTCGTGAACGATCAAGTGGTTAAATTGACTGCTGCAATCGACACATCCGATCTTCCGAAGGGAGTGGATGTGAGCTTTGGTGGTGAAGCTGAAGACCAGAAAGAAAGCATGATATTCTTGATCGGCGCATTTGCCGCTGCCATCTTTCTGATGTTCATAATCCTCATCATGCAGTTTAACAGCTTCTTCCAAGCATTCATTGTTATGAGCGCGATCATATTTTCCATTGCAGGTGTCTTACTGGGCCTGATCGTGACCGGTCGTCCCTTTGGCGTCGTTATGGGTGGGATCGGCATCATCGCTCTCGCCGGGATCGTGGTGAACAATAATATTGTTCTGATTGATACCTACAACGAACTCCGGGCAGCTGGCCGCTCGCCTCGTGAAGCAGCCCTGCGGACCGGTGCACAACGTCTTCGCCCAGTGGTCCTGACAAGCGTCACAACAGCACTTGGTCTCATGCCGATGGTGATCGGTCTCAATATCAACTTCTTCACACGTGAGATCGTCTATGGAGCGCCTTCTACGCAGTGGTGGACTGAACTTTCATCAGCCATCGCTGGGGGACTAGTTATTGCGACCGTTCTTACACTGATCGTGACTCCCGCGATGTTGATGCTGGGCGAACGTAAGGCGACACGCAATCACCCTAACAAAGGAAATACAACTTGACCGCCACCGAAGACGCCGCCGCTTATCTAGCAACTATATGCACGCATTACGGTGACCACCATCTGCCCGGGGCGCAACAGAGGTCGAGGTCGAGGACATCAGAAGAACCTTCAGCGAACTGGACTTCCCTCTGCCGTCAGACCTTCTAGACGTATACAGAATAACCCTAGCTATAGCTGGTTTGGTCAACCATGAACCAATACTGAGTGCGCCTTGTATATTTAGTGGTCCGCCTATTGGACAGGTGACATTCTTGATCAATGCGGAAGATGATGCTGACAAAGAGGGTGTCTTGTGGCTTGGGACGGGAAATAATAGCGACCTTATCATAAACCGCGACGGCCAGTGCGGCACCGAGCCCGAGTTCCAGAAGGATGGGACTGTCCTGATAAAAAACCCTACCGATTTCGACACGTCTTTTGTTGCTTACGTCCGCAGCCAAGCGGCTGAGATTATCGATGAATTCGGAGATAGTGGCCTTGACGTCTAAAAAAAATGTTGCCTAAAGGTATGCATTTAACTCATAAAAATAAGGGTCTTCATACCGATCTCTGGATGATTGGCAAAGATTGGAACTTTTAGGCACACATTTTTGTTTGATTTGCCACAAACCGATTATTAGTTTTGGTACTCCGGAAGGGATGGATTGGCCATCTCATAACTTAGGAGTTACCTATGAACATCGCACAAGAGATCTCAGGCATTGCCGATCAATATCTCAATGTTGTTCAATCACTTTCATATCTTGAAATTGGACGCGAAGTCGAAGCGCCAAACAATCTGTTGATCTCAGATGAGATCGTTGGAAATAATCAGATTACAACTTTCTATGCGCCATTCGATTACATCAATCCAAACGCACGCCTAGTAATCGTGGGCCTGACCCCTGGAAAGTCCCAGGCAGAGGTTGCCCTTAAGGAGCTTAAGCGCGGCCTGGATGGTGGATTGAGCCACGCAGAAGCACTAATGCGCGCCAAAAATACGGCATCTTTCGCAGGGCCCATGCGCAAGAACCTAATTGCCTGCCTAGATCACCTTGAGGTCGGCCGCATTCTCGGAGTCCCTTCTGTCGAGGGGGTCTGGGATCAGCCCGAAAAGGTGCACTTCACTTCCACTCTTCGGTATCCAGTGCTGGTGAATGGAGATAACTTCACGGGCAGCCCGAATGCTCTTAAGGTACCCTGCCTCCGACACCAGATCGACACCTATCTTGGTGAAGAGATGAGGAAGCTCTCTGACGCTGTATTCGTGCCTCTCGGACCTGTGGCAACCAAATCGGTGATCGAGACTGCAAAGGCAAATGGCATCGATAACGAACAGGTACTGACTGGGATTCCACACCCAAGCGGAGCCAATCAAGAACGCATCAACTACTTCCTAGGTCGCAAAGCACGAGAGACGCTTTCCAATCGCACAAACCCGGATAGCATTGACACCTCCCGGGAAGCGATGGTTCGCAAGATCGAAGCGCTACTTAAAAACCTGAAATCATAAAAATTTCAGTGTCGGCGGCCATTGGTCGTCGACACCCCTACGGACCACAGATTGACCACTGGATGGCTACCTATTGCCTACCAGATGCAACAGTATGTCTCACCAGAAAGGGACCACGATGCCAAACTTCCAGTTTCAGACTACCTATCAGGACGACCCCGCAATCAGCTTCCACGGAGATCTTATTGGGTCCTCTAGCAATGCCGCATATGCATCGGGACGGATCACCGACATAGCCGCCTACCGAACTATCGCAGGAAACGTTGTAGTGGTTAAAACGGCCTCTGCCTTGCACGCAGCAGAAGACGACAGGCGCTGGGTGTATGTGTTCAACGATGAGATGGAGATACCTAGTAAGCTTGGTTATGGGCGCCTTGCTATGGATCTCTACCGCGACCTAGGAATTCAGCAGCTTCAGGTGGCTTGATGGCTTCTTGATATTCTCTAACGAAAGCGAAGATGGTCTGGTATGCGAGAGTTTACCAGACCATCTCCTAAATCTAAGTAATCGGGTGATTGGATCACCGCCATCTGCCGCAATCCAATCACCGCTGTGTTCTATAAGGTTACATTCCCGGACCGCCTGCCCCCGGCTCTTCGTTGCGCTTAAAGATCTCTTGCCAAACCTCTTTATCTGCCGTCCAGGCGTTCAAACGATCTGTCAGGAGGTCAAACTTGTAGTTTTGGATGTGACGCACCACAGCGGCCTTCTCGGGCTCCTTATCGGTATCCAATCGGATAACCTCAGCCATATAGCTTCGACCGCCATAATTTTGCGCATATTCGTCTGCCGCTTCCGAGATGATCTCACGGATCGCCTTATCGGCTTCAACACCAAGTTTCTCGCGCAATAGCTCCCGGCTTTCCTCGCTGACCATCGAGCCAAAGGTCTCTAGAGCCAATGCCTTGACCGCATGGAAGGTAGACTGGGTGTTCGCCTCAATGAGATCATCAAACCCATAATCTGTGTAATCCGTCACGCGCTCTTGCTTAGGAGCTCCGACACCATCACGGGCAGGCAAACTCGCTTTCTGAACGGAAAAATACTCTCCTAGCTCAAGATCTTCTACTTTCGCAAAATACTCATCAGCACCGCGCTCCCTGTCCTCCGGGAAATCCCGATCTGTGAAAACACTGTCCCACCATTCCTCAGCAACATTTTGGCGGCACAGTTCAACCTCTTCCTCAGTCCAGAAGACATGGCGGTCAGCCCCATGAGCGTGTTCGTAAACCACAACAAAGAAATCAATGCTCTCGCCAGATGTATTACCCTGAGCCTGAACGCCCAGCGCTTCTTGAGCGTCCTTACGATCAATGCCTTTGGCAAAGAAGGCGTCCTTGAGGCCCTTCAGAAAGCCCCAGTTGTATTTTGGCCCACAGATCGCTGCTGCGATAATATTGAGAACATGAAGCTTAGTGAGCGGCCCCTTGGCGGCTTGCTTTACGATAGCATCGGCGGCCGTGGAGAAGGTGTCGGTGTTCGAAACAATAGGAGTAATCTTAGTCATAGTCGTATCTTTCCTTTTAGAAAGGTGACGCTCCAAGGAACTGTGGCTCTCGGCTCCGAGATCATCACCTATAAAAGATAAGATATCGGGATCTATGCATTTATCATGGTCACCAACTATCCAATGAGCCCGGATAGCCAGGTCTTGAGATTGGTCTCTTAAACCACTGCGCAAACCCGAAGTCGGTGCATTCAGCTCTCACAAGCATATTTGCACTTAGAGCAGACATCGTCAAGATTAAATCATCATTCCCTACTACTAAATGAAGGAAATCAGGACAGCATGAATGGATATGTGAACTATAAATCGAAAACCCTGGAATGTCGGAGCCGACGTTATTGATCCTCTACTGAAACCCTATCCGGTCCCGGGCTTTGGGTTTGAACTGACATTGTTTTATTGTTCCTCAGTGTGCCAACCATCGCGACACGCAATTTCTTCGGCTCCGCATTTCGCATCACGCAGCCGGGCCCGCTCTTGAAAGACCATCCCCCCTGCATGGCGCGAGGCTTCAAGAAACCACTTGTTTTCGACCTTCTCAATCGTGAAGGACGCGGCGCCATTTTCCGCGTGGTATGACCCGTCCTCTTTGCGCTCCCATCTCAGCATGTCGATCCCCGGATGTTATTGGTTTTGCAACACTTCAACTCGCGAGCTTTCAGAGCGAATGCCCTCGTCCATCAAGGAAGTGGAAAGCCAATACATAGGCGCTCCCACTAAGGCCATTACAAAGAGGAAAGAAAGATGATTGTGGAGTGTCTGGAGGCCATAGTTTGGCTCATTCGCCATCGCCTCAATGAATGGATCTTTGGTCTCTTCAGGCTTCTTGTTCATGGTTTTACTCCGAGGGCTTCTTTGGCAATTCGCTGGCACCATCCCAGGTCGTCGTCCGCGACAGATTTGTAGGCGATATCATGCAGCGCCTTTCGGTGACGCTTTGCATCTTCCGCGAGACCCTCAAGTACAGAACGAGCCTGGGCGCGACAGATGTTTTTCTCTGTCTGCGAGGTCTGCCGGTCCCAGCGCACCTGTTGCAGCTCCTTGAGCTTGTCGGGACCGATATGGGCCGAGCTATGGGGACCATTGATGGTAATAGCGACCTGGTCGATTTGTTCTTTGGTAATCATAGGTCATCGACCCCTTCGGCAATTTTGTCGGCCCTGCTCAATTCCACCGCTGAAGACAGCGCCTCAAGGGAAGCTGCAAGATCACCAAACCGGACGTTGTAGGTCAAAGACTTCTTGCTGTCTGCTTGAGCTGCTTTGCAGGCCACGAGGTCCTTGGCACAACGGATGAGCTTAGCGACGTTTGGCTCTTCCACCGCAGCTTCAGGAGATGCGCCGATAGCAGCCATCACATTGATCGCAGACTCTGCCGCAATGATCGCCCGCAAGCGATCCTCTTGAGTGGTTTGACCTTCCCAGCGCCTTTTACGCATAGCGTGCAAATCTTCGCCGGAAACCTGCTGCCCATCGATCACCATCTCACTGGGACCATTGATAGCCATCGCCACGGATAGAATGTCGTCTTCAGTCATTGGTTTCTTCCTTCTTTTCGGCGTCTGCATTTTTGCCCTTGTTCAAGATGCGCTCTTTGGTCTCTTCCCAAAGGACGCGTTCATCCACTGCCTCCGACATGTCGACGCAGTGAACCTTACCGTACTCACCGAAGCCACCTGTTTGAGTGACCACCGGAACGAGATCATGCATTCGGCACATGAACCCGTAACCAGGAGCCGAATACCGAAGGCGGTAGTTCATATCGAAAGCCAGAACCATTCCCAAGGTGAACCCCACCCCGACAAGGACGGAGACCTTCAGGAACCGTAAGAGCTTGTTAGGGCGCTTCTGAGCGACATCTAGGGCCCCTTCCAGCTCAGTGATGCGCAACTGGGCTTGATGGAGGCTTACAATAGGCTCCTTTGGGGGTGTCCCAGTACCAATCGGGGCAATCAACTCTTGCTTAGACATCGGCTTTTTCCTCTTTGATTTCTTCGACAATCAGTCGCCAGTCACCCTTCGGCTCACCGTTGAGCGTGATACCCTCCACCGTGATGATCATCTCGGTTTGATAATCTTTGCTCATCGCACTGATCAGCAGACAGCCAGCGGCAGTTGTCGCTGAAGGCGCATGTTCGATCTCAGCCTCCTCGAAAGCACGGAAGAAATCGTTGCCGTAGAAAGCCCCTCTCGGGAAGTAGGTCTCGACCAGATAGTTGATCACTGGGCGAAGCACGCGCTGCATAAATGTCAGCTTCATAAACTTACTCCTGCCCTACAGGGCGTCTAATGGGTCTAAAATCATTACCGCAATGACGGCAACCAATAACCAAATCAGTTACTTGCTCCCATGCTGTGCAATCTTGCGACAGCTCTTCATCACCCTTTTGGATCTCGTCACCCTGATCAACCATGCGATACTTAGCCTGCCTGCCAAACAGCAGCCTAAGGCGCCGATTGAGGTCTTCCTGAGCGCAGTTCTTGGCGTCCTCCATACTTTCATGGGGCCGTTTCAAGGTCAGCTGGCTTGGGGCCGTGAAAAGCACAAAAGGCTCTCGTCCCCCTGGATAGGTTTCCGAAATGATATAGAGCCAACCAAACTCGGTTTCAGCCACCAGATCGCCGTTCATCCTCTGGGTCCAGTTCAAGGCAGGCATAGTCATCGAGATCAAATCTGCACACATGGGATTTCCTGTCAAAATAGTTAGATCAGATTTCCGGAAGAGACTTCTTAGCCTCTTCTGCGCTGTCATACAGACGCTCCCAAGGCGCGCAGTAAGGCGCTTCGAAGTCAGCGTCATTCCGAAACTTCTTGGTGATCCTGCGAAGCTCCTTCTTGGACGGCTTTTCTTTGGTCCATGCCAATGGAGATACCTTCCGATCAGTAAGACGAAGCCCAACAACAAAAATAGCACTCATATCAACACCAAATAGAAATCATTTATACCTTCAATCTAGCGCACTAACACAAGCATTGTCAACACTTACCCATTATTAGATTTAAACAGACAAGGATATAATTGGATTAAGAGTCCAGCATAGCCAGACCCCTTAGATGTATTAGATTAGATGCGATCAGTAATCGCTTAGCGCTAAGACTTCTTGCTCAAGTTTGGCGGGTGCTACACTAAAGAACGCGCGAAGCGCATTGCTATTCACTGTCGATAAGGCTTGCGCTGTGTCCGCATAACTCACCACATCCCAGACACCGAGCGAGGTAAGCTCGTGCGACAAGGCTTGAGCATAATCAATCTCAGCCGCCTGATCGACGTCAAGTGAGGATAGATAATCGCGCAATTCTCCCAGGAACCAAGGATGAGTGTCCTGGTCACCAAGTTGGATCATTAGTCTACGACCGACGGATGGCGTCAGGTCTCTCAATCGAAGAGGCATTTGAAGGCTCATGTCTGTGTCCAAAGCATATTTTGTGCGATCACAGTAAATTAAACTGTTTAACTGGGGGTTTCGTAAATCCTATATTTCCGTTGAACATCCATCGACTTATTGCGCCTTTCGGAAAAATACGCACATGCGCCCTTATGAAAGCAAAGGACGCGATATGAAGCTTTGGCACGTCACCCACAAAGAAAACACGGATGCCATCCTGAAAGATGGGTTTGAGGCAAACTGGGGTGACGATGGCTTCGGTGTGTATTTTTTCGATGACCTATCGGCGGCGGAAGATTACGCTCATGATGGCGGCTGGGATGGCGGACTTGATCCTGATGATGCGGTCATCCTCGAGGCGGTAACTGAGGAAGCCTACCCCATAGAGGTGAACCCTGAATGGCCAAACCCGGAAGACTACGAAGCGGTATACGTTGTCTTCCGGGACGAGAGTGATCCATTTTTCAAACCCGATCAGGTAACCTTAGTCGCCGGGGCCCAGCTACCCTCTCCTTAAGATCGATCAGGGACCAGAAAAGCCAGGATTCTGGTCTCCCCGCTTAATTACATCGATTGCTGCATCAGTCATTGCACGAAGGCTACCACCCTCCGCTAGGGATTCTGTTGGATCACCGAAATGATGCAGCTTCAGGTACCCATATACAGGATCCATCGAGACCTCGAAGCGTTGGCATTTGGACACAAAGTCCCCCTCACCACCATCATCATGAGGCTCCCACATGATATCCAGATCGTTGCCAGCAAGGGATAGTTCTGCAAGTACGCTTTCCAGCTGTTCATGGACGGCATCATTGGCTGTTTTTTGATCGAAAGCAGATGCTCTACATTCGGAGATCGCTTTAGTAAGAGCGTCGCCTTTGACACCCTGATCAACCAAGACATCGACACGAGACAATGCCTGCCGCAGACCTTCATTTGCCTTCGAAAACTTCTCGTGAAGCGTTAGAAGATCATTCCACTGGTTTTCAGGTTTCGTCATAATATTCTCCAATATCTCAGTTCTGATTAATTTAGTTCATGCTCAATACCCATA
Source organism: Sulfitobacter sp. R18_1 (assembly GCF_017743915.1). Classification (NCBI taxonomy): domain Bacteria; kingdom Pseudomonadati; phylum Pseudomonadota; class Alphaproteobacteria; order Rhodobacterales; family Roseobacteraceae; genus Sulfitobacter; species Sulfitobacter sp. R18_1. Next base: position 286,704 of record NZ_JAGHRG010000001.1, read on the forward strand.
ATTATATGGGCATCAAAAGTGCAAATTGATACCTGATGCTACGTGGGTCTACTTGATGCCATGATCTTGGGGATAAGGAAGCGTACAACCGGTGTTCCCACCACCACAAGGAACGCAACCAACGAAGAAATCCACAAAGGTGAGCCGATCATCAGCCCATAGGCCACATAGCAAATCGCTGATAGAGAACAGACGAGCCGGAAGGGGATCTCTCGGTCACGAAGATGGTTAGCTACCGCTCGGATTGGCGCAGCAAGCAATACCACCGCACCCGAGCTATCCACCAAAAGACCGAAGCATACAACGAATGCTGCTGACGCCCAGGTGAACACCACCATCGCCCTTTGCTCCATCCAGGCACCGGCTGCATTGCGAACCGCTGAGGCAACTGACACGATAACGCCTGCCCAAGCACCGATAAGACCGAAGTGGATCACCCACAAAACCCCGGACAGGAAGCTGACTGCCATGATGTGACGCGGATTTCGAAGAATGAAGGCGCAGATCACCAAAACAGCCCCCAGTACTCCGGAGATATCAGTAAGATATGAAATAAATAGGTCCACTAAAAACTCCGAGAGCGAGGCGCCGAGCTGACACCCTATATGGAAACTGGATAATCTATTTTTCACTATCCATCAATAGATATGTTTAGTCGATATTTAATCATGCTATTATTGTTGACAATGGCACTCTTTAGGCTGTAATCTAGCATTAACACGAAGAAGTGGATAACGGTATGAATGGCGACCCAACAAAACCTTGGAACGGACCAGACAAAAACGATCCGACTAAGCCCTGGAATGGCCCTGATGCGGGCAACCCGTCCAAACCTTGGAATAATCCATAAAGGAGACAAAGATATGCCTAGGAAAGATGCGGCGATGATTTTAAAAGCGGCGGGGGCCACTGACCTGCAAACCTCCCAGTTTCTGGGAGCGCGGGATGATATTTCAGCCGAGACGGTCGCCGCTGCTGTGCCGGTCCTGACCGAAAAGAACAACTCGTAAAAGGGCCGAACCGATGCCGATTTCATACCCAGACGGACGAATGGTGACTGACATTTGTTGGGCGTGTCACGGCGCTGGATACACGCTCAAAACCGCCTCGCCTATCACGTTCCGCGTATGCTGGATGTGCAACGGTTGGCGCGGTAAATTCCAACAACGATAAAGGACCCCGTAATGGCATACGCCAATGAAAAAGAATGCGAAGCGGCTGGTCTCGATCCACGGGAAGTAGAAGCCATTTGTCGACGCCTTGAGAGAGCAGGTAAAGACGCGGCCAAACTCGGCATGCACGTTTTCGGTGGTTCCGGTTCCGGCAGTCTAAGGTTTGAGACGGATCGCGGACCTTTGGTGGTTGCGAACATGCTTGGCGGATCATGGGACGGCGGCGACGGGGGCACAGATATCGACGAAGACGGCTTTCTACGTGGCGAATTCAAATGACCAAGGAGTTAGAGAAGACACCTCCTGACGAGCCAAGTGTCCGTCAGAAAAAATGTTGCGGTAAGTGCGCTTTCAAAAAGGGTTCTCAAGAGACCGAAGATGGGTACCAGTGGATTGGTCTAACGGAAGCCTGGAAGGAAGGCACCCCCTTCTACTGTCATGAATCTGTTCCCGGTCACCATCAGGAAGTCTCAGATGATCGACCCCGCTGGCGTACTTGTGCAGGTTGGGAAGCCCACAAGAAGACCCAGTTCCGGAACGCCATGCGCCGCATTGGCATCGATGAAAATGCAACGCATGTAAGCCTTCCTGATGAAGACTTTGATTTTGATGATGGTATCTTAGAATATGAATGAAGCTCAATTCCTACTATCCCTTGGATTTAAGCCGAAAGCGGATGAATCCCCAAACAAGCTGGCATCACCCCCAATCATTCAACCGACGCCTTGTATGGTAGAAAACATGGATCCAAATGGCCTTGTCATTGCTCGCGATCACAACAATGATCCCGTGCCCAATAGTCGGCGCAGAAAGAAATGGGTGTAGAAAATATGAAATTCGAAACACACGGCGTATTGAGCGCAGTCACCGGCAGCCTGTTGGGTGACTTTGCTGCACTCAATAAAGTGGCTGACTATCTTCTTCAGAGACCCGTTTTCTTCCATGAGCTACCGCTCTACGCTGAACGCATGCAGACCGCACTGCTGGTTTGTCACCCTGAGCTTCCTGATGACGCAAATAGCGACAACTGGGAGGAGGTGCGCGATACCTTTGTTGCGAAGTGGGGTGACACGATGGAATTGGATCCCGCCCTGAAGGGTGTGCTGGCCGATGACAAAGATCCTGTTGAGACCCTTAAAGAAATGGGATTTGGGGGCAAAATTATTACTCCGGATGGGAAGCTACATTGATCTTCGAGATGATGGATCTCTATTCCAAACGTCTCGAAACCTTCTCAAAGGATGAGGCGCCGGACTGGCTCACGAGCGCAAATCAAGTTCCCGGATCAACGATGGATAGTAGCTGGTTCTGGGAAGAACATGTGTTGACCCTAGAGCCAGGGCAGTCCGTAAACACCGACTTTAAAAAGATCACCCGCATCCGTTAGGGCGTTGTCTTATTCCACGGTTTGACCACCTACCAGTGGATAGTAGGAGACTTATTATGAGCAACACAATCAAGCTGACATCAGAAAAATATGGAAAGACCTTCACCGCACGGTTCGTAACCAAAGGTGATCTTACCGGTCCCAATATGATGGAAAAGCACAATGACGAACCCATCGTTGAGATTTACGATGCTGAATACGATCTCGCTCGTGATCCTGAAGGCGAGCAGCTCGGTCAGCTCGTATCCACATACTACGCGGAGACCCTTCTGGAAGGCCGGATCGAAGATAAGAAGGCACGCGGCCTTGATCTACACGGCGGCGTTGAAAACTGGACGCTTGATGCGGCTGCATTCAACCAACTGCACGATGCCATCGTAAATTGGGTAGTGACCTATGAAGACGAACAAGCGCCCAGTGCCCCTGCCCCGTAAGAATTCCCGGAGAAAATATGAAACCTGAAGATCTTTCTGACGACGCCATCCGCATGTGGATGGCATACCTTATGAACCCTAAGAGCACCCTTCGTTTTGGCGGTGATCATGCGAAAATGGAGATCACTCCTCGCGCACGAGACGCCCTGAACGAGTTGATCGAGATCGGTGCAGCAGAGGTTATCCCTGCCAATGATCAGTATCCCAATCGGGAACACTATGGCAGCACAGGGATGGACCTACGCGATCAACTTCGTCAGCGCACGCACCTGAACCCATTCGAAGATAAAGAAGATTTCGTCTCATTTCGCAAGAAGGACGACGCAGAACTGGATGGGCCATCCGCCAACATCTCCTTCGGGTCTCCCTGAGCATAACTTTGGCCAGCTTAGGTTAACCACATGCGCAAAGTGGATGCATTCCTCCGTGATCAAGCTATGTCAGTCGTCACTGAACACTGTCGGATCCTTGATTTCGGAGGACGTTCTACCCGCAAGCAGTTTTGGCTACACATAGGCAGCGTTCTGTTCGTAACGGTGATCCTGATCGTTATTGCCTTCGCGATCAGGGCTTCAAATATGTTTGCGGCGATACCCCTACTCTGGGTCATCACAACAATCCCGACACCCCTTATTCGACGCATTCGAGATGCTGGATATCGCCCTTCCATCCTTCTCTTGCTAGTGCTCTTCGCGTGCCTTGCATCAGGCGCCTGGTTCATGTGGGTTTTGATAGCCGCTGCTGGAATGAACCCAGGTGTCTATCTAAACATCGCCAGTAAGGCTCTCACTGGAATGGCCGGAGGCGTACTCGCCCATATTATATGGATTACCCTCGAGCGAAGATCATCGAACTAATTACTTAGGCGCTGGGCGCAGCTGGCTCGGGCGCCTGCTCAAATGACGGCTCACGCATAGGCTTGGCATGCAAAGATTTTGGGCTTTCCTGCTTCAGATCGACGCCAAAGTGCTTGCAATACTTAGATACCAGGCCCGCCAGTGTAGTTGCCATCCTCTTGGTCTCTTCTGCGGTCATAGGTTTCATCGCCTTCCCCGATACGGTCGGATAGCGATAAGTTGTGGCGTAAGCTGTCAGTGGATCCAGGATCCGGAACTTCTCTTTTAGATAACACTCATCCGGAAGCAGATCGACCATGCGATCTAGCTGGTGCTGCGCTGACCCTCGCCACTGTGAATTAGGGATATCTTCGGCTTTGAAGGTAGCCATCAGCAGGTTCTCGGCCGCATAAAACAGGATCATGCAGGAGTTGCGATCCTCAAAACCCAGCGCCTTGACGCTGCACAGGTTGTCGAAGGCGATCTTTACGTGCGCACCGATCTCATTCCGCTTACCCATGATAAGAACTCCTCCTATTAAGAGAGAAGTTCGCGAGATTATGCAGGCTTCAAGGGCATCTTAGGCGTCGAGACGGATGCCTTCATCTTTGATGCTGTAGGCGAAGCTATCCTCATCATCTGAGTTTTCATAAAAAGCTTCATGCTCGACAGCCAGCAAATCAACAGGCAGGTCAACTTTGCGGCGCAGCTCCAGAAGGCGAACAGGATCTTTGCAGTCTTCCGATGCAGCTTCCGGCAAGAGAGCCATGACGTTCCAATTGCTGTTCTCTTCATGATCCCCACGGGCACGGCTTCCGAACAGCCAAACCTCAGTTGCACCCAGCTCAACCTTGCACAAAGAAGCCAAGTCAAACAGGCTCGGGGTCTCGATGCGAAGAGTTTCAATATTGGGTGCAGTCATCTTTGGGCATCCTCCTAGAATGTAAGGGCGATCAGTAATCCGCTACTCCAGCTACAATAAAGAATAGAACAAGTAATGTCAACATTAACACTACCATAGTTTTAGGCCCCCTTCTTAGATCATGTATTTTCTGATCCAATCCTTCAATTCTTCGAACGTATTGGCGGCCTCGAAGCTTTCCATCTTGGTCTCTTCAAACGCCTGGTCGGTACATGGCTGACATTTGCCAGATCGTGTGGCCACTTTCCCGCAATCACATTTCGGCAATGCTGCATATTCGGCCTCATAGGCTTCCGCTCGATGCCTCTTCTCTAGACAATGAGAGCATTCCGCCTGACCGACCTTGGCAAGCTTCCCACAGGCACAGCGAGGCATTGCTTTCTCCCGCTTCTTGGCTTCCTTACGTTTGGCCAGATATTCCTTAAGGTGGGTATCACAGTAGCGCTTTACGGCTCCCGGTACGGCCTCTTCACGACAGTCACTACGCTTACATTTGGGCATCTCAAACTCCTAATGTGTGAGGATGCGCACAATCTGCACGCACCCTCACAAGTTTATTGAAAATTACGGATTACAGCTTTTCCACCCGACAGGTTACCCCGATGTCCTCGACAAGGTGTTCGGCCTGATGCTTTCTGCCAATCTTGCGAGCATATTCGCGCGCAGCACTGATACCATTGACCGTCAACTTATCGAAGGTTTCGATTGAAACTGATGTCGGCACTCGAACGTAAACCGAGAACTTGCTTGTCTCAGCATAAAGGTCGTATCCCTGATCGATGAGGTCTCGCTCGTCGAATGCCTCCTTATCGAGACACTCTACAACCACAAACGTCTCCAAAAATACCGGCTCTTGGATTTCGCCTTCATGAACGGCAACCATCATGAAGTTCTGATGGTCGTTTTCATACGCAGCATCAAGAAGACTTTGAGCATCGTTATAGGTCAGCACCAGATTTTCCGGCTTGTCAGCGTACATCTTTCCATCACGTGTATCGCTTACCTGATAGCCGATGATCCGGCCCTTCTTGGAACCTGCGGCCGGTGCGCCAATGGTTGCCGGAAGCTTACCTGCGTGATAATCGGACGCATCAAAGCTGATTGCATGACCAGGCTGCGAATGAACGGAAACAGGGCTCTCGGCGAGATCGTTGTACATCCGGACACTGAATTTGTCGTTGTAATACTCGACTACCACTTCCTGTCCGTTATCAGTTTTGATGGCAATGCCAGTGTCGCTGGCCGAAACTTTGACATTCAGGGAGTATTTACCCTCGTACCACTCATCCACGAGCTTAACGGGGACCCCATCGATCAGAGAACCCTCTACGGTAGCCACAGGCGCCTCAGAGGAGCGTTTCAGAAGCTCAGAGGCCCGCTGGGACACAACAGGCTTCTTGGCGTTTGTGATGCCTCCCCAGACGGTCTTCGGACCCTGGGTTGCGTCGGCATACATATTCAAGATCTCGTGCTTGGAAAGCGGACGGTCAGAGTTGGCGACCTTCTCAGCAAAAGCTTTGATATCTTCAGTGGTGTTGGTGATCAGTTTAGCATTCGACATTCTTAGTTCTCCATTGAGCGCTACCGACAGCAGGAATGTGGTCCTTGTTCCTCGTCTTCACGCATTCAGAAAAAAGAATGTGGTCAGCGAGTTTTGTTCTTGAAATCAAACGATCCAATGGACCCGGATCTTGTCTGATACGAAGTGGCTTCAAACCTTGTCGCGCAGTCCCGTTACCGGCGCTTACGACCTTCGATGGGTAGACATTAGCGAATGGCAAAGCTGGGTGCAAGCATAAATTACTAACTCTAGGTGAATTCTTCGCAATTCTTGCCAGACAAGATGTATAACTGAGTGGATTTAGACCTCAGAAACTCTTATAACATATACTTAGATGACCAACCTGATCCAACTTGGAGGCCTCATGAATAATATCAGAGAGAGCGAAACAATCTGTCATATTGACCATAGAATTCGCACACACTTAGCCAAGCTCGGAAAGCTAGATGATCGTGATAGGGAGCAATGGTCTAGTGAGTTGAGGTCTCTTAAAGAACGGCGCTTTGAGAAAGTCAGAACTAAGGGGTATGACCGAATGCTGAATGCCCTGAAGTAAAGACGCCAAGCATGTTAGGCACTTGGCGTCTTTAGGCATTTTAGAGGCGAGCCTGGCTAGGCGCCTGTGGTTCGGCATCCCTGCCGACTTTGCTCTCATACTGAGCAACTATAGCCTTCGTATAGTTATCCAAATCCCTGGCAAACCGGTCTTCCGAAGTCACAATTAGATGTCCTAGCTGCGATGCGTTGGAGATCTCATCGTGCTTGATGGTGCTGACAACTATTTCACCGTCGGCTTTACCAACATACATGCATGGCTCATCACCAAGAGACTTTACGAAGTTCTCCATGCCCTCTCTACCGACCACCCGGCTTTTTTCGCCAGTACGCCCGACAAGGAAGGATTCCTCGCCTTTCTGATCCATAAGGCGAAGAACAGCATGGGCATTATTGACCTTTTTGGCGTAGCTCTTGGGAACACCTTCCGCACGGTCGCCTTGAAGAAACTTAGACGCCTTATCGAAGGCCTTCATAATATCCTTGCCGAGTGAGATCACATAAGGCTTAGCTGTCTTATAGGCTAGCACACCACCTGCGAGCCCCGCCGTAAGAGCCGCGCCTCCCGCAACCCCGTTTGCCACCATCTCTATCACATCAGCATGCTGCCAGAGGTTTGTTAAACTTGCATTATTTAGGTCACTTAACTTATGGCCAGCTTCAGACATCATGATCGCTTTGTGGCTTGCCTTGACCCCAAAGTCATAAAGTGCAGGCCCACCATAATAGACAGCAGCACTCAAAGCCGTCAGAGAAAATATCTTCTGAGCTACGTTCATCTCATTGTCGACTTCATCTTGTGAAGGAACCATATCCTTGAAGGACAGATGGCTTTCCTCATTTTCACTTACATATTCAGCACTCATGCTATCACTCCTCATTGTTAATAAATAACATACTGTCCAACGTTGTAAGAAAAAAATAAAGCCCCCTTCATCACATGCGATAAGTTAACAAAATACTTACCCCACAATAATATTTTGTGTTTTCCTATCTTTATGCTTTACAAATCATGCGCCATTACCTATGTTTGGTTTCACGCCCCTGGAGCTCGTTGGTTGAGCGCAGGTCTTCAAAACTTAGAGGTCTGGGTTCGATTCCCAGTAGGGGCACCAACAAACTAACTAAGGAGAACTATACAATGTATTGAGTGCAACAAACCAAACCTAAAGACGATAAATACGACGCACTGCGTCTATATTCTATTCTTCGGTCTGACATCTCTATGTCCACCGGGAAAGAAAACGCCCAAGCAGGGCACGCTTACGTGGATGCATTACTGCATTCCAGAAGCAAAAATCCCCAATATTTCGATCTCTATGCCGAGCTGAAGCCGGGAACCAAGATTTGCCTTGATGGCAAGTCAGAACTCCACTTGCTTGAACTCCATGATCGTTTGGAGCGGGATGGCATTCCCTCAACTCTGATTTACGACAAAGGACACGTCGAGCCTCCGGACTTTGACGGGTCTCGCATCCTTACGGCTCTGGGAGTGGGTCCGATCCTACCCTCCGAGGCGCCAGGATACCTCCGTAAATTGAAGTTGTGGCCTAACCGCAGGGAGGAACCCTCCATGTGTTAGATGCAGCCAATTCCCAATCAGAACTACCAAACCAAACAATCAAAATTGAGAGAAATATTATGACAAACGAAACCAACAACACCGCCACCTACAACGATGCTTTCACATGGGTCAAAAGCGCACGCGCGTTCAACGATCAGTTCGACGGGGTGGATTTCGACTGCTCCCCGGAAGAGATCGCTGATGTTTTTGAGGCGAACGCTTTCAATAGCAAGGAAAGCTACCTGGCCTGGAGAGAAAGCTTCCGCTTCGAGATCGCGGCGGCCGAGAAGATGCGGAAAGCCATCAAGCAGGGTCTTCCTGATGTCCGCCATCTGGGTAAGGACACGATCACACGCATGATCGAGATCCGTAGAGCGTCGAAGATTGCTGCCGGTGTGCAGCGTAAGAAGTCTCTTACCGAAGCGGCCTAAGGCTAACGTGGTGGGCCGCCCGGTGGTCCACCGCCCCTATTATGACCCATCAACTAGACTTGAGAAAAAATATTATGACTGACACGAAAATTACCTTCGACAAGGCTTTAGCCTGGGCAAAGCAAGCCAGAGCGTTCAACAAGGAGTTCAAAAGTTTTGACTTCGAGGGATCTCCCGAAGATATTTGTGAGATCTTTGAGGCTGCCGGTATCCACGACAAAGAGAGCTACTTGGCATGGAGAGATACCTACCGAGAACTCGTAAACTACGGAGCTAAGGTCCGCAAATTTGGCGGTCCGGGCAAAGGCTCAATCACCCGTATGATTAAGATCCGTAGAGCTTCTAAGGTTGCTGCCAGCGCGCAGCACAAGAAGGCATTCACTAGAGCCGCTATTGAAGCTGCCTAATGCTTCCGTGGTGGGCTATATTAGTGGCCCACCACTGAGAGACACTCTCAGGTATTCTCTGGTAGCAATGACTTCTTCATGTATCCAAAAAGATGAAACGCCATGAAGACGCTTGACGAGAAGCAAATCGAAGAGAATACAAAACCAATGCCACTACTGACATCAGATAGCGCCGGGATACGGTCACTGATAAAATTGGTTAAGAAGAAAGCACCGCTGAGAATTGCGATGGTATCCAAAGCCGCCCAAGGCGCTGCCTTTATATAGTGAGTTGGAATTGCTTTAGCTTCTCCAGATAGGGAAACCCCGCTTCTTTCGACACCATTAAACAAGAACACCGCAAAAAGATGGGCAGCAGCCATAATGGCTACGTTTGCTTGCACAGATACGACAGCTGCAAGAAACCCAAAAAACAAAAATAGACCATAGTTTCTGCAAGCCTTCTCCTTAGAATTTCGTTCAATCATCGAAAATATCCTTTCAATCCATCACCCCTCACGGTGCATTCAATCGTCATCGTCGTCATTGGTTTACTCCTTCATTCACAAAGCGGACGAGTTCGTCCAATGCGTAACCCTCTTCGAAAAACATCTCGATGATCGAGTACTCATGCTCATCGGCATCCGATGCTTTGTTGACCAAGGCCACTTCCATACCGGAACGATAAGGCTCCCCACGGTTAGCCAGGCGGACGGACAACCCATTCCTGGTTGCCGTAGGATTGATCCGCTGTGACGCCTTAACCTGTAAGGCCAAGGCAAACTCCTCCAGCTCCCAAGCATCCAAGACGATCACCAACCCCGGCGTATCGGCGTACTTTTCGCGCATCATAATCATCAAGGAACCCGTCTGGTGCGGATCGCTTGAAATGATCATCTCAGCATCTTCATCAGCAAACGACTTAAAGCGGACTTTTTGCAAAACGTTGTTATCAGGATTTGTCATCTTCGCTCCCTTCCGAGTGAAGAGTCAGACTCTTAATCCAAAAGTCCCGGCGCACCACAAGGATAAGCTGTAGAATTGCCATCCCTACACCAACAATGAACATGAACATCATCATGCTGAAGGCGTGCTCCATCGCGCTTGTCATGCCAAAGAGCCAAAAGACCGGTGCAAAAGCACCAATACAAGATAAGGTTTGAATGTTCATCTTGGAAAGCTCACGAATTTTCTTGATTAGAGCCAGTTCTTTGGCACTGATAGCTTTAATGTTCATCTTCTTCCTCACCAAATAATCATGCATTATCGCCAGCAACCGAAGTGCCGCTGGCGATAACTGTTGGATCAATCGTCTCGTTTACCGAAACCCCAGTCAATCATCTGCGCGAACCGTGGTTTGTATCCAGTCGGACCCGGAATATAGCTGATCTTGCACCAGTCAGGCTTATTGCCAGCCTTTACTGCATCCATGAGAGCTTTCATCGCATCTCTGTCTCCACGGATGCCCGCATCACAGGTATCAGTCTCGGTCCACTGGAAGGTCACAGATTTAGCGTGACCATACCAGTTACCGTTACCTTCATGAACTTCAAGGAGCCGGAACTCTGCGTCTTCAAACTCTTTGCGCTTGATAAGGTCGTTGGAGCGACCACCCACCTTATACTTTCGGTTGATGCGCACCATCATGCCTTCGTAGCCGTCTTCCAACCATTCTTGGTACTTTGCTTCGGCCTCTTCGAGAGAGTATACTAGAACCGTTTCAACGAACTGAATGCAGTCCACCCCCTCAAAGCGCTCCTTCAACTCTTCCATGAACGCAAGCCGCTCTGAGAAGTCGCCCGGATGGGAGGCGACATCATAAATATGCAGCTGGATCACATCATAGATCGCAGTCAAATTTTCGGTCGTTGGCTCTTCACGGCGAAGGATGCCAGACAGCTTGTTGAATTTGTCTTTGTACTCGTGATTGTAGAGCTCGCCATCAATAGCGAGCTCGGGCTGCTCCGCGTGAGTTTCAGCCAGGGCTTCCTTAACATTCGGTGCGTTATGCTGCTCCATACCAGACCGTTTGTAGTTAGCTTCGGCCTGCGCGACATTGCGGAAACCATCCAGCTTGGGCTGGATGTAGACCCCCTCTTCCCATTTGATCTTGTCTTTACGCTTTTTCCATTCGGCGGCAAGCATAGGGGAGACGAAGGTCAAGCTGTCGATATCATCACGGGAGACGAAATACTCTCGATCCAGCTTCCTCTTGTACTTGTTTTGCACCTCAGCCTCGGCTTGCTGGTGAGAGCTTGTCTCATTCGCCTTACCGATATTCTTGGGCTGCGAATGCGTCCACCCGGTGACTGCCTGCTTGCCCTCTTCCAAACCAGAGATCACCCGATGACCTGCATCAGTGTCGTCATTCCAGCCAAGCTGCATCTTCAGGATGCGAACCTTACCCTTACTGTCGCGCTTATAGATCGGTTCGTACTCAACCACATTGGCAAAAGTGTCATCACCGACAATCTCAGCATTCAGGGTGGCAGCGGGGGCGATCTTGGCAATTGCGTTCATGGAAGGTTTTCTCCTTATGTTGTCAACATTAGTACACGTTATAAACGCTCAAGACAAGTCAGAACTATGTATAAACAAGCATTAGTTGAAATCTATTCATCTTAAGCTTTCATATAATCTTCTTCTGAATTTCTGAGGTGCTCTAAGCAGGCGACCAAAATATCGCTCGCCATGTCTGGAGTAATCTTCTTGTTACTGGACATGCCGCGACCGCAACGCTTGTACCAGGAGATCTCGATGTCTCCGAACTTGAAGTTCCAAGGCTGCTCTTCGTCTTCATTCCAAGAGTAGGCATGCACCGAGAACACATCACTGTCGTAGTTGTCCTCAGAACCGTTATTCCCGAAAGGGCAAGCAATGTCCTTCTGGTGACGGTTCCAGTACACACGCTCCATCTCGCAGCTGATCGAGGTGAGCGCAGCAGTCATAATTTCTGGAACCTCATAGGTCTTGTAAGGTTGCCCGAACGCTGCCTGACCCAGTTCAGGTGTAAAATCATTCATGTTTTCTTCTCCCTAATCAGCGCCAGCCATTCAGAGGGCATCATGTCGCCCTTCTCATTGTTGCACAGCGCACAACACCATATTTTCCCTGTCCGCCCAGCGCTGATCGAGCGTACGGCCTTGGGCCAGATGTGATCACGTGTTGGGTGACGCCTGGGGTCTCCATGAACCATCAACTCCCCACAATAGGCACACGGCATCTGAGGCGCCAAATCACGCAGAGCGTCGGCCGCTTCATAATCCTTGGGGCCTGCGCTCACTTCCAATCCGCCTCGGGATCATAAAGATCGTCCGCCATCCTCTTCACACGTTGCTTACGAAGAACGTCATGCCAGAGGAGCCAGTAGATGGTGTCGGCCGCACGTGGGCATGTTTTCTCAGCTTCTGCCATCACTTCACGAAGGTGGTTCCAGTTCTTTGCCTCATGCTTACCAACCAGCGCTGGGCGATCCGGCAGTTCCTTGAAGATGGCTTCCAAACCTTCTCTCGCGAAAGCCTCGTCCTTCTGGAGGATGTCTTTGAACTCATCTAGCGTCATTTTTATACCTCATCCCGCATACTGAAATCCCAGCGCCTCAAGCGTTTCCCATTTCGCTTGCGCCCGTAATGTGGAGATCGCTGCTTCTGCCTTGTCCGTATCGGAGAAGACCTTGCAATACTCGACATCCTGAAGGCCAATCACACGAGCCTTGATGGGATACTCGCAAGAAGGAGTGAGGTTTTCCTCAACAATGGCATCCAAGTAGGAAGCAGCAATTACATCTTGCCACCACTGTAGATCAGGCACTGACATCTTAGCTTTTAGACTGTTAATTTCCTGGTCGGTTAACTGAGATGCCCACTCACCAGAACAGCTCTCAGACTGCTTGCACACATACAGATTGCGAAAGCTAGAAGGCAGATTGCACGCTGATCTAGACACCCGGTCCCAAATCTTTTGCTGTCTCGCATCGACTGTCTCGATCCCAGGCACCAAACTATAGTCGCTCACCACACAAAGGACGTGGCCACCTGGCCAAGTCCCTCCCCATGCAGACACCCTGCCCTTCCAATGAAGGAAATCTGCCGAGACGAGCCTAGGATCCTTGGCACTCTGTTCTGACTTTACTGCACCAACAGAGTATAGGGCGCACTCAAGTGATCTTGCTGAAAGAACACCGCTTGGCGCATCGGTCCCGATATTCATATTGACAGCATTCATGACTACCTAAATTTCCCAAAAATATGACTTTAGAACACGCTCTTTCGAGCAAATCGCCCAAGCATAAAAACAAGACCCAACGAGCTAAAAAAACCGGCTAAAAGCAGGGCACCACTAGCTGCGAACTGCTGCTGCGTGGTGACCCCACCTGAAAGGAGAGAAACCGTTAGACTCCCCGCAAAAGATACCGCTACTGCATCCACAACCGCAGAAGGTAATGACCGAAGGTAATGGATAGGATTACTTCTGGCTTCATCCTCTAACGATACGCCACGGCGCTCTACACCGTTAAACAGAAACGCAGCAGCGGTAAACAAGACAGCCGACACAAAGTCACCCGCCTGCGAGGCGGCACCGGCCCACCAGAAGCCCAAAAAAATGATGGTAACGTAGTCTTTAAGCGCGACCTGATGCATGTCCGTAGAACTCATTAATCTATCCATTAATATATGACGCCTTAGTAAGGATAGTCTAAATTTATGTCAACGGTCTACTTGTCTATACTTATGATATGCGTTAAAGAGTACTTAACGCTACGGAGGCACCATGCAAAAGAAGAAACTAGTAGACATTCTGCGTCGATGGATCTTGCGCGCCATGTCGATCCGCTGGTCGACCATCGGATATCTTTTCGCGGTTCACTTCGCGCTGTCATTTGCAGCCTTCAGTTGGGCCGGTGAAGAAAGCCTGACCAACAGCCTCATCGACTACCTCTATTTTTGGGTGACCACCGGATCCACCGTGGGATACGGCGACCTCAGCCCATCGACACAATGGGGACGCCTCTACACGAGCTTCCTCTTCCAACCGGGCGCCAACGCCCTCTTCCTGCTCACCTTCGGCAAGCTGGGCACTGAACTTTTGAACATCAGGGATATGATTATGAACGGCTTCGGCAATTTCGCAGACAAAGAAGACCACGTGGTGATTATCGGCTATCAACCCGGACGAACTGATCGCCTCATCTCAGAAGGCGGGTCTCTTATGAAAGACGCTGATGTGGTCCTAGTTACGGCCTTTGACGGCGACGTTCACCTGCGGGGCGCCACCCATGTCGTAAAGACTGCCAACCTGTCCGATACAGACGCCCTCGAACGCGCTGGGGTGAAGGGCGCCCAACGTGTGGTCATCATGCCAGCAAACGATAGTGACACGCTCTCTGCGGGCCTCGCAGTGATGTCTTTGAAGCCCCAAGGGCATGTGATCGCCTATTTCGAAGAGCCACGTCAGGCAGAACTGCTTGAACGCCACTGCCCAGAGATCGAGAACGTGGTGTCGACCAGCGTCGAGCAGGTCAGCCGCGCACTCACCGATCCCGGCTCCTCTCGAGTTCTCTATGATCTCGCATCCTTGAACACCGAGTTCACGCTCTACTCTTCCCCGCTTCCGGATGGCAATAGCGTGAACGCCGAGACACCAGATGCCAAAATCAAGGAAGCTGGTGGAAATATGATTGGGTACCGTCGTCACGATAGCGAAGACATCAACTTCTCTTTCCAAGGTGACTGCACGATCAATCCTGGCGACATCATTTATTACATCGCCCGGGAACGCCTAGACTGCTTGGGCTGAACCTTAGCTTAGTATTGCGAAATGCAAAGCATCGGCAAATGTTTATGCTATACCAATGGAGATCGAAGCATGCCCAAATGCAGAACTTGTGATGGCGGATACAGTGAAGGTGGTGACGGATACGATGGAGAATGCCCATCGTGCGCGGATAAGTCCTACGAGGATGAGTTGAAGGAAGGCCTTACTGATCTGGGCAAGCTGGCCGTGGATCATGGTATGGATGTTCACGAGGCCGATTTCGACAATGACAACGAAACGATGCCAGACACCCTGGCATACCTACAAACTGTCGAGGGTAACTTAAACGAAGCTGAGGCTACCCTCTATCAGGAGTGGAAGGCCAGATGCCAAACGGCACCTAAGCCCTAATCAGACCTCAGGACCATCCGGCGACTCGTTGTCCATCGAGTTCATCCGCTTAGCGATTTGTGCAGCCCTCTCAAACACCGCTTCTCGAGCCTGGCTCCCCACTTCTTGGGGCGCCCAATTAAAGGGTACCAGAGGACGCCTTAACTCCATCTCAGCGAGCCTCAATAAATGAGCCCTCATAAGGAGGGTTTTGGCGTTCTCAATCTTTTCCTTGCTTTCAAAGGCATCGCGAAATGTGCTTTCGGACCCAACCCAGGTACCGCGTGCATAATCCTCCAGAGCTTCATGCACTGTAAGTGCGATGGGAGCCAACAAATCTTCTATGCCTTTTGCGGCCGCTCTGTTGAAAAACTTTTTGTCATCTAATGCGATAGACACGCCATCATTCTTCGCCCGAAGATATGACCCGAAAGTATCTCCGGCATCCATTTCGACATCTAGAAGACCATCAAATATATCCGGGTGGACGAAGACACGCTTTGTGTCCTCTTCTTCATATTCATCACCAACTTCTAGACCAAGACACGGAACGTCCTCAGTAAGGGTGATCCCCCCATAGCCATCATAAATCCCTTTGAGAGGAGGCCTTTTGATATAATGGCCTTCATATTCTATCTGCCGCTCAGAGAGCGAAGCCATATAAACCGGATCGCCTTCCATTATCTCCAGGCCTGTCAGGACGCATCCAACGTTCCTGCCACCCATTACATGCCACCCGGCGCTGGGCCACCTACTTCATCATCCAGAGTGGGCTCAGGCGGCGCAATACCTCGTAGTTCAGTTGCCACCGCATCGAACGCGGCTGCATGTGCGAACACCCACTCATAGATATCGTCGCTCTTGTCCTTGTCGCCTACCTCGTACCGCATGCGGAGAGTCATGTATTCTCTCTGCTTCATCGCGACCCAGTGGGTGAAGTCATCAAAGGATCCTACTCCGGCATGCTTCATCCACTTTTCCATCTCGCCATGGCTTTTCAGCATTTTGGAGAGCGGGATCATCCCTCTGGCTTCCATCTTAGCGTCCAAAGCAGCAAGCTCGTCATCTGGATCAGGCATCCGATCTCGAGCCGCCCGCTCGATGTCAACAACATCTAAACCGTAATCATCAGACCGGTCTTGGACCTCATTATAAAATTGAAGAAGGAACTCAGGCGTCAAAGTATCGGGCTTCATTAAAATATCCTTATAAATATCTAGGACGAAAACAGGGGCTTCGTTACATGATAGCCAAACAACTACCTATCGAAGCCCCTAATCGTAGTCATACTTGTTTGTGTTTATACCTTGGGGCCGCTATGAGCGTTTGGATCGACCTCATCAAGAGCACCAGCAAATTCGCGATTTTGTGCCGCCTGAAAGGACTCCTCAAAATTAACCATTGCCGCTGAAAAATCTGCTTCAGGTATAACAACTTCGGCACCGATACTCTTTTCCCCGGAAAATGGGATCACCGACATATCAGGCCCGTTGCTTTCAACTCGGAGATAGGGCTTATTGCCAAGCTCATTCTTCACGAATTTCTGCATACCCTTCTCGTCAGTGACTCGCCCACGCTCACCCGCTTTCCCGACAAAATAGGCCTTTTGACCCTTTTCATCCATCATAGTGAGGACTGAATCTATATTTTTAAGGTCTTTTTTAGCCCTGTCGGTAAAGGCGTCCGGATTCTCTTTTGAGAAGCCAAATATAGATTTGATGGAATCTCTTAGGTCTTTACCCAACGATACAACCAGAGCCGCACCATCTTTCGTCAAGGGGCCAAGCGATGATGCGGTATATGATCCCATTGCTAGTGCGCCAGCAGCAGCCATAACCTGTATTGTAGGTGGAATGTGGTCCGCAAATGCCATACAGCCCATGAGATAGCTTACCCCACCTCCCAAGACGGCGATAGAGGCGACAAGAGGAACGCCTCCGACCAGCTCAACTAGTTTCTTATTCGTTGTATACTCTTGGTCATACGCTTCCAAACTAGTTCTGAAGCTAATTTTTTCGTTTATATGATTCGTTGAAACATCTGTCATAATACAGTCTCCTAATTTCTAAAATTATTATAGGCACATATGCTTAATACAAGTTGGAGGTATCAAATGCTTTGTATGACCAAGGCACCACCTTTGACTTCCAGAAGCTTTTCCTCAAGTTCAGATCGCACCTCCTCCATCCAAGCCTCCACCTCCTGAGCATAGCCTTCATCATCAGGAAATGCGCTGACGACGGGACTGTAGTAGTCATCTTCAACTCGCTTCTCATTCCATGTGCGAATTGCTATCAAAGCCTTCGACATAGCAGCTTCCCGGCTTTCAGCGGAAACCAGTACAGAACTCTGATAAAAACCCTTAAGGGCCTTCAGGTTTGCATGCCATAGCGCTGCTTCCTTGTCGGTGATACTCATGTAGAAATCCCGAAAATATTATCTGTCGAGCGCAATGTCGTTATGGAAGTTTGGTCTCTTTATTCAATCTTTTCGGACGCCCATCAATCATCGGGACAAAACCAAAGATTACGACCGACATCATGATAAATCCAACTGCGATTAGCGGCCAGTTCGATTCTCCATCGGCAGCTCCAATACCCATCAGGATTCCGGCCATCCACGCAAGCATGCAAGTGCTCTTAACTAGTGACATAGTTTTACCTTCTAAATTAGTTACAACCCCGGTTCAGAATTATTCTTGGCCCAGTGTGTTTGCCAGCGGTATTTTTCGATCTTCATGACATCTCCCAGCTGCTTTTTGGTATCCAAAAGCTCAAATTTCCGCATAAAACAGTGCTTGCACATCATGTAGAAGCCTTTTCCAATAGAAAGGGATTTGTACGTTGCTGAAATTATTCTGGGCTCGAATCTTCTTAGGAGCCAAGTCGTACAAGGGATACTCTAAGGTTGTTGGAACAGCAGTCATGCTAGGCGGCCTCTTTATAATTTGATAGGTGACTATCAGAATTTGGGATTTCCAGCAGCCAACGCCGCTTTCTATCAATCTTTCCCGATACCGGCATGCAGTCTTCCAAAGAAGGTAGGACAGTAGCCTTTTCACGTAGGTCTGGCATGATAAAAATGAATGCCTGGGTTCTCAGCGCCATTGCATAACTGATGGCCTCAATCAAATCATCCGCGTAAGTCACCGTAAGGGTATCACTGTCGAGTAGATGTGTGGACTCATGGATAAAGCTCTTACCAAAATAGTGTCCGATACATGTTGGGCAAGGAAGGTCTAAAAGTCGCGTATCGAAGTTGTCGTTTGATGGATCCACCGTGAACTTTCGGGTACCTGAATACGATTTCTCGCCGCATTCACTGTCTAGCGTCAGGAACGCGCGCATAACTTCAGGATCCCACGGGATGTCGATGACACGAATTGTTTTTTCCTGTTTCCTGAGGGGAGTACCGCGCTTTGTCCCTGTAGGATTATTAGAAGCAGACCTTTTGGACCTCTTCGACGCAATATCTGCGGCAATCTTTGGGGCTTTCTTTTTCGCCTTCAGACGCATAATCTCAAGGAAACCCTCCCCGAGAACCTCATCAGTCTTCATAAGGTTGCAGCGAGCGCAGGATGCCGCGTAGTTTTCCAAATGGTCCTTCCCACCGCGTGCGCGTGGGAAAATATGATCCACGTGCTCAGCTGGGTTCACCTTACAGTAAGCGCATACATGTCCCCAGGCATGAAAGACCGCAGTGCGGACATCTGAGTTAATGGCAACCTGCATGTTCATCAGGCTCGGCCACCACGCATATCACGCGCCTTCTCGTACAAGGCATCCGCTTTCTTTTTGGCCTCGCGAGCGTCTTCCAAGACTTGGTCGTACTCTTGGTTGGCGACCCGCTCAGGATATTTGCAGCTCTCATAGCGGCTACAGGTATGACACCCATTATTGAAGCGCGCGGCGGACCAACAATTCACTCCAAGTGAACTGGAACTAACAACGGCAACTTTCATAATATCAATCCTTTTGCTGTGGTTTGTCGCTCACCACACTAATATCGTAGGCAACCTCTAATGTCGGAATGTGACCTGTCTCAAGAGCATGGTTCCTAGCATCGCGTTCTGCATAGCGTCCATCGGACTGGAAGTTGCATTCATGACAAGTTGCCAGTTTGTGTACTAGGTACTTTTGAGTTGTTGTCATGGTAACTTCCACTCCTTAGGTTTCGGTTTCCGGAGAATACCAGCGGGCATCATTCATAAGATCGAAATCCGGCTTATCAAACATCGGTGATCGAACAAGGATCCAGCCTTCAATCTTGTCGCAGTTGTCAAGAAACCATCTGAACGCCATCGCACGACTGATTGGTCTTGGCCACTTATCGTCGTCTCCACTAGCCTTCTCATGCTCTTCCATGTCGGCAATCACCGCCTTAACCGGCAGCTTCCAGGTCGTCCCATCTTTGAAGTCAGCTGCAAAGTATTCTGTTTCCGCGTCGTCCTTCTGCACTTCATCTGCAAGTCGCTTGGCTTTGATCAACCACGAACTATGATCGACACCCCCGTGCGTCATGTTTGTAATCTCAATCTCGACACTTCCACCTGGAGCAACAGTCTCCACCAGAGCACTTGTCATAACCATGCTCCCTAGGATCTCAGTACTCAGGCGATTTGGATCCTCAGTATGATCTTTGGGAGCGTATTCATCTGGGAAGCCTTTCGGTGTATATACAACACCAGGTGTCATGTTGGCCAAACGGCTGATCATCTGACGCAATTCGGATTTGTACTTTGCAGTGAGAGCCTGCTCGATCTCTTCCACCGAAGCTTCAGAAAGCTTGATTTCATCCGACATAATGCGTCCTTCCTCAATATTCCTAATGAATAAATCAACAATGTTGACATCACATTAGACCTTTATACATTAGGACGCAAGCATAAACATAGAAAGCTAATGCTATATGACCGCAGGCTTCACATTAGAAAAGTAGCTTAGAATAGATACATCTATTCCGAACTTTCGGCGCATGATCACAGACATGGTTACGAAAAAGAATGTTGTTGAAGCCACCAATGTCATCGCGGCGCCCAATGCCCCATAGTAATAGATCGCTACAGGATTAAGGGCTGCATTCACGATAGCCGAAGCCAAGAGCACCTTGAAATTTATGATCTGATCTCCGGTCATAATAAATACGCCACCCACCATGCCGGAAGCCGCTGAAACCGTCAGAGCGAAAATTATGACAGACATCACTGGCGCGGCGTCTGCGAAGGCAGGCCCATAGAGCGCCGACAAAATATGATGCCCCCAAAGCAAACTTACGATGAGAAACAGTGCCCCGATAGATGATGATATCGCTGCGACAGGTCGACAGGTCTTCTGAATGCCGATGTAGTCTTTGTTCTGATGCAGAGGCGGTACCTTATGACTTATCAGAACTGCCAGCCTCACCCGAACAATTGAGAGGAATGCTGCGAGCTTCAGTACGGCCGAATAATAGCCTGCCTGTACGGGCCCCGCGAGCGCACCTAGCATTACGACATCAATACTGGAGTTGATCACCCCCACAGCTGCTGTACCGGCCACAGGAAGGCTCTGACGTCTTAGGAAGGCTGCATAGGTCTTGTCCCTGCTAACCCCACTTCGATCACTCATCAGACAGTTCCGGCGCCAGTGAAGGATGATGGTCGTTAGCATGAGGCCGCAACCATTCGCCCAGAGAGCCAAATTCAGCGTCATTGGGCAGCCGTGAAGCCAGAACGCAAGCAACCCTCCCCCGGTAAGCACAGGTGGCACTGAGAAGGTCACAAAATGGGAGAAATTGCTCGCACCTAATCCTTGAAGGGCTGCTGATCGAAGCGAAATCATAACCAGCGCAATAAGCTGTATACCAATAGCCAGGATCGTCCCCTTACCGGCTTCCTCGATCCCGACATACCAATAAATGGCACCCCCGATTAACATGCTCATCTATCTTCCCGCAGGATACCCCTTCCTTCAGGTGGGGGAGGAATGCGGGGTAGGTAACCCTCAGTTCCTGATTTGTTCTTTACTTAGTTCAGTAAACTCAGTATATTAAAGACAACATGCAGATAACCAGACACTACAAATACAAGCTTAAACCGACGCGAGAGCAAGAATATCTCTTTCGTGAATGCGCCGGTGTTTGCAGATTGGTTTATAATCTGGCGCGGGAACAGAGGCGGATTTGGGGAAAATCCCATGGCTGTAATTTCCACACCGCTGCGGCTGATCTGAAAGATTTGCGTAGGGAGTTTGATTTCGTTGGGGCAGTGTCTCAAACAGCGCAACAACAGGCTCTCAAGGATCTGGACAAGGCTTTTCAGAGCTTCTTCGCAGGTCGGGCTTCGTTTCCTTCACCCCGGAAGAAATTCGTCAATGACTCGTTCCGATTTGTTGGACGTGAGATCAAGATTGAGAAATTGAACCGACGCTGGTCTCAGGTAAAGCTTCCCAAGATCGGCTGGGTTAAGATGCGCTTGTCTCGCCCAGTTCAAGGTCAGATCAGAAACGCCACGGTAAAGCGCGATGCACTGGGGTGGCACATTTCAATCTGCACGATGCGGGAGATTAAGGATCAGGCGCCGATTAAAAGAGCATGTGGGGTAGATAGGGGTGTTACTGTCCCGGCAATGACCAGCGACGGTGAGGCATTCTACATGCCCGACGAGCTTAGTAAGTGGGAGCGCCGCCGCCGTAAGGTGCAACGTACCGCCTCGAAGCGTAAGCGAGGTTCAAAACGACACGCCAAGGCCATGCGTCGTGCCTCCCGCATCTCATCCAAGATCAGTCGCATCCGTGACCAGTGGCAGCATGAAACAGCGCTAAAACTAGCGAAGATCTATGGCGTTGTCGTGCTGGAGGATCTTCGCACCAAAAATATGACCCGTTCAGCCAAAGGTTCTGTCGAAGAGCCTGGACGAATGGTGAAGCAGAAATCTGGCCTGAACCGATCCATTTTGAATGTTGGGTGGTTTGGCCTCCAGATGAAACTGAAATACAAACTCGAGGAGCGAGGCGGTCACCTCCAACTCGTCGATCCTAAACATACATCGCAATGCTGCTCAGCATGTGAAACCGTGGACAATAACAGTCGCAAAAGCCAAGCTCTGTTTCTTTGTACCAGTTGCGGTTTCCATGCCAATGCTGACCACAATGCAGCGGTGAATATTCTACGGCGGGGGAGCACTCCGTCGGGATACCTTTCGGTATCTACGGACGTGGAGCTAGGCGGCCTAGGGTTGTCTAGTGCGGAAACGTCAACTACTCGGCAGGCCGCTTAGGTCAGACCGGAAATCCCCGTCTTTCAGGGCGGGGAAGATGTTAAAAGGGTCGTTGGCATCACCATAAAGTCCGCCGTCGACCACAGACTATGCGGGTTACGCTCCCCACTCTTCTTGAGGGCTGCCGTCTCGCGGAGCACGATGGGCCCCATCCCCAAAGCGCCCAGCGCACTGAACATAAAGAGCATGGACAGAATGGTAGAGTAGATACCGAAGGTTTCTAAAGGGAGGAGCCGCGATACAATCGCAGTGAGAGCCACGGCAACGACAGTCTCCAGGACTGACAAACCGAGGCTAACATAGCTTTTCATAGCATCCGAAGGCGGTCGCTTAGGCATCACACGTATTTTCCGGATACTGTCATTTCAGAAAATATGACATCTATAGATTGAACCTGTGTTAACGAGCTTGCATCTAAGAGGCTGCCCTTAACCTTACTGCCTCTTCTGCAACATCACCTTTGAGAGCGAGCAGCGCTGAAATATCGATGGGATCAACTTTGCTTGCAGGGTTCACGCTCTTGAACACGTACCCCTTACCAACGACTGCCATCTCCTTGTCACTCTTACGAACAGGGATCGAGCCTGCCTTAACGCCCTCAAATAGATCTGCGATGCTTGGCTGCATATCAGCATAAGCCATGAAGGCAGGCATGCGATCTTGCAGGGATTTCCGAGTGGGAATTGCATTGGCAGACTCAACAACCGCCGGAAGCGCACAATCCATCACGACCAGCTTGCGCCGTGCCACATCAATGTAGGCCACGAACTTCGTCATATTATCGCCATTGACTGGCAGCGAGATTTGCGCACGTCCAGGCTCATAAAGCTTTCCTTCTTGAGGCTCGACGCCGGTCTGCAATGTTGCGACCACATCTTCTGCCTGATTGAAGGACTTCTTGCTAAAGCACATGATGCTCCAGACAGCATAGGCCACCCCCTGCTCTGCAAGGTTATCGAGATAGAGGTCGATCATCTGTGCGCCCCGCCCTTCCATCTCTTTGGAAACGGTCGGATCACCTGAAAAAATCGCTCCAGATGGCTTGTCCCCCTTACGGAACGGGAACTGATGAGAGTTCCAGCATACCGCGCCCATTGGCTTCCAGTCCGCCTGAAAGAAATTCCAACCGTTATCAAAATAGACGTTACCGTGACCTGGCATCTTCCAGTAGCTGGCTGATCGGATAAAGCGAACATCATCCCCAAGGGCGATTTCCGTCCCACGGCCAACATCGATTTCCTGACCATTCGAGGGCAAGTTAACAGTGATGACTTCCGGATCGAGGTCGACCCCCTCCGGCAGCGCTGCATTCATGCGACGAGCCACCTCTGCTCGAAGATCACGGGCCAAGCCGGTCGCGGCATCCGCATCAAAATGAACCGTCTTGGCGATCACTTGAGACTTTTCCCAGTTCCCAGACGGGCGAATGAGCCGCAGCTGATTATCGCGACACTCCAAGTAACGGGCAGTGCGCAGCAACTGATCTACAGTAAGCTCATGGATAATATCTTTGAAAGCCACCACAGCTTTGGAGCCGAAAACCTTATAGGCTTGGTTGAGGGCGCGCATAAAGATGCCGGGGCGCGTTTTCAGCAGCTCTAGGACACCTTCATCCTTATTTGCGAACCCGCGCTCCAGACGAGCGTTAAAACGCTCTGTGGCGCCGTTATAGAGCTCGTTATAGGCAGCCTGAACCCGAGGGACATCGTAATCACCGGGATGCAGCCGGGACAGAAGGCGCTTCCATACTTCACGGTTACGAGCAAAATCCTCTACGAGATCACTGCACCCCTCCAAGAGAGCAAACAAGGAACGACGTTCTGCGCGAGTAAACGGCGAGAACCAAGGCTTGGTGCGCATCATCGGGTCCATGTCAGACAGCACCAAAGCAATGCGCAGCACATCGGTTGCAGATGAGGTCCGTACACGGTGACCTTCACCATGGTCAATCAGGTACGCAGCGAACCGTGCGCCATTCGCCCGAAAACCAAATTCCGAAAGATCAAACGTTCGCTGATCGCAATTCTCCAAGAGAGCATGACATGCGGAGATTTCTCTCGGCGTCATCTCTGTTCGCTTTGCAACGAGGTAATCGATCATCATGGTTGTAGGATCACTTGGAGCAATCTCCAAGGTTTTGAGGTCCAGCTTTTCAGTCAGAGGATCCCGGTCATCTGCCACCTCGGTCACCATTTCGTTTGGGAAACCGATGTACATGATGATTTGGCGAACCCAGTATTCGGCCTCGGACATCTCAAGAACCTCACGCGGGAAGTTCTTGTAGACAACGAAATCACTGATATCGCGGTTATCTACTGTGATCTCAGCCAGAAGTGGATCGAGAGCACGCCAGAAGTCAGCGAGAACTTCCGCCGACAGACGCCGCATGCGATCCATCATTGTGACGGAAGGCGCGTACCCATAGTACGCCATACTAGCCAAAACAGTGCCCAACTGCGTATTGTCCGCAGGCTTCTCGGATGCCTCAAGAGGTACGCTCGCATAGCCCATCTGAGTAAGAAGAACATTTGCTGCATTCAGAGTGCGCATGGAAGCATCCTTTGGTATGGAAAATTATGTCTCAATCTAGAAGAAGACTTGAGACGAGACCTGGCGGAAAGCGAAGCAGAGTTCTCTTTTCATAAAATTAGAAGGATCCACGTTCATGGCCGCCAGGCCCCGACTTAAGTCTTCTTCGATCCTCTATTTAAAGCATTAAAGCAATACGGAAGAATACGCAAGCATAGTTTCACGCATTATAATGATTTTCTTATCTTTGGAGCGGCTGAGCTTGGTAGCTGATGTTATCAGACTGCAAACTAAACGTGCCTTGATTGAAAACTGACTTAATATTCTTGGAGTCAAACACGATGTAATGCGTTGTGCTACTATCCATTCCAGACATGTTAGAGAACTTGCTCGAAACCGTGTGGTCGATTATTCCGTCGTACCCCATATCCTCAAGAGCGTGTCTCACAATTTCCCCTGCGGCATAGGCACCTATGTGCAGATCATTCTCCGGCTCAGCCTCCTGGATATCCATCAGCATTTCGCTAGTAAACAGGTCAATCAGATCTACGACCTTGCAGCCCTCCATCAGATACTCATGCATGGTATCGAAAGAATTCGCTATGTGGGGTGACACCTTTCCTCGCCCCCTTAGCGCGTCAACCACTTCCCTGAGCCCGTAGTAGTCCTCACTTATGTTCTCCAAAGAATCCAAGAATTGTGACACCTCTCCGGGGTTAACGTCACCATTGTCCATCGCCCGGTCGCGGGCAAGCTGCTCAACCTCATATTCTTCTACGGGATCCTCATCGTAGTTGGACATCTCCAACTCTTCGCGGGCTTCATCCATGTATTGCTCAAAATCATACTCATCCGGCTTAAAATAGGTGGGATTGTCTCCGCCTATGATGATGGGGTTCGTCATCCGCAAAAATACTGGAATGATAGCACCGTCATGAGATACTAAGCTCTCCCTGACCTCAGCCTCGATCTCAGGACTATTGTAGTCAGCTTCCTCACCGGTCTCGGCCTCTATGCGATCAGCAAGCTTTTCACAAAGTAAATCGATCTTGTTTTTCAGGTCAGGGCCTTCTGGGGTCGCGTAATTTGTATGAACATCTGACAAGGTATTTGTGAAATAGAACCCTCGGCCATAGGCACATTCAGGATGTGTTTTCGATGCGTCGAATGACGAAAACTCTTGCGTGGTACCGTGATAGAGCATCATCGGAGGGATCTTGTTGCCCTTACTCCACTCCCAAAATCCAGGTTGCTCTTGCGCCCGACGTAGAACAGGAGACAGCTCTTGCTCGATGTCAGAGTGACGTTGGGCAGCTTCTTTCATCACATCGATAGGCGCCACTCGGGTACGTGAACCTATCTCTCCTCGAGACACCTTTTGAAAGAGGGCTTCAGATGTCGAGACACCATGCCCACGCAGAGTTCTCTTTACGGCAGTGAAGACTGCACGGATCTTGCTAAACGCCTTTGCAACCAAACGAGGAAGCCCTCGTATATGGCGACCGTCTGCACGCTTACGGTAGTCTGCGTAAGCTTCAGCTACTGCTTCCTCAACCATCGCATCTCTGGATAGGTTTTCGTACCTTTCCGGTATGTCGTATTGCTTCAGCCAGGATTGGTTTGCTTCCTGGGTCAACGCATCCCACTCTTCGTCCGTGAAGAGGTTGCGCTTACGAAGGATGTGGATCGCCTCATGGTCTATCGTGGCCTTGGCATCCAACGACTTCCCTAAAAATATGATAGCTTCACCAGTATCATCCAGCCGCATTCGGCCCTGCTTCTGCTCAGCCGGATCCCTTAACAGCTGGAAGCGGTCGATACCCATCTTTTTCAGGCGACCCTCCAGATCGAAAAGAAGGCCAGCAGACCACGGCAACCGTGTGATGGGTTTCCCGACATTCATGCCGTACTGAGAGAATGAGAAGACTGTGTTTTCCATATCAATGGATATGGTCTCAGAGATGAAAGAATTTACTACGGAGCTTTAAGTGTACCGATGCTTTTATACCGAGCATATGGCGCCCAATATTGAAGATATTTATTGCGTCCTACGTCCTAGGACAGCGGACAACCTGGTGCGAGATATGGAACCCGCACCAGGTCATAAATTTAGATGCCCGGAATGATCGGCACGTTTACGAATGGGATGCCGCAAGCTGACAGAGCCAAGAGGCCACCGAGTACGATAACTGGACGAATAAGTTTTTTCATTGTGTGTTCCTTAGTAGGTTATGTGTTGAACTCATTATGTATACGATGGAACTTTTATTTTTCGGTAAAAACTGCAATTCTATAATTGAAAGAGGAGCTTTTTATCCATGGCTAGTGAGAACATAACCGATACCGAGCATTATTACGCGTATGGATGCTGTCATATTTTTGCGGCGGCCGCGCTGGAGTTCTTCGAGGAGCACTGCATCGGAGGTCACTTCTTGGTGCTCTCCGACCCAGATGAACTCTACTATGAGGGTGAAGACGGCGATGACGATGTTTTGGCCGTCGTACATGTATATGCGGTGATAGAGACCAACGAAGGATCCAAAGCCGTGGATATCTTTGGCATGCACCCTGAAGCCAATGCCGAAGCTCTGGCCAAGGATCGCTACCATGTTCACGACTTAGTGCAAGACAGGGAGCCTAATCGAGAAACAATGATCGAATATTTCGTCCAGCAGGATGACGAGGACGATGATTATAAGCCCCTATCGGCCTTCGGTGATGACGACATTGAAGAAGCGAAAAAGATCGTTTCTGATGCTTACCTCGACAAGATCGAAGAACTGCGTCCTAGAGCTCTTGCGCCTGTATAGAGACCCAAGTGTTTAAGGTTTAGGCGCCACAGGCTCAGGGTCTTCGTCGTTATCCTGCACACCAGCATGCTTGTTGAACTCTTTCAGATCATGTTTGGCGTCGTCCAACTTAAATACGATATCATCCATATCATCGGGATCGAGAAAGCGATTTAACGTCTTCGCCATCTCGTTTGCCGCCTCCACATACTCTTTGCTTACAGACACAGACGTGTCAGGTTCCAGCTTAATCCCGACAAGATCAAACAGGACATGATCTTTCCAGTCCTCACCATTGGCCAGCAAGGCGCCGACAAGTCTGTGCCCGATAGTCGACATCGCCTCATCTGCGCTGTCAGCTTCAGCGATGAACTTAAAGAGAGCATCGCGATCCATCGAAAGCTTGAAGGGCGTTTTATCTGACATGGGCTTTACCTAGTTTGTGTTCTGTAAATGTTCGGGTCGTGACGAAATCTTCAAACAGGATCAAGCTCAGCATTCTCGAAGACGAACTCGCCGTTCTCTTTTTCGACTACTTGGATGTCTTTTGCTCCGGCCTTCCCGTAAGCAGCGATCTCATCGGCGGTCAACTGACAAGCATTTGCCAGCTTAATCTGAAGGTACACGATCTTCTGCAAATGCACTTCCGGGAGGTTGAAGAACACTTTGTGCGCATCGGGATGGTGGAGCATCCCCGAAATTCGACGCAGGATGCGCAGAGAGGCCGCAAATTCAAGATTGTTCATTTCCGTCATTTCAAAGCCTCAAGGCGTCATCGTAAAATTCGTCAGCCTGGATCTTCCCGTACCCGATGACAATTAGGAGCCAGCAGATCCACAGCAATGTGACGACAAGCAGGTAAGGAATAAGCCTTCTTAAAACAGTAAGAAGATGCACTCTGTGTTGACGGTCTGGCATCAAGACACCTTGGCGCCGCGCTGTTCAGCTGCTTCGATATGGCTGCTGAAAACAGTCGCCAAAGCAACGATACTGGCAAACGTCATGCCATAGTTGAAGTCACCCAACATCTCAGATGCAGCAACAATGTAAGGATAAACCAGGTAGAGGGCTGCGTAAGCGACCACGAAGGAAACAACCTGCACAACGACGTGTGCAATCCCATAACCAGACTTATTGCGGTCGATTGCCCACATGAAGGTCATGCCAGCCAGAGATCCGAATGTCGCGAAAGCAAAAGGGTCACCCGGGATGCCGCCATCGGCAAGCACAGATACAGCCATTCCACAAATTGCGGTGAAGATAACTGCGGTTCGGATGATGTAGATAGCAACAAGCATGATATGCTCCCTTTAGTTAGCTCAATATAAGCACAACCCACCTATGTTGACAAGGGTATTTCTTGCTTAACCATAAATGTTCGCTCGTATTACTTAGATTTAAGCATACTCATGTAAGATTTCAGGGAACTGGAGGAATTATACATGAACGCAATAAAAGATATCCCGGCGGTAGGTTCCATTATGAACCACGGGGCGATCCCCACATTGTTTGAAGATGATCACATGAAGATCACCTATTTGGATGGCGATGGCGATTTTTGCATGGTCACTTTTGTAGGAGTGGGCCTTGGGCAAGGCGGCGTGGACATCCAGAATGAAGAGTTCAAAAAGCTCGATCCCAATCTAGGCCCACAAATATTCGTATTCGACAAGAACCGGAGTTGGGGAAACGCTATCGACTTCGAGAAGATGGCAAGTGTCATTGCCCCTATCAGTGAGAACCGACGGGTGATCACCATGGGCCTGAGCATGGGTGGCTTTCTGGCGGTCGTAGCCTCAAAATACCTCTCACCAGAGGCTTGCATCGCTTTTGTGCCGCAATACTCCATGCATCCCCAGATCATGCCAGGAGAACGGCGCTGGGCAGCCTATGCACGCAACATCACTAAGTGGAGCATTCCTTCCTTGGAAGGTTACTTTGGTCAAGAGACGCAGTTCTACGTCTTCTTCACGGCCGATCCGATGGAGCGACAGCATCTCGTGAAGTTTCCTGACCAAGACAACATCCAGACTTACATGGTGCGGACAAACGGTCACAATGTCGGGCAAGCCATGAAAGATGCAGGTATCCTATACCCCACGATTGAGGCCTGCATGAAACTGGCCCAGCCTGGGGAGATGCCTTTCTCTTTTGAGAAGTCCGGGCACATCCACGTCATCTGAGCAGATGTTGTTCATTACTTTGAACAACAAGAAGCTTTATGTGCAAAATAGTGAACAACGGCATAAGCAATAGATTGAGATGCCGTTGTTTTAGTTAAAAGTTTCGGTTCAACGCTGAAAACGCATCGAAGGTGTAGACATAGGAACTCCTTGTCGCGAAAGCAAAGACCGCATATTCTCTTCGACGTCTGCTAGACCGGCAATGGTTTTCAGTCCGCGATCATAGCGAACAACAGGACCGATCTGGTCGAACTTATATCCAGCGCGGCGCAGAATTCGTTGAACAAAAACATCGTATACCCCTATCAAATGCGAAATTCCCGAGTCGTACGCCACTTGAAAGCATGCATCTAGTAGCTGGTAGGTCGAGAGATTAACCCCTTGATGGCTAATCATCGCGTTCGACTTTACAACTGACAATCGAGACAACTCCCAAACCAAGGGGCTTCGAACGAACTCACCCTCCCCCATGACCTCGGGAAAGACGTCAGACAGCATATGGGGCCCACTGGTGGGAAGAATGCGTATCGAAGCCTGTAGCTCACCCGCGTCGCTGGATACAACGACATAAAGGGGGTCCATGTCATCAAATTGGTCATATTCGCGACCATCTTGTACTGTTACTGACCACTCCCGACGAACCTTGAAAGCCTCTGCTCGCTCGATAAACATCTGATCCAAGAGGTCTTTCTCGAGCATGTTTTTTGGTTTTGAAATGTAGTGTATCATATTGATGGTCCAATCTTAATAAAATCAGACCATCTGTATCTCAGGGAGATTAATTTCGCGTTAACGATTTTAGCGAAATCAAATCATATACTTATCAGCCCGTAGCTAATCGCTTTCGCAACAGCTGAAACCCGGTTTCCAGCGTGAAGCTTCTTGCATGCATTGGTAAGAAAGAAGTTGACGGTGCGCTCCGTTAAGCCGGTAATCTGAGCTGTCTCCCAAGAAGTTTTCCCGATAGCAGCCCAACGCAACATTTCGGTCTCCCGAGGAGTGAGTTCCACTTCCTGTGAGATAGACGCGTCGTTCTTTATGACATCGTCATGAATGAGATAGCTCAAATATGTAAAGTCAGCCACAAACTCCCGTTGGTACTTATTCCATTCCCTTGTGTTCATCTCTGTGTTCACCGAGAGGATGGCGCGTCGCTTCGCAAAATCTCTGATCGGTATGGTAAGGCCGTTTTCACAAACCCCCCACTCGGCAGCTTCACCAAAGAAATCCTTCGTGAGCTTATCCTTTTTTGTAAGCTTGGACCAATCCACGGGAAGAATACTTGTCAGTCCCTCTACTACCACCGGATCAATCAGATGGTACTTCTGCTCCTGGTATCTGTTTGTCCATCCCTCATCGTATGTCGAGAAAATTTTCGCCTCGGTGCTAAGCTGAGAATCTTCTGTGAGAGCCAAGTATGTAATGTTATTCAGACCAGCTTCATTACAAAGCTTGTGGAGAACATCCTTCATTGACACATCGGGATTTCTAGAGGAAATCTCAGAATACTGATCTGATATCTTTAAGTTTCTCAAAATACACCCCTGTCATAGTACTATAATTATATATGCATCCAGATTTTACTGTACACTACTGGAATATTAATCACGGCTATGGGCGATACTGCTGCGTACCAACAAGGACTGCAACCTAGGAGTGAAGATTCTCTGATTTTCCAGGCCTCGATGTGGCAAGAAGGACGCTTACCTTGCGTCAACTAGTTCAACTTAACGGAGTCAGCCTTATCCAGAGCTTCCATAAGGAAGCTAGGGCCGCGTTTCTTGATAACGTCACGTGCTGTCAATCCATCGCACCCAGGAATCGGTGATAACTGAAAATATTCATACGCATGATGGATATCACCGAATTTCGATGTCAATAAGCCAATTGAATAGATTACCGCTTCCGCCCCTAGGTCCTCTTGCTCCCAGGGGACAAAGATCTTTTGCTTTTCAATAGATCCAGATTGCATACGCTGCGCTTCAATAACAATGGTTCCCTGGTCGCGCTCATCACCTGAGAACGTAAGTAATTCTTGCCCGTCGCCAATGTTCATTTAATGCTCCTATATATCTATAATATATGTTTCCAAACACATGATCAATGAAGCAATAAAAGAAAGGTGCCCCGGGAGACATTTCTCCACGAGGCACCCGGCTCGTAATGTGTGTGTCCGAGCCTTACGCGTCAGCAGTTGCTGCGCGATACCGGGCCAGCAATCACAGGGTAATTGGGGCCAGGATTTGGAATGAACTCAACCATGCCAGTAATGCTGCGCATACACATGTCAGCTTGACCTGAACTCATGCGGCTACCATCGACATAAATGTCCAGCCATGGGTGGCCATCACGACCAGAATGGCATGGACCATTCTGCGGAGCGTTACCGTCACCGCATGTATCTTCAACAATGGCATATTTCTTCAGAGACGGAAGATAGAAGCGAGTTCCAGCGGGGAAGTCGAGGGTGTGTTTACGCCCAACCTTCTGGTGCCCAACAGCTATTGTCACGGGGTTGTCGTAGGTACCGGTGCCGCTTGCGCGGGAGTGGATGATCGGATGCGAAATTGCAGCTGAACCTGGAGGCGTATTGTCCCAATATGAGTAGCCGGTCAAAAAACCGGTGAAGCTATCTCGTTCCAGTAGATGTACGTACGGGCTATCACCGGATCCGATAGATGGGCGATCAATCGGTGTCGAGACACGTTGGGGTTCAGGGTCAGAGCCACAGGCAGATGCCATCGATGCCAAGGCGAGAGTTGCGAAAATGCTCTTGAAGCTAGTTTTAAGTATCACTTGAGTTATCCTTGCTTGGTGAGGACACCATGCATTACTCAAGTAAAAGTACGGTTAATTCAGAAGGGACAATCCTGCTTTACGCGGATTATTGTTGCTGGCATTGCAACAGTCATCTGTGGCACCCCCGAGATGCAGGAACCGACTACAATCCAGACCTCTCACAGCTTACTGGGAAGGCTCGCTAGCCTTGTTACTACAACGGGCGATGGGGCCGGAAGGTATGTATGGGTCTTGTTGCGCTGGAAGCTATCATAAGAAGAAACCGCAACTGGCAACACCAAAGCAGCAACAAGAGTGAGCCCGAAAAGGCGAAGGATGCCCTTATACATGTAATTTCCAATCATTGTGTCCAACTATACATGTATAACGAACTAACTATGTTGACAAGCCCAAGAATAGAAAAAGCCCACCAAGTCTGAGTTGGCGGGCTTAAAATTTCATCTGACGATGAGCTTAGTTGCTGCCGGTGCCGCCGGTGCCGCCAACGCCACTCAATGTGCTCAGGCTATTAAGAATTTGGTCGCCACCACCAGAACTAATACCAGCGGTACCGCCAATCATTGTCACCACGGCCGGGATCCCGCATAGGGCGGCTGCTACGCCAAGACGCCAGAGACCTTCAGAATACTTGACCTGTTGCCCTTGGCTGTCGGCTGCGGCTTTGAGACGCATAATGCCCATGATGACGAAGAAGACACCCACCATGAAGGCCCCACCCATACCAAATCTAACCAGAGATGCGAACGATCCTGCTACTTGGTCTGCCAATGCGCCAATATTCGCTGGACTACCTGAACCCGTGCTAGGTGCGATAGCCTGTGCCCAAGCACCTTGTGAAGTCGCCATAAATACAGCTGTTGTTGCCAGTGCTACCTTTGTCTTCAATGCTTTCATCTTTTCAATCTCCAATGTTCGCTAAAAGCGGTGTTCATGCACACCAAATAGAAGCCCTATATTTCTACATTCTTAAGAGATCCGCGAATATTTCATCAGGAACCAACTAAAGATTGTTCCCATATTTTAACCCACTGCGGATACCTTCAGCTCAAAGGGAATATTGTTATGAAAACGCTTATTACAAATATCGCGATAGCATCCGCACTATCTTCAACGCTCTCTATTGCCCCTGCGGCAGCTCAGAACGTAGCAATCAAGGCAGATTACGTATTTGCGGTGAACTCGAAATTGATGGAGAGATGTGCTGGAGACTATGAATTCAATATGGCGCTTTCCAACAATGCGACGACGAAAGATGACACACTTGCGGTGCGAGACCTCATCAGGACTTTTAGAGACTGCGAGAATAAATACAGACGCCCTCAGCACTTAGGTTTTAGCTACCTTGCCGTAGAAGCTTTGGAGTACTCACAATGCCCTGTAGGTACCTGCTCTGAGACAACCAAGAAAAAGCTCGCAGAGACAACCTTTGAGCTGTCCGACCAGTTCATCAAGGACTACGCTGAAGTCTTGCGTATTGAACTTCAGGACCACTGCCTCCGTGACAGCGACTTCCAATGTGCCATTTCCGCTGTGAAGGAGGCCAATTATCGCATTGAAGGCGCGGAGTTTGACTGGCTGTCTGCCGATGCGGAAGGACGCGTTTATACGGTCAGCGACACTGCGCCCGAGAAGGCCCTCAAGCCTCTGCCTGGTCTGACAACCTTTACTGAAGATATGATATCGTCAATTGAAGCGGTCTTCCCAGATGGGATAGAGGAAACGGGCGAGATTACCGCAAGCATTATCGATGACTTATCGGATCGCGGCTACGATGCAAATGAAGGCGGGATCTATATAGATGATATAGAAAACCCCATTCAGGTTTGGGCAAAAGGGGACATCGTGAAGATTGTATTCGATGCCAATTCACCAACCTGCTCATGGGTTGCAAAAAATTATGATAAATTGGGAGCCATTGAAGCGACTGTTGATCGGGAACTAATTCGTCCGTTCGATAAAGACATCTGTTCTGGTATCGACGAAATGAACATCTCGATTGCCTTCGACACCTCGAAAGAATAATGTCACCGTAAATATTAACTGACTATCGGAGACACACATGGAAACTCTGTCCCTCGGAAACCCTATTCCTGAACGCTGGAGGGGCAAATTCCCTAGTGAGGGAGGAGGTATTCTGGCCTTCAGCGAACATGATTTTCACATTTCCATCGGATTCCCCCTTTTATCTAGAAAAGAGGTGGTAGCTGGTAGAGAAGGCAAAATCAGGGCGGGGCTGCTGCCTCAGAAGGATGCCTTGATCATGCTCGCCGATATCGGTGGCGCCATTGTTGTGGATACCAGCTTTGATCCCTCCAAGGTGCATCCTGATGACCGGGGCATGCCGTCACGTAAAGAAGATGAAGGCTTCGCGGTGTCTTTTGCCCTATTTGATACCGCACAAGATATGACGATGGCCTTGCGGTTTGCTTCTGTCACTCCACAGTTCAGCTCCCTTCTAGAAAATATGATTTCTGATCTCTACACTAGGCTGAAGGAAGACCCCCGTTTTGATGGGGAAAAGTCGGTTCGTGAGGCTTACGAAAAATACCCCTCCCCGGCTGACATGTGGAAAGATTGTGTGGCAATCGAATATCTCGGCCAGAAGTTCCGCAAGGATGATCCTGCCCCCGCCAGCCCTGCGCTATAGTCGCGACTCTCAGGTGCCCAGGGAAGTGAGCGATACCGTGCCGTCAAGTGCTTTCGTGGGTCTTGCCTATCGATTTCATTTCTGTAGTAAGCAGGCAACCTTTTGAACTGGAATGATAACTCGATGACGCCACCGAACGCCCTGCCCCCGAAAGATGACGGTACACCCAACATGGATTACCCGAAGTTTCGCCTGCGTGAGATCAGAGACGAGCAGGGCATAACTCAAGCCGAGCTGGCCCGGAGAATTGGTGTTTCATGCGGATATCTGTCCCAACTAGAAGGCGGCTATAGACGAGTAAATTCGGACCTTTTGTTCAACATTGTATGTGCTCTCAACGTCTCGCTCTGTGAGCTCTATGACCCCATGGGCCTGATGATCCCAGAGATTCTGGCTGCCTTCAGAGGTCTTCCTCAGGAACGCCAGGAAGAAGTCCTAAGGTTTGCCCAAGAACAGCTAGCCGAGCACAGGGAAGATAAGAGAACATTAGCCTAGTTTCCGTAACCTGTTCTCTGACGCGTCAAAAGGTGCTGGTCGGACTGAGGTATGTCGTAATGGGTCATCAGAACGATATCAGTACTGGTTGCCAGCTGCTTTGCTGCTCTGGTGAAACTTGATGTGGTCAACACGGCCGCAACATCAAGACCATGAAACTGCTTCCCAGAGATAGCCTCTTGGACCGATTTGTTGCCAACTGCCGACGAATATCTCTTGCACTGTATCCCGACCTTAATGCCGTGCTTCTCCGCGATGACATCAATTCCTTGATCACCGGCGCCTGCCGTAGCCCGAGCCTTCCACCCGAAGCGCTCCAGCTCGCGCGCCACCCAGTGCTCGAAATCATGCCCTTTAACCGGTGCCGTGTCAGGTGAGAACCCAATTTTGGCAAACTCGATCTCCAGCTCAGAGATCACCTTAAGAACAAAGCTTACATAAACAGATTGCATCTCCGGTTCGGGTCTAACCCCAAAACTATCTAAGAACTCTAGTATTGCCTGGGGGCGAACATCAGAGATTACTGCTCCGTAATCATTGATTTTCAGGGACTTTGCGACATTGCGAGAGAGCGCCGGGAAATGATCAGTCGCCTGCTCAATAATATGATCTTGCACCCTCACCGGGATTTTATCCCTCTTAACCCTAAAGACAGCATGCAGCCATGAGGGCAGCCATTTAGACATCAACCGTCCCATTATTGCAGATACCAACACACCGGCCGCCACTGACCAGAGCGCGACTTGCCACCACGGTCCCGACAGATGTGGGGCAAGAGACCACCACGTATATCCTGTCACGGCCAGAAAACTCATAAACTTTAGAACGAGGGCCCCGGTTACTTCGGAGTTTTCTCTACCAGGTTCGTCATCCGAGGAAGTCATAGGGCACCAATATTCACGCTTCGTTCTTCAGCAATATGATGCATTGAAACTTCGGTTTCCATCGAAAAGGCTCCCTTCAATAAAAATATTAAGTTTACCAGCAGGTTATTGCTGAGCGCTCACAAGATCAGGCCAGTAATCGTTTCTGCCGCCCCTCTATCGCCACCGTTGTGACGATGAGTTTTGTGAAGATATCGATCTAATCTGCTGCACCCTTTACTTCTGTGAAGTAAATATAAGCTACCTTCCCCTCATAATAATGAGGCAGAAAATGCGTGAGCGACGGTTAACAATAATTTCGGCAATGATGTTCTGCATCGCGTTAGCAGTTACCATTGCTCAACCAAACACTGCCGCCGCAGCCCCAAAATCGATCTCATATATCGCAATAGATGTGAACACCGGGAAAGTTCTGGCGACAAAGAATGCAAACAGCCTGCGTCACCCGGCATCCCTAACAAAAATGATGACTTTGTACGTCTTGTTCGATGCTCTTGAAGAGGGTCAGGTGACCATGAACACCCGTCTCAAGGTCTCGAAGAACGCAGCATCAAAGCCTGCGTCAAAACTATACCTGAAGGCAGGCAGCACCATCACGGTGAATGAAGCCATAGATGCGCTCATCGTGAAATCAGCGAATGATGTCGCCACCGTTGTTGCTGAAAACCTATCTGGCACCGAGACAAACTTCGCTCGCACCATGACTAAAACAGCTCGCAATCTCGGCATGGACAAGTCTACTTTTATCAATGCGTCAGGTCTCCATGACGAACGTCAGGTAACTACCGCCAAGGACATGTTCATCTTAGGTCTCGCTCTGCAAGATCGCTTCCCGAGAATGTATGATCGTTTCGGAAAGAATAGCTTTGTCTACAGAGGAAAGAGGATCGGCGGTCACAACCCATTTACAGGGACCTGGAGAGGCGTCGATGGCATCAAAACAGGATACACAAATGCTTCAGGTTTCAATATTGTTTCCAATTACAATTCTGGAAGACGCCATATTTTGGCAGTCGTAATCGGTGCCGATACGAGCGCAAAGCGCAACGCAACCA
Source organism: Sulfitobacter sp. R18_1 (assembly GCF_017743915.1). NCBI lineage: Bacteria > Pseudomonadati > Pseudomonadota > Alphaproteobacteria > Rhodobacterales > Roseobacteraceae > Sulfitobacter > Sulfitobacter sp. R18_1. The sequence goes on from NZ_JAGHRG010000001.1 coordinate 324,732, forward strand.
TGCGCTCGGTCCTTAATCATTCAATCCGCAAATCGACCAGCACTTGGCGCCGCACCGCTATGCTTGATCAGGATCTCGCGATCAACACTCAATACGCTACTGTGAATGTGGCGTCAAAAGGAACGCTCGTTACCGCATCACTGCTTCCTAGAGCCCGCCCAGGTACTGAAGATAACCTAAGTCCGGAAACTAAGGATGACCTCAAAAGCACTGTTGTTGCAGCTGTCGCTGAGGCCACCCGGCCGCTGCCACCAACCAAGCCCAGACTCTTCAAGGATCACCCCAACTTTTTTGCGCGCAACACCGAAATGATAGTCGTCATGGTCGAGTCATATGACAAAGCCTATGAAGAGCTACAGGCAGAGCAACAACAGATGTCAGCTGGTATAGAACCGGAGCCTAAACAACCCCGTAAAGCGCCACGCTGGCGTGCAGATGTCGAGACTTATCACATGAATACCTCAAACGTGAGCTACTCAAATGATAGCTTTGAGACTGTTTCATGCATGCAATCTAATACATGCTTTGTATCGGGGATAGTCCAAACCAAGGGCGGTCATTACCGCGTAGAAGACTCTGAAATCTTCGCCTTGATTACGAGTTCCGGGGGGTAGTAGGTCATGATGAAGCACACTGAGCGAAACGATGCCTTGCTTATCGTGAACGTCCAGAACGGCTTCCTCAATAGCCATACCAAACATTTGCCAGCACGTATCGAGTTCCTTGCTTCCTGGTTCGACACGGTAGTTATCAGTCGTTACTACAACTGCCCTCAAGAGCCTTCAGAAGATCTCATTCACCTGCTTGTTGACTGGGCCGCCATTGCACCAGAAGAGATCGAGTTTGATCATGCATTCGAGGCTCCGAGAGGCGCCATAAATATCGCAAGCCCAACATACTCCATACTAACCACGGACCTCATGTCGATGCTGACAGAACGAAATATTGGTCACGTGAACATCGCCGGTATGGATACAGATATCTCCATCAGAATGTGCGCCACTGAACTACTGATTGCTGGATTTGATGTATCCATACATGGCGACTACTGCGCCTCTACGTTGGGCCCATGGCGTCACATGAGTGCCCTTAAGCACATGCAGGATCTGTTGGTGAGCCAAGACGTACTCAAGCAAGAAACCCGGTCACATCACGTAAAACACGACAAGTTGCCACTAGGCAGGGGCGCTCGTCACTAAGAAAAAGGAGGAACCTGCCATGACACACGATATCGAGCGGCCCCAATGGGAATTCGATGCCATAGAATTCATTCGAGACGAGTTTCTTCAGGTTGGCTTAGCTATGCCACGCTTTGGCGGGGATCAATCCTTGTGGATCGCCACCTACGCGATTGCATATGGCTTCAATGAGGTGTGTCTAGAAACCAGTGATCGCGTCGAACTTGTTCTGAGCTACAACAATGGAATGCTTGGCTACCAAGTCGACTGCCGAGACGACAGGAACCTCGAGACATATGAGAAAATCCTCATGACCGTAGGAAGCGGTGACATTGATGGCGTCTTAAGTGGCGAAGCCCTGCCAGAGGGTTGTGATCTTCTTGATATCGACCATGAAAAAAATATCCGCATCATAATGTGCTTGGCGGACGGAAATGATGAGATTGCAGAAGAACTAATGGCTATCGGTATCGAGGACTACCGGGGAGGTGAACAATTTATGCCTCCAGCTCATCCTAAAGACGGTATAACGATAACAAAATTGCCATTTGGATCAGGCGATTAAGGTAAATTTGTCGAAACCATATTTTCTCATATCAATGATATGAATCTAAATCGTGGTGGGGCCATGGACAGCGAAGACATCAGTCAATCCGAGTTTGATCTCGTCGACTTCTTAAGGGAAATCTTTCCGCATGTTCTATTCGGGATGCCACGACTGGGATGCGACGAGGCAAACTGGAAACTGACCTATGTGGCGCTCTATGGCCTCAACGAGATCGCGCAGTGCTTCGGAGATCGGGTAGAGCTGGAGATCATCGTTTATGATGACCGGGTTCAATACGAAGTCCATACTAGGGTTGAGCGACTTCGAGAACTGTACCGTGAGATCATCTCTATCGTCGAGGATGGTGATATCGAAGACATCATAGAAAAGCGTGTTTTCCCAAACCTAAACAGTGGCGCTAGCATCAACCATAACCAGAACTTCGAGGCTATCGATATGCTCCTAGAGTTTGATGCCAATGATCCAGGGCGCCTACCCGATGAGCTACTGGATGCTGAAGATATCATCCTGTTCGGATCTGCATCCGATAAGATGATTGATGATGCTAATGAGTATCTTTACGAAATGACGATGTACAATGGCCTGAATTCTGGGGAGGTCATTCGTCCACGACACGGAATTGAGATCAGTAAGCTTACATCGGTTTGATTTGAGGCGGCGAAAAACCAGATATATGAAAGTAACCTGGCGCAACTTCGTCGGTAAGCCAAACGCCGCTTTCACTTCTGAAAAACGATTTTCCCTCTTCGTGAAGCCTTTTCGCTTCCACTTCTAAGATAACCGGGGCTCCATGTCTGCTCCCCACATTAATAGCCTGATCTACCGTTTCCGATAGATGCACATATTGCCTTTTCATAGGGACAATGCCGATTTCAAATATTGCCTCAAGAGACTTACCAGTAGTGCCATGATATAGAACTTCTGGCGGAGCTTCGCGTTCGGATCCAATATCGACTTCTATGGAATGCCCGTGGACGGCTCGCATTCTCTTACGATCTTCACTGAGCGCAAACCTGCCCTTGTTATCAGCTAGAATGATATCGATCACCTCTTGGTATGAGTACGGCTTTCCCGAGGACTTGAAAGGAACCCCATACTCACCACACTGAGAAATGAAGTGATCTATACGAACCCAACCATTTCTATCTATGTCGAGACCAATCAGGCCAGGCTCATGACGCAACACCCGCGCTATGAATTTAGATTTCTTGCTCATTAAATGGGCTCACGCCTCCTGATTTCGATATTAGGGATGTATCTGTTTCGATCCCATAAATCTAGCATAGCTAAATATACTCAAACTAAAAAAGGGGCCGAGATATAATCCCAGCCCCTTTAGTATAGGTTATTGTTGAGGCCTTAGGCCGCGTTCAGCGCGTCTTTCAGCTGCTTACCAGCTTTGAATGCCGGAGCTTTCTTTGCCGGAACATCGATGGTTTCGCCGGTGGCGGGGTTGCGTGCTTTACGGGCCGCTTGATCTCGTACCGAGAAAGAACCGAAACCACGGACATCGACTTTTTCGCCGGACTTCATTGCATCAGCAATTGTATCGAACACAGCATCGAATGCTTTCTCTGCCTGATCGGCGTTCATTTCCGGCAGCCGATCTTTCAGCTGCTTCACGAAATCAGATTTCTTCATTGTAGTCTCCATTAAGTTACCCGCTTTGAATATACTTTCTTCAAGACTTATGCAAGCAAATTCGTGGTTTTATTGATGATAACACCGATTTGCTTTTTATAGGTTCTTGACAATATCCAATCCACACCATCTAGCGGGCTGAATAATGTTATCTTCAAGAAAGGATAGAAAGAGTTCCATCAAAACTGTCAGTAAGGCTGCTGGCAGACGGGAATTTCTTATTCATCTCGCGCGATGTAGTTGCGTCCCGGCTTCCATTGGGTTTGTCATGTGGACACTTAACCGCAGCGAGTATGTGATCTCTAACATAGAGCCTATACATCGGATCGCTTTATCGGGGGCCTCCATTTCTGTGGCTATATGTATCTCGATAGCCTTGATGGTGCCCATGTCAGTACGCAGATTGAGGCATATTGGGCTTCATAAAAACTGGATAGTCGTCTGGCCTGTAGCTGTAATAGTTTCAATGTTCCTTCCTGGGGCATGGTTCAGCCTAACAAATCTTTTTCTCTACGGCGGCCTAGCGTTCCTATGCTTTACCCCCGGAAAAAAATGAAGAAAGTCTTCTTTCAATAAATCGGGTGTTTACCAGCGCGTGTCATATTGTATGCAACAAATAAGGCATAATAATATGACACAAAGTGTAGTCGCATACGGAGACCCCCACGGAGAATACGAAAACCTTTTCCGAGAGCTTGATAAAGAAACACCTGACGCTGTTATAATTCTTGGCGACATGACCAAGGACTCTCGCATTGGCGAGAAGGTTACACCTATTGATGAGGAGCTGGCTCCTTTGCTTGATGCAGGGATACCTACGTTCTGGATCCCAGGAAATCACGATAGCGACACAGAAGAACAATATGACGCTACCTTCGGCGCTCTGCCAGAGCAAAACCTGCATGGTAAGGTCCGCTCGATCTTTGGAGGGAAACTTCGCGTAGGGGGTCTGGGCGGCGTCTTTAGAGGTCGCATCTGGTTCCCGCACAAGGGGCTGAACGAGACACCAGCCTATTACTCCCCGGAAGATCTATTGGAAGACCTGCCGAAGTTCCAGCAGTGGAGAAACGGCATCCCGCTGAGACATCGGGCATCAATATTTAAGTCGGATGCTGATGCCCTGAAGATGGCTGGCGCCGACATCCTGGTGACCCACGAAGCTCCGTCGTCAATGCAATACGGGTTCCATGGACTAGACCAGCTTTCGGAAGATATGGGAGCCAAAGTTATTCTGCACGGACACCATCACATTGGATATGAGAAGGATCTCCCCAACGGACGTCGTGTGCGCGGGGTCGGCCTACGCGAAGCCATTCGCATTCGACTTTGATAAAAAGAAGGGGTCTCAGGCAATAGCTCGAGACCCCTTCCAACTAAAGTATACTTTAGAGATACAATAAGAACAGGAATTCCTCCCTGCCCGCCTCTATATATAGCAGGAAGTGCTACGTTTTTGTGAATAAAATATGATTGCCCGAGACCACAATTAGTGGCCCCATCATACCCAAGCATGCACTATACGTGGTACATATTCAGACTTACTAATATTCACATAGCATGAACCGATGATCGCTCTTCCCAGTTTTCGAGAATCGATTCCCGAGCTTCCCCGAAGAACTCAGTGACCCGCTTATCGGATAGAACGACGAAGACGCGGTGGTGACCCCCTTGAAGCTGCCAGATGAGAAGATCCCCGGGAGAGGTCCCACGAGAACACTTCCGATACCACATGGTGTGCTCAGATGGATCTAGCAGCATTGTCCGCTGGATTGCCTCAGCCGGGTCTTTAGCCAAGACATCTGCAACAGGGTGATAGAAGCCTCTCCCGATACTTTCCATTACCAGCTTAAGGGCAAAGATCGATCCCGCTCTGTAATGAATGGCCTCTAGTAGCTCACGCTGCTCCCGCTGTTCTGCGGTTTCCGGGCCTGTGTATCTCTGAAGCACTGTAAACATATGCGCAATATCTCAGTTTGCATTTGTATAGGCAAGGACAAACATGTATAGAGCGCGATATTAATTCAAATGAGTTTGTAATGCGCATTATTTTTAGTCGAAAAGGCTTCGACAGCGGGTCAGGTGGGGTACCTTCTCCAATTATCGATGGTTGCCCTGTAAGCCTACCTATTCCAAAGACGCCGCAGGAACCTTTTCGATATACCGACATTCAACATCCCCGCGCTGGAAACCTTGGCGACATTGTCTCTGATCTCACCAAGGAACGCTTCACGGGCGCCTCTCACGCGCATTATGATCCCCAGCTGCCCTGGGATACCGGAGTGGCATCATTAGGCCAGGATGGGGCCGCTCAGAGCCATTTGGTGAACCAAGGTGTGTCGTCCGGTGACCTGATCGTATTTTTCGGCCTCTTCAAAGATTATGACGCCCCCAAGCATAATGCTAACTCACGCCCTCACCATCGCATCTTCGGCTACTTGGAGATTGACCGGATGGAAGTTATCGGGCCAAAAGGAGCGACGACTCGATGGCGCCAGATGGGACTTCCCCGTGCTCACCCCACACCGAGCGTAGCGACATGCACACCTGATTTAGATCGCAACCAACACAGCATGCGTTAAATTGCCCGATCATGGCCCAGGTTGCTGCCCCCCCCTGAGCCCGGAATTGCGCCTAAGTATCGTAGGTCGACCTCCATCTTTTTGGAAACCCCCTATTTGGTTGCAAAGGCTTGGTCTAAGTTATCATCACACCTGATTTAAGTCGCAACGAACGCAACATGCGTTAAATTGCCTGACCATGGCCCAGGTTGCCATAGAGAGCGCGCAGCAGAATGCCGCGTGCTCCATTTACGTCTCGATCAACTACAATACGACCGTCACTGATCTGTTTTGCACCACCCAACTTGTCATGAATAACCCCATCCCAAGATCTGGTCTTGGAAGTATAAGCTTCATTCACCAGAACGAGGCGTTTACCATATTTACGGCACATCCAGTTTAGTTTCTGTTGAAACCGATAATGTCCCAGACCCAGCATAGATCTAGCAGTCTTCGTCCGAAGCTTCCGCTTCTGTTTCTCGACCATCTGGGACGTTTCAAACGTTGGCAAAAGCAGAACATCAAACCGTTGGACCAAGTCATACGCCACACGTCTGTGTAGATCATCGACCAGGTTTCTGGCTTTGATCATTAGCTTATTCAGGCGTTTTTGGTAGTGGCGCTTCCATTGATCATTACGGGCTTTTACCCGTAATGAGACCAACTTGTAAATCTTCTGAATCAAGGGCCAGATACGCTGGGCATAGAACCCTTCGCCGTAGGTGGTGCATTGGTTCTCTGAATATACAGTCCCGAAAGTCCGTACACCGGGGTCGATAGCCGCTATTGTTCGGACTTGAATTTCGTCCTGCCCAATCGTGGTAATGTATTTCTGAGCACAGATGAACCACTGCCCCCGCTCAGAAACAATTCTGGTGAGTTTCTTGAAGGCTTCCTCAGGAAGGTCTTCTGAAACGTCGAAGTGGCGTGTGACGAATCCAGGCGCCAACTTTTGGATGATGAAGCTCTGCCTCACATCCTTTAAGCTTTTGAAAGTAAATCCGCACTTCTTGCCTTGCCTGCGCTCACGGATGATCGCGTCTCGCGTGTTGAAGGCGCTAAGGACGGCTTCATCGCAGGCGGCCGAGGCGAAGCCCTCGCCCCTTTCTGCGACCTCCGAAGCGACAAACTCCCTAATTGTTCTACGTAGGTTGATCTTTTTCAGATCGTCGCCTTTTCGATCCACCAAGCCACGATCTGCTTCGATGAAACACGCAATAGTGAGGTTGTATGCGCGCCGATGTTGGCGGCATAGCTCGATCAGGTATTCCTCATCCTTCGGGAATACTCTGATTTTTCGCGTGCCTTTGATGCGCGCGCTTTCCGTGAATGGAGTTGCAGAAGGAAGTGATAAACGCAACGAGTTCTCGAACATCGAACGGATCGGTTTGATCGTCTTCTTCCAAAAGCTCGATTCCACCTCCCGATAGTTCAAAGATGTGCCTGATGAGAGGGAATCCGGATCTGGTGATGCGATCCGATGTGGTAGCCACCACTCGGACTGGTTCGCCTCGCAATGCGCGTTCCAATAAGGCGATAAAGCCTCGTCGTTTGAAATTGAAACCAGAGGCAACGTCACTGACAAGCTTTGCTTCTGGGTATTTTTCCCGCAAGATTTGCTCTTGGGTGTCGAGTGAGGATTGCTGTTTTTTGCTTGAGACTCGAGCGTAGATAACGATATCTGGATCGACGTCGATCCAGACCCGGAGGTGACCCCCATCGGTGCGTGCAACTCGCTCGTATTTTCCTGCTTCAATCCATCTACGGATGGTTTGAGACGTGACTTTCTCTCGTCGCGCGAGATTTGTTGTTGAGAGTCACATGTCATAATTTCCGAAACTATTTCCGTTTATTCATGCATCTATCTATAGTATGTTGCGTTCGTTATCAATATGCTGTTCAGCCCGGATCGCGGGCAGGCAGATCACCTAAGACTTGTTGCCAGAGGACAGGAATTCGTTTCACATGTTGGCGCAGATAGCGAAGCGCTTGCATGGGCCGATAACATCAAAAGCCTTATGGCCAACCAATGACGAGAAGAGACCAATTACATGCAAGAGTTCACCGATCAGCTAGAAGCCTACCTTGACGCACAGAGCGATTGGATGCCGCGCGATAGTAAGCGAGGGTTCAAAAATATGATCAATGCGTACAAGACTATTGAAAGTGAACTTGGCGAAAATCCTAACTGGGAAAAGATCGTCGATACCTGCTCTGACATCCGAAATATGAATGGTTCATTCTGGGGGCATCTCGCGGAGATGCGTGAAGCCGGTGGCGAGAGAGCGTCCGAAGCTGAAGCGCTATATCGCAGCCTCCATGAAAACCTAGAAGTGATCCGGGTCTGCAAGGATATGCCTCTCGACATCGTATTGGATCAGCTTGCTTTCCCAGAGGACAGCATTCCCGACTTCCCAACCAGCACAATGAGACCATAATTAATCGGGTCCAAGGTTATCGTCATGAGAAATGTTGACAACCAAGTACAATACATGCATTAATAGGGTAAGTATTCGAGGTTATACATGCTCCCTATCGTACCCGGCTCTGAAAAAATTGATCGCGACGAAGTTCTGCCCAGCGCAGGTAGCTACTGGCGGTTCAAAGGTGAACTGAATGAAAATGGCAAGTTCTCGCGCTGGGATGTACCGGAGCATGGCCTCGTCCTTCTCGTAAAAGAGGTTCGCGTTGTTGATGGAGACATCCATACGATTGTGATGAAGTCTCATCCGACTTGGGAAAACGGTAACGCATTTACGATCCGCATTCTGGCCGACGAGTTCTTCGAGAATTGGGCCCTGGAGCCCGAGTGGGAAAGCATCCGCGAGCACGAGATTGCGGAAGTCCAATCGCGCATCAATGGTATCACCTCTCGCATTCAGTCAGGCCCTGAGGAAGAGACTTTGCAGCTCCTTATCGCAGAGCAACGCGAGAAGCGCGAAGAAAAGGATGATAAGGCCGCAACCAAGTCAACCGAAGGGAGCGCCAATGTCCCGGCTGCCCTACTGCCTTCCGGTGACGTCCTGGCAACCCAGAAGAAGATCGAAACCGGACTCGATCTTGCTAACGCACAAGCCGCTTTCATTCAGGGACAAACCAAAGAAATCCAGAGTGAAATGAAGCTTCTGGTCGGTTTCCAGACTGAGAAATCAGAACAAGCTTTGGCCTCGGTTTCCGACGCCCAGTCGCAAGCTGAGGGACTTCTAAAAAATGTCCGGACGATGCGCCTATTCCTCGGTGAGGATAGTGCTACCCACACGCTGGTCACCGGCAAGGGCGCCCCTAAGGATGAGCCTCTCACGCTCTTACAGCAACTCCTGTACCTTGATGAAGAGGTCTTCGTTGAGGGTCAGTTTGCCGATGGCTTTGACCACAGTGCAGTGGGCGATATCGACACGTTGTTCCGTAAGCACCCCCAGATTATCGACCGCATGATGCCCTATGAAAGATGTGTCGTGCTGGCTCGCGTGCGTCGCCACAACCGATCCATCGATCCAGAAGCTAAGATGACGTTGACCGAAGCCTTTGAGCTGATCCAAGAGCGGGAACTCGACACGCGGGTTTTCCTGTTTATTCGGGATGGTGAGAACGTCCACATGGTCATGGCTGATGAGCAAACAAGTTCAGCAAAGCGCTTGTTTCCCTCGGCCGACGAAATCAATGCCATCTTCACTTCCGGATTGCATGGCAAGCGTGAAATCACAGTGAAAGACATCGAGTACAGCTATGCTCGAGAAAAACACGATGATCGGGCATTGCATTACAAACGCTTCTTGCTTCTCCTGTGGGGGCTACATGAGCGCGAAGGGTTGCTTGGTGACTTCATGCCCAAGGGCCAGAACTGGCTGACCGAAACAGTACATAACGAGCGTTTCCGCTTCGTCCACGACGAAGAAGGCGTGCTGGATGACGGCCGTCCCTCGCTTTCTGAGTTCATCAAGTCTGCCAACGAAAATATGACGGAAGGTTCGCGCATCGCCGTGAACTGGAATGAGGCAATCGACGAGTATTCTGCCCCGCAGGTCTACGATAGTACTTACCGAAAAGTAGATCCGGTAAATCAGTTTGAGATCGCAGTGCTTCGTAAAGCCGATAAGAATAAGCTTACCGCTAAATGCCTTTCTGAAAGCCGATGGGATCCAAGCGCTAAAATTCGCAACACAACCGTCGTTATCCAAAAACGCGAAAAGGGACGCCCTGTAGAACTCAATGGGCGCACAGAGTATCCTTTGCGTCCCCATGTTGCTGAAGGCGTGATCTGCCTCGATTTTGTCGACCTCCACGACATTGAGTATTACCTCAACAGCCGAGCGGCCCGAGTTCAATATCTGCGCTACATCCATTCCTTTGCGGAGGCTAGAAAGCTGCTTAGTGCAGAGAAGGCATCTTTGGATGCGGTCGCGAGGGATCTTCTCGCGAGCAACCCGCAAGCTAACGAGAGCATGATCAAGGATGCCATCGTTTTGTGGCGCAAGTGGAAGAACTGGGCACTGCCCGAAACCAATGCCCATGTGAAGGCTATCCAGAAGATCGTTGCCGCAATGCTTGCTGCACAAAACATTCGACGCCCTGAGCTGATCGAGCTTCAAGTCACTGGCAAGGGTGAGATCGTTGAAATTGAGCCTGTAGACCCAGGTTTCATTCCTGGCTTCGATATGGGGTTTGTGGTAGCTCGAACTCTGCTACTGGGCACCAAAGGTAATCTGACAGAGGTCTCTTCAAAGACAGTGGTGCGCAGCCTTACAGAGCCAGGCAAGTCCTCTCTCACAGTATGGCTGCGGGACGAAACCCCAAGGTTCGCGTACCCTTCTGAGATTAGATCGGTTCGCGATAACCTGTCTTCTGATAACGCATCTGCGGAGCTTGGAAAGATTGTAGATAGGGCATCCCGCTATGCCAAGTCAGCTAACCCTAATATTATTGGTGATAGCGTACGGACAAAAGCGTTCTCGAGTATTGATGTCGAGACAGCTGACGCGCTGATGGAGAACTTCTATAGATATGTCTTCTCGGATAAAAGAGATGCCGTACCTGGTGATATTATTCATCACACACTTGGACTGTTCGCTCTTACCCCAAAAACGGAGGGTTCTTCCTCTCACGGAACTTCGCTTTTTCAAGTTAACCTGGTTGTCGACCTGACGTCCCGACTTTGGGCCCAGGGGCATAGCGACACCGTGAAAAAGTGGATTAAGAGAATCTATCGACCTGAAGGCTACATTCGTCAAGTAGCCAACTTTGAAGACAATGCAGATAAGAACTGCGGTTTCTCCATTCGCGTTTCCCGTATCGACGAAGATGCTGTAAAAGGTGAGGACTACTTCGGCGGATTCAGCAATACCTTGGATACTGATGAAGTTTTAAGCCGTGGTCTTGATCGCGTGATTGCGGAGCACTTCAATCCAGCCACGTTCAGCGTCTTGTCGGCCAAGCATGTTGAGCCCACAGAAGAAGAAATCGAGGAGACACGATCTCGAATTCTGATGTCTCCCAACCTCAAAGAAGCTGCGGAATCTATCCTTAAGTCGGCCAAATAGATCGCAACTAATGCTTAGTTACTCTTGCCTACGTAAGTGATTTGCCGTAGTCTATTCACAACAAAGAAGGATATATCAATGCTGAAAACGTTGCCATTTGCGAATGCTTTCGCCATCACATGTGCAACCAGCCTGGCTGATGCTGTGAATAGTGTCTCCTATGAAAGCATCCTGGTGGGCGGCCATTTTGTTATCCTAATGGTGGTTATTCTGGGGCATAATCTTGCAAAGAATTGTCAGCACCCCTTCTTCAATGTTTTCCAGTGCTTGGTGGCGGTGATCTCAGGCTCTGTTTTGGTGAAGTTCGTTCCGGTCCAATTCCTGGATGGAAACTCGATCCTCTCTACTGCAATCACCATCATGTGCTTTGTGCTTGCCTTCTTCCGCATCCAAAGCATCCTGCGGAATCTCATCAATAGCCATGCTAAGCCGACGAAAGAGGCTTCCACCCAAACTGCCATGACTGGAGCCTGAAAATGGAAAACTCGAAAGAAATCAATCTGAGCAACGAATTTCAGGTTGGCCTATTAAAGAATTTTGCCTCAATCTCTTGGAGATACGCGGTTATCCCAGAGGAGACAACTAATCTGAATATGTACTTTGGTGGTGATGGAGAGCCGCATACATTTGAATGCGTCGCCGATAAGTTTGGCCTCCCGGCCGCAAAAGCATGGGAACAGGCTGTCAAAGCGCGACAGGATTTCTTCAGAGAAGCTTACGCACACATCCACGCTGTTGAAGATGGCACTTTTGGTACAGAGCCTCCCGCCAAAGAAGTTTCTGTGAAGCCACTTCAGTGGTCTGATGACAACGGCAACCTTTGCAGAGAACAGCAGGATGGTCAGATCGAACTCTACACATTCTGCGGCCGGTATGTCATCCGCCACCGATCCAGCGTGGATGGTGCCATGTGGGTGCCCCGATATCTAGGTCATCTGCCCTTGGCGGCACGTAGGAAGCTGTCAGAGGCTAAAGTAGATTGCCAGAAGGATCATGAGGCCCGCATCCGTGCAGAGGTCGGAGAAGACGCTCCATGACCGACAAGGTTCATGCTGATTACACCGCTGATCGCATCATCAAAGCTCTAGATAGCCAATTCTGGCTCGAGAAGGATGTATGCGGACACTGGCGCCTTGGCCTAGGTATTCGTGGTGTTGGACGTGGAGTTCGCGTTCCAACTAAAGAAGCCAGTAAAGCGACCAAAGATCCCCGCGTCGAGACCCGGGACACCGCCATGGGGGTCATCTACGTGGCAAAGAAAACTGCTAACGAACGCAACAATCAGGAGAATGCCCATGGGACGCCCCATCGTTAAGTTGCCCGACGGCCGGTATCTAGAATGGAGCGAGATTGTAGATGCTCCGGTATGCTACAGTGTTGATCGCGAGGAAGCTGTAGCAGAATGGGGTGAAGACCGCATTGCTCGGGCAGATCGATGGGGCACGAGCCTCTTACACAGAACATCCGTTGAAGAGATGATCGTAGCCAACCGGGCAGGCGACGGTGAGTCCAATCTTACCATCGAAGAGATCTGTGAAGCATACCATCCGAAAAACGCGCCAGCAGACGCGTAGCATTTTTGTTGTCATTCTGTAGGCATTAGGTTGTCGTTCCGTGGGCGCGTTGTGATCATTCAGTTGTCACAATGCGTCCTTTTGTGGCACTTGGGTAGGCAACAGGTGACACCAGATCGTTCTCGGGTATCACCTGGTCCAATTAGGCGGCAACTGCTTGAGGAAGAGCATACCGTCCTGGACCGGTTTGCTGGAAGTGCCGCCGTGCCATCTGACGGATCTTCTCTTTCCACCAGTTCGTTTCTGTCGGTCGCTTAGTGCTGATCTCTTCGTAAATGTCAGAGAGCTTCGCCTCTCCGCCCAGCGCGTGCAGAGCCTGTTCAAGCGCGGCCTTCCATACCGAGCCAGTTCCATTTTTGAGAGTGGCCGAGTATTCCTTCTTCATATTTTCGATATCTCGGGTTTCAGGATAGAGGGTCATCCCCACCCACTGCTGGCCTTCCTGTCGGAACATGGCGAACATCAGCGGCATCTTAATCCCGGGAAACAGTGTACGGGGCAGAAAATGAGGCTCCAGGCACCAGTCCATTGCATAACGAACCACTCTAGAGGGGGTCTGAAAGGTATAAGCGGGAAGGATGAAACCACAGCGGCCATGCGGCTTCAGTAGCTCCTTTGCCCGCTCCAACATCCCGTCAACGATACTGAGCTCGAAAGGCGGGTTACCTGCAATGAGATCGGCCTTACCTTCAATCTCAACCTTACGGAAGTCTCCAGTAATCACCTGGCGCCCAGTACGCTGCCGTGCGCGCTCGGCCATAACAGGGTCGATCTCTACGCCAACAGCATGCACGCCTTCAGGAATGGCTTGTAGGAACCGGCCGTCGCCACAGGAAGGCTCGATTACATAAGCGCCCTCCTCGATATCGCTAAAAAACGTCTCGTAGATGCGCTCAGCCGCCCATACAGGAGTAAAATACTGGTTCAGAAGCTTGGTGTTATCAGCAGGCATTAGGTACCCTCAAAGTGCTTGTTTCGTATATTTTAGCGAAGTGGTTCCCGCTTTAGATCAAATGAGGCTGCCCTGCTGTCTTACGGACGTCGACCTCGATCAATGATTTGATCTGATCGAAGTCAGATGCCTTCATCGCGACAAGACCTGCTTCCTGCGCATAGACTGAGATGTCAGCAGGAACCGCATGCGCGAATACAATGACCCCTTGATCGAGGTCATATTTTTGCATGCCCTGCACAGCCTCACGGACAAGGCGCTCACTAGACCCGGTATTGTGGAACTCACAACGCAAGCCAACCTTCTTGGCGCCTACCTCAGTGATCACGTCGATACCTGCATGATCACCTTGAGGGCTCAAGAGCGCTGGGCAGTCCATCGTACGCATCCGTTCCGCACACCAGATTTCGAAATCAAAACTGGACTGAACTTCCTCGAAGGACGAGAAAATGAGTTCCGTCTCTTCAATTTCAGACATCTCCATGAGCAGACGCATTGTGAATTTGGCCAACGTATCCTCAGTCATGGTTGTGATCTGAGCGCTGTTGTCGTTCTCTTTCCAGAAACGCTTTACAGCACGCATCCCACCGGCAAGGTCAGCTACCTTTGTGTCGGCAGACAGCGCCCCTTGCATTTCCGGGAGAAGCTTCGGCGCATTAAGGATCGCGATTTGTGTGGCCACTTCAGTGTCGTTTTCTCGCAACGACATGACCAAGGCACCTACCTCATTCCAGAAACCCTGAGAAACAAAGAACGGAGCTTGCTCAGCGATACCATCAGCGGTGCAATAGCCACCCTTCCAGCTAGAGAAGCTCTTCTGGTCCTCATAGAAGTCAGCTGCGATATCTTCGTCGGATGTCAGTAGTGCTGCGAAATTCTCCGCAAATTCTGCACCCCAACCAGCCGATACGACCGACCCTTGCGCACCGTAAGCTACACATGCCTGTCGAGAGATAGCCTCAAAATTACGCGTGCGGACCTCATCAGAAATCTCGTCGACGACCTCCATAAGAGAGCAGATTTCTTCAGCGGCTTCGATAGGAAGCGCAGCTGCAACAATTACAGCGATCTCGCTACGGCATTCTTCTACTGCTTCCACATCACGTCCCATCAAATGAATTCTCCTATAAATCGTTAGCCCCGTCTCAGCGGGAAATCAACTTATGCAGAGAAGATCATAAATGTTGACAATATGCAAGTATTATTTCCTTAACCTGCATGAATAACCGTTAACTATTCGGGACGTTAGCTATTTAGAGAAAGATCTCCCATAGGAATCTTAAAATCATAGGCATCTTATTCATGTATAATGTTGACAATCAATGCGGCGGCCAATAATGTTGGTGTTAACAGAGGGGCTCTCATTTGAGTTCTCGGTATTAATTGGAGTATTCAAGATGTCGAAAGAGAAAGCAGTCGTCACCAAAACCCAAATGGGCGAAGAGCACCGCCACCCAGCATTCGGGGTCGTGACTATCGCCGATACCAGTGCGCGCGGAATGGCCCTCTTTGGAACCAATATCGAGCACTCAGACTTCATTACAGTTCGGGTGTCTGATGCACTTCGGTTCCGCAGCAACAATCACGACAAGGTCCATGAAGAGAAGCAAATCGTTGAGTTCATGATGAGCCGCCAGCAGTTTGCTTCGCTTGCTTCCGGCCGCAGTAAGGCCAATGGTGTTCCCTGCACATTGCGCTGGGTCCGTCACGAAGGCAGAAAGCCCATGATCGATCCCGAAACAGAAGTTGAGCGCTTCTCCAAAGATGCTCAGGAAGAGTTCAAGAAACTGGCCCAGCAGATCGAGAGCCTTGTCGATGAGACGCGGGCTGAGCTTACAGCTGCGAAGGTCTCCAAGGTTCGTCAGGAAGCAATCCTCGCCCCTTTGGTTCTGATCTCCCGCAAGCTTGGCGGCACCCTGCCCTACCTGCAAAGCGTGTTCTATGAAACCGTTGAAGACATCGTGCACGAAGCGAAGTCCGTCATCGAGTCTTACGCCGACAGCCAGGGGATCGAGGAAACTCAAAAGCCGCGCATGCTGAAACCCTCGGAAGAGAACTGAAGTTTGCAGCGCGGGCCATACTTAGCTGGTAAGGCATAAACAAATAAGGACCTAGAGATGAGCAATCACGCCATTAAACTATTGGATGAAGTATCCCCTGAGGCGGCTGATACGGCCCTAGATCAAGGCTGGGATGAGCACTCAATTATCATTCACCTTCTTGGACTTATGAAAGATGAGGTCCCTCAGTTGAGCGATAAGCTGTCCAGTTATTTTTCGACTGTCGCCGAAGAAGAAAATGATGCCAGCGCTAGCCTTGGAGATTTTACCCGATGACAGTAAAACGACACCTTTATGATCACGAACTGGAAGCTTTCATGGAGCCGATTCAAGAGCGGCTAAACGAACTATTGGAGAGCAACGCTCGTCTTTCTGAGCATCTTTCACGGGAAGTGGAAAGGAAGATCCCTCAAACATCACTCAATCTTTCTCGGAAAATTGTGAAGAACAGTGAAGAAGCTAGGGTCCTAACCTCCATCCTAGAAAGATATGAGAAAGTACAAGCGACAGCCGCCCCTTCAAGATCGGAGGACGCCCTGGCACAAGAATGGTTTGAGTTGACAGCGTTAGATCTAGTTTCAATGATCGATCCATCTGGCAAAGAAACCGGTCATACATACCATGCTGGGCAAATCCTGAATCGCTACGCTAATCGTCGTACTCGCGTCTATCGTCGCGATAACGGTCTCGACGATTATGGCTCTCCAACACCGTAAACTGGAAGCCTTCATGCCGGTAATCAAGCAATCGTGGATCACGCGCGAAGATCTCAAATCTAATCCAGATCGCCTTTATATCTTCGGAGATAACGTGATCCGTAGAGGCTATGGCGGCCAGGCAAAGGCTATGCGAGGGGAACCGAATGCTATCGGGATCGCGACCAAACGCCTGCCCAGCCTGAAGTCAGATGCGTTTTTCTATGATACTACCTACGAAGAAAACTGCGAAATCATCGAGCATGACTTCGAGCCCGTATTCTCAGCACTGAAAGCAGGTAAAACCGTCGTGTTTCCTACGAATGGCATCGGAACCGACCGGGCAAGGATCCATGAAACTGCACCCCGCACTGCCGCCTTTCTCGATACCCTTATCAAAAAAATGATGTCCTTCGATAAGCCCGCCGATAAACCTCGACCGAGACTGAGTATTCGCCCAAGAGTGGCACGAGAAAGCAGCAGTAGTTTCAAGCCATGAGAACCTGACGAGTATTCGATATCCTAGTAGATCAGATCACGTTTTAACCTTACATAGGTTGCTCAATTCTTGACCTCTTCTACTTAAATAAGTGTAAGAAGAGGATCAAGCATGATACTTATTGGCGACGTTCATAAAGAGCACTGGAAAGAATACTTCGATATTATTTCCGCCCACCCGAAGACTGTCCAGATTGGAGACCTTTGCATTGGTCGCTCTGAGGTAGGCGCTCCTGCTCACAGGTTTCTGTACTCTTCAGTCGCGAAGGGAGATCACCGCTTTATCAAGGGTAACCGAGACAACCCTCTGGTCGCTGATAGAACCCCGTTCTGCATTCCAGACGGCACTGTCGAAGGCGATGTCATGTATATTGGTGGAGCACGTTCTCCTCACCGAGAAACTGACAACCGGTCACTCGAGTGGTGGCCCGAAGAAGAGCTACCACAGGAAACCCTAGATCATCTGATTGAAGTCTACGCCTCTGTGAAGCCTCGTGTGATGGTTACACATGATGGGCCACATAGTGTCGTTTCGCGATGGTGGCCTCAGTACAAAGATGAGCATGCCAAGAGCCGCACAGCTGCTGCCTTTGACACGATGCTAAATCTTTACAATCCGGACCATTGGATCTTTGGGCACCATCATGTATCGCGCCACGAAACCATCCAAAACACCCAATTTCGTTGCCTCGCGCGCCTCGAGACCATGGAGCTACCGTAATATTATGATCCGCAGCATCTCCGACATCGTCGATATCGACCAAGTAACGCCCTATGTAGATCGCATTATCTATATGGAGCTTGACGCAAAAAATGACGTCGTGAACTCTCATGCAACCGATACCATCAGAGATGAGATTCTCAAGCCTGCGATAGCTGAGTTCATCACTGACATCACAGGTGACCGAGATGGGTTTCCAGGCGTCTCTGCAAGTATGGTCGACACCTACTTTGAGACAGTAATGATGAGAATGGTTACTGGATCTGAATGTCCCCCGGAGAACACGACGGATAGAACGAAGGCAGCCTTGGATCAAATGTCCGATCTCATGCGTGAAATGCTGGACCTCACAATGATCCTTGATGAAGCTCCCGATCACGAGCAAAATGTGTTCATGACAATGTGATAAACCCTATTTGTACGACATCGTAAATCTTGGTGAAACCATGCTCGAAGTAAAAAACGAGCATGGTTTTTACATTTTCATCCCCCCGCATCATCTCTGCGGCATGCAAAGCTCTTACCGGTCTCGCTATTATCGGAAGCCTTTCTGCCTGCGTACAGCAGCCTACCGCCCGTTTTCAGGGCACCTCATATCTTCCGCATTCCAGCTCAAAGCCTGTCTATATCCCACAGTCCATTGATATGGACACAGCAGCTGGCCCAGAACTCTACACCTGCGCGGATTGGAGAGACGCTTATAGCGTTAGTCACTGGCCACAAGGAAACTCCTTGCAGGTGGTTTCTCAGATTGACGCGATGGTAAGAGACCGCTTCCACTACCTGCGTGAAGAAGTCGACTTTTGGCGTCCCATGCACAACACTATCCTTGGAACTCAGGATCATTTTGCGGGCGACTGCGACGATCTAGCGGCAACCACAGCAGCTATTGCTGTTTGTGCAGGCGTCCCGAAGGATAAGATCGGCTTTGCTATTAGCTCCACCCAAGGCGATCCCAATGAAGCCGACCATATGATCGCCTTCTTCAAAGACAACGATGGCACTCTCTACACCCTTGGTGATACACAAGGTGGTGTAAGACCCATGGCGAACACGCGCAACCGAGTGATTTATTGGAAATACTTCAGTACCCACGATCAGTGGTGGGCTCGAGAAGATTATCCTCTTCAGAAAGATAGAGAGAAGAACATGTCGAGCTGGGAGGTTGGCGCCAGCCCACTCTAAATATTGCGCATGCCAATGTAAAAAGGGCGCCCAGTGGCGCCCTTCATCGTTTACGGAAAAACGATAATATGCGTCCGCCCAGGATTTCTGAGCGGGCGCATATTATTTTAAAATTCTTAGGGTCTTCCTCGCAGACCGAGCCATCTGCGGGTCATGTTCCTCTATCCGGTCGCAGGTGTCCCTACAGGCTTCCCTGTGGGCCTCGTAGCGCTCTTTAAGGGTGAAGCTCCCACAGGAACATATAGGCTTCCTACAGACCCCATTCTCGCCCAGCGCTGGGCATGCAGAAGTATCAGACAATATCCACCTCCTTCAGTAGCTCATCACTGGCTGGCGTTCAAAAATATGTTTCACAACTTCCGAGAAGTCACTAAACCAGGTCAGCTCGGCAGGGGCATTTTTACGGTGCTCCAGATTGTGTGGTACCCGGCGGATCAGAACCTCATGACCAGCCTCCAGACCCGTCAAAGCATTATGGTAGTTATCCTCCACAAAAATAGTGGGCTCATACTGCTTCAGCTGGTCGAGCTTCGATGTCCCCATCGGGGTGAAATCGATCTTGGAGAAGGCACCCTCGCCGAAGACATTACTCACATTGGAAATGCGCCTCTGCATCGTCATCTCACTTTTGACACATGCTGTTACGATAACGGGATCATATCCCGCTGCTACCAATCTTTTGATGCCTTCTACGGCGCCAGGAACAGGTTCTAGCTCCCCGAAATATTTGGACGTGCTGAACTCTATGAGAAGCTCAAGGACACGTTCTTTCTTAAGTCCCGTCCATTTCAGCATATTCCAGTTACAGGGATCTCCACCCAGCGTCTTGATGCCGTAATATTTCCATAGAAACTTCGAGAAACCTTGGGGGAACTGAAGACAAATGTCGTCGCAGTCAAAAATAATCTTTTTCATAATCAATCCTTATTACAAACTTGATGGATACCGGTCAGAAACTCAGCAAGGGATCGATATCCCTCATAGAGTTCATAGTGTGACTGGCCATGCTTTGAGTTTACGTAGTCAAACAGGTAATCTTGCTGATGCCTGGTCAGGTGATGAGGACCAAACTGATCAATAAGGTCCTCTTTGAACTCGGAAAACCGAGATTTGTAGAGCTCATCCTTCTCTGGACAGATGGCAGAACTCGCGCCTTCTAGGTAATACTCCAGCGACCTTTTGAGCGAAGAACGACCGTTAAGGCGGATGAGGAAGTCTACTTCGCGAGCCATGCTTCAGCCTCCTCCCATCTGGTCATGCTTTCAGACTGCCGCATAAGGAGACGGAACATACGTTCCCGAATTTCGTCTTCATTTTTGGAACTGAGAACCAATGATCGATCTTGTTTGTCTTCGATAGTAGGAGCATATTCGGTTGCGAATTTCTTACGGTCATCGCCGCAGACTTCCTTGCCTTGCTTCCAAAGCGCCGTGAGGTGTTCCAGCTTCCCCGTGAAGGCAGCCCAGAAGTCACCTTCAAAGCTATCCAGATAGTCACGCTTTCGACCAACGGTCTGCGACTTTACGTCATCAATCTGCTCATTAATAATGAGAGCAGCGATGTGACGCTTGGATTGCGGCAAGTCAATGTTGCTGATGACTGCATGCAGACGCCCATACCAAGTATTCTTGGCTTTGAGCATATGGCCATTACGCATCCGAAATACAGCACCTTCCTCGTTGGTGCGCGCACGCAGTTGCTCTAGTTTATCCGCGATATCTCCCTCGAAGTGATCCCACGCCTCATAGATTTCTACGGGCTTGGGCCCTGCGAGACCGATCTCTTGTTCATCGAGATAGTTACCTGAATAGGTGTCCCGGACTGCCAATAGAGTAAGCTCAGGATCACCATATTTTACGACTACCTGGTTATCATCCCCGGTAAACTCGTAAACGGGTGTCAGGCCATTTTCGCAAGCCTCTTGGATCTCGGAGATCTCACGGCTGGAGTACTCCTTGTAGAGGTGATCCGTAGCTAAGTGAGCGGCATCCGAATACCCACGCTTTGTCATCATCACCAGACGGTCATCAAACACAATGGGACGGACCATGGAGCCATCCAGTTTTGGATAGGCACGCTCAAGGTCTTGCCACCGGATGTTCTCTACCCGGGTCTCGTCGCGTTCACCGATATTGAAGAATTTATGAGGAGGACGGCTGAGAAGACGGCCGCTCTCAGTATCAAACATCAGACCACGACACTCACGGCGCAAGGCAGCAAGCTCCGGATCATCGGTCATGTCGAACAGTTTAGGATCTAGGATAGCGTACTGGAGACAAGTCAGATGACCTACCTCCCGACAGTTAATGCCGTCCACACCCTCAATCGCAGGAAGAACATCCTCGAGGGTCTCGATACGTGGAAACTCATAGTTCATGAAACAGTGCTATCCTTATATATACATGCCTTAGTAAAGGATAGTTATGCACAGGTCAAGTCGAGTATAATCTTGCGTTCTTGCGACCATGTATAGTTATTATACGAGGACTTGTCATGCACCCTTCCAAAGAAAACAAACTGGACGTCCATATCGTCGCCATCATGGCGCTGGACAAGAAGATCAATGACCTTCAGGCCCGTACATCTGCTGATCTCATAGCGCCAAACGATGTTGGCATCTCTGCAAAGCCTAAAGAGATCAAGGACAAGGTAGAGGACATGATCACTGACAGCTTCGGACCTGATGCTTGGTCGGTACTCGAAAAGTCACTCGGGCTAGGAAAGAGCGGCGCCCTGCTAGACATAACCGACACTATTACCTCCGCTGACGACCTTCTGTATCGAGCACGGGCGAATATGATCGCAAATGGACGGCCTGCCGCATATGCAAGAGCCGCATATGACTTGCGGCAGCGCGCTACGACACTGACACTTGCCGCCCCCGCAGCAACTGCACTGGGAACACTAACTATAGCCGCGAGCACACCGGCCGCTCTGATCGCAGGGACTGTGGTTGCTTTGATGAGGTACAAGGCCTTGGCGAACACCGCTAGGCAGCTCTGCAATCTAAAAAACTACCAGAGCATGGATGCGCTCATCGAGAAGCGCCATAAACATGTTTTCGCCGCCAAGAAACTCACAGGCCAGATTAATCAGGAGAGGGCGCCGATCCTGAAAAATCTGGGTAAATCCTTCAAGGCTATGATGAAGAGCCCTAAGAACACAGGTTCTAATGTGCTTGCGATGAGTGAGAAAGGTAAGCCAACCGATATAATGCTCGAAGAGACCGAGATGAGTTTACTGGACGTTGTCAAAGGCGACAATGAGGCCATAAATTCTATAGTGAATGAGATCAACAAGAGTGCTGGTGAAACGAAGTTCCCTACCTATGCGGAATTCGATGAAAATGGTCAGGTAACCATCAAATACAAAGAAGAACCCAGACACGACATCGACGCGCACGTTCCCGATGTTGAAGCACATATGCCCCCATAATCCTGCCCTTACTTATGACGGAATACTTATATGACCACAAAATACTACCATATAACCGCTATGGAGAACCTAGAGTCCATACTCAAGGAAGGCTTGAAGCCTCAGATCGGACCACGTGCTCGTGAGATCGGAGAGAAGGAGGCTGCTGTGTACCTGTTCCCGACGATGAGCGACTTGGAAGACGCTCTGATGTCCCCTTGGGGAGAAGAAGCTTGGGATGAAGATCTAGACCACGCGATTATAGAAGTTACGTTCCCAGAAAACGCACGCATTGGACAGAATACTGATGTTGAGTACGAAGTTTCCTGTCTCGACCACATCCCCCCAGAGAACGTAAAGCTCTTTCGAATTGAACCGGCGGCCGACACAAGCAGGATTAATTTCCCAGGTATGTAAGAAAGAAAAGGCACCCGCGAAGATCATATTTTTGGTGGGCACCTAGGAATGAATTAGGGCGCTGGGCTCTCTACCGGTCTTGGCGTAGGCTCTTCTTTATGAACATCGGCGCCCGGCAGAACCTTCAACAGCTTCTCGACCTTTTCGTCGATCTTCTCTTCGGTAGCCGCCTCGAACTCAGCCAATATGGCATGCGGAAAGTAGCTTCCCGCAACCTTGGCTAACGCTGCCCAGTACTGCACTTCGTCTTCATACTCAGCACACCCTTCACTGCCATCGGCATGGGTGGTCATTGGAACGACGTCGATTTCGAGATAGGAGTGATCTTCCCAGCCGGAAGCCATAGTGTCCTCATTATTCACAAGGCTAACGACAAAGTCTCGTGCCTCAACTGGCCATAGAGCATTGGTATCCAGCTTAGCCTGTCTCGTCGGATTACCGTAGGTTTTATAGCCATCGGCATCTTCGTGTATGACCGTCGCGCCATTCAACCTTGGATCATCATAATAGATTATCTCTTCGCTATCGCTGAGATCCATCTGCGCGCGTGCCACATCAATCTGCTCTCTAGTCAGTGCCACATCAGGTGTTGGAACAGGCACCCAATCGAACTCGCCATCGAATTTAGACGGCCTCAAGTACACCGTACCCCCTCTCTTTTCGTCCCAGCGAGACACCCTCATCTTGTGCGGAGGAAGGAAAGACGGATCACCGTCAAAAATATGAAAGGTGTCGTTCAGGTTAGCGAGGTCTTCTAGATACTCTTCTTCGTTTTCAATAGGCATATTTCAAACTCCATTTGCTTTTATCTACGGCCAGGCCCCATACTCCAGGACCTCGCGAAATGTCGCACCCTACGAGAAGGTGTTTTCCATATTTTTTGACCAACCAGTGTCTGGAGACCAAACACCCGGTGACGGCCCTTCATCTCGCACATAGTCGACAACGGGACCGATGAATTCTCTGATTTCCTTGACACACTCCACGAAGTCCGGGATGTCACCACCATATTTTTCGCCGAAGGCATGCCACTGACGTTTTAAGCTATCCCCGTCGTATGTATTGAGCACCTCCGGATCGAGCACATCAATCTCACTCATGGGTGGCAACTCGACATTCAACTGCTCCAGGGTTCCCCGAACCTCTTCGGCTATTACGTCAGCGTCGATCTCAAGAACGGATGCAAACCTTTGCACATCGAAGAAGTCCTTCACGCGGCTCGTGGATAGCCCCCATACAACCATTGCTCGGAACTTCTCTGCTATGGCATTCTCTGGCGGCACAGCCAGCACAGTCACAGGTTCCTCACCCTTGATCATGGGAGGGAACTCAATAGTGCGCAGAGGAGCATGGATCTTATTCTCAAAGCCGAGATCAATATCCAGAACATAGGCCGACTTACCAACCTTCGCCTTCAAAGACAGCTTCTGACCGGCAATGGTCGCATGCGTACGATCCTTCTTGAGGCTCACTCCATCTTGAAGAAGGAATTCTACGCCGTCCGGTACCTTCGGCTGCTGGGTAAGGATATCTTTCAATGCAGCAGCGAGCTGCTTATCGTCCATAGCCTGGCTCACATTGAAGTCGATATCTTGGGTCGCACGCCAGTCTTCATTGGTAACTTTTCGCATCATCTGCGCGCCTTTAAGAGCAAACTGATCTCGATAGGAACTCATCTGTAGTCTTCGCATAAAAGCGCGATGAATGAATTCATAAAATAGGTTGTCAGGAGACTTGTCCGCTTTATGCTCACGACCCCTGATCTCAGCCTTTTCCTTGGCACGCTGCTTACTCAGCTCTTTGAGCTTGTCGCTGGCACCATGACCTGAGAGGCCTTTATTTTTAAGCATGACTACATCTCCATCTGTAAGGTGGAAATGCGTCTAAGCTTGCAAGCTAGAACTTCAGTGTGACGCCTTCGTCCTCGATGCTGCGAGAGGAATTCTTCATGGCGATACGAACTGCGTTTTCGACGCCGAACTCACGAGCCATCTTATCGAGCAAGGCAGGGTTCTTGTCGGGGTGACAGGCATACCTATTAAGAGCATCAACGGCCGTTTCCTCATCAACGTCACTGCGTCCGTTCAAAGGGCTATAGTAGACGAGATCAACGACCGTGCGTTCGAGATTGGTAATCCGGATAGGAACCCCACGGTGCTCCCCATAGACTTCTACACCTAGGTTGGTCTTTGGCCCTTCACTAAGGCGCCTGTATTTGAAGTCATCACCGGCAGGAAGACCTCTGTCGCGGTCGAGCCCCAGGGTCACATATTGGACGTTGCCGTCGACATTCAGCTCATGGAAGGATGCCGCTGAGTAAAGATGAACGAAGGCAGTATCTCCGCCGTTCTTGAGACCTAGCGAGAATGTCTCGAAGTTTGGATGAGGAGGATAGTTGCTCTCCTTTACATATTTTTCGTCAAGGTAATACACTCCCCGGATGAGCGTATGCACGATTTCTTGTTTCTCGAGCCTTTTTAGCACTCTTCGGTCGATCCCCGCTTCATCAAGTGCTGCTGTTGAGAAGAACCGGCCGCTTTTCATAACCTTTACGGCATCGCGCATTTTCGGACCCATGATAACCTCTATCTGTGCTTGGCTATCTGCAAGTAAGTCTCTCTTCAGCAAGATAGTAGTCAATTTTTTTGACTTTCTCATGAATTGTCAGGAACAGATCTGTGATTTATTTGTTTCATACATGTAAACAACATGGCCAGAATGGGACATTCTTTGGTGTTCAAATTGACAAGCGACCATCAATCCGTCTATATCTGGCTTTAGTAAGAAAAAATATAATTAGAGGTATCCTTTTATGGAACGTTTCTCGGCAGAGAATGAATTCGACCACGACGCACTCATGTCGAAGGTCACAACGAATTTGAACGGATCCAAAGATCGGCTAAAGAGCATTGAGAAATCACTGAGCGACATTTCGAAAAGAAGCACAGAACTCATGTCGGATTATAGCGATTGTGACGATATTGTAGAAATCGTAAGTGCTGCTATTTCAGCGAAAGCTGAGGCTCGAATGAAAGTACGGCTGGCCAAGAAATTCGTAGCGAACCCGATGCCACGGTATCAGGCTAAGTTTTCTTCTATTGCGGATGATGCTGAAGCCCACCTAAGGGTGTCTAAGCACCACCTCGCTAAGGCCGAGGGACTGGTTCCTAAAACGACTATGAAGATGTAAAAAATAAGGCCTCCTACTTTAGGGGGCCTTATTTTTAGTGGGTAGATAGGTAACGCAATTTCCACCTTATGACTACTAATTGCCTACTGTATGACTACAGAGCGACCACACCGGGGCCACCTGAACACTATTCAGCAGCGGGCAACCCAAACATCGCTGGCAACGAGCTCAAAAGCGCGGTCACGTCCATCCCGTCATAAAATCCAGATGTTGTAAGCCCATTCAGCTCCACGATCTTCGCCCCGTTGGGCGTGTCAGCCATGTCGATCACGAGGCTATCCTCGTATCCATCCAGGTATCGGATAGCCTTCTCTACAGCAGGGATCATATCGGCCGGTGGAGATCTCTTCTCATCTGGGAGAGTTGACCAGGAATAGGGTGCGTAAGTAGCGATCTCGCCCGCTACGATCCAAAATCTCCACTCCACCACATCAAGGGTCTTGCGCGGGAACAGAACGCAAATTTCCCCTGCGTCAATAGCTTCAAGCTGCTCGTAGGCAGACAGGTTGTGGGCATACTGATCCCAGGTGGTGTCAAACCCAGCGAACGGCTTCCATGGGCTATTAGGGCGGATGAAAACTCCGTCCTCACCAAAAGCTTTCTTTACTGTTCTGACCGTCATTGGATCACGCAAATACCCCCAGGGAAATAGAATGCCAAATGGATTTAGAAGCATGTCGTTTGGCAAATGCGTTGCATAGGATGACCACGTGAGTTTTGCCTGATCCGCAATTACACCAGATTGAACTTTGGTAAGCTTTTTATACTGGAGATGGCTGGCAAGTCTGATACCTGCGAATACCATGATCGGGTCATTAGGATCGAGAGCTGTCTTGAACAGCGTACGATCAATATCTTCAATGGAGTGTGAAAATCTTTCGGTTTCGATCTGATGCCCCTGCCATCCGAGAGATGAAATGGCTGAGGAGATATCCTGCCCTCTGATGATCTCATTCTGAAATACGATATGCATATGCTTTCCTTACAATTTGAAAATATGATCGATCACCACACAAAGCAACCGACCCCCAGACATGCGAAGGGCGCCAACTGAACATGAGTTGCAGCTGACGCCCTTAAAAGCTGTCTAAATTTGCAGTCAGCCCATCGCTGGGGCAGCCATGTCCCGTGCATTCTCGACTGCTTGAGCCAGAATATCATGGAGGCGGTTGTCCATGTGCAGATTAGCATCCTCGTTAAGGAGGTCGTTTACTGCCCGCGCAACTTCATCAAGAGTACCAAAAGACTGGTCTTGCTCGACACCGCCCACTTCGATCACGAAGCGACCGTAAGCTTCGACATGAACGATTGCATCCTCGATTTCGTGATGCTGGATAATCCGCTCGCCATTCGCTGTTTGAATTTTCGGAAGAATACCGACTCTGTTATTGACCGATTTTGTCATCTGTCTATTTTCCTGCTTCGCCGTAATGATTTCGGCGGTTTCGTTTATGGGTTCAACTAGCAAGTACAAGCTTCTTGTGCCTGTGCTTGCAACTTCTCATATTAATCTATGTCGTGCAAGATCAAAATACATTTGTTCTTGCTTTTCTTTGTTTTTAGTTAGCCATTCCAGGTGCATTATCCGCTGACGGTCTGGCGCTTAGCCCAGGACGCCGACGCAGCAAAGGACGCCGGGTAGCGGGCGCGAACCTAGAAGTCTTCGGAACATCAGATTCCAGCAAGAACGGCTCAAGCTGTTTCAGCTTACGAAGAGAAATCGACGTGTAGGTAAGGCGACGATTGCCCTCAACTTTCTTGATACCCTCCTCGAAGGCCCGTCGGCTGCCGATATTGACGCAGATATCCTTCATGCGCGTCACACCAGTATAGATCAGGCTACGCTCAAGCATATAGCTGTGCTCTGGCGTAACCACCATAATAATACCGGGGGCCTCTCCCCCCTGCATTTTATGTACCGTCTGGGCCCAAGCGTGATCCAGATCGTTGATGTCGGAGCCATCAAACTTAACCGTTCTGCCCTCGAACTCGACGAAAATCTGCTCTTTCCCTTTTTGCGGCATGGAAGTTTCCACCACGTACCCGACGGTACCGTTCATCACCTCTTTGTCGTAGTCGTTACGCGTCTGCATAACCTTGTCACCCACACTCCATTTACGACGACGGATTTCCACCGAGTGACGATAGTTGCCTTCACGGAACGGGTTCACAGAATCCTTGATGATCTCGTTCAAGCGAGCGCAGCCCAAGTCACCCTTTCTTTGAGGTGAGATGACCATCGTATCCTTCACCGGATCCAGACCGCGCTCAACGAAGTCCATATTGAGTGTCTCAAGAATGGCAGCTGTGATTTCCGCAGCATTGTCCGCTTCGATGAACCTAAAATCATCGTCATTGAACTTAGGCATCTCACCTTTTGAGATAGCTGCGGCAGCCGGGATAAGGCCACTGGAATCGGCTTGGCGATGGACGACCTTCAGGCGAGACACTTCGATTGCTTCACTTCTAATGAAGTCCGCCAGTACCTGACCTGGACCGACACTCGGAAGCTGATCGTCATCACCCACGATAATGAAGCGAGAACCGCTCTTCAGGGCCTGAAGGAGATCATAGGCAAGGCTGGTATCAACCATCGAGAATTCATCCACGATAGCAGTGTCTGCCGCCAGAGGATTGAATCTATTATACACGAACCCAGCGGACATCGGATCGTACTGAAGACCGCGATGGATAGTTTTACCTTCACCACCGGCCGCCTCACCCAAGCGATGAGCAGCACGACCAGTAGGAGCCATCATCGAGATGCTTTTTTCCTGTTCCTGGCGCAGAACGTTCAAGATAACCGACTGTGTAGTGGATTTACCGGTGCCAGGGCCACCCGTGATGATGGAAACCCCTGTACAAAGGCTGGTGATAGCAGCCTCGCGCTGACTGGGATCTAGAGTAATACCAATTTTGGCTTCGACCTGCGCGACCTGATCCTTGTATGCCTCTCGCTGCTCATCGCTGATCACAAAGCTTTCTTGCAGACGAATAATATCCTTAACAATATCACGCTCACGCTTAGCAATGTAGGACATCGTGTAGGATTCAACATCGTCATAATATGTAAGGATTTTCGCCTCGACCAAAGCGTCCAAGCGCTCGTCAATTCTTTGCTTATCCGAGATACCAATCCGGGTCACAGAGTTGATAACCTTGGTTTTACGCACCCGAGTATAGCCGGAGTTTTTCATCTCCTCTTCGATTGTAAAACGGATACCAGCATCATACCGGCTGTCTTTCTCCATCGAGACGCCAAGCTTTCGGGCAACCTCGTCCATGATCTTGAAGCCCAGCCCCTTTACCATCGTGGCAAACTTCCACGGATCCTCATGCAGTGCACCGGAGACCCCACCCATCGAATGCGCCATGATTTTCTGCAAGTATTTCATTGGCAAGATGTCATCGGCGACCAACTCGAGGATTTCATTAGGAATGCTCATCGACAACCAAGCTGCAACCAGATCCTCTGCCACTCCGGCCTTAATGTTGCCCTGCTGAGCCAATCGCTCCGGGTCTTGGAGTGCCTCATGCAAATCATCCGGAAAGGCTGCAATCAATTTTTCAGCCGACTTTACACCAAAGCCGCAAACCGGAGCTTGAAGGACCCATCCCTGCGCTCCCTTGTTGGTAGCCTCGGCATGCAGGGAAATGTAGGTCGCCGCGATCTGTGGCGCTCCCTTGTACTCTCCTTGCTCTCCCGAAAACTGGATTTTGCTGCCAGGCGAAATCTCGTGAATCGAAGTTCCCTTAACAGTAATTTCTCCGCCGAACACGTCACCCTCATCCACGAGCAGAATGAAGAATGCTCCGGCATCGTTAGGTGTCTGGAAAATAATCTTGCGTACGGTGCCCTTGAAATCAGCCATGGGAACTCCCCGAAATTTTGAAGTATCTGTTCGATCCGCTAAGCATAGCGGCTATACATGAAGTAGTAATGCATAATGTTGACTAGCGCAAGCGACAAACGCGGCAGACTCAAGCATTGTGTAGAACTATTCTTCTGTGTTCTTGCAAAACAACAGGGCCCCACCAATCTGGCAGGGCCCTGAAAACTAGTTTGCGCTCTTTACAGGATGAAATCTGCGTCGCTCAGCAGGTTGATATCAAAATCCGAAAGAGTGCAGATCTCGTACCCAGCCGCTGATGAACCACCTGGATTATAGCTCAAGTCCACATCTGAACCGTTCTGAATCATACTGATATAGCCACCTGAGATGGCGCCACCTGTATGGATACCAAGGTCGGTGATATCGATGAGATCGCTACCATCAGTGAAGTCGGTGATCTCATCAGCATGCCCAGCGCCCTCGTTGAAATCGAAGACGTCAGCTCCGAGGCCGCCTGTTAGGACATCGTTGCCCTCACCCCCTGCGATGGTATCGTTTCCGCGACCTGCATCCACGACATCATTCCCTTCGGCAGCATCGATCCTGTTGGCATACGCGTTGCCCCAGATGGCATTGTTCTGAGCATTCATCGTCAAGTTTGCGTTTTGTGCGCTATCAAAGATGCGTGCCAGTTCGGTGCCATTCCCTCCATCGAAGGATCCAGTGCCAGTAATGAAGACTGCATCGTAACCTTCGCTTGGGTTGTCCTCGCGAACACGATCACCCTCATTGTCGACAACATAGACGTCATCACCTCTGCCACCGTACATGTGATCGGCACCCTCGCCTCCATCAAGGCGGTCGTTACCGACGCCACCAAAGAGAAGGTCGTTGCCAATACCGCCATCGAGCTTGTCATTGCCAGAACCACCGGTCATGACATCGTAGCCTTCACCGCCATAGATCCGGTCATCACCATCATCACCATGAAGGAAGTCACGCCCTGCGCCGCCAGAGATGTGGTCGTGGCCAGCGCCGCCACGAATATAATCCCAGCCTGCTTCACCCCAAAGGCGGTCGTCACCGATGCCACCAGAAATATGATCATTCCCTGAACCGGCTTTGATGGTGTCATCACCGTCGTGTCCCCAGATGCGGTCGGCGCCACCTCCGGCGAAAACCATGTCATCACCCTCACGGCCGAGAACCCTATCGTTACCGGAACCAGTCATAATTCTGTCGTCACAGCCACCACCGTCAACGAGATCGTCGCCCTCACCGGAAATAATGCGGTCACATCCTTCGCCACCGGCAATAGTGTCATCCCCACCTCCAGTAACGATGTAATCAGAACCATCGAAGCCGAACACCAGGTCTTCACCGTCGCCACGACCCGTAAAGATCGTATTGTGCTCATCATTGCCCCAGATGCGGTCGCTCCCCTCACCCGTGATAATGTTTTCGATGATTGTTCCAGCAGCAATCTCCAACGCAGCCCCGTCGAAGCTGGTGCCTCGGCCTTCTTTAAGGGAGAAGACCACGTTCTGTCCCGAGGAGGCAAAGTTCAGAGTGTCTTCTCCGCCATCCAAATCAGTGATGAAACGGATTGCGCTATCATGATTGAAGCGATCACCGTATTCGTCGGTAAAGTAATACACGCTGTCCGGGCTGGCATTATCGCCGTAGAAGTTGATTCCGGCCTCCTCAGTGGTCACTTCGATAGCGTCCCCAGTCTCTGCATGACGGAACTCTACACGCCACACACCTGAGCTGCTCTCGCCCCAGAAGGCGTTCGAAGTATAGGTCCAATTCAGGCTGCCGGTATGATCTTGTGCGTGCGAAAGTCGAGATTCAGTGCCCTTTGGAGAAACCAAGTATAGCGAGACCTCTGAAAAGTCGTGGTAGTTCCAATCCAAACTCAAATCAACCATATCCAGTTCTATATCCTGACTGATGGTCATCTCAATTTCTGATACTGCCATCCCCCAGTTGTCTATCGTGCGGGACGCTTGAATCATATTATCGTAAGTCGACTGACCTATCCAATTTTGGGCCAAACGCGTTGCGGCAGACATGTCGACAAGACCGTGACCGTAATCACCTGAGAAAATCATACCGCCACCATTCCAATTCCCGGAACCATTCTCGACCCAATCGGACGCGGACAGGTCGTTGGTGTTTCCATCTGTCGCAAGCCCGTCATCAATGCGGCGACTGGTAATAGCCAGGATCTCTTTCACATCACGGAAACCTAGGTTCTCATTAGCCTCTAGCATGGCCGCCACTACGCCAGACACCAGTGGAGCCGCATAGCTTGTCCCGCTGCCGAAATAGGCAGTGTTACCCTCCTCACGCAGAAGAACAGTCTCCCCTGGCGCGGTGACGAGAAGGTTGGAGCCACGACTACTAAAATCTGCAAAATCTCCGTCTTCACCAATCGCACCAACGGTAATAGTCCCCAAGTGGTTCTGTAGCCAATGGGAGGTTGTCTCTACTCCAGTGTCACGGTCGTTACCCGCTGAGAAAACTACAACCTGGCCCAAACCATCACGACCATCTGACAGTGCCTCGGTAAAGTTAGCGCTGTAGTTGATACGGGGATAATGACTGAAGTCGCTATCATAATTTAGAGACCAACTGTTGTTGAGGATATCCGAACTGTTCAGGCCAGCACGAAAGCCCTGAGACAGTGTGCTCATGTCTGAAAAGCCTACACGGTAGCCATGCCACTCTACATCAAATCCGCTTCCTACAACCCCTTCGCCATTATCGGCAGCTACCAAAAATCGAGCGACTCTCGTTCCGTGCGCCTCTTTGCTTCCTGTACCTGAATCGTGAATGTAGTTATCACCATCTGCATAATCATAAGACCGCGAGGCGTTAAAATTCGCAGTCAGGTCGCTATCTGTTAGATCGAAACCATCATCCACGATACCTACTGTAATACCACTACCGGTAAAGCCGGTTTCCCAGGCTTCCTCTGCCCGGATGCCGTACTCTCCATCGAAATGCCAAGATCTTCCATACCCCGGCTCATCTGTCGGATCTGCGGGAATTGCTTTGATTTGATCGTTCATCGTAAAACTCCATTCTAATATGAATAATATACACGATGAACTTGAAGATACGTTTTCTGTTCTTGTTTTTCCTTGCTTGATCGCAAATTTTACTATAACACAACACCGATTACTGGATTAAGCATGCATAAATTTATTGTACTACCTCATAAGATCATCGAAAGCAGAAAGGCGGGTACGATGCTTCCCGTCTTCCACGACATTATGAGCGGCGACGAACATGTCTGCGCTGAACTCTTCGGGCCGGTCACCCTTAAGCAAGCGTCAGACTTTGCAAGAGACCCTCATTCAACCTGGTTTGAGACTGACGGAGACGTGCGACCTCTTAAAGGTAAGCCCAACCACTCCAGCAAACCCCATATCATCCACGTGAACCGATCCCACATCTCTATGAACAAGAGAGATCGCACAACGATCCCAGTCTTCACTGTAAAAAGCCCCGGGATGAAGGCACGCTACGGGCACCGCATCGAGATTGATGGACCAGTCTTGCTTATCCACTCTGCAACGCCCCTATCGTGCGGCGCAAGGGCTTGGATTGAGACGTTCACGCCCCCCAAAATCCATGATGAGAAGACGTTCGGGGAGGCTAGATCAGAAACTATTCATGGTTAATCATGAAAAAGATGTTGACTGAACCTGTCTTTGCTTGCTAACAGAAGAACAACGGGCCACATGTTGGCCCAATCACAAGCAAAAAACGGATTTTTTCATGCCCTTCGACGTAGCTGACGTAGCAACCCCTTCAACCGACCTGATGATAGAAGAAATCGCCCGACTAGAAGACGAAGCCTTCCAATCCGAAAAAAAGCTTCGTGAAATCACAAACCTGCTCGACCACGCTCGGAACATCTTGGCGTGCGACCCAGAAAACTACGACGACGCAAAAGAAATGATGACGGACGCAGACCAAATGCTGGCGGTCTGCATCGCTATCGGACTTAGAGGTCCGAAATACAGCGGTAAGTCCGCATGAAAAATAAGCACATCGAAGCTTATATGAAAGCGGCCTTCGTTTTCGCCAATCTTTCACACTCGAAGCGCCTGAAGGTTGGCGCCGTAGTCGTGAAAGACGACCGCATCCCCTCCTATGGATACAATGGAACTCCACCGGGATGGTCTGAACCCTGCGAAACCACCGTTTATGCTGAGACAGATACCGCCTGCGTAGAGGAGTTTCCCCATGTAAGTGAAGATGGGCGCCGGTATAAGCTGGTGACCAAGCCAGAAGTCATGCATGCAGAGTTCAATGCTATCGGAAAACTTGCAGGCTCAGGTGAGAGCTCGAAAGATGCCGTGATGTTTGTCACCAACCAGCCGTGCTTTGAGTGCGCCAAGCTCATCCATCGCGCTGGGATCAAAGAAGTATATTATGCAGAGCCCTATCGGCTCAAAGATGGGATCGAGCACCTTCGTAAAGCTGGCATCAAGGTAACCCACGTGGACGTCAAGCGACCGGAATAAGGTACCGTTCACAGAACTGATCGCCAGATGCCTGGCACCAAGGACCGCCTTCGTGGCGGTTTTTTGTTGCCTATATTTTTGAAACATGAACTATTCTTTAATTCAACCGTTGACAGACCATGTTAATGATGGATAGAACCCTATTAATCCTTGCAACACCAAGAATAGAGCAAACAACATGAACACTCCTCTTACAACCTTCGCACCTACTGCTGAAAAGACCATAGACCTCGACGTTCTTGCAGATGGCAACACTGCCCAACACATCGGCCTCGCTCTGCAAGCGGCCGTAGATACCATTAAAGAAGAGAATGATGTCGACGGAGACGTTCGCTTCTACATGGGCCCCAATGGTTTCACAGCATACTGGACACCTGTAAAAAAGCCCTGCGAAACCGCAGTAAAGCTTGCCGAGACCCGTGAAGAGACAATGGCACGGCGCCAAAAAGCAATCCGCACCAAAGCGAGCGCAAAACTCGCCTCAGCCTGCAAGGCCCTCGGTATTGAAAAAGGTGAGATGAAATGAACCGGGGACTTATCTACATGTCCCCGATTGATGTGCACTCGATCCTAACCGGTCACTGCACAATCATCAAAGGGATCGAAACCAACCTATCCGGCGCGATGATTATCGACCTAGTGGCAACCCACCCCACCAACAAGATGATGGGGCACGTTGTTGCTCATGTGGAGGAAAACAGCCTGGTTCTATCCAAGCCATTCCGCCTAGGTGAGCCGGACCCTATCCCAGTCACTCACGAAAATTACGTTATCGTGGTTAACGACCGGCCTTCTTTCAAAAACTGATCGTTGCTTTCAGTATCAGCTAGGGTCCGTCCTATCACGTTCGATCATCTTTTCTAAAAAAGCTTCTTATTTTACTGATAATCTTGGCGACGAAGACGACAACTAGATACATCCACATGGGGGCCGTAAAAACACAAATTGCAGCCCCCATAGCTTCCAGCCCCAACATTCCAGCAACCAAAAATCCCATAAAAATTGAGAATGCTACGAAGAGGAATTCAGTAAAGGTCATATTACTCTATGCCAGCCTCTCTAAGCATCTTCTCGATGATAGGCACGTCAGTCGGGTTGTTGAGTTCCCAAAACTGATAACCACGCCCCATTTCAACGCACTTCACCTTCACGCTATTTTCTAGGAAGCGAAGCTGCTCGAGACCTTCCCATTTTTCCCAGCGACCCTCACGAAGATCCATGTACCTCGCCAAAGCTTCGCGGCGGTAGCCATAAACACCAACATGGTGGAAAACAGGCATGCGCATCTCTTCGGGGACGCCCTCTCCCGTGTAAGGGAGAACTTCCTTAGAGAAATAGAGAGCTTCCATCTTATTATTAAAGACCACAGTGGTGCCGCCTACCCGACCGTTCGCTCTGTCATTTTTAAAGCCAGCCAAAGCTTCTGCATCACAACGCAGGACAGGCGTTGCTACCGCTATATTGGGATCATCAAATGCAAGTACGAGATCTTCGACAAAGGCTGCTGGGGTCAACGGTGCATCGCCCTGCAAGTTCACGATGATATCGTAGTTGCGGTATTTCTTGGCGACATATGAGCAACGCTCAGTACCATTGGCACAGCTTTCCGGGGTCATCACGACCTCGGCCCCAAAGCTACGTGCGTGCTTGCAAATTTCCTCTGAGTCAGTGGCGACGACGACTTTATCAGCCACCTTTACCGACATAGCAGCCTCCCATGATCGCTGTACCAGGCTTTTTGTCTTTCCGGTTGCGCCAGTTAGCTCTGCCAAAGGTTTCCCAGGATAACGCGTGCTCGCATATCTTGCTGGGATAACAATCAAAACTCTTTTGTTAACAGTCATAATAATCTTTCCGATATCTATGACTGCATCATATCGAACAGAAGTTATGCTCGAATGAAAGCTAGGCTATCATTTACCGCTTATCGAAAGGTTCCAAAGGGCCCAAGTATCGTCGCCATCATAGACCGGGAACCGCGTCATAGCAATAATATGGGCCACATACTGTGCTTCGCTCACATTGGTGCCGCTGGTCATTTTCAGACTGATAGGAACAGACACTTCCACCCAAGACCGGGATTTCTCGGCGACACTTCCCCGACGGACAATCTGAGCGTCCCCATCCGGGTTGGCTTCGATATACATTGGCGCGTCCTTATCGCCCATAAGTCCGATGTCCGTCAAAGCACCTCTTGCAGAAGAGGCTGCATCGGCTGTGGCGGCAAGGAAATCGTTGCGTTGGGAGATGACCTGTAGTTCAGCAGTGATTTGGTTGGCATGCGCGATCCGATTTGGATGCCAGAATGAGAATGTATCGACGACGGTATTGGTCGCCCACCGCTTAACGTAATCCTCGTCGATACCAACCAAATCGAGTTCGCTCCAAACCCCATCTCGGTCCACATCATATTTTTTGAAGAACGGCTGATGTCTTTTTCCCCAGCGCTCATGTGTCAGATCGCTCGGAAGGTTTGCCAATTCGTCATCTAGAAAGAGTTGAGATGTATCCTGGTACGACCCTGATCCCTCTGTGATAGTGGTGCCTCCACCTTGATATCCAGATCCCGAATAGCTTAAATCTTGAGCGCTAGCAGCGCCTGCAAAACAAATACTTAGAGTTGCAAAACAAAACTTTCTCAGCATGTTATCCTCCCATGGCACCAAGGTACGAGTTTCCTTTGAAATTGCCCTGGTCGATGCACCCTTCAAGAATTAGGCCTGATCTCGTCATGGCAAAAGCTTGTTTCCCCCGGCGGAGTATCATGTGACCATGAACACTCTCGACCACGCATTCTTTGAAACCATTGAAACCACCCGCCCAGCAGAAGATAGATTTCCGCAAGAACTCTCGGTCTTCTCGACCAAGATAGCGGGCTCTTCTAGAGAAAGATGTAGAGCTTAAGGATAGATTTTCACCAAAGGCATCGCCCCATAGTTGCTCCAGCGAGGGCGAAAACTTCACACCTGATGGCGAAGCAAAGTTCCCTGTAACCACATACCTGAAAAATGCCTGCCTACGGGCCAGCATTGATAGTGAGCTTTCATGCCCCTGCCAGGCATCTGCCTCAGCGAACACCCTTTCAGATTGTTCAAAGCTTGCATCTTTGCCCAACGCTACGGAGAAGAACAGGTCTGCATCAGATAATATTCCGCACATACTGATGAGAGTTTTGTTATCACGCAACATAGATAGCTGCTCAGGTATTTTCAGAAGTGGGGAAACAATATCCAAAGCGTCCATCTCGACCGCGTCCACCAACCTCATGATAAGCCTACGGTGCGGGGCGCATGTCGCTAGGATCAAAGTGCGAACCAATAGGATATCTTCTTGAGAGAACCCATGTTTTCGCATCGCTTCTACAACTAGGTCTGCGCTCCTTGTCTCGAGATCGAAGCTACCAGAGCTATCCATTCTACCGTCATGGCCAATATCATGCCCTAGAGCGCCAATGAACAAAAGAAACTTAAGCTTCGAGCTTAGTACAACCGATTGATACTCTTGTGCTAATATTAAGGCGACAAAAGCCACATGAAAAGCGTGTTCCGGAGAGTGGTATAGGTTACCTCTCATCGTACTAATGGCGAGCCTTGAAATTTCTTTTGCAGCTTCTCTCTCAGGCTCTGTCACCCATGAGAAATTGTTATCAATTAGAAATTCTACGCATCTAATAAAGTCAGAGGTCGTGAAATTGTTATAGACGCGCAGAAGAAGCTTCCGTTGCGGCTTACCCGCCAAGGGTAGTCGAAGGGCCTCTTCCAGT
Organism: Sulfitobacter sp. R18_1; assembly: GCF_017743915.1. NCBI lineage: Bacteria > Pseudomonadati > Pseudomonadota > Alphaproteobacteria > Rhodobacterales > Roseobacteraceae > Sulfitobacter > Sulfitobacter sp. R18_1. The sequence goes on from NZ_JAGHRG010000001.1 coordinate 363,057, forward strand.
TTGTCTTCCATGACGCTTCCTGCTTCGCATGCGTTGCAAAGCAATTAGCGTAGCGGAGTTAAAAACCCGCCAATTAGGAGCTAAAGTCGAGGACGTAGCCCTTACCGCGCACTGGCTTAAGAATGACACTATCCTTATAGGCTTCCTTAAGCTTCTTGCGGATATTGGAGATATGCACGTCACATGACCTATCGCCATAGGCCAACTCCCGACCTAGCGCAGTCACCGTAAGAAACTCTCGGGAAACTGGCCTACCTTGGTGTGACATCAGTTCCTGTAGGATTGCTGCTTCCTTTTTCGTAAGGCTAACAACATCCCCTGTATGACCGACAAGCTTCCGGTCGATAATCTGGAGCCCGGGCTTGGAGCTTCTGGATCCCTTTGCCTTCATGCCGAGAGCTTGCGTGATATACACGCCAAACTCCTTAATATTCACTGGTTTCTCAAGCAAGAGATCAGCAGAAAGGCGGTTAGCTTCGCTTTCCACTTGGGTAGATCGCATCCCCGTCGTGAGGATCACTTTGCAGCCCGGCTTTTTCAGGCGAGCAGCTTTAATAATGTCCTCGACGAGCACATCACTACGAACGGCGTCACATACTAGCACGTCGTAGTCCTGCTCCTCACAGGCTAGAAGGGCTGCTTTGCCGTCAATGTAGTAGCTTGACGGCGTGCCCTTACGCTGGAGAAGGTATTTCTTCATCGACGCGGCTACCGCTTCATCGCTGTCGATAATCACTACCCTGGCTGCTTCACTCATAGGGTTCTCTTCAATCCTTAAATCAGACCTAGCGCCCAATCGAATCCCCCAGACTTGCACACAAAGGTTCCAAGCAGCATGCCGGGTCCCGCGTGGAGCGTTTGAAGGTGAACTTGCTTTCTACACTTAAGAGAAAACGATGCAACACCTAAAACGTTCCTTTCTTTGGGAAACTTTAGTGGACCTTACGTCAGGCAAGAGATGGCAAGATACCCATCAAGAAACAGTTGCCGAAGACCGATTCCACACCTTTTCTCTATACTGAAAAAATTAGTTGACGGCCTTTTAATATGGACCTAACACCCGAGGTCCGAGTTATTGAACCAGACTTAGCAAATATTAAACAGGAGAAAACCCCTGAATGTTCTATAAAGACGAACGCCTGGCGCTATTGATAGATGGTCCCAATCTGCACTCTGCAACTAAATCCTTGTCGCTGGAAATAGACTATAAGCGCATGAAGCAAGAGTTTGCACGGCGCGGCCGGTTGTTGCGGATGGTTTATTACACAGCGCTTAACGAGAAAGATGAATACAACCCTGTTCGTCCCCTTACAGACTGGCTGAGCTACAATGGCATCTCAGTAAAAACCAAACCAGTAAAAGAATACACGGACGCGCTCGGACGACCTCGCTTCAAAGGAAGCATGACAGTGGAACTCACCACAGACGCGATGATGATCGCTGAGCATGTAGATCATATGGTTCTGGGGACTGGCGATGGTGACTATCGATACCTTGTTGAAAAACTCCAAGACATGGGAAAAAGGGTTTCAATCATGTCTTCCCTGAAGTCCTCCCCGCCAATGGTATCCGACGAGCTGCGCAGACAAGCAGACAACTTCATCGATATTGATGATCTCCGCGAAGTCATCGAGCGGGAAGCTCGCAGCTGATCCTCAAGCAATATCAAAAGGAACTCGGCACTTCGGGTTCCTTTTACCCTCATTAAATGTTTGCCCTGTAATGTTGCAAGTATAGCAAACTACGGGTTTAAACAGATGAACACTCCTGACAATACACCTAAGATCGCTACCGTTGCCTTGCACGGAGACTACATCTCCGCTCAAGGTACCGTCCTTAAGGAATGGGACGTGAAGGGTAAGGACACAGTTACACGATGGGCTGAGGTCGACCTTGGTAACAGGGTGGTTTCTGGCCCACTAATTACACAGACAGACCACTAACCATAGATAGATCGCAAACTATACTTGTGGCGACTCTGCCACAGTTTTGACACTCCATGATCACTTACATTAATGTTTGTTTTACTTTCATGAACCAAAAGGTTAGAAAGTAGTTAAAGAACAACAAGCATTATTTGAAAGTATGGAGAACAAAATGACAGCATTTAACGCAGAACTGAACGCAAAGATTGTTGATCTGGTATCGGCTCGTGCAGCCACGACCGAGATGACAGTCGAAGAGATCGCGCATTTCACCCTTCGTCTTCACGAAGTAATGGGCTCTTCCGATACCGCGCCTGCCGCCGTGACACCCACCAAGCAGATCCCGGCAGTCCCCGTGGAAGACAGCGTTCAGGACGACTACATTATCTGCCTTGAGAACGGCAAGAAATTCACCATGCTGAAGCGTCACCTCAAGCAGGCCTACAACATGACACCTGAGCAGTACCGCCTGAAGTGGAACCTGCCTGACGACTATCCGATGACAGCCCCCAACTACTCGGTGAAGAAGGCGCGTGCGGCCAAGTCGGTCGGCCTGGGTCGCTACGAGCGGACCCGCACGCCCGAAATGGTCTGATCGACACCCAGGTGCTAAGAAGAGCCGCTGATCCTTAACTGGGTCAGCGGCTCTATTATTTATCGAGGTACTGAGCATTCACTGCAAGAGCAGCTTCTTTGCGGACACGGATCTCCAAAGGCGAAGCACCAAGATACCAAAACACATCCTTGTGTCTCTTCTGAGCCTCAGAGAGGACCAAGGATGCCCAGCTTCTCACCTGATCCTCCGTCATCGATAGAACCTCTTCAGGAAGCGTTTTAACGAATTTGGATAGATCCCCAACGTACCGCTCAGAGCATGCATATCGACGCTCAAAGACCGCGCCTTCCAAGATATCTACGTCTTCCTGTTCAGCTACCTTACTTCTACGCTCTGATGCTTCCTGAAGATTTAACTTCATGCGTGCTTCACGAACATTTCGGAAGGTCCCATGGTTGGTAATGCGCCAATCTGGGCGATCTTTATTTAGCCAGGTTGATCCGGCAGGTATGTTCGTCTCATGATTGATCACGATTTCGAAGTAGTGGCCATCCAACAAAACCTCTTGAACAGATTTCGGATCCACCATCGGCTTCATATTCTGATGTTCTAGTACGGTAGCGCTTTCAATAAACGAAACCGGAAGACCCCACAGTGGAATCAAGTTATCCCCCCAGCTGCGACGAGCTTGCGAAACTTCTTCAATCCAGTCTCCTACGGAAAGGGCAGGATTATTTATATCCTTCAACATGTCCAACAACTGTCGGCGAACTGCTTCGGTTATGTATACTGTAGGATGCCCCAGAAAATGCACCCCATCTGTTTGACCATCAAACACGCCAAATTTGGCAAACTGAAACTGAACTTTTCTCATAAAAGCCTCAAAAATGAATTGGGCCGCCCGGCATATACCAAGCGGCCCAACCCTTTAACCATAACATGATTAAATTACGATTTATTCATCTCTATTCATGCCGTTAAAACGGAATCTCATCATCGAGATCCTTGCTTTGATCTTGCGTACTACCGGAATTACCTTGTGTATTCATGTCGTAATCCAAGCCGGAGTCTTTAGCATCGCCGACAAGCGCGTATTCTTCATCTGTCATCTCTTCGTCAGTGCGCCAGAGATCCGAGAACATAAACTCGATCTGCCCCGAAGTCTCCGCAACCGTAACCTGAGACGAGCCTCCAGCGAAGTAGGTCAGTTCGCCCTGAACTGTGACCCAAACACCTTTTTCACCGCTTTTTTCGAGGACAGGGAACATCGAAGCTTTGAAGCATACGATACGGTGTTTCTGGAAAACCCAGCGATTCTTGAAAAGGCGTCCGGTTTGCAGGTTCATCACCGCATACTTCTTGCCCTGGCCGGAAGTTTTAAACTCAGGTTTGTCGTAGAGGCGCCCCACGAGACGAACGTCGTTGATGAACATAAATGCTCTCCTTTAAAATTCTATGGGATAACTTTTAACCGATCCGCACAAATATGCAAGCATAGATACGAATTATTCATGGTTATTTGTCATGCCCGCCCAGAAATCCTTTCCTTCGACCCATAGTGAAGCCGGTGAGACACTTGCCGGTCTCATCACAGATGCGCGCACAAGTCTCAGCGAGATCGAGACTGAACATACACATACAGCTACCCTTATTACGACCACACTTGATCGCATAGAAGACCTTACAAAGGTAATCCCCAAGCGCGCAAAAAATATGAAAACCACCCTCCAGAAGTGGCAGTCACTTCCTCGCCGGGTTGATTGCCCTCCACTGCGGCTACTATTTTCTACCGAGATTGATGGACGGGGTGTCCTGAAAGCAAGCTGGACAACAAAATTCGACAGCTACGATGACCAGCAAGCCTTCCACGCATTGCTCATGACTGGATGCGGACCAGGTGAGAACTCTATTTCAGCCCCTCGTTTCCGTGAGCTTATAATGCTTTTACAACGCCAATCGCTTGGCAATCCAGACCATCTCACCCTCGCGCTGCGGTACGCTGCTTGGTCAGGAATCCTCTTGGGCAGACTGTTTGCCAATAGCCTTGGTGAGGTCGTCCCCACTGCTCAGGTACGAGACCTAGACATCGACCTGACGGGGAAAGTTCACGATAAGAACTTGGAGTATGATCTCAGGACGAACCTCACTAAATGGCTCGAAGAGCACGACCACTTGATCCCCCTGCCCTTACTTCACCACGCCTACTTAACAGGGATGAGCGCAACCTCCCTGCGGGATATGTGCCGAAGGAGTGACATAAAGGAGGTCTCTTTACTCGAGATCGGCAGGGCCCTCAAAAACATAGGGTCAATAGTGGACTACAACAGATCTTGGTGGAGAACGGGTTCTATTATTACCCTGCCAGAGGCCAAAGGCTTTGCGCTCCGAAGCAGATAGAAGTGTCCATTATTAGATGAGCACAAAGCTATCTAATGTTGACACTATCCTTATATATTGCTAAGTTACCAATAATAGACAAACACATCTGGAAGATTATTTCATGTTAAGCCATCCTGCTGAGAAATTTCGCAACCTAGTCACTTACGTAGGCATGCTTCTCCTTGCCTGTGTGATCTGGACAGCTGAAGCGGCGGCCGACACCCGCATCGCTTCTTGGAACATGAAACGACTTGATAGCAGCGATGCGGATTTGAAATTTGAAACCGCTGCTCGAGTGATGGCACATTTCGATTTTATCTCAGTCCAAGAAGTCATGGACGAGCCATCGTTGTTGCGACTTGTAAACGAGTTGCAGGAAGTTACAGGTAGCGAATGGGGGATGATGCCCTCTCATGCCATCGGACGAGGCTCCTATAAAGAGCACTACGCATTCTTCTGGCGGAAGTCTGATGTCCAATACGTGGATGGCGCTGTGGTCTTCCTCGACAGCAGGGATGTGTTTGCTCGCGAACCTCTTTCTGCTCGGTTCCGTACAAACGAGGGTGAGACATTTGTAGCGGCCAATATTCACGTCCTCTACGGTGACGGGAAAGAGGATCGGGTACCCGAGATCAAAGCTTTGGCTTCTTACTGGGCTTGGCTGGGGGAAAGCTTCCCTAACGAACAGTTCTTCCTGATGGGTGACTTCAACATGGAGCCTAAAGAGTACTCCTGGGATGCGCTAAAGCAGGTAGCGACACCTTTGATTACTGTAGGCGGTACGACACTTGCCTACAAAGACGGCGAGTATGCAAACCTCTACGACAATATCTGGGTACCGAATAATCTACGGGCTCACGTCCAGGCGGGCATCTTTGATCTTCCAAGCTATACTGGGATGTCCAACAAACAAACGCGCGATCAGATTTCCGATCATGCGCCTGTGTACATGATCCTGAGCGATATGGATGAAGAGTCCGGCCATTTCGACCCCCGGATGCTGAAGCTCGAAGAACAGACTTCGCTTATTCGAGGCAACAAAAATTCTGAAATCTACCATCTTCCAGGATGCGGTAGCTATAACGACATGGCAAGATCTCCGAATCTGCAAGAGTTCGCAACAGAACAGATGGCAATTCAGGCGGGTTACCGTCGCGCCCGAAATTGCAGCTAAAGCACAATTAATCGTTCTTAAACGTTCTAGTTACCCCCGCTGCATACTCTGTGGGGGTAACTCTTTTAAAGGACGATTGAATGAAGAAGATTTTACTCTCAGGTGTACTAGCCATGTCTGCTTTGGCCGCTCCCCTACATGCGGCTGAATCCGGCTTTCTGATGGAGAACCCTCTCCTCGATAGCCCCATTTTCGGCGGCAACTCGAATGATGATGGCACCGGAGCAACCGCAAGCCTAGACAACGGTGGAGAGTTTTCTTTTACTCCCAACGTCAGCACACTTGGGTATGGTTTTGACGTGGGCTATAAATTCAACCAAAATCTGGGTGTCCGAGGCGTTTACAGCACCTACGATTGGGATGGCACCTACGACTATGAAGGCACTGACTTCAACATTGATGCCGACTTTAACTCCTACGGTGCCATGGTTGACTTTCATCCCTTTGGTGGCGGCCTGACAATCGGTGTTGGCGCTCGCAGAAATCAGAGTAGCGTAGCCATGGATGCAGCCTTCAACGGCACCTTCAACTATAATGGCACAACCTATACTCACCCAGATGAGACTGTCGTGAATGGCGAGGTTACGTTCCCCAAATGGGCACCGGTTGTCAGCGTCGGCTATCACGGCAATATCGGTGATCATGTGTCTTTCAACTTTGATCTTGGCGCGATGCACCAAGGTGCAGCTTCAATCATGATGGCAGCTTCGGGCGGTGTTGCTGACGATCCCAGCACTTCTGCAAGTTTCAGAAATGAGATGGAAGAACAGCGTCAAAACCTAGAAGACGAACTATCTGAGTTCAAAGTTTACCCAATCGCCAAGGTTGGTCTGTCGATCCGCTTCTGATCACCGAACACCTTGCAGTCAACGGAAACCCCCACCTAATGGTGGGGGTTTTTTCTTGCGCTGGATCTAGGATGCTTTTGCACCGTAAAGTTTAAGTCTTATTAAACCATAGTGAACGTGTGCTGCCTATTTGATGACTTGGACTTTAGATAGGCAGCACATAATGAAACTACTTACCACTCTACTAGCAACAACGGTCATGATCGCTCCAATGGCTTCAGAAGCCCGCGAACGCAATGGCTCGGTATATATGGAGACCGGACATTACGCATCGCTTCCAACAGCGTCTCCGAGCGAGGTTCTGGGCTCTTCAGGTCCGGTTGATCGCTTCACACAAGGCTTCAAGAGTCTCACCCCTGACTTCACGTCTGAAAAAGACCCCAACGATCCGTCAGGTCTCTACTTCACTCCACACGCCAGTACGCTCGGTTACGGTCTCGATGTCGGCATGAGAAGCAAATATCTGGGCGTTCGAGGGTCCTATAATAAAGGCAAAGCAGACCTCGATTTTGCAGCTGAAGGCGGCGAGTTCAACATGTCTGGCAACATGGAAAGCTACGGCGCCATGGTCGAACTCTACCCAACTGGCGGTAATTTCAGGCTAAGCGGCGGCCTTAGGATGAATGATCTCTCTTATGATCTATCAGGTACCCTTCCTGATGGATATTCTCGAGGTGGCACGAGCTTTATAGGATCAGGCGATACACAGGTCGCCGGTACGATCAGATACACGGATCCAGCCAAAGTCGCCACAATTGGTTATCACGGTGAGATCACCCCGAACATATTTTTGAGCGCAGACATTGGCGCCATGTTCCTTACCGGCCTCGACGTTGATCTATCTAGCTCGGGTGGAGCATCATCCGATCCAAGGTTCCAACAGGAACTTGATGACATTGAGGACACCATCAGCAAGTTCAAGATCTACCCCATCGCCAAAATAGGGCTGACTATCAAGTTCTGAGGAACTTCGCATAGGGTCGATAAACGGAAACCCATCAACCCTATGCTTGCACACTACTAAGAATATGGGGATTGTCCTTTTTTACTCATATTTTTTCTGCCGACTATAAGTATAGAATTTAGGTTATGCTTCATTATGCTTGTCATTATGACCAGCGCCTATCTCTCTTTTTGAGAACAGAATGAGAACAATGAGAGAACATATACAGATCTTATCCACAATTCGACTCACAGATGGAACTTTTTCATTTTTTTCATCAAGGATAGCTTGACGTTTTCTTTACCAGATGATTAAAGGGTTTTAATAATTTCGAGGGACACCAATGAGCGTACAAGCTGGTAAGACTGGAACTACAAATATCGGTCAAGACATTTTGAAGGCGGCTGCCGCAAAGGCCAATGAAAACAGCCAGATGACTGGCATCACAGTCTCCATGGAGGCGATGTTTTTCATGGAGACCAAAGAAGACGATGAGGTGAGCGAGAGCAAGTGTGCAAGTTTTGCTACTCGCCTCCTGGAATCCTTTATGCCGGACAAGAAGGTAGCCGTTCTACCCGAACAGCATGCAGACATCTTCGCGACTGATATGATGACGGCGCCGACACATTCGTCGGACCTGTACCTCTGCTCGAATGACCTCGACAACGAGAACTTTGGCGATTGCGAAGATTTCAGCAATTTCCGTCACTTTTTTAGCCTAATTTCTCGTCCTACAGTTGCTGCCGACATCCCCGCTATCATGATGGGGACGATGGACCGTTTGACTTCGCGGCCCTTCGGCACCTCCGAGGCGACAACCATGCGCATCCGGGTTGGCCACAACGATCTGCGCCATATTTCCTCTCTTGCCCTGGCACTCAACACGCCGGACCAAGACTGGATGAACCGTCTCAGCCGCCATAGCGGCAAGAAAATGGCCTCAGAACCGTGGGCAGAACGCACCCTGAAAGAGCGTCTGATCGCGAATGTTCTTAGCTCCGAGATCGACCTGAATGATGACCTCACAGCATCTGAATGGGCCGAACTCTTTGAACGTAAGTGTGACTTCGGGAACGCTGAAGACGATTTCTTCGTGACAAGTCTCGATGTTGGACATGCCTTCGTATCCTTCAACCACATTGCAGGTGAGGGCTATGAGGTGGATTTCGGGACCAACCTCGAAATCGTTGAAGAGATGTGCAAAGTCGTTGATCGTAGCATCGTCAAAAATGGGGAAGACTACTGGGATAAACCGGAGAACGCGCAAAAGATTGCCGCGCTCTTGAACGAGATTTCCCAGATCAAAGCTACGGCTGACCAAATCAAGTTTGTGAAGACACCGACCAAGCAGCCATCCTACCACATTGTTTCCGAAGGCGATAAAGTCGGCAAGGTATCCATTTATAACTCCGACGAAACTGGCTTCGAAGGCATGTCCAACTCCGTACTGTCCGTCGGCCCCCTTGCCGTTTGGATTGAGGATCAAAATTCTCTGCCATTCGAAGCAGCAATCCTAATGCATCGGACAGCACGGTAAGCAGGTCCGACACTGAACACATCAATGGCTCTCGTCCGGATGCGACGGGGGCCATTTTTTTATGCTGACTAGCATTTTAATGAAACGCCTCAATATACAACCTGATTGTCTTGGAGAATAATATGAAAGAGATTATGCGAAAAAAGAATTTGAAGATCATAGGCTTCGGTGCAGGCGGTATCGTAATTGCCGTTGCGATTGCTGTTGCCGCTTCCTTCACCGAAGTTAGAGGCCCTATTGCCCCAGAATCCTCGTTTCACCAATCAGAAGGCATAATGGCCGACGTTATGAGTAGCCGAGCTGTTATGAAAACGGCACCAACTGCGGCGATGTCTTCTGGTATGGCCTCAATGTCGCCCACCCCACAGGATAATGATAGGCGCGTAGAGGGATCTCATAATTTTCGATTTAAAGTCGACCGTGATTTGGTTGCAGATCAATACGAACGGGCGTTCAGCGCCTGCTCCTCGCAGACTTGCGAGGTCGTAAATGGGAACCTGAATGTTCAGGGCGTCACCAAGAGTGCCAGCTTAACGGTTCGCATCGAGCCAGATGACTTCAATCGCTACATGGACGTTGTGGGTGACGAGAAACACGGCGTGTCTTTGGTGAACCATTCCAGATCTGCTGTTGATCGCACCAACCAGTACCAAGACATTGAAGCCCGTCTGAATAGCCAGAAAGAGCTCAGAAGCCGCCTTAAAAGCTTAGTTCACAGCTATCAGGGGCAGAACATCCGCAGCCTTCTGGAAATCGAAAGAGAGCTTGCGCGAGTTCAGGGTCAGATCGAATCCATGGAAGCTCAAATGCGTGGCATCTCCATCCGGACTGACCGCATCACAGCTTCCATCAACTTCTTCAGCGACCATCTGAGCGAGACACCGGATCACCCACCGTACTTGAAGAATGCTCTTAAGGAAGTTGGCGTCATCTTTGAAAGCAATACAGCCAAGGTTGTCCGATTTGTGGCTGCAATACTACCCTATGTAATTGGGCTTACAATTCTATTCGCGATGTGGATTGCGATTTCTGCACTGCGCAGACGTAAGTAATACTATTGTAATGGTGTTGTCTTATTGACGGCATATAATCATGAAGGCCCGCTCTGAAATAACAGAACGGGCCTTTTCTATTAGGACTCGGAAGCCAATTACAGAAGGCTCATCTGCCTCTCGGCCGGATATCTTCGATCAATAATGCACTCAAAAATATCTTCAGCGCGCATCCCTGAGTACCGCTCCTCTCCGAGATTGAATACCATTGCATCTCCTGCCGCTCTGGCCTCCTCGATGAGCCTAAGAGCCATCGCGGTTCCGCCTTTCCATTTGCCCTCTGGCGTATAGCAAACGACAGTATCGGTTCTGGAATCTAAATTCTTACCAAAAATCTGCTGTGTATTACGGGCATGAAACATAGTCGACCAATCGGGAAGATGCCTCCATTTCGGATTATCGGAGGCTCGCGGCCAAGGCGCATCACCCTGGTCTATATCATAGTAGCGTCCTGCCAGCTCATAGTACTCCTGACCAAGCGGGGTAAACTCCGCCTTACTTCCGTTGAAACCCTTTTTAGGAAGGAAGATCTCCTTCCTTCCACCTGCTTCATCGCAGCCCATCTCAAACGCTATATCAGCCCCTTTTGCATGCCCGGAACGTAGCGTCCATCCGTCCTCGGCCATCATGCGACCGATCAGGACCATAATATCAAAGATATGAGACGGCAGGTCCCGAGACCCGATACCCGCATAGGGTTTATAGTTTACGATGTCCAATATCTCTGTTCCCCAGTGTCGATGTGAATAAAGTTCTGTGTTGGGTAGTAACCTAGTCCCCCAACTTGAAAACGACGAGCCGCATTCCTTACATCTTTCAAAGGTCTCTGGGGAAGAGTGAAATCTACAGCCCGCCCGAACATATGCAGACTGTTTTTGGAAGCGTTGTATCTGGGGTCTCGACGCAGCCAGTCATTAGTGCTCTTCGTGCGATAACCAGAAAGTACGATGACCTCTTTGCCATACCGTGTATCCAAACAGACGTTATGAAGGATACCGACAAGATAGGGATCAAAATCGATGACTTCATTTTTTCGCCAGTCACGCATGAAGTGATTAATCTCTTCAATAGCGCCAGCATCAAACCAGTCTCCGCGCCAGAAAGTAGCAGTTAGCCGCTCTCCGTTATTGGCGTTCATGAGACGAATGGACTTGTTTGTGGCGGGGTCATTAACCCCCGCCATTGCCGGTATAGGACTTGCCATCGCACCCGCAACTGACAGTGCAGCTGCCCGAGATAGAAATCTCCTGCGATCCATCCGTAACCTCCTTACCAGGTGCGTACGCGACCATTGTCGACGTGAACGAAATTGCTGCCTGTGTAGTAGCCCACGCCTCCAGCCCGCAGTTTCAGAGCAGTTTCACGAAGCTTCCACAGATTAACGCCAGGAACGCGAATGTCAGCGGCGCGGCCATCCAAATGCAGGGAGTACTTCGCTACACCCGAAGAACGGCTACGGAGCATGCGGTTAGTCGCTGGGCTACGGTAGCCGGAGATCAGATGAAGACCGCTTTCTTGGACGCCCAAATGTGTCTGAATACCATAAAGGATTTCGAACACATCCAAGTCGATGTTGTGAACTTGGTTATTGCGCCAGTCACGCATAAAGTGGTTCAGCTGGCGGATACCTTCCTGGTCATATTTACCATCGCGAACGAATGTCGCATGGATGCTCTCACGGTTATTAACATTGTAAATCTTCAGGGCCCGCGTACCGCTGCTTGCGTGCGCTTGTGCTACTGCCGGGAAAGCGGCCGCCATTGCTACTGCTGCACCACCCTTGATGAAACCTCTACGATCAAAATTCATTGTGTGTACCTCGTATAATCTTGTGATGTATCGAGGTATGCCAGAGACAGTTTAAAGGAGCGTTAATTCTACATGGTTGTACTTGCAAAATTCATGATCCCTACTACTGATATCCACCTTGGGGAAGGACAGGCATAGGATAGCCGGGAACGTGCTGCGTAGGCTCTTCGACGAGGTCTTTCTCATCCATATTTGAAACACGTGTCAGATTATAAGCTACCGACCACGAGAACAGAGCGGCAAAGACAACGACACCCAAAGCAGAGCCAAAAACGATCAGGTAGCGATACTGGGCATTGATCTGTTTTTTATGACGAAACTCAACGCTTCTAGACTGTGCTCGAGCAGACATAATCTCGTATGCCTGAATGGGTGTTGCGATATTTTTCAGTGCAATCTTACCTCGATCTGCGACCGGCATATCGATGACGCTCTGATCGGCAACCGAAAAGAAGGCCTCTGACATACAGATGGCGCCAGGCTCAGTGCTACCCTCAATCCGGGCAGCAATGTTAACACCCGCACCAAGGATATCCTTACCCCGAGAAAACGTCTCCCCCATGTGCAGGCCGATGCGAAACAGTAGTTTCTTGTTTGGCGGATAATTCTTGTTCGCGCGCCGTAGAAACTTTTGGATTTCGATTGAGCATTCTAGGGCATCGGTAGCCCCACCAAAAACCGCAATGATACTATCCCCAGCCGTGTTGGCGATCCGGCCACCGTAGCTGGCGATTTGGGCATCTATCTTACGCCTCGCCCTTTCTAGGAGAGCCAAGGTGCGTGCTTCGTCCTCTGCCATGAGGCGACTGTACTCGGCGACATCCGCTGCTAGGATAACTGAGAGCTGACGGCCCTCTTTGGATTTTTTTCTTGCCTTATTAGAAGGCGCTTTCTTTGCGAGCGTCATTTTGTGAACTTCTATTAAGCTATTGTAGATACCTATGTAGGGAACGCCGCTTAATGAAATATAACAAAGATAGCCATGAAGAGTCTCTCCAACATCGGATTTATGGATCTATACATCCACGTAAAAGGTGGAAGTACTGAGATCAAACCAACGCGGATGCGCCCCTTTACCAAAGGGAAGGACCTTCCTCCTATCGTCACGGTCCCACAAAAATATGACGAATGGGTTGGACATCTTCGGAAAGCTATTCTGGAGCGAAATGGGGGAGACTTCTCGCTGGAATACGATGGTGTTCGTTATCGTGTGAGCTGCTACAATACGTCTAACCGGGAAACTTGGGCGTCATTGCGGAAGATCCCTACAGACGTGCCGCATATGAGTGCTCTCAACATTCCTGGGTATGTTCAGAAAAAGCTCAAGTTTTTCGCAAAGGATTCTGGCCTCATCCTAATCAACGGGGCAACGGGCCAAGGTAAGACAACCACTGCTACCGCACTAATTGGGCACTATCTTGAGCACTGGGGTGACGTATGTGTGACTATCGAGGACCCGGTAGAATATGATCTGCAATCTCAGACATGGGGGCAATCAGGAACCTGCTATCAATTTGAGGTTACTGAAGATGAAGAATGGGCAGAATACCTAAAAATGGCCCTTAGATGGCATCCTCGGTACATTTACCTAGGGGAACTTAGAACACCTGAAGCCACCGCTCAGGCGCTGCGTGCGGCAACCTCAGGGCACCTGGTGATCACAACCATTCATGCAGGCACCAATCAAGATGCCATCCATGCTCTCAGGCAGCTCGCAGACCCTATCTGTGGTGACCGCAAAGATGCCCTGATTGCCGAAAGCTTCCTCGCAGCTATCAATCAAAAGCTCTCACCGCATGGCGTCGACATGTCTCTGCTCTATGCTGAAGTGAACGGTAGAACAGATCCTGTTCGCACTTTGCTTCGTGACGGTAAGATCGAGCAGCTCAGCACGGCCCTCGAACGACAGAACCTACCGGCTATGACACGCCGATACGGCTAAATTACCTAAAGCCTTGGCCGACCGTCTGCTCCATTTCCCGGAGCAACTCTTCATAGAGTTCTGAAACCTCTCTTGCTTCATAGTTCTGCCCATCCTGCGTTACGAAGTCGAGACCAGCGATCATGCTAGGATTAACCCCTGCCTCATTTTCCTCACGGAAGACAGGCTCCTGGTGCATCATATTTTCGTTCTCTTGGAGATAGCTTAAGTCCATCAGCCAGGTATCTACGCCCTCATTAGAGCGGGTCACTTCCATCTCGCGATTACGCTGAATATCGATATCAGCCCTCTCCACCCCGTTCAGGGCCGCCATCCGCTCACGCAAGAACTCCCGGATACCGTCCGCGTCAGCTCCTTCACGGTAGCCTTTGGAGATGGCAAACTCCTCGTGGAACATCATATGGCAATCCACACACACCATCATGAGCTTCTTTAGTCTCTGAACGCCGATCCCTTCTTGGGCATCTAGGACTTCGAACTCCCAAACCTCATGACAGTCTACTGTATCTCTTCGGGTTTGGTCCCCTGCTTGGGTGTAGAAGCTATCCAGCATCTTGCCGCCCTGTCCGCCACAAACCGAGCAGCGCTTACCTGTGGTGCCCAACATCGTGTCACGGATGAACGACCAGGACTCTTTCTCGAATACCTTGCGAAGGTTCTGACCCCCAGCATTCTTCGGCATCTCTTCAAAAGAGAATGGCTTCTTCTTCGTCCGGAAGATCAACGGCAGCTGCCTCTCAAACCGGGTCTTAATCAACTTGAGGTCTTTAGAGTAATCCAAATACAATGAGCTGATGCCAAACTTCTTGCCAGCAACATCATCGTCGACCCGGGCCCCCATTTTCTTTAGGCGTGCCTGCACAGACAATGGCGCCGGTAAGTAGATACGCGTGCTCCCGGTTGAAGTGATCTCTGACCGTATCTTTTCGGGATCTCGATGAACCGGAGAGGGGCGCTCCGCGAGCTCCATGATTTGGACACGCACATTATCAACCCAGCTTTCCATCTCAAATTTATGACGACTTAGGAAACTGATTAGATCAGCGCCTTTGGTGTACCCCTTCGAGGCCTTAATCGAGCGTGTACCCTGCTCAAGTCGGGCGACAAGCATCTCAAAGGATCCATCAAACCAAGATGAATGATGCCTTACAAACACTGAGAACTCTCTGAACCACACTGCGTAGTCTTTGTAGGTCCTAATTCGACCCCGCCTGTCCGCTGCGCCGTCAGATATTTTATTCATGGAAGCCTTTAGCTTCTTGGCAACTCGCGTCGCACTGTCCGCACGATCCTGAAGGGATTGGCTAGCCATTCGGCCAGCTATGGGAAGGTATCTAACAGCTAAAGAAGGCTTTGCTTCTTTTAGAATTTTGGCTTCGGCAAGAGATTCCTTGTACTGTTCTTTCTTGCGCTCATAGTCAGAATACATCTTCTTCAGAGCGTAGTTTTCCTTACTCGCCTCTGACTTCAGGATTGCATAGACGGTTCGCTCGACCTCCTGAAGTTTACTAAGAATGTTACCTGCATCGCGCATTAATTCACCGAGCTGCCTCTCACCACGAGATATGGTCAATTTAAAGAAATACATATGCAAATCATGTTAATGAACCATTCATATTGTTATGCTCAGACGTTTGTTGAAGATTAACCATGATTAGATGTATAAAAGGTCGAAATTGGAGTTTTCGATATGACAGTCCCCTACATGAAAAAACCGGATAGCACCGATCCAGAGTCGCTAGCTCTCATAAATGAAGAGCTACGCAACCGACTGTATCGAGCGTCCAAAATCCTTCAGCGCAAAAATGCGGAGATTCAAGAACTGCGTTCGGGAGAGGCTACTACTCCCAGTTCGACGGAAGTTCATCGTGAAGAGGATGCTGCTCCTGATGATGAGGAAATGTTGCGTACGATCTATGGATACGCAGGTACTCAGGAGTATCTTGAGTTAACCAACAAGATCGAGTCCCTGGAGTCAGAACTATACACCCTAAGCCTGACCAAATCGGATCTGGAGCATTCTCTTGAAAAGACGTTGAAGGGCGCCGAGATGAAAGAGGCTGAGCTTCGGGAAATCATTATTGGTGTTCGCACTGAGACGCGAAAGAAAGATCGCAAGATATCTCAGATGAAGGCTACTCTGCGCCGCATGTCGGAAACTCATGAGAGTGACGCTTCCAGCAATCAGATGGCCGTAAACTCCATGCATATCGCTGGTCTCGAAGCGCAGCTTTCTGCATTCCGCAAAGGCCACCCTGAGAGCAACCTGATGCAACCAAGTACCGATGGCCTAGAGCCGAACAAAAGCAGACTTCGCCTAATTTATGAAGATGCTTTCGACGCGAAGGGTGTGGAGTTGGGTGTTGTTAACCCCAAAAGCTACCGTCTCGGCACTGTCAAATCGCCGACCTGAATATTTCACCCGAGTCTTCGTGCATCATGTACGATACTCGGGTGAGCTTTCTCTGTACCGCATTCATGCACGACCATATGCTTTTGTATGACTGCGGTATCATCATTTGAATTGGCAAGCTGACGATATTACTGATTGGATGTCCAACACGGACATTTTTGAGCGTGCTGTCTGAAAATGGATCTCCCATGTCCGGGATCGCATCCCAGGTCTGAGCGTTGCATGAGGACCGATCAAACCAGAACACATTCCTCATATCGCAATCTATGAATTTACATCTGCTGAAGGTGCATCCATGGAACTTGCTCATTACGAGGTCGCATCCCCGAAAAGTCACGCCCTCGAAACGGCATTTACTAAACAAGGTTCCCATGGACCGGTCACCGGATGAGGCTTTATCCGCAATATGATGAAAGCTTGATTGCGAAATCGTCACGTCGGTCAACGTACATTGGATAAGCGAAGATCTCTCCATATTTTCAAAATCAAGTACGCAATTCTTAAGTTCTAAATCACCTAAAGACACCTGTTCTTTGATTGCGCTTGAGAAATCCAGGCTGCGCAGCTTCTTCCCGTTTTCCATCATCAATGTAGAAAATATTTCGTTCCACGTGGGAAGTCGTCCGCTCGCCGGGTGGGGAGAAAAGCGGTGACGCACCTGACCTTCGAGATCCTTTATTATGATGTCATTCGGCATGCATCGTTCCTATCGCCCACAATTTTAAATAGTGCGCGAAGCTTGAAAAATGTTTATTGTAGTCATATGGCATGTTCAAACGATGCATTCGGAGAAAATAATGGCGACTAAGACATCACTTCCCACACGCTTCCAAGCCCACGGGACACCGGGCGAAGGACTCCTTAAAATCACCGATACAGAGACAGGAAACTCTGGCGAGATACCTCTGAGCGCTCTACCGGTAGTGACAAACCTACTGGAAGGACTTTTTAGCGCCACGGTTACTCAGGAAACTGAAACTCCCAGCGACGTTAAAGCAGAAGAAGTCAAAGATTCTGAAGAAAAAGAAGTACCGGCACCTAAGCGTAAACCCAGCAGACCAAAAAAAGTGGCCTCGGAACCAGCATCAGAGGAAACCACCGAAGCGCCCAAGCGCAAGCCCGGCAGACCTAAGAAGGTACAGTCGGAGGAAGAAGTCAAAACAACTGAAGAAGCTGCTCCCAAGCGCAAGCCTGGAAGACCTAAGAAAACAGAAGCTAAACCTGAAGAGGTAAAAGCTGACGCTGAAGCAAAACCCAAGCGCAAACCCGGCCGCCCGAAAAAAGAAAAAACCGAAAGCGCCGAGGCCAAGCCAGCACCAGCGAAGAAGCCTTCCAAAGAGACTGCGCCAGCAGCAGGATCCGAGGATGAAATCGTAAACGAGGGCTTCAAGGTTGTGCGTGACCGCGAACTAGACGGCGTCGTCTATGACATTATCCTCGATGACGGCAAAGCTGTTGGCATTATCGAGATGAACGATGATGGAAAGACCTGCACAGTTCGCCCAGGTCCTCAAAGTTCACAAAAAGAGACCACACACGTAAGCCTCAATGGCGCCCTTGCGCGTATCTACGTCGACTGGGTTATAGATCTATAGAAAGATCGAACTCCTCAGGCTCCTGATCACGTGCCCATATAGCGGCGATTTCAGGGGCCTGAGACACAATGAACGCATTTTTACTTACACGTGACACTTCTTCCTCAGACTGCGGACGAGCTTCCACCAATCGCACAAGGTCACGCACAGGTACGCTCTTATCTTCAAGCTCATCGGAAAACATATCTCTAAGTGTGTCGAAGGCTTCTTTGAGTTCGGCAGGAAGCTTATCCCGCTGACCTTCAGCCAAAGCAGTATAGCCGCCCTCTTCCACCTTAGGCGCGATATCCACCCAGCTACCGATCAAAGGTATCCGAATGGGCTTGGTCATAATCTGACGTCCTAGGACGGTAGCAGATAGAGCCCCAAAGCGATCAGCATGCAGCGATAGAAGCCCCGCCCCAATCATTTGGCGGATAACCTTCTTCCAGTTGTCCTGACTAAGGCCGCGTCCACTTCCATAAACTGATAGGTCGCGCTTTGTCTCGTCGATAGTGGCATTCAGCGAAATATCCGGAGAAATGATAGCTGCAATCGTACTTGCGCCATACTTATCGCCAGTCTTTATGACGGCATTGAGAACTGTCTGCGCTAAAGCATATCCGTCTCTCGACTTCGGAGCATCAAGGCACCTGTCGCACTTCCCGCACTTAGCCTTAAGCTGCTCGCCAAAATACCTCAGGAGCGTACCACGGCGACATGTTGGGGTCTCAATGAAGGCCATAACGTTGGTGACCTTGGTCCGAAGTACAGATTTCCGTTCGTCCGACACTTCAGTATTCATCTCAACCTGGCCCCGAAGCTTTCCAAGTGCTTTCGAGTTGCAGAACAGGACAGCGACGCTTTCCTCACCGTCACGTCCTGCCCGCCCGATCTCCTGATAGTAGCCCTCAAGAGTGCTGGGCGGATCCAAATGGATCACGTAACGCACGTCAGAGCGGTCGATACCCATACCAAAAGCAATCGTAGCTACCACAAGGATCTCTTTCTCCTCAGTGAACCGCTCCTGTACCCTCTGACGCTCTGCACTCGGCATACCCGCATGGTAGCCAACCGCATTCACGCCACGCTTCACCAACTCCAGCACGGTATCATCTACCTTCCGGCGACTGGTTCTATAGATGATACCAGTGTTACCTGCCTGAGTTTTAATGAACTCCTTCACACCAGAAAAGGCATCGCTCTCACTCTCCACTTGACGCACATGGATTTCGATATTCTTGCGATCAAAGCTGGCTGAAAACTTCCGAGCATCAACGAGACCCAGGCTTTCACGAATGTCGGATTGCGTGGCTTCATCAGCCGTCGCTGTAAGAGCAATCCGAGGAACACCGGGAAACTTCTCGAGCGCTGCCCCGACATTTCGGTAGGCCGGGCGGAAATCATGTCCCCACTGGCTCACACAGTGCGCCTCATCAATAGCAAAAAGCGCAATCTTCAGGCGTTTCAAAAAGGCGACAAACCCGTCAATCTGGAGACGCTCAGGTGCTACATACAAGAACTGGATATCGCCACTCTTGAGACCATCGAAGATCTCTCGGGTTTCTTCAGGAGTCTGTGTGCCCCCAATGTAGGCAGCCCCAACCTTGCGTTTGCGCAACTGATCAACCTGATCTTTCATCAAGGAGATCAATGGAGAGATAACAACCGTCACCCCTTCTCGAAGCAACCCCGGAACTTGATAGCAAAGAGACTTACCACCACCGGTGGCCATCAAAACAAATCCGCTCTCGCCACACGCTACATGATTTACGATCTCCTCCTGCCCCGGTCTAAACTGAGGATAGCCAAACACAGATTGGAGTGCATCGGTTGCGCTGGAATATCTTGGTTGAGTCATTACTTTATCCTGAAATCACCTTTACTATATGCTAATAACTTGGGCCCATCAAGGTTAGAAGCGACTATAACCGTGATCTAATGTTACAAGAAAAGAGAACATAAACAGAACAAACGTGTTCTTTATGTTACAAATAGAGGTTTGGTCACGATTTCTCACAAGTAAATGTGATTTCTGCAAGTAAATTTCACAAGTATGCTTGACTTGACCACTTATTTGCTCGAAACATCTAGGTGTCAGACATCATAAAAACTAACCGAAAACGGAGTTTATCATGGACACTTTCTACTCTTCCTTCGCGGCCATAGGTGCAGCCTACGCTTCTCGCAAAGACAAGACCGATGAGGAAATCTTCGACTTCCTTGCAAATCTGAAGTCCAAAATTCCCGCCAGGGACGGCGAGACACCCGTACAAACTGAGCAGACGAGTTCAGCGCCTGCGGCGGCCCCCACCAACCAAATTCCAGCAGTAGATCCCACAGAGTCCGTCACAAAGGACAAGATCATCTGCCTCGAGTGCGGCCAAGGCTTTGCTATGATCAAACGCCACTTGAACGCAGCACACAGCCTCGCCCCCGAAGAATATCGCGCCAAATGGGGCCTTGATCCCAGCTACCCCATGACCAGCGCCAAGTTCTCGAAGAAGAAGCAGTTCGCTGCAAAGCAAATCGGCTTCGGAACTTACGACCGGTCAGAATCCAAGAAAAAGTCGACAGCCAAAGCCTAAACCGGCTTACAGCGCGATAACTATCCCGAGCTCGTCATGGAATTCCATGGCGGGCTTTATTTATATTCTCATTAGAAGGCTGATTTACAGCGATTTTAATCAGAGTGTGCTCAAATATAGGTACCAATGGAGCACGCTATGAATAAGATTAGACTACTCATCACCGTCGCCGCTACAGCTATCATTGCAGGCTGCACGGTACCCGGACCTCAAATTGAAATGACAACAAGCCCTGTTCCCACGGAGGCCTTGGATGAGGCCCGTGGAAACGAAAATTATGATCTAGCGGTGAAGTACCACCATGGGTTTGGCTCTCCCAAGAACCTTGCGCTTGCCCACGAGCACTACTCGAAGGCTGTCGCTCAAGGTGACACCCGCGCCCTCAACGAACTGGGCGTACTGCTACTTGATCGTCAATCGGTTCGCCATGACCCAAAGAAGGGCTACAGGCTTATTTCCCAGGCCGCTGAGCTTGGGAACTCGAGCGCTCGCTACAATCTAGGTCTCGCTCATTTTTATGGATTTGCAGGTGTCGAGCAAGAAAAGAGCACGGGTTTTGATCTGATTGCTACAGCTGCTCACCAAGGGCACTACAAAGCTCAATCCTTCGTTGTGGACTGGATTACCTACGAGGCAACTGCGGATGTCGATAAGTCGGCTATCCTGAAAGAGCGCGTGATGGAGCTTTCTGAGGATGGCAAGATCAGCTACTGGGACATTGCTACCCTAGATACCAACTACAGATCACTCTGGGAACGCTTCTTCGAGACCGACCTACAAGATCGTGAAAAGATGCTTTCTGACATCCTGGCTGTAGAGAGCGGTTGTAAGGATTGCATCTCCGACAGCAACTTCGAGATCGCCCGCAAGCTCAAGGAGGTAGAAACCTGGCGGAGTCAGCTCGATACCGATGCTGATGACACTGCCCGTTATAACCTGGGCCTTGCCTATCTGAACGGACATGGTGTCCCTACCAATCTGGAAAAAGGTGCCACCTATATTCTGAAGTCCGCTGATAATGGATATGTCCCGGCTCAGTACCTGCTTGGTAAAATCTTCATGGAAGGCAAAGGCATCGAGAAAAACCCTGGCATGGCCTACGCGTGGTTCAACATCTCAGCCGCTGACACCTGGGGGTTCAGAGAGGCTGAGTGGGCCCGTGCAATGCGTGAATGGTCCGCTGGCTACCTCACCCCAAGCCAGATCTCCGAAGGCCAGAAATGGTCGTCGAACTGGGTGAAAGGTTCCGCATGGTATCTGGGGGAAAGAGCGCAATAATGCCTCTCACATCGAAAGCAATAAAGGTCGCCTTGCTGGCGGCCACTTGCCTTTTTGCCCCTAGTGCTCAGGCGGAACCAGCTGAGGTGTTGAAAAACTTCATCAAGTCAGCTGCGCCCACCGTGGCAATGTGTTCACGTGAAAGACAAGCAATCGAGCACACGGTCTCTTCATTGGACGGAATAAGCTTCCCGTCTGAAGGCAAGTTTGTTCTCGTGAATATCCCAACTGGCATTCTCACAGCCTACGAGGATGGCTCCCCTGTCCTTGAGATGGACATCAAAGTTGGTACTGCCGAGCATCAGACACCAGTATGGACAACACGCCTTACCGAGGTTCGTCTAAACCCTACGTGGACCGTCCCCTGGACGATTGTGAGAGATGACGAATGGCGGAAACGCCTGGTGGAGGAGCCTGAGTTCTTCACACGTAACCGCTTTGAACTCAGAACGCGGGATAACGAGCTGCTGTCGATTGAAGAAGCCTCTAAAAACCCAAACAAGGTCGCTCGATTTGTGCAAAGCCCCGGCCGCTACAACGCGCTGGGAGAATATCGCTTCAATATTGAAAGCTCCTCTGCGATCTACCTCCACGACACGCGAGATCGTCAGAATTTCCATGATGGCAGCCCTCTTACCTTGTCACATGGTTGCGTACGCTTGGAGAAACCTCTGGAATTTGCCAAGTGGTTACTCAACAAGACCGAAGATGAAATCACGGACCTAAAAAGGGACGGGTCTACTCTCGACATTCCTATTGAAGATCACATCCCGCTCGTGATGGGGTACTTCACCGCATGGCCGGACTCTACAGGCGATATTGTTGTATATGATGACATCTACGAAAAAGAGGACAAGATCTGTGGTCAGTGGGAAGCCCATAAAGAACCCGAGTTCTCGCTCGATGATTTATACTAAGGTGTAACCATGAAAATTATCAAAGACATGATTGCCGCCGCCTTGGTCTGGGCCGACTTATCCATGATCGCACTCACCACAGGGATCTGCCTAATGGCAGGCTTAACCTGCTTGAGTATGTGGTCTTCGGCTATATCGCTATGGAACCTTGTAGCGTTCCCATTGGCCCAATGGAATGATTGGCCCGTCGTAAGCGCGTGGCTAACTCTGTCGGTTTCCAACGGGTCTCTCATGTCGGCAGCCTGGGCTTGGATGTACACTTGCGCCGCAGGATTTACGGGGACCGTAAGTGTCCTGGCCGGGCATGAAGCTTACTGCCGCCTTCGTGTGCGCTTAGGGTAACCTAGAACAAGCTTAGTTGCGTACCTGGATCGCAGGCGTCGTCATCTGGGGAAATCCGCTGATCAATGTCTCTGATTTCCTGCTGAAGTCTTAGCTCCAAAGCATCCAGGTATTGAGAACACTGCTCCCGCACACTGACATCATTCACAGTGTCGAGCTGCTCACGAGCCTCTGCCATGGTGGTAACGGCACCAAAGAGTTCAGGACCACCCTCCAGTCGCATGATGATCTCCTTGCGCATGACCTCTAAGCTTTCTGGAGTTTGAAGCTCACTGGGGGCATGCATCGCGATCAGTCGGTTCCCAAAAGCCCGCAGACGCTTGTCTGTCATATTTTCGACAAGAGAGACCCTTTTCTCCCAGTTCTCGGCAGCACAGAATGCGCGTGATACAAACTTGTCCGGAAATGCCCCTCCGTATAGCGTTTGCTCATCGGTCAAAGGCGCTTCTGAAAACTTGTCCTCGCGTTCTTTATCCATGAGCCTAGCGAAGGCTGCCATTTTTTCTTTTATCTGAGGAGTGTTCATGAGCTCAATCCGCTTTGATAGCTCCTCAGGACTAAGTTCTTGTTCTTGGACCTTTGAGGTGATCAACGGATCGTCCGAGGCAAAAAGATAAGGACAGGAGTTGGGACGGACGACCCTGAACGGCACATCTTTTCCGAAAGCGCCACCTGCCTCGATGAGTTCTTCCGGCGTCGAGTTTACCCACGTCTCCGGGTCCTTCGATAGATCGATGCAGAGGATGCCCTTGCTTGCGGTTTCCAGGACGGGGATGATCGGGTGTATCTCAGGACCCTCATAATACGTAAACAAGTATAAGTGGTCGTCTGCTGAAATCATATTTTTCAGCCAACCAGAAACTCGCTTTTGGTTGGACATCTCCACCAGAGAAGCAAGCACGTCTGGTGCATGATCATGGAATCTGTGAAGAAGACCGGCTGTCATAATGCTATCACCGAGAGCGTCATGACTTTGTCCCTTTTCAATTCCGTTGGCTTCGATGACCACTTCTAGTTTCCAGCTAATCTTGCCATCAGCGTCGTGCCCCGGCTTGATGAGCCCTGGTCGCAAGAAGCTTAGAAGACGTACCGCCTGAAAAAGATCAAGCTTTCGTGATGAGGAGCCGGACGTAACGTAAGGATACTGGAAATTGCGGAAGAAAAAATATCTCAGTAGCTGCTCATCGTAGCTTAAAGTGTTATATCCTGTGAATATCCTCTTGCCATTCCCGCGCTGACCGCCCAGAATAGTGCCAATCACGTTAGCCGCTTCGAACTCTGTTGTGCGATCCTCGTTGTCTAGATCTTCTGGTGATACACCAGTAACCTCCAATGCTTTAGGACCTGGGATAGAATACTTGTTACGCCTTATGCTGATGTTTACTCGATCAGTAATATCAAAATTTTCATCGAGTTTGACAAAGCCCCCTTGGATTGGTTGGTCTGTATGAACCTTGAGACCCAAAGCCTCGAAATCAAAGACAAGGTAGTCATCTTTTCTGGCGGCAACGTTTTGCGATCTTTGCGCTCGCGGTCTAATGTTGTTTGCAAATATACGTGACCGCATTGTAGATACACCTGTGTGAATGACTAGACCCCTAGGATATAAGCACAAAATGGCAAGTGATGTAGTTTCATCAGGGTTAAATTGGGAGAAAATATGCTGAGACGAAATTTTGCCAGGAGCACTCAAGTTTCCATAGAACGCCGGGGCAAGAAAAAGCTTCATGGAAACTATCAGAAATTCGACCCAAGCAGCATCTTCTATGATGTCGAGGAAACACCCGGCAATTTTATTGGTCAGGTGACACAGTCTGGTCAGGAGCCACGGATCAGGCTGATCAGTCACGCGCTCGGGAATAAGATGAATGAATTCACTATTCAGTTTCGCAAAGACCTGAACTCAGACACTCCTAAGGAGGCGCCTTCTTATTTTAAGCCTGGCGCCATGAACGCACCTAAGAAAGTCACCTACCCTGGCGAAAAGATGTCGGTCGGTGATATCGTGGAAATGCAGGCTTGCCATATAAGAAATGGCGGCTCCATTTTATGTCCTTGGAACTTCGAGTTGGTAGCCAGAAAAGATACAGCTAACGACCACATCATGATGCCCGAAATGCCGTCATGTTTGATATCGAAAGCAAAGCCCGATGAGCCAGAAAAGCGGGACTACCAGATTGTAAGCGCTGCCCGAGGCGAAGCTAAGACGATAACGAGCTTCCTCGACAACCTATCTATGCTCAAGTCATACCTCGGATACCAAACACCTATGGTGAACGGCTTCATCCTGAGAGGGCCCCTTAAACCAGGTCACAAAGTCTGGCATGGTATGACTTGCCTCAAGACATTAAGCGATATCGAAGAAGACCGCAGCAATGAAGAAGTCATATTCAATTTCTTGAAAGCCAAAGGTCACCACGTAGTCGACCATATTTCTGAAGACAGTCCATGGCAGGTCGTTCCTCTCTATGTTGGTCGACCAACCTTAAAGGTCAGAGATCGTCTAGACCAATCCTTCCAGCAGAAGCACTACATGTCTTTTGGTGTAATGGCCGCGACAGAGCTAAAGTTCGTGAACTGCAACATCGTACTAACGCCCACTATGACAGGTGCGCCAGTTATCAAACACTTCAATATCTGCCGCTCGAAGCCGCTACAGATGGATGCTTCCATCCCAGATCGTGCAATCGAGAAGAAGATCAAAGAAATGTCTGATAACCTGATGCCTGCATGAGCTAGCAAAAGTTAACCACGCATAAAGGCCTACTCCCCACATAGTCCGTAAAGGTCTAACGGGAGCAGGACATGTCTGATAAACAACGCCCAATTATCATTAAGAAGGTGATCGAAGAGGGCGGGCACGGCCACCATGGTGGAGCTTGGAAGGTCGCTTATGCGGACTTCGTTACCGCCATGATGGCGTTCTTCCTATTGCTATGGATCCTTTCCTCAGTACAGGAAGAGCAACTCGAAGGCCTGGCTGATTACTTCACACCCACCATGTCCGAGCAAAACGGAGCTGGTGGGGATGGTCTGCTAGATGGCACGACGGTAGGAGAGCCTGGCACACTAAGCTCTTCTAACTCCCCCATGTCCACGGTTGCTCTACCCCAGTTCGGACAACAAGATCCTATGGATGTACGCCAGACCGGAGAACCTGAAGTGATCACCGAATACATCGAAGTCGAAGCTGACAAGATGCAAGGTGAGCTTGAGCAAGCTATGAAGGCGAAAGACGAACAAAGCTTCGCTAATCTCGAAGAACAGATCGTGCAAGCCATGAACTCTGTTCCAGATCTAAAGCCTCTCATTCCGAACGTCATCTTCGACAAGACAGAAGAGGGCCTACGCATTCAGATCATCGACCAAGAAGGGCAATCCATGTTCTCCTCAGGCAGTGCCGTGGTCGAAGGGCGCACCAAGCAACTAATGAAGCTTGTTGGAGGTGCCGTAGCTCAGCTTCCTAATGATGTCATTCTTTCAGGCCACACGGATGCCGTACCCTTTGCCAACGAGAACGCTGAGACCGGCTACGGGAACTGGGAGCTATCAGCTGATCGGGCGAATGCCACACGCCGCATCTTTACCACATCAGGCGTGGAAATGAATCGCATCCACCGTGTGGCTGGTCTGGCCGACACCGATCCGTTTGATACTGAGAACCCCCGCGCAGCATCAAACCGCCGCATCAGTGTGGTGCTGAAATATGCAGAAGCACCCAACGCGGAAGAGATCCAAGACGCCATGAAGAGGGCAGGTGACCCAGAGGGCCCACATGACGCACACAACACGCCCACAAAGAGCCTACAGGATGACCACAGCGTGACCACCGTAACACCACAGGTCGACCACTCAGAGGGCCCGGCAAAGCGGGAGCGCAAGAACACGATATCCATCGACGAACTACGGGATATGGGTCCTTAAGAGACCTCACCAACGAAAGAGGGGCCCGAAGCATGATGCTAACGGGCCCCTCTTCATAGGATTTATAGAATTCCGTGAATTATATGAGTTCTAGATCATTATCAGACATACGCAGATCTTCAGGATTTTTCATCTGAAGCTTCTTTTCTCCGAGATACTCATTGATATCTAGCTTTCCATAGAGATCAACCTGATGCCCATCTGCTGACAGCAAAGCATCTCCCAGTGGAGTTCCAACACAGTTGAAAAGAATGACGTCAATCATCCCTTCAGCGCCGGTCAACTTACCTTTGACGTGTTCGTTCTTAAGCTTTTTCGCGTCATTGAAAACTCCGCCGGTCACAATGACGCGGGGCTCACTATTACCCTTCCCGAACGGCTTCAGCATATTGAAAGACTCGAGAACGCCTAAGCTCATTGCTCCGCATGAGATTTCGAGGTCTGCTTCAAGTGGCGGACGTTCAAGATCACGACCGCGCTCTCGCATGAATTCCCGCAGTTCTTCCAGCTTCGACGGATCAAGTGTCAGACCCGCAGCTGGAGCGTGACCGCCACCGCCGATCAGAACACCTTCCTCCACCGCAGCAATCACCGCAGCGCCGATATTGAAGCCATCGACACCCCGACACGAGCCCTTACCGCCTTTGCCAATCACAATCGCAGACTTGTCGAATTTATCTTTGATGCGAGAAGCTACGATCCCCACCACACCAGGATGCCAGCTCTCATCGTACACAACGATGACGTTAGTGTCCTTTTGCTGATTTGCTTGCTCGTAGGCAGCTTCCTGAAAGCTCTTTTGCAAAGCTTTACGCTCATTATTGATCTCAACCAACTCGCGCGCGATAACAGCAGCCTCTTCTGGGTCTTGGGAGATCAGGAGACGCGTTCCCCGTGAAGTATCATCGATACGGCCGCTAGCATTAATACAAGGCCCAAAAACAAAACCACAGGTCTTCTCATTGAAATCTTTCGGATCGACCTCGCAAGCTTCAGCCAGTGCCATGAGGCCGATATTTTCCGTCATCCATGGGATGCCGAGCTTAACGTAGGCGCGGTTGGTTCCTACGAGATCCATCACATCGGCGACGGTCCCCAGCGCAGCAATACCGAGCAAAGGACGCATATCATATTCTTCGCGGTTCTCGTAAATCCCCTGCTCTCTCAGGTCTCGACGAAGACCGCACAAAAAGAGGAATACCAGACCAGCAGCACAGAGATAGTAATATTCACCGCTTTCATCATTTCGGTTTGGGTTGACCAAAATACCCTCAGGATGCTCATCCTTAGCTGTGTGGTGATCCAAGATCACAACACCCATACCCAGCTCAGCAGCACGCTTCATCGGTTCAAAGGCCAAGGTTCCGCTGTCCACGACGATCAGAAGCTCAGTGCCTTTCGCTGCAATCTTCTCGATAGCTGGAGTGTTTGGTCCGTAGCCTTCCTTCTCCCGGTCTGGGATATAAAAATCCACTTCCAGCCCTAGGTCTCTAAGAAACAAGACCATCATAGATGTAGAGGTCGCCCCATCCACATCGTAGTCACCGAAAACGCAGACTTTCTCTTTATTCAAGACACCCTGACGGACACGCTCAATTGCTTTATCCATGTCCTTCAAAACCAAGGGGTCAGGCATAGACCCGGCCAGTGTTGGCTTAAAGAACTCTTTGAAATCTGTGATCCCACGTGCGGCAGCCACCTGCACGACTTCAGGGGGTACCCCTGGTACGGAAATATCTTTTGTCTCCGGTACAGTCCATTCCAGACCTCGGATAGATTTATTACTCATGAAAACCTCTAAAAATATGATTGTGGCTGCTTAGTCCTGAAGGAACCAGCCACCACCTTTGTTTTTGCAGACCGTGTTATCGACGATGATCTTGCCACCATTCATCAGGATTTCGGTTTCCAGCTCACGGCAGTAGCGGCCATCTTTGTTGAGTGCCTTGGTGACCTTCACATGGCCTTCCCGCTTCGTTGAACGGTTCGCCCAGCGCACAACATCGCCGGTGGATCGAGACGAAATCGCAGCATTTGCTGCCTTCTCAATATGTTCGTAGTCCGATTTGGCAAAGACGATCTTCGCGTTCTTAAAAATGTATTCGGCGACGTCACCACCGATGCCACTGCCCTTGTAGTAGCGAGCCTTGTTCGGTTCCTCATCGATCTCAATCGCAGGCATGATCGCGGTCGGCACCTTCACGGCAGGGGGCGATGCTGTTGGCTGTTCTGGAAGATAGACAGGAGAGATGTCTCCCACGGGGGCGGTATTGATGGTGCATGCAGCAGCCAACACCAAAATGCTTGTGGCAAGCAGAGTTTTCATAGTGATATCCTTAAATCCTGGGAGCAGTCTACACTCACAAGATCAAATGTCAACTATAGTTGCTAAACCGCAAGTAAAACCATATTTATGCCGAGCACTGCCGCATCTATTCATGAGATTTGTCGCCTAACGGCTTTTGTCAGTACTGCTCTTCAGGGGGAATGAGGGATTTCCCGCCTCCCCGCCGGTAAACCTTTCGCCCAGTCGAAGAACACACCTTAGGAGCCTTAGCACTTTGTTTGACAGCAGGCTTCTCAGCGCTTTCCATCTCGGGATCTGTCCATTTAAACTGACCACTCTTGGCACCATTGGGCAGGACGCTCTCGCGCAAGAACCGCGAGGGCTTCTTGGCTTTATCGTGTCGACGTCTAGCATAGGACACAAGAAGCTGATGTCGGGCCCTAGTCATCCCGACATAGAAAATGCGGCGTTCTTCCTCTAGATTATTGTTCCGGAAGTGCGGGAGCATGTCATCCTCAGCACCCACAAGGAAAACAACATCCCACTCAAGACCCTTTGCCGAATGTAGAGTGCTCAAGAAAACTCTATTCCCTTTGGCTTCCTGACCTTCGTGTAGCTTCTGATAGGCATGATCCAGGAATGCTTTGATGTCGTTCTTCTCAAGCAGCATATTCAGAACAGCTTCGACGGATGTCATCCATGCCCCACTGCGCTCGGGATCCAAGTTGCGAGGACGGTACTCCCACAAAACACGTGCAAGTGGGTTTGCTATCACACCCAGAGGCTCCCCCTTCAACTCCTCGGCGAAGGATCGGCACTTGAAGCCAGCTTTCGTCTTTCCAAAGCCAGTCTTCGTGTCAAATCTCTCATCGCCTACAACAGCAGCGACAGAGGTCACAAACAACGACACTTCAGGTAGCGTCCAAAAAGATCCAGCTCCAACCAGAGTAAAGGGAACCCCGACCTTCTCTAGGTGACGCTGAATGAAGGTAGATATACCAGCCGTTCTAAACAGGATTGCTGTCTTTCGTAGATCTGCACCCCCGTCTACGAGCTTCTTTAGCCTCTGAGCCACCCAGGCCGCCTCTGCCTCCGCATCCACGAACCCTTTATAGAGAACGAACTCACCAGGAGTGGCCTTGCGTGCTGGGCGCATCGTTTTGTCATAACGACTCGCGTTTCTAGAAATCAGCTTGCTCGCCATCCCGATGATAAGAGGGCTACATCTGAAGCTTTCTGACAGGTGATATATTTTAGCGCCTTTGAATATCTTTGAGAAATTCAGGCAATAGTAAGGGCTCGATCCCCTCCACTCATACAAAGACTGGTTTTCGTCAGCCACGGCCCACAGCTGACCGTACTTGCCCAGCGCAGCTTGCAGGAACTCGATCTGAGTTTTGTTGGTGTCCTGAAACTCATCGACAATGAAATGCGTGAACTTGCCATGGAACCACTTGGCGCCCTCCCCGCCTGACGTGAGAACCTTGGTAGCCAAAGTAATCATATCAGAGAAATCGACCTTGGCCTCAGCTAGTCGGGCATTTTCATATTTTTCGTAAGCCTTAGCAGCTCCGGTGGTGAACTTATCCCCGAGCTGTTGAGCTTCCCGCATCGCATCGTCGGGGGTGGATCCTGAATCCTTCCAACGCGAAATCAGATCGACGTAGTTACCTTCTTCCTCGTCCCATTCGATCCCCATAGCATACAGCATCTGCCTCTGATCATCGTCACTGATGATCTCAAAGTCATAGGGAAGACCGGCGTCAGTGGGGTAACGCTTTAGGATGCGAGCACATAGAGAGTGAAAGGTACCAATATGTGCGCCCTTGAGAACCTCATCATGATCCACAGCACCAGAAGCCTGAGCCACCAGAGTCTTGCGAAGACGATCACGAGCCTCGCTCGCTGACTTCTGAGTAAAGGTCGTCATAAAAATGGCATCCAAAGGCACGCCATGGCGCAGCAGCAGGCGACAACGCTCAACAAGCGTCGTTGTCTTACCGGTTCCTGGTCCCGCCAGGACAAGAGCGTGCCCATTTTTATGAGCAGCTGCCTGCTTCTGCGCTTGCGTTATTGGCATCTTATCACCTCACTTAGCTTTCTTGAGCCGCGATCTCCTTCACCAGGTCTTCGATCACCCCTTGAGAGTTATCGTCCACCTCATGTCCCATTTCAGACAGCCGGGCGATCCGCGTTTCGATATCCTGTTTGGCACTGCCCCCGGGGTACCGCCTCGCAAGGCGCTTCCTAGCCTCTTTCGGTCCTATTTCTTGATATAGGCGATTGCGAAGCATGGCGTCTTCGGCAGTGGTCGAGAATGACCACAACTCCAACGGTCCAAGGGTGTTTACCAAGAAGTGCTCATGGGCCCCGTCTTTCATATTCAAGAGAGCTAGGAAGGGAGCACCGCGTGGGCCTGGACCATTCAGCTTGTTCCTCAGAACACGATATGCGGCTGAAGACAGACCAAAGATCTCAGCGGCTCTCTTAGCCCCTGAGTCGGTACCGACACCCATCACCCATACCCCTGTGGCCATCTCAACCATGGAGTCGTCAAAGTCATCTAGAAGCTGTGATGCCAGAGCCACGTGAACACCCCACTTACGTCCTTCCCGGAAGTCGATCATCACCTGATCGCGCACCTGGGGACAGGCTTGGGTACGGTGAAATTCGTCCAAGACGATCTTCTTAGGTGTCTCTTTCAGAGAGCGAACACGCTTTAGGTGATGCTCTCTATACTCACGCGGCATCTGTGTGACAGCCTCTTCATTCAGGTAGAAGTCACGAGCAAGAACGAAGCGTGCAAGCATATAAATGATGCCGGTCTGTTTGTCGGCCGGACCACCACCCCGTGGCGCCACCTCGTCAATATCTAGAGAAACCACACGGCTCTCACCAATATCAAACCGGGTAGGAACGCTGAGGATGTCATACTCCCTGAGAGCAGAAGAAATAGCCCGCTGGAAAACGTCGATCAGAGACTCGCCATTGGCAGTCTTAGCAGAACCATAGACGTCCATGATCTGACCTTTGCGGACGATAACATTGAGGTCTTCAAGTCTTGGAACCGCATGGCGCTGGGCAAGCATAGCGCTGTGAGCGTCGCCAGCTTCGAACAATTGATCGACAATTGACCACCAAGTCTCTTCACTTTCGACCTTTACACCATGCTTAGTGATTGCCTTATCGACCCACGCATCCTCACCTGTCGTGTAGATGCGTGGGTTACCTTTACGGGCACGGTCATCATAGTGCTCATAAAGCTCATCCACGACCATACCGACCAGTTCCGATAGACCCTGAGGAGGCTTCGTCTCACCTACGTTGGTACCCACAAGTGAAAGGAAGTTCACCAGGAAGGCTCTTTCGAGAGGAAGCGGACGGCGGCAGCCCAACTGAGTATCAAAAGGATTGATCGCGTGGTCCTTCTTCATCTGCAAACGCCTGTACTGAGCCAGGTGACGCTGATCTGGTGGAAGCGCCTCTTTGAGCAGCGATATGAGACCCGAAGAAGAAGGTCCGACATCGATAATCGCTACACGAGGAAGCTGCGTACCGGCCGACGAAGAGGTTGCCGAAGGCGATAGACACAACGCCAAGTTACAGGTGTTCAAGAAAACCGACTTTGCCATGCCCGGAGGCGCGAAGATCAGGTCAATGAAGGTCGACTGCTTGGAGGAACCTGGCTCATAGGGCCATGGGCGCCCATCCGGTGTTCTGAATAGAACGGAGCCTTTCTCCCACGGGGAGGCATCCCTATTCCAAGGCATCATGTAGAGCGCGGTATCTAGCGTTGGAGCACCTGCTGGCGCCGTGGAAGCAACATCAACACCTAATGCAGAGGACATGAACGCGGCCAGCGGATCCCCGGCAGAGGATGAGACCGCACAATATCCCCAGCTCTCAACAGAACGCTGCAATTGTGAGATGCGCTCTTCCAAAGCCTGAATGTCAGTTGCAGGGGCCCAGGTCGCAAAGGATACACGATAGCGAACAACAACGTCACCGTTTGCTTTGCGCTCTTGCATCGCAAGGATAGCATCACGGATCTGCTTATTCTCGGAGTTCGTAACACCAACAATGGCAGCTAGCGTGGATTTGACCTGCATGGCACCCGAAAGACCGTTGCCTTCAATCATATAGGATACCCGCCATGGGAACTCTTTCGACTGGATCATACGGTTCAGAAGCTCGGAAAACGGACGTACATCCTGGGGACCAATGGACATATCGAGGGTCGCAAAATTATAGCGGCCGATACGCACGATCCGGGGACTTAGGACCTCAGCACCCCGGCTGAAAATCTGATCTCTCAGAGGCGGAGCAAAAAGATGACTTACGTCGGACTGGTTCCATGACGGGTTGCGAGGGAATACTTGATCGCCATGCAGCGTTGGCTTCCATGGCGCTCCTTCGAGATCAGGGTAAAGACTACCCCGGATCGCGTTCAAACCGTCATGAGCTTCTAGCGGAACAGCACGAAGGTTTAGTTCTCTCAAATCAGCAACCATCGACGCCACATAAGAGTCGTGACGGGTAGCAATTTGCTGAGAGGCCTTGAAGATATCTTGGGTATTCACTGCTGTGGGCCAGAAAGCAGGCCTTTTCGTGGCTTTCTTTACATTCTCAAGCTCTGTCTTCGTCAACACAGCCGGGCGGGTCCAAAGAGCTAAATAGCAGCTCTCCCGGGTAATGAACTTCGACAGGTGTTCCTCACGCTCATCAAAGAGGTCATCAAGCTCTAGCCGAAGCTTGCGCGATACGATCCGTGCAGGTCTATTAAGAGTGCCTACAAGTTCTTTTGACGCATCCGGATCCCGGCTAAACCAAACCTGAAGGCAGTGACCCACCTCACCGAAGTAAGTAGAGAACTTTAGCGCCATCTTTTCGATGGTCGCATTCATCTCTTCTGGTCCCACCATTTTCTTGAGACCATCAATACGAACGATGGTCACCATGGACCCATCGGCGGCGACGATATTATTCGTGCCGGAAATGCCGCTCTCTAAAAAGAAGAAGGAATCCATATTTTTCTTGAACATGGAAGACAGAGCCGAAGAGACACCTGACGTGATGGAATTGAAACCCATTTTTACACCGTTTGTTGTTTGGTGGTCATATACGCATCAAAGGTGAAAATGCGCTTTCATGGTACGAGACCTAATTCATGCAATCCCAAGAAAATGTCCTTGCAATACTTGCTATCCGA
The DNA here is from genome assembly GCF_017743915.1 of Sulfitobacter sp. R18_1. Classification (NCBI taxonomy): domain Bacteria; kingdom Pseudomonadati; phylum Pseudomonadota; class Alphaproteobacteria; order Rhodobacterales; family Roseobacteraceae; genus Sulfitobacter; species Sulfitobacter sp. R18_1. Next base: position 397,754 of record NZ_JAGHRG010000001.1, read on the forward strand.
ACCAGCCAAGTGAAGACTGGTTTCATCTACTTCTTTGCCAAGTACGCCGCTCACCGCCTCACCTAGCGTGGGATACTTATAGCCAGAGCCATACCTGATCCCTACGACCGGTGCAGAGTTTAGCATGGTGCAATAACATGGAGGTAGGATTGGAGACCTATATCCGCCAAGAAAGGCTTTCTCTATTTCAAGCATGGAGAGATCGAATTTTACATGATGCGCCACAAGGATATCAGACTTGGTGACCATATTGTAGAAACCGTCCAATGCTTCGCGGGCCGGAATTCCCATAAATTCACAGTCTTCGGTGGTCCACCCATGAACCATTTCGCTATCGTAATCGATAACCCAGCCATCAGGCTTTATGAGTGTGTCCATTTCTTCAAGAATATTACCTTTTTCATCGAAAAGGTGCGCAGCAATTTGCACCATGCGCGGCTGCTCATGATGAAGGTAAGGAAGATTTTCCCTTACTAAACCCGTGGTTTCTGTATCGAATGATACGCCTATCAACTGCGTCCCTTACGGAGAAAAGCTCTTCTCCGTATCTTGGACTTCATTGTTAACCGCCGGTTTAACCGAAGGTCTACGGACAGGAGGAAGCTTTCGTCTAGGCTTGTAGGGCGTTCCGCTAGTGGTCGGTCTAGGAGTAACCGTAGGCTTCGGAGCAGGAGGTTCGCTCACCGCTGCTGGCTTTTCTTCGCGCGCTTCAGCAGGCTTCTCATTGAGACCTGGACGTCTAACTTTTGGCCGAACCGGACGTGCGACTGGTCTGCGTCCGGAACCACTACTGGATCCAGCTGACGATAGGCCAGATAGGCTCGGACGATTGACCTTTGGAGTGGCGCCACGCCTTGCCTTGCGAAATGCATTGGTAGGCGGCACCGGCAACTCTTTAGCCGCTTCACGACCACCAAACAAAGTGACCTTGCCCGATCTCACATCAGGTGCCAACCAAGCTTCAACCAAGCTACGCATAATGGTGTAACGGTGTTTGTCTTCATCGTTTTGCACAGCGTGCTCGAGAACTTGCTTCTCCCCGATACCGATCACAAAGTCCTTCGCTCTAGTCCACGCTGTATAAACCAATGATTTCTTAGCCATTCCCATGTGCATGTCAGAGAATGGCAACAGCACGAACTTGTACTGGCTACCCTGAGATTTGTGACTGGTGATGGCATATGACATTGTAAGAGTTCGCCACTGAGACGACGAAATCTCAATGCGACGACCGTTATCAAGCTCCATCTCAACGAGTGATTTAGCAGGGTTATCTGGATCTTGGCGATGGCCCACCAACACGCCGTTATCTCCGTTCACAACATCCAAAGCTTCATTGTTATCCAAGATCATGACCCGGTCACCGATGCGAGGCATCGGGATCTTTGCATTATCCGGGTGAACCTCAGGCATACCGGGAATGGCGGCCCCTTCCGGATTGAGAAATTCTGATAGCGCTTTGTTTACTTCATATGTGCCGCCATGACCCGGACCCTGCGGACAAATAACCGCCACATCTTTTAGAATATCCACGCTAGGAATATGCTTGAGCTGAGAGCCATAAATTTGAAGGACGTTTTCTGTGATCTCTCGGCTTTCGCAATCAACAAAGCCAACGCCTCCCTTTATCCCTTCAGAGAAATCTGGCACTTCGCCATTATTGATCACGTGAGAGTCAGTGATGATCTTTGAGTCCTTATCCTGACGATATACGTTAACCAAACGCCCAACTGGGATAGCAGCCTGACCATCTATGTTGATTTCCATGAGATCAGAGATCACGCGACCAACACCCACTGATGGCAGCTGGTTCGGATCACCCTGCAAGATGAGCCTGCCACTGATCGGCATAGCATTCAGCAGGGCCGCAAGAAGCTCGTTATCCATCATGGAAACTTCGTCGACGATAACCACACAGTTTTCTGGCAATGGGTTCGACTTATTCCGGGTGTAGATAGAAGTGCCATCAGCACCTTCCCGCATCCCAAGCAGTCTATGGACAGTCTGAGCTTTGACCCCTGTCGTTTCTTCAGCCCGGGTAGCCGCCTTACCTGTCGGAGCCGTCACGATAATCTCGGAAACCTCAACCAATCTAGAAGCCTTAATGACGGCATCTGTGATGGTCGACTTACCAGTACCGGGACCACCAGTGATGATCGATATAGGATGCTGCACTGCGACTTTGACGGCCGCACGCTGATACTCATCGAGTATGGAACCTTCCAGAACAGTAGCGCAGGCAGCTTCCACCTTAGCAGGATCATTCCTGCGCCCTTTCCGGATCATATTTATGATGTTTTGAGCGGCCGATACTTCGTGCCCCAAGGAAGCCTTCCTCAGAACCACATCGTGCTCATAGCCAGGAAAAGAAGCCACATAGAGCTTGGAGTTCGGATCACTGTTAATCTTGGAGCGGAGAACATCGCTGACAAGATCTGATTCCAGGCTGAGCTTGTCGCAGACCTCTTCCACAGCTCCGGGCAGGGCAACAGATGATGAGCCTTGGTTTTCAGCTATCCGAAGGTGGTGAACCAAGGCTCCGATAATGCGTCTTTCATCCTGCTCTGAGATACCAAGCTGTTTGGCCAAGCGGTCTGCGACTTCAAAGTCGATGGTCGGAACATCCAAAATTTCATAAGGGTTCGACTTGAGTGTTGGAAGAGCCTTCTCTCGAAACTTGGACATGACCTGATCAATCGACTTCTCATCGAGATCGGCACCTTTCATAAGGTCCACAGCTTCACGGCCAGAAAGCTTCATCGCAAACCGTTCACGTAGAGCGAGGTAATCCTTACCCCGATCCTCTACAGGTATCACTCCAGCGAATGTGCTATAGATGATATCGAAGAAGCCATCCATATCATCGATGATTGCATCAATTGTTTTTTCTTGGTGCTCTTCGATAAACTTTGCCAGGTTCTCACGGCGGCTTGGTGCGTGGCCAACGTTGAGCTGACGGCGCAAGTAAGCCCATATCCCTTGGGTGGTTTTCGGAACTCCAGGGCGGATATTGCGAGCATTCAAGACATGTTGAACTTGGCCCTTATATTCAGAGGTATTCCATACGCCTTCGGCATCAAAGGCATCGCCTTCTTCAAGCGCACCAAGAAATCCGCCCAAACGAGCGGTTTCAAGCTTACCGGTATCTTCGTCTTCGTAGTCGATCAAAACGAAGCTTCTAGATCCCGGTCGGCCTTGTTTTAGAACTTTCTTGACGATTCCAGTAACTGTCGTCATTACGGCGAGCCTTGTTTTTATTTCATTTATTCACTGCGCAGTGAATATGCGCTAATCACTAAATAAGTGTACCGCTGCATAAAACGCTCGCAATTGAGTAATAAATTTGTCATTGATAATGTTTGCTTGATAATTCTCAAAAGAAGATTGCGATATAAACCAAGGCTGCAAACGACAGATGCGGTCCCCAAGGCACCATGACAACGCCTTTCTTCCAACGAAGCCATCCGGAATGCACGGCAAATATAAGCGCCGCAAGGATGAGGTAATTGAAAATATGAAACACCCCTATCCAAGCACCCATCAGAGCCAGGAACGCCACGTCACCTCCAGAATATGCGTCCACTCCCGACCTTTTCTCATAGTACCAAAATACAAGTGATACGGTCGCACCGCCTAACATGGCTCCCAAGACTCTCAGAAGGATTTCGGTTTCAAATGGAGAAAGAAGAAGCCCCATCCACATAAGCGGCGTCGTAATGACTGCGGGAATCCAATGATGTTTTATGTCGAGGCCGGTGATGACGAACATGCAGGACGCCAGTAGACAGAAAGAAGCCACCTCTCCCATTGTTGAGAACCAAAGCGATGAAGCGGCAAACAATAATCCGAGAGTAGCTTCTGTCAGCGGATACACCCATGGTACTGAGCCTTTGCAGATCCTGCATCTTCCCAAGCTTACTAGCCATCCTAGGATTGGTATGAGATCAATTGGGCTCAGAACTCTAGAACAATTATTGCAGCTCGATCTTGGTGTAGAGATCGTGTAATTTTCTTTGGGGTTTTCTATCCACCCCATTTGGTGGGGAAGCCTGTCAATGCACACTCCCCCAAAGGAGGCTATGATTGCACCCAGGAGGAATAACATCGCTGCCGTAAATAGAGGAAAATCAGAATGCGTAGACGATATCAGATCGCCTGATTGCTGAGTAAAGTTGACTATAAATTGAAACATCCGGGCGCCTTAATCTATTAATTGATCAGCTAGCGCCAGGAAATGAACACCTAGTTTAGGAATCGGCCTCGAGGGCTTTCAATGCGATATGCATACCGATGTCATCGATCTCGGTGTTCTCTAGATCATATTTTTGAACCCATCTGCCAAATCGTTCAATTACGGAGTCCAGAACATATCCTTCACCGTCGAAGCATTTTCTAAGCATGTGAGCTAGCGGCATATAGAGGACACTTGGTGTAGACACCAATACATCCACGATCCGGAAACCGATCAGTGCCTCGGGATCCTTTGCCATCCGAATATCGAATGCAGCGTGACCCTTCGCAGCCACCACAACAGGTGTCCACTCCTCAGATGCTGCTATTAATAGCGCTGGGAGCATTCCTTCCGAGCTGGTAACGAAATCAGACTCGACTTCAACACCAAACGAAAACAACTGACGATCTCGTTTTAGGGCGTCGAGGTACGTATCAATCATGCGCTCCAAATGCAGAACCCGCTTTGTAGAAGACATGTTCAGCTGAAACGGCTGGGCACGAGAAGGTAAGCGCACCGGTTTGGTGACAGCCATGGGCGGCACAGGAGCATCCTCTACTTCCTCAATCTGTTCCCGAACCTCGTCCAGATCGACATCATCTCGCTCGATCTCTTTGAGGATCTCATCCTCAAGTGCTCGGTCATCTCTCGGAGAGCTGACCTGCAATGCTTCCTTAGTCCCTCTCAGCTTAGCCTGAGACCCTGTTACAGTTCCTGGCTCGTATGGTGAGGAACCGGGCACTGTCTTCGCTAAGAACGCCTGTATCTGACCTACAGTGACACCTCCGTCCAGTTGCAGGCCATCAGCTGCATCCTCAACTGAGGACATACCAATGAGAGGAAGGTCTCCGTCCTCTAGGCTTACTACCGACGTCCCCGAGGTTATCTGATTCCCAATAAGCGCTACGGCTCCAAGAGCTACCCCCTCCGAAGCTAACATTTCCAAAGCTGCCTCGGCCACCTCATCAATATCTTCGCTCGCCCCATCCTCATGGAAGATACAGCATGCATCTGGATCAAACTTGGATGTGGGAGGTGTGATATAAAGGAATAAAGCTAGGGCTCCTGGCTTCAGAACGATGCAACCGCCAGCAACCGGCTTGTTCTGGAAAATTATGAAATCATCGGACGTGACATCCTGAAGCCTCCACAGAATATCTTTTTGCGCCTGAATGCGGAGCTTTGGCTTAGCCGGTACGATACGTGCCATTAATCACCTCTAATCTTTAACCATGAATATATTCTCAAAGGATAACTGGTGATTAAACAAAGAGGCTTCTACAATGTCAGACCTGTCAGACTACCATCCATTTCTCATCTGGTGCGCCTACCTGCACAAGCGCGGACTAGCTGACTTCAGAAAAAACGATGTCATCATGAACGACTATGGCGCCCGACGCTTTACGGTCGGTGTGGAAGTCGCAAAAGACGCCGGGTTGCCCGTTGTTGGTCTCAATGTACATGACGCAAAGGTTTTCCGGGAGTTTAACTGGAACACGGCCGGGATGGTTCTCGGACAAAAACGAAAGGACTGGATCGCCTTTGCCGCAAGGGATGTGCGCCATCGCGAAAGCATCGAGCCAGATCCTGTCCCTCTACGCCTATGGGTTCCCTATCCGCAGGGTGTGTTCGATGTATGGCTGGAAACACAGCCAGAGCGGATCAACATCAAGCGTGTAAAAAATGGAAAAGGGAGCACTCCCCAATTTGAGAAGGCTCCCTTTTTGTCGCTCCCCTTGAACATCAAGAACAAATGGGAAGACTTGGAGAAAAGCTTGGCTTGATTAGCCCAGGCCGACCGCCAACTTGTACATATCAAGGATAGCTTCTTCCTCTGCACGGTCATCAGGGTCTTGCTTGCGCAGTTTCAAGAGGGCAGCAAACGCCTTCATGTCGTAACCACGACCCTTAACTTCAGCCTTTACCTCCTTGATTTCATCTACTTTTTCCTGCTTTTCTTCCTCGAGGTTTTCGATGCGCTCCAGGAATGCAATCAGTTCATCGCCATTTTCAATCGACATGTGTTATATCCTCTTAACATGAATTTTGTTCTTGCTTACTAGCAATACTTTTCGCAGCAAGCAAGAACATTTTCATGGATAGCCAGGATTATTTTTTACCCCGGGAAGCCCGGACGCGGCGAGCTCCCAGGCTCGTTCTTGTAGTCGTCCGGCTCCAGGTCCTGACCGATGCTTGGGCCATCCATGTCCTTCTGAGGCGCCTGTGGCGTGATTGCCGACATAATCTGGCTTAGAAAGCCAGCGAACGTAAAGCTTTCCACGTTTTCACGCGCAACGAACTTCTTGGGGTCACGCTCATTGATAGAACCTTCATCAAACCCTTCAGTCGCTTTCAAATTTGTCATTCTCTAAATCCCTTCAATATCTCTTTACTTAGAAGACGTATCTAATCTTAGGAAAGACATGTATAAAAAGTTGCAACATATAAGATGCTAGACCTTTCTTCGAAAACACTTAGCGGATGGCTTGAGAGTCTTCCTGATGACATCAAAGCGGCTGTAGAGTCTGATCTCCCGGACGATGACGGCAGTATCTCTGCGTTCGCTAAGCTTGTGCATGATGCAGATGCCAGTGATCTAAAAGAGATCCTAGAAAGCCATGAGGACGTTATCGAGCAGCTGGGACGTGCAGGCCGCATCCGCTTGGCTTCGCATATCTCTAACCGGGTATACCCGTACCAAGTCCGCATCTTTCACGAAATTATGAATGAAGTCGATGACGAGGACGAAACCGGCGGCAAGAGCAAGGTCCAGGAATTATTCCTGGAAGACCTTAAAGCCCTCAATGAGGCCATTGCCGCGAGAGTTTACTCTAACAGCTTAGATTCGGAGGCACTCGAAACTCTGAGAGCTGCTGCCTATGAAACTGAGCCGCTTCCAGGACTTAATTAATATCTGTTTTCCCAAATTTCATTCATCAGAACATATATCAATAACAATTAATTCGAATAATAGGATAATTTCTATGAGAACCGCAATTACCTCTAGTGTAGCCGCAGGGATGCTCCTATTGGCGACACCTCTAGCTGCGCAGGAAGAACGCCTAGCTCAGATAAACTTCGTCAAAGGCGATAATAGTGGCGCGCTATCGGTGGCTGAAGGTCTCTACGGTAGGTCCTCCATTCTGGAGACAGCAATTCTTGATGTCGACGACGATGGGAATGCAGAAATCGCTGTTAAATTCACGGAAAGCTGCAAGAGCGGCGTCTGTGCAATGTCCATTCTCAAATTTAATGAGGCTGAATGGAAGCCAGTTATTGAAGACATTGCTAGCTCTTTAAGCCTAAGTAATACGACACTAGACGGTTATAAGACAGTATATTCCGGTTCAGCTTCTAAATGGGAGTGGACAGGTTCCCGGTATTTCCCGAAGCCAATTGTCGATATTTGGTCATACGATTTGGCGTCTGAAAACGTTACAGACATTGAACTTAGAAGCTCGGCGCTTTCAGGATTGACAGAGGCATCAAAAGTTACCCTTCCTGATTTTTCAACCGGAAAACTTTCCATAATTTCATCTCAATCGCAATTTGATTGTTTTCAGGTAAGCATCTGCCCCGCTGTTGTCATGCTAGACGACAAGAGCTTGGGTAGATTGTCTTCCCAAGGTGGCACTCTCGGAGTGTCTGAAGACGCCCTTTTTACCATCGATAAGGATGGATACTCGAAATATGCAACTTCGGGGCAATCTCTAAAAAGGATTGATATAAAACGAGCTGGGACTCGTATTACGGGGTACCAAAAATGAAGAATAAGGTTTCAACAATAGTTTTAGTATCCGGGCTCATAGCCTTAGGTAACCCTTCTTATGCATCTTACCTAGAGCACGTTCGGGGACAAGAAGGCGGGAATTATGACCAGTTCAATATTTTAGGGGAAAGTTCTGCTTTGGGAGCATACCAGTTTCTTTGCGGAACAGCAGAAGATCTAGGGTATATCCGTAGAAACGGGAGCAGTTGTGACTGGAATACAGTATCCTTCACCGACCGCGCTAGAGCTCATGGTGTTAATGATCTCAACTCTTTCAGATACGGACAATCAGCTATTAGCGTGCAAGACCAGATGATGTTTGATTTCACCCAAAGGAACTGGAGACATATTGAAAACAATGGCGGCATCAATGCTGTTGGTCGTGTCGTTAACGGTGTCACTATCAACGAGGCCTCTCTCCTTACCGGCGCACACTTCATGGGCGCAGGAGCTCTAAATGAATGGGCACGCGGAGGTCTTACTCTCGAAGCATTGAGAAATCACAGTGGTCTCCAGGCCATCATGAACGCTAATAGCTCGTATCCTACGGTTGAGGCGCTCCATGCGTACCTAATCAATAGAATGGCGGCCGGAGCTGATGCGGATGTTAGCCAGATCATTAACGGGGAAATGACACCCGGTGGCGGCACCTATGTTGAAGAGTCTATTATGTCCTGTTCTACTGAGGTCGCAGACGAGATGGGTCGTCGAGATGAAGAGTATGTACAAGCTATGGTCGCAGCCGCCCAAGATACTGCATTGGGATATTCACAGCCAGATATGAACTTTAGCGAAATGTCATGTATTGATTTTGCTTTCGCTGGAGGACTCGACGTTTTCTTCTCTACGCCATCACTTGCCGATATTGCCAGTCAAGCAACCGATATGGCCTGCGATACAATCAATAGCCATATTGCAGAAGCTACTGGCTCCCTACAAGGCGCTATGGGCGAAGCCGCGTCCTTTCTGTCATCTGACGGCGTCGATTTTGGTCCATTTGGGAACTATTTCGGAGTGCAAGTCCAACCTAGTGACTCATGGTCAGTCAGAACGGGATCCGGTGGCGTAAGTACTCCAGGAATCAACGTTGGCGGAACTGGAGGTGGGCTAGGATCTGCCGGTGGCACCTTCAACCCGGGTGGGGAACAAGCCACCATCGATTATCTAACAAATCTATTTGAAGAAAGTGGTGAGTTTTAATATGAAAAAGATTACCAAAATTTCGAGTATGCTCGTACTTTCAACCGCATTGAGCCTTACTGCCACCTCACCCGCCCACGCTCTTTTCGGGGGTGGATTTAGCAGTGCGGCAATCGTCGCGGCAGTAAACAAGGTAAAAGACTCCGTCCTAGGGGGTTTTAACACACTGAACATGACAAACATCATGGGCTTTGGTCAAATGACGCAGAACAGTCAAACTGAGATCGCGGCTGAAGCGAGAATGCGCGAAGCAGAACAGAGCTTAGATCGCATGCGACGCATCGATGAGCAGAAAATCAGAGCGAGAGATCGGTCTGCTAACACTCGAATGGACTGTGTTATCGAAACCAGATCACGATACATCCAGGGTGATGTTCAAAATGACACCATCATCTCAGCCGAAACTAAAGACGCAATGAAACAGATGGCGGCGATTAAGCTTGGTATGCAATTGGATGCTTCTGGAGCGCCAAAGCGGGCAGACAACCCAGAAGAAAAGGCAACCCATACAGTTGTAAACCTAGAAGGTCTGATTTCCCAATCCGGACCTGACGCTTTGCTCGCGTCGGAAACTGTGATGTTGGACTCCCCTTCAATTAACGATGATAACCGTCAAGCGTATAGAGAAGCTTGCGCAGCCTTTGCTCAAGTTTCAGACGGGTCAGTTCGGGACAACCTTGAATGGGCGGGTCAGTCTGAAAATGCGGATTCATCAACAACGAAGCTCGGAATATTCTCAGACCAAATGAGGGGGTCCCTCGCGCAAAAGACCTTCTTGGATGCCTGTATCAGAAATGACCCGAAAGTTTTCAGAGACTCATCTCCTGATTTGCATGGAAAATATCTAGCCAGAGCTAACGAAATTGATCAATTCAATGGCCTTGCGGATGGCGGGATAAGCCTGAACGAGGCTCGCAGAATTCGCGGTTTCGAATGGATCATGAAGCCTGAGGAATTGGATAACCTTGGTTCGGATGCTGCCTACTTGAAGCAGCTCATTCTTCTTACCGGATCGCAGAACGTGCAGAATAATGAATTGCAGGAAACGCTGGACAAAACGAACATGCTCCTGAGTGGCGTACTTATGTCTGTAAACGAACAAGCGGTACTGACACGAAAGCTTCTTGAGAAGTAACATGGTAAAATCACTTTTTGTCATAGAGGCGCCGGGGAAGATTAAATCCCTCGGCGCCATTCTTGACCGAATTGGTCTTGATGCGCGCGTGCAGGCTACTTCAGGTCACCTTTATGAGCTTCCAGAAGACCTTCGTGACGTTGGCTTAGACAAAAAGCTTATAGAGACCAAACGTACCGCAAAGAATGACAAGGTTATCTATTACCTTCGCAAAGAAGCTAAAGAAGCAGAGCAAGTATTCATAGCGACCGATGCAGATGCTGAAGGCGACGTAATTGCATGGGATACGTATGAACTGATCAAGGATATCCATCCTGATGTTATGCGGGTCAAGCTAAAGGGCATGGATCCTGAAAGCATTGAAGCATCGCTCAATGAAGCACGCCCCATCCGCAAAGAAGACGCCATTCCAGGCCGCACGAGAGCTATCGTCGATAGATTGATAGGACACACCTTCTCGAAAGATGGCGTGGGTGTCGGCAGGGTTGCGACAGGCCTTTTGGGTCTCATTCACCACTCACAAGGCAACATCTCAACCATGAAGGTTCGCCTTACCGCTCCTTCTAGGGACGGCACTGAGCCATGGGTAGCCCATTTCCATGTAAACAAGAAGGTCGACGAGCAAACAGCTGAGAAACTTGTAACCCTTCATTTCCCTGCTCTCGACATGAAAGCGAAGGCCCCCTCTTCCAACAAACTCATGCATATGGGCGAAGTGATGGTGAGGGCTGGTGATGAGCTAGGCATGACCCCTAACGAGACTGCGACAAGCATGCAGCGTATGTATGAGAGCGGACAGATGTCTTATCCCCGCTCTAGTGCTAAAGGGGTAAGTAAGGGTGCCAGCAGTCGCCTAGCACGCATGATCAAGAAGACAGGCTTCCGAGGAAAAGCAGAAAGGCTTGCTGAAAAGGAAGAGACTGAGGTTCACGACGCCCCCTACCCTATTGGTGACGTAGACGTATCCAAGGATCCTAGAAAACTCGGTGACGATCACGGCGTTCGAACGATGGTTGCACGAGAGTTCGTGAAGAGTTCTGTCTCAAGAGAACGCCAGCTTGCAGCGTCCAAGAAAATTTATGATTTCCTGAAGTCTGAGGGCTTCAGCGATACTGTGGCAGAGTACATCTCCAAACTTCAATGGACCAGAGAGATTGGCCCTCGTTTCCCCGGAGAGAAGTCCTTCCAAGAAAGCGGTATAGAGCGCCGTATGCCTGAAACGGTCCTGCTGGAGAAAGCCGTAAAGATCGGTCTCGGCCGCCCAAGTACGTGGTCCAAGCATATCGATAACTTCATGTCGCGCGGGCTATGCGATGAGGACCTCAATCTTACCGAAAAAGGGAAAGAATGGGTGGCGAAGTCGCCGCCAGAGCTTTTGGATCCTAGGGTATCGAAAGCAATTGAAGCTGCATGTGAAAGAGTTCTTCCCGGCATGATGGATGCAGACGGTCAGGAGCCTTGGAGTGTACTTGCGGAAAAGATTGTAGCGGGCGCCCTGCCCGAGAAGCTGTCAGGTCCCATGATGTCAGTGCTCGAGGAGCACGTTCCGGGTACGCCAACCAATTCTTATGCAGAGGACGTTCTTCGTGCGGATCCGGCACCAGAAACGCCGGACCCAGAGAATGTGCAGACTTCGACCTTTAAGCCGAAAGAAGCCTCTTAGAACTCTAGTTTGTTCTTCTCTTTATAGAGCTTCCACATTTCTTCCATGATAGCGGCATGGGTCAGCCCGACGGAGGCTGATTTGTGTGCGATCAGCTCTTCATAGGTTGATGTGGAAATACGAGCCCGGAAGACAGTCGTGGTGACCGGAGCCTTGGGAGCTGCACGTTGCTTCCCATACCCCTCAGGTAGATTGGTGATGTTTCCCACCCGTTCTTCATCAGCATCATCCTTTGGACGGCTACGAAGAGGCTCCATCGCCTTGTCTTTCTTGTAGTTCTGTAAGCCTCCGATGAGGTCGTTATCTTCAGCTGAGTTTGCTTTTGCTGTCATTTTGCTCGGTGCCTCTTCTTATGCTGCTTCTTCAACGTGGAGCACGTCGAGAAGTCTGTTATATATTGCGTCAGCAAATCTACCAGCCTCCGCAATAGCGTTCGCAAGCGAGGAGTGCGCTGGCATCTCACGCAAGCTGTTGCCCCGTGCATGAAGTGCGGAATAGTGAACACGACGAGATAGATATGGCGTGACAACATCCTCACCGCTTTGCTCAGTCAGAAACTTGACCACCTGTCGTTCTTCTTTGCTCGCGACGTGAGAGGTCTGGGTAATGACGAAGCTTCGAGGAATGGGCCGGTTCAAAGCCTCTTCTTCCAGCTCGATAACTTCACGGGCAGTAGCCACAGTATCGGTATCAAGCACCATTGGGCGAGTGACCAACATGACCAGATCAGCCTTAGCCATCGCTCTTGAGTTCACCAAGGAACGTCCGCCCTGGAGGTCGACTATGACAATGGTCCCGTCCTGATCATATTTTTTGATAGTGCTCATGATCGTACTGTCTTGGCGATCCACGACGACTTTGATGTTGTCAGGTACGTTTGTGGAAAGATCCTTCCATCGCTTGATGTGCTCATTTGCGTCAGCATCAATTAGAACGATGTTGATCCCTCTGTGGGCGAGTTCTGTCGCCAATAGAAGACAGGTCGTGGTTTTACCCACGCCCCCTTTTGGGGTCGAAGCAACGATGACCGGCATACTGCTCTCCTTATTGCCTGTAGTTTTTGTTCTTTTGTTTTCCTCACTATCTCAGCAGCTGAGTCATCGATCAAGGGAAAGTAGTCGTCACGTGTCATTTTTGTGGGGGATATGTGCCACTTAGTTCACCACTGGACTACGGAACTGACACCATACGGCCACATGATGACTACATCATGCCTACAAATATCCTACAAACCCGGAAGCTTCAGGGACGATAGAGGCAAGTAATCATTTCACTGTTGCTCAAGCCGATTTCATGTCCCGGGGCTCTGTGACCACTGGGTGCCGACAAGATGACTACCCGTCGACCACAGAACTCTCACAGATAGACTACTGAAGTGATACAGTTAGGCCACACACGCTGATAAACTTAACTACTCTTTCCTTGGTGTATTCCTTACAATCAAATTTACCGTGTGGCCTAACCCAACAATGTTCTGTAGATTCTCAGTAATTGACTATGTAGAACCCGCTAGTCATCACTTTTGACGCAAAGTGGGCGATAAACCGTGACTAAGAGGCGAGTCCATGCAGAAGATTTTAAATGAGATACCAGACCTTAACCAGAAAACCGGTGTAGGGCGCCTCACCCTATTTTTGAAGGCTATGCGCCGGGCTATGGAAGATCTCCCTAACGATGATGTTAGGGATCGCACCACGAACCGCCGGGTCGCTCGCCGGTACTCCGTTAGAGAAGCAGCGGAGTTTCTTGATGTCGACGCCACCTACTTGTCCCAGCTCATCAAAGATGACGAATTCCCCGAGGGTGAGAAAGAGAAAAGGGAACGTCGGTTTTCGGTATCCGACATCATGCGCATGCGGGCAATGTTGGCTTCCCGAACTGGGGCCCGTAAAAAGTTTCTACACTGGAGAACCCCGGGTGAAGATGGCCGTCCCAACACAGATCTTCCCGTCGTCAGCTTCTCGTCGCAAAAAGGCGGGACAGCCAAAACGGTCTCGGCCGCGCACTTCGCACAATACCTAAGTCTGTTCTATGGTCTGAGAGTTGGCGTCGTTGATGCCGATCCTCAAGCTACGATCTCTCTCTACTTTGCCGGAGAGCCACACGAAGTACATTATTATGAGGGGCCCAATCTCACAGATTTCATGGGCATCTCATGGAAGGATAATAACGCCGAGTATAAGCCTAAATCTGGCGACGAGCTCGATAAAATGTGGTCCGATACACCTTGGCCTGGCATTCGGCTGATGCACGGCAGTGGGGCGATCTTGGAAGCTGATATCGGGCTCATGTTGATCGCAGGGGAAGCTCCCGTCTATCGAGTGATGCTGGATGCTGTCGAACGCTGGAAAGAAGCCAACGCGCCAAAGACCACAGCAAAAGACCTCCGTGATGTGGATGGCAACTTTGATGAAGAAGCTTATCAGAGAGCTTTGCGTGAAACGCTGGATATCATCATCATTGATCACCAGCCTTCGCTAACCCTCACCCAGGTCAACTGCGTGTTTGCCGCAACCAATCTTGTCGTTCCGCAAACGATGAAGAGCCTAGATCTGAGTACGCTAGAACTCTATCTCAACACCATCCAATCTTATCTGGAACTGAGTACTGAGAAGGATAAGAAGATGAGGGATGTCGGGTCCGGAAACCACTTTGTACTCCCTACCCTGCTACCTCCGTCGACCTCAAACTATGACAAGCAACATGTCTATCGCATCATGGAGCACGGCCAAGATCTTATCCTGCCCGTCTGGTGTCATCGCAGCGATGCGTTTTCAAACCCAGCAGATGAATACATGTCGATCTACGAATACGACCCAGAACCAACCCGCCGAAAGGGTGCAAAGTTGTTCATGGAAAATGTGAACGCGGTGAACGACGCTATGGTTCGCCGTATTCTGGAACACCTTCCCGCTCGCGGTTACGCGGACAGTTTCGTTGAGAAGCACTTCAGTGACGAAGAGGAGCAGTGATGTCTCGCGCACCAAGAAATAAGATACGTCCGCCCAAACCTAGCTTGACCGTTTCACCCAGCACTTCTTCAGGTAACGATGATCAGTATCCCGAAACCCGAGCTATGACTTCTGGTGTTGTGGCAGCGGTGGCAAAGATCGATATCAGAAAAACTCTTTCTGACAGTATCCGTGATGGGCTTATGCCTGTGGATATACCGACTGAACAAATCGATGCCATAGCGGTGGATTCTGACAGGCAATCAGGTTGGGAAAAGGACGATGACTTCGCCCTTCTGATGAATAACATCAAAGAGCGCGGTCAGATCCAACCGATTGTGGTTCGCCCAGCCGAGACAGACTGGAAGCCATCAGAGAATACCCCGATGACTATGCGGGAGGGTGATCGTTTCATTCTCTTATCAGGTAGACGTAGGTTTATGGTTTGCTCTCAGCTTGGCATACCTGTCCGGGCGATTATCAGAGATCGTAAAGATGAGCTTGATATCGAAGAGCGCTTCTTTGAGAACACAATACGTCGAGGGCTCACCCAACTCGAGTATCATATTTCTGTCGCGCAAATATCCGAAGCTCGAGAGCTTTCTCAGTCTGAGCTTTCTCGCAAACTCGGTGTACCACAACCCACGATATCAAAATCGTTGAAGGTGCTGCGAAACCTACATGCACTTCTAGAACGGTATCCCGACGCCAACTCGCTTACTCGAGCTGACCTCTATGATGCAGTGGACATGATTGAGCACGGCACCCAGAACTCCGATCCGGGAGATCATGGTGAGCAGCGCTCAGGCGCGGTTGGAAGGCCATCTGAGCAGTCTGAGCAAGTGACGCCATCTACACCGACACCATCTCCACAGATCAAGACATCCCCAACAGAAGCTCAGGTGAGCGGTGGCCTGGAAAAGTTGAAAGTTAGGCGCGATGGTGTTTCCGGGACGCTGACCCGTAAGTTCAATAGATCCCAGCTAAGACTGACCCTGGATCTTCCATCAGACTTTTCCGAAGATGATCTTTCAGAACTCGCAGACAAGATCGAAGCTTTGATCTCCTGAGATAAACATCAGTCTTCTAAACCTACCCCCAAATTCCTCCAACTCAGGAAAAAGGGGGTAGGCACCATATTTCGTGACGATTACTCTGAAAGCGTGTATATATGGTGGCAATCCTGTAGTCATCTTGTAGGCATGCTGTATCAACACTGTGACAGTTCCTGTCGCGATACGCCTTTAGGATGCATCTTGATGGTGCCACAAGAAATCACTACCGCAATGCCACCCTCCTAAGCACGACCTATAATTACGGTTATAGGTCATCAAGGTTTACCTATAACCGTAATTATAGGGTGACCTCTGCCTAGCTATAATTACGGTTATAAGTCAGCTACCCTTACCTATAACCGTAATTATAGCTTCCATTTGATACCGCCTCTTAAGCTGTCCGAGCAACCTCTCCTATAGGACACCCGCCTTCACACAGCGGATACAATAGGAGCAATCATGCCATCTCAGAACATCACTCTGACAAACTTCCAAGGAACAGGCCATGTCGTAGATCCCGCACTGTTCGGCGGTAATGCTGTCTACTCAATCAACACTGACCAAGGCACCCCAAGCCAGAATTTTGAGAGAGCAGTCGGCGCTCTTGGCATCACAAACCTTCGGTACCCCGCAGGTCAAACCCACGTTCTCGATATTACTGAAATGCCGAATGGGGAACTTCGCCCGGAAGTCGTGGCCTTCATGGACTGGGCGCAGGCTAGAAACATCAGCGTAAACTTGGTTCTTCCCACCGTCGGAATGGAAGATCAGCAAACCATCCGTGAGTTTATATCTGCGAGTATAGAGGCCTATGGAGACACCATCGTCGCCTTCGAAGTAGGTAACGAATACTGGGGCGACATGACCGAGATGGAATACGCTTCCCGGGCAAACATCATCCTAGAAGCCTTGTCGGACACCCTACCCTCCTCGAGTCATAATCCTGACGTCCTCATTCAAATGGGAAACCCCGCAGGACGCGCGACCGCCTTCGACAGCAGCTACGGCTCATGGGGAACGCGCATCGAGGATGCTAATCACGCAATCATCGACGGACTTGATGATCGGTACTCCGGTGTGATCGATGGAGTGGTCGAGCACTACTATTACAATAAAAATAACGACGCTTATACGTTCGACTCTCAAGAGATGAACTCGATCAATCTCCAGTACCAAATGTGGAACGACCACTTCAGAGAGGGTATCGACCTCCACATCACTGAATGGAACGTTAGATCTACTGCTGCCGATCAACTCGGAATACGTGAGGCTTCGAACATTCTTCACCAGTTTGAGATCATGTTGAACCTAGGCGTCGACAGCGCTTACGCTTGGCCGATCCAACACAACACTACAAACGATCTCGGTGGAAACGTGGAGACCTGGGTCGAAGAGTCCCCTGGCGGCGTTACACTTGAATCGGTGGGAGGCGCCGTGCTTGACCTGATGTCTACCAATCTTCAGGGCGCCCAACTCATTGAAAGTGAGTTCACCGGTATATCTGCAAATATGGATATCACGAGCTATCAGGTCGGGAACGAAGTAATCTTCTACGTCTCCTCTAGAAGTATGGACAAGGAAGACATCAGCCTGGACCTAAGTGACCTACTACCTGAAACGGACCAGATCACTGGCACACTGATAGGGTATGATCCGACCTCTGCCGATGGACGTCATTGGAGCCCAGCAGACAATCAGTTTGTCGACTCCGATTTTGTGATGATCGATAACGAAAAATATTATCTCAATGAGCATGACGTCAGTGCTCGTATTGAGACGTTTTCCGCGTCTGACCTCGGAAGCATTTCAGACTTGGAGTTCACGCTCAATCCATACGAAGTTATGGAGATCAGAGTAGCGGCACCCGGCGCACAGCACATCGTTGGCGGTTTCAGAGATGACGTTCTCTGGGGGTCCGGTTTTGATGACTATATCGATGGTGATTGCGCTGAGGATGTCATCTACGGATTTGATGGTCACGACCTACTGATTGGTGGTCACGGTCACGATCAGGTCGATGGCGGAAACGGCAACGACACCATCCGGGGAGATGAAGAGAACGACACGCTGACCGGCGGGGCAGGGGACGATCATATTTATGGCGGTGAAGATAACGACGTTCTCATCGGAGGCACCGGGGCGGACATTCTCCACGGTGGAGAAGGCACTGACATCTTCGTCTTTCGCGAAGGAGACTCCACACCTGGAGATCGCATCGAAGATTTCGAAATCGGAACCGACCTTATCGTTATAGACATTCTAGGCGTGAACAGCATCTCCGATCTTCGTATGTATCAGAACTCCAACTTCGAGGGGATGAGCATTCGCTACCTAAACGGATCAGAAGGCGTCATCGATATAGCCGGGGAAATAGAATGGTCTGTGTTGAGAGATGCAGATAACTTCCACTTCGGTTCACTTGAAGACCTATCATTCTAAGACTGTGGGCAATAGGTGGCCTACGGAACACTCGATTACCACCTATTGCCTACATAAAGCCCACAGGATGACACTGTAATACTACAGTATGAACATCAAACGCCTACAAGATGACTACAAGCCTGCCACACTATGACCACTGGATAGATTTCGGACAAACGTGAGAATGACCTTCCAACTTCGTTAATCGTCGGCTTCACCAAAAATGGAAAGAAACTCGGGGTACTGAACCTCACTATCAGTATCGTCGTCTCCCTCCTCAAGAGTCCGAGACTTCTGAAATTCATCATCGATGATATCCCAAAACGTCTCTCCTAAAGAAATCAACTTTGGCTTACACCTGTGGTGCACGCGCATCGATCCTACTCGGCTATCATCCGACCCAGCCATGACATTGAAGCACTGAGGGCACATATGACGTGTCTTACCTGAAAGCAGATATTCAAGCAGGGCAGGGGAGTCCTGAATCTTGAGAAACTCGTTGTGACCCAGAGTAGCTAGGTAGTAACCTCTAATCATTGCCTTGAGCGACAACCTGCGAGATTTGGCATCTTCTGAATTAATGATCTCCCATTGTACGCCCTTGGGAGGGTTACCCACATCGAAGAATTCTTTCAGACTGTTGTTGAATCCCTCTTCGCGCTCCAAGGCAATCCAGAAGGCGTCTTCTGGCTCCGTTCCAATTCGGAACAGACGGGCACCCTCGTCCAGAATGAATTCTTGGACATCCTGTGGAATCGCGCCCCAAATGGTATCTTCGATAAATTCTGGTTTCATACTGTTTGATTATCTTTTCACCATTACTGCAAGATTAGTTATATATTGTCAATACAATGAAGGGATTTATTCATGCCTAGCACGCCCAAGAAACCACTTGAATATGCTGACATCCGTCAAGCCGAAGATGGCGGAGTGATGATCGCTGTCGACTACGCAGGTTTGATCGAAGATCAACCTGTCGTCATCAAGAAATTCAAGGATTCTATTCATATTTTGCAGAATTCCCGCTTGCGTGTTACGTTCAAGCTCCCGCTGAAGAAGCTTTACGACGACATCAATGCAGAGAATGAAGTTCTCGTTGTACAGGTCGATGATGATAGCAACTTGCAAATATTCGACAACCTTATCTTCAAGTAATATTGAGGATTACACCATGACAAAAGTTGATGCTTCCGCACCTGCCGGACGAAAAGGTCGTCGTAGACTAATTACCACGATCCCAAAAGAATCTGAAATCGACGAAGGTATGGACACGCCTGACACTGCTGCGTACCAGGCGCCCGAAATCGATGAGACGGAAACCTCCAAATCTCCTGAAGCCCCCAAGGCAGGGGGACTGGGTAACCTTGGCCTCGCTCAAGCGTATGCAGATAAGCACGCTAGTGAGACTGTCGATCAAGAGGCTGAACCTGAAGTGGTGAAAGCCGTTGCATCGAACATCCCGAAAGTGAAGGGAGAAGATCGCATTGAGGTTGAAGCGCCGGTTGCGACCGTGGCGGCCGCTGAAGATGACCTTGAGGATGAACCAGAAGTCTCCACAGCGCCAGCGAATGCCGAAGCTGTACCAGTAGCTCAGGACGATCCAGCTCCTGTCAAAAGCGAAGCAAAAGATCCTATCGCTAGCTTGAACCTTGCCGCACAGGTGGCTGCAAAGGCGTCGAAAATCGATGCCTTGGAAGATGACCTTGAGGATGACCTAGAAAACGATATGGCAGCGGCTCCAGCCCCTATCAAACCAGCGCCAAAGGTTCCTACGCCTCCTATGGATGATCTCGAAGGCGACATCAAAGAGACAGCTCAGGAGAAATCTCCAGCACCGGTTGCCGAGCCAGTGGCAGAAACACCTGTGGCAGCGCTGGAAGAGGTCGAGACCCCAGATGCACCAGAAGTAGAGATGTCTAAGGCGCTTAAGAAAGAACTCGCACGCGCGATGAAAGCAAACAATAAGCCGTCTGCTCTAGCCCGTCTCGCTAAATTCACTTTTGCTCCGCTTACCTTTACGGCAGGTTTGACCAAGCGCGTCTTGGGTAGCGCCCCGGGCCTAGCTGTAGCCGTACTGGCCTCCCGTCCAGCTAAGTTTGCAGGAAAAGCAGGTGGTGTCGCCGCTACTGCCGTGGCTGCTGCCTACTTCATGGGCGCGTCAGCATCGATCAACCCAGAAGGCAATGGCGCCTCTGCCAGCATCAACTTTGACCTTATGCAGCCTCGCTTTGAGCATGCACTGCAAACTGGCGAAGATATGATGGAGTTGGCGACCGACAGTGTGACCGGATACAAAGATACTGTCATGACCGCGTTTGAAAGTGATCCCGTATCACCGACCCAGCTTACTGAAGCGGATCTCGAAAAAGCGCTTGGCAAAGTTCTGACTGATTTGGGTATCAATACCGAAGACTTAGCAAAAGCTGTCGCCGCAAATCTAGCCGCAGGCAACAGCCCATCTAACTAAAAACAAAGACAGTCAAAGAATAGATTGCATGTTGTCAGCTCATAAAGTTGACAACATGCTTTCCTATGCTTATAACACAGTTCAAACACAAGGTTACACGTGCCCAGCGACTTTCTTGATATTTTTGGCGGCGTCCCGGAAGAAATTTCGGAGACCGAGGCTAAGCCCGATGTCGATCTCATGTATCGACCGGCTGAGCCTGTCTTTGGTGTCGTTGCTGATGATCTGGTCGCAAAGGGCTGGTCTGTATTCCCTCAGGATCAGGAACGCCGCCCGGGTCGTGTTAATGGTGAGACCATTGCTTGGTCTAAAAAGCACCGCCTTCCTTACGAACTACCTACACCAGAAGCTCTAAAATCGTGGAAAATTCAGTGCCCAGCGCATAACGTTGCGGTGGCATTGGGGCAGGGTAGTGGTTACACTTTTGCACTCGATATCGACGTTCTCGACAAGGTGCTGTCGGACAAAGTTACGGCACTCGCTGATGAGATGTTCGGGGAAACCCCTTTTGTACGCGTGGGTAAAGCCCCTAAGATCGCTTTGTTCTATCGCTATCACCCAGACGATCCAGTTTCCAACGTGTCTCGTACGTTTGCCCACACGACCGATGATGGTGAAGTGGTGCCTTCCGAGCACGCGGTCGAAATCCTGACTGAAGGTAAACCGATCACACTTTTGGGGAAGCACCACACAACTGGTCGATATTTCCAATGGCTGCGTAAAAGCCCCTTAGAAGCAGGCCCTGAGGAAGCACCTCTCGTGAGCTCAGAGCGGCTGGCAGCCTTCTTTGAAGCTGTGGATGAGAACCTCCAGCGTTTTTACAGAAATCCAACTGTCACTCGTAGCGTGGAAGAAATCGAATGGGATGAAAACCTTCAGGTTAACATTCCTAAGCTACACACGGCGGCCGGGGGCCAAGGCTGGGTAGAAAGCGCTGACGGTAAAATCACCGACGGCCGCGAAGCCTATATGACGAAGCTTGCCTTTGCGTTCGTGAAGGCAAACCCCACCATGCCTAAGCAGCAGATCATCAGCCTGATCTGTGATCAGTTTTTGCAAGACATCGAACCTTCGACAAAGTGGAATCCCAACCGCGTTCGCAACGATGTGACCAACAAAGTTGATCGGATCCATGAAAAGATCTCGATGGGCGAGTTCACCTTCAATGCACCGACCTCTACGAAAAAGTCTTCTGGCTCTCCTGATCCGATTACGGTCACAGGAAAATTCAAGATGCCTTTCTCTAAGGAAGTCCTGGAAGAGCGTGGCCTTGGATTCCTGCCTTCACATGAGCGTCGCAAAGAGCTGCCTGGTGCTATCGTCGAGAAAAAGGACCCAATTGTCCTTACCCCTAAGGAGCGCCAAAAGCAGATCGATGAGATCGGTGATGGTCTGATGAACGCGCTCGATGAGTTCTTCGAAGATGTGTTCATGTCCAACTGTGGCCGAACCCCGGATGAAAACCGTGTGCACGTCATCAAGGCTCCAACAGGCGCCGGTAAAACTTCACGCACCATCCACTACATCGGCGAGAAGAAAGACGAGCACCATGCCCGTGCTATCGCTCCTCGTATGGATGGACGTCGCGATCTCGATGGTTCGATCATCACAAAGGCCCAAGGTCTCGATCTCGATTATGAAGATGATTTCGGCAACCTCCAGACTGGCAAGAAGCCTATCGTTTTCCTTCTGCCTACCTATGCCAATATTGAAGAAGTCCGTATCCGTGCGGAAGTCTTGAACCTTGATGCAACGCTCTCCGATGAGGAGCTGAAGAGAGCTGCGTCTGAAAAGGGTCTCTTCCCTGAAGAAGAGATGGATTCCCGCCTTGGCGATATGAAGCGGGATGCGATGGATGCTGGTCTTGATGTCCTCGTGTATAAGGGAAAGATTGCTGCGGGCTGTCAGATGGCCGAGAAGGTACAGGCCGCAATGCAGGCAGGGGTTGGTACCTCTAGCTTCTGTAAGGCCAGCGTACAACGCGAAGACGGGACCTCAGAGACAGTTTACTGCCCCTTCTATGAAGGTTGCCCTGCGATCACCCAAAAAGAGAAGATCCAGCAAGCAGACCTGATCTTTACGCCGCACCCTTTCATGCAGCTTTCCATCCCTAAGGACTTGGAGCATGCACGAGCTGTGATTGCGGATGAACGTATCCACCACCTATTCTTGCACACAGCAGAATTCCCTCTGCATCACCTGACGTTGCCCCGCAAGTCGGTTCGGCTGACCAAAGACGAGTTGCGTGAAGGCATCACCGAGCTTGATTTGTTCGCTGCTCGGGAAGATGCAGTCTCTATTGCCAGCAAGGCTCTTCAGGAAGGTGAGTGCCCGGCCCAGGCGCTGTTCGAATACACAGAGGTTATCGACGGCCAAGAGCATAGGGTAGGGGCCTCGTTGGTCGACTACTGCCTTCGGATTTGCTCCAATGCTCTACGTAAGGACACAACACTCAATCCAGAGCTTGAGCTGGAAGAGGTTATTGCCCTGTGTTCGCAGCCTACCGGCCTACACGTTCGCGAAGAGCGCCGCTTTTGGGCAATCATCCAAGAACGCATCCATTTGCTTACCAATAAATATGAAATTGTGGGCAACCTTCAGAAGCAGATCGATGAACTCGACCGCCCGGAAGATGCAGAGCGCCGCCTGCAACTCCAAGAGCAGATCGACGCCTTCCTAAAATATGAAGATCTTCCACGTGGGGATCGGGATATGCGCATCCAGTTCATTCGTGAGCATACCCCGACTGGCTCGGTGAAGGAGCTTGTTCGCATCTCCTGGCGTACAGAGCCAAACTGGCTTGGTATCCCCTTGCTTCTGTTGGATGCGAGTGCTGCACCCGAGATCATCAATAAGATCTGGGGCGGTGCTGACGTGAAAACACACGACATCTCTGGTCCTCTTCATATGAAGACAATCGGTGTGGTTAACCGGACGTTCTCCAACGCATCTGTGGTTGGTGATCCTACCGATACGGAAGCCAAAAAATTGGTGACCGCCAAAGGCCTCAATAAGCTGCGCAACGCAATCAGTGCCGTCAGCTCCTGGTTTGGCGACTCCCGTGTTGTTTGCGGGTCATCTATCCTGCTGCGGAAAACTCTGAACACAAACTGGAAGGGCCCTGAAAACACTGACTGGTGCCACTTCGGTGCTATGCGTGGCCTCGACTTCGCTAAATTCCATGATGCTGCCTTCAGTATCGGCCGCATGGAGCTTCCAATCCGGACTATCGACGGTCTTGTGGCTGCCCTTACCTATGATGATGAGGAGCCTGAGCTTCCATTCGACGTAACCGGCACTGGCCTCACCAAAGAAGGCAAACCTCTGTTGATGCCCAGCGCAGAACAGCGACTGCAAATGCGCAGTGGCGAAGTTGTTTGTATTCCCACTCCGATGCACCCCGGGCGCTGGGGGCGTATGATCCAGAGACAGTACCGCGAAGAAGAACTGCTTCAGTTCTGTGGTCGCCTTCGTCCTGTGTATCGGGAAGGGGACGCTCCTATCTGGTTTGCTCTCAGCTCAGTAATTCCGGAAAACCTTATCATTGATGATTTGGTTCACATCGACGACCTCGTGCAGAAAGATACCTACTTCTGGGACGCTGCCCGACGCACCAGTGGTGTCATCCACCCCCGCGTTCTTCTTGGTACCTGCCCAGAACTATTCAAGGATCAGGCCCATGCGGTAAGCATGATGAAGAAGTTTGGCTTCAATCATATTGATGGCTCTCAGAATGGTCGACAGGCCCAAGGTTATACTGCTTACCGCATCAAGAACGGTACCGACGAAGAGTATGCGTTCATCAAGACGGTCCTAGAGGATCACGTCACGCGTTTGGGTGAAAGCCTGACAAAGTCTGGCATCGAGTTCGACAAAATCGAAGCAAAGAATGCGAACACCAACCACAAGAGCCTGGCCCGTAAGCGCGAGGCTGACAAGGTTGAGGAAGAGCTTGGCGATATGGAGATGCGGGCTGAGCTTGAAAACTTGACCTCACACCGTGCGACACGCCGCATGTTTGCTAAAGGTGTGCGCCGGGTAGACAAGATCCACCCGGCTATCCCATCGCACCCAGTGAAGTTCTCTGCGGGTCGGGATGAGGTTCTCAAGAGCTTGTTTGTCACGTTCTCCGACATGGAAGCCCATGAAACCCTAGATACCCTTTGGAACCGTATGGCTTATGAGAAAGGGCTCTCTTCCAAGAACCCTCTCGTTAAAGAAAACGACAAATCCTACGAGGATATGGGTAACCATATTGGAGATAATGATACGAGGTCTTGATTAGGACCTTCTTTGTATCCAGTCGTCATCAACGATATGGCTGAAGTCCAATGCTGGCGTTGGATTGGGCGCATAAACACGCTTCTTTAGGAATTCATATCCTTCCTTGGGCTCAGCATACTCAAGTCGAATTCTCATTTCTTTATCGCTGGTTCTCTCCATCTTGAGGATCTCGAAGGCAACCTCGCGTAGTGGGATGTCCGACATAGCAGGATCGGCATGTGTCAGGAAAGTTGGAGTGGCCGCGATCAGTCCCTCTACCTTCATAGAGAAAGCTTCCTCTTGCTCGGCCGGTATCTTCACCAGACCAATTAGACAGCGCTCTTCAACTGGCGAAAGCTCACTATCATATTTTTTGAAGTCCTCATTGTAAATTCGGGTTAGAGATTGCTGAACAACCTCGTGAGAAAACAGCTTTGCTGGTACTTGCCATTTGGTTCTGGTGTTAACCAACCCGTCGACCTTCTTCAGATAGTGGTGACACGGGTGACCAAGGGGCATGTCCAGGCGTACACCACCCTTCCCAGCAAACACTTCGAAGCCTTTCGCGACACAACCATGACCCCGTAGGATCTCAAGCACTTTGTCCCACTTAGGTGGCGCCAACTCATCAAGCTTAGCACTAATGGCTTCCACAATCTCTGGCGCACTCTTGCCACTGAACTGTGGTTTGACCTGCCAACACTTACGCTTGGGCTCCCACCTTCCCTTCATGGTTTTCAGAAATGAAGAGAACGAAGGGTCAAATGGGAATGACACCTCCACCAAATCATCCATTTCGTAAACTTGCACCGTCGCGAAATCAAGTTGAGCCATACCGCATCCTCTCAAGATTATTTTCCTAAAAGGTAAGGTTGCGATGGAGTGTTTAACCGGCGTGAAACCAATCTCATGTATTGAAGCAAAATAGAAAGATTTGCAGGTCTTCAAAACAGTTCTTAGTGGGCCCGCGAGCTGCCAATCTCTACAG
Source organism: Sulfitobacter sp. R18_1 (assembly GCF_017743915.1). Taxonomy (NCBI): domain Bacteria; kingdom Pseudomonadati; phylum Pseudomonadota; class Alphaproteobacteria; order Rhodobacterales; family Roseobacteraceae; genus Sulfitobacter; species Sulfitobacter sp. R18_1. The sequence goes on from NZ_JAGHRG010000001.1 coordinate 423,897, forward strand.
GATGAATGATGTCAAATAAATCGATTGTTGAAAAAATTTTAGAAGCACCGGCAGAGGATAGACCGAGACTTCTACGCGAAAACATAGAACACCTCAAAATGTCTGATCTGAATCGGATCTCTGATTCATTGGTGAATAATATCAATGGAACGATTGAAGGCCTGGATGAGGCGGATGCCCAGAGCACCACGTCCAAGACCCAACCCGACGTATGGGAAAAGGAAGACGAGGAAGCCGTCACTAATATCTTCGGCTCCGGTGAAGATACCGATGAAGATGAGGAGGATGGCAAAGTTGATTACTATAAAATCGCCACGACCTCAGCAGAGAGCTTCAAACCGAAAGCAAAAGCGAAACCGGCCCCTAAGATGGTGGAGGAGCACACTAAGCCTGCCCAACGCCAGGACCCCATCAATCAGGAAACCCTTGTAGAAAAGGTAACCGAGAAGGTTTCTAAACCAGCTCCCGAGCCATTTATCTTGCAAATAGATAACCGGGTTTCGACTGATGAAGTCACTGAAGAACCTGAGGTTAAGGTGCAAGAATCCCCAGCGCCGGTACAACCGAAACGGCCTACTTTGGTAGCACCCGCGCGTCGTAAGTCAGACCTTCTGAAAGAAGCGGCACCTCTGGCACCTGCGGAAGATGAGGTTGATCAAGAACAAGCTGATGACGAAAAGCCAAAAAAGCAAGGCTTTGTGAAGAATGCCATCATGATGGTTTTGCTATTGGCATCCATGGCGGGACCACTGGTTTCCATATACTTGTTCGACAGCATATCAGGTCTTGGACTGAACCTCTCTAAGTCGGCCGAAATCGCAGCCGCAATTTTTGCAGGCGTGCAGGTCACCTTCTCTGTCATTATGTTTTATAATGTGGTCGCAAAGAAGATGCCATGGATTGCAGTGCTTTTCTATATCGCTACCTTTACTGCGCTTGCCGCTTCAGATGGCGTCAGAGAAATGGCGACGTCTATTCTCTAACTGACGAAAAGATACTTCTACAAAAGATAAAGATCGCGCTTCGGAAAACTGTAGCGCGATCTTTTACATTTCAGCTAATGATATCGCTGATCACTTAATTGATGCTGACGGTCCTTGCTCTCCATCAGGTGGGTTTTCTTCCAATGAAGCTTGCAAGGCTGCTCTACGCTCCATGTCTGCCTTTGCCCGCAGGAGTGCCCTCTGCCGATAAGCCTCTGCGTCGTGGATCGCGCTATCCAGGCCCTGGACGCTCTTTTCAGTTAATCTGGGTATGCTGCCTAGCAACTTCTGCTCCCTGCGCTCCTGAGCCTGTCTGCGGGCCTTGCCGTCAGATATTTTAGGCTGGGGGCCAGCCCACTCTGATCCTGCAAACTTCGAGAGGGCGTCATTGACGATTTCAGCCGCCTCTCGATTATCCAGCATATCTTTTTGGATCTTGTAAATCAGTGCTTCAGATACTTTGAGGAGGTGCTCTTTCCCGTTGCCAGAATCTTCATCCTTCTCGACACCGTCTGTATGACTTTCTGCCTTATCGAAAGCCATTAGAGCTTTCTGAAGTTCGAGTAGTTTTCCGGGGAATTTCTCGGGAGGAGTGTTCAGCCGCACTCTCTCCATGTCTTGCTTGACAGTAATAACCAAGTCCAAAGCACGTACTGCTTCGACAAGCCTTGCCATTTCCGGAGTAATCATCTTGGGTCCCCTTCATCCTTGAATGGATATAATCCCCAAAGATGAAAGTCCCTCAAACGCGAGGATTATACAGCGAACTCGGAGACCGGTTCATATGAGAACTCATCTACTACCGCCATGAGTTCCTTGCGGAAATCCTCAACGGTAGAATTATGAATGTCGATTACAGTGCACCCTTTAGGAGGCTCGACCCAACCACGGTTGTCGTTATCGAAGCTCTTACCTGCCCGGTGCACACGAATGAGAAGACAGTTTTCTGCCCCAAAATAGTCCACCAAATCTTGTGCTTCGTAATCCATACCGACATCAGTATTGACCACAAATCTAGTATCGATTGCAGGCAATTTATCGATCAACATCTTAGAGACCGCCCGAATATCAGTAGCCCTCAGCTTTCTGCTTGTCTCGATGTAATACTCCCTAGGGGACATGCCATCAAACAGAGATAGCGGCGTATCTTTGAGAGCTTCGTAGTGATCGGTTGGGCAGTTAAGACCAAGCGTCTTGTGGGCGTAGTCCTTAACTGCGGTCGTGAACTTCACAGCCGTCATGTCGTCCTCGAGCATGCCCTGGCAAATTTCTCCAGCGGTATCCTTGCCTGCTCTAGGCGGACCATTAAACATGACGAGCTTTTGCACCTGACTTTTCTCCTTAGCGTTAATCTGAAATACGATAAAATACGCAAGTTATTGCGATACCGCTTCAGGAGCACTCTACCCGGTGCATGGTTCACACCGGGTTAAACATTACTCGTCATCGTCATCATCCATGAAGAATTCTGACAGAAGCTGGGTCGTGACGTTCTGTGGCTCGCCGCTTCCCTCGTCATCATCCTCTTTCTTGGATGTCTTCAATGGAGCTTTGTCCTTAGGCTTCTCATCAGTTACGCCGTCCAAGTCATCGAATAGACCACCGGATGCCTTATCAAGCGCGCCCTCCATATCTGAGATGAGTGAGTCATCTGGATCAGGATCAGAGCTATCATCAGCATCCATAAATTCGGACGGATCCAGAGCTGACATCAGGTCGCTGTCAACGTCCTCCTTGGACTTACCAGGTTCATGGTCGAGTGCTGCAAGGGCACGCATGATACTATCATTACTCGCGAAATCGTCGGCCATATCGATATCGGTGTAGTCGTCATCATCGTCGCCTTCGATCCGAACACGGTGATCAATATCATCGTTAAGCGGTGTAACAGGGCGCTTACCAAAGCCGGGAAGCTGATCCTCATTGTCTGAGCTATCTTCGTTGGTTCCTGTGACCGCCTTAACCTTTTCATGAAAAGACGAAACAGCTGATCTCATGTCGTGGATAACCGCAGCCACGGCGCCACCAGCACACTCTACTGGCTTTCTTTTAGCCGCACGCATGTGATCGAAAGCCTTAATGGAGATGGCGATATCATCTTCACGGTCTGAAATACTGTCGACCGCATCCTGAGCATCCTTCTTAAGCTGCTCAACTGTCTCTTCCGAGAACATCTTTTCGATGATCTTTGGCATCTTCCGGGCCCGCTCAAGGTCATCGACATCTGGCTTTGGCACCTTGATGAAGTGGTTCGCTCGTAGCGACAGTTTTTTGTTGTCTACGGCGCCCTCTGGGTTTGCATAGAACGACTTGGCGCGAACAACCTTATCCTGGAAGAGGACGTGCATCATACCTTCTGTTTGCGCCTTCAGGTCAGTAAAGTTTACCCGGTCAGCAGCTTCCAATCTGGCCTCCTTCGTGTCGCGATAGCTTGTGCCCATATCTCCAGTTTCACCGGAGAAACCGCCGACCTGAGCACGCATACCCTTACCGGCCGTATCAACCGCAAGCTTACCAGTAACGTCTGCTTCTTCAGATCTCATAAAAATTTTCGTGTTGGTGTTCGCGATGATCGAAGCAGCTTCTTTTTCGTTAAGCCGCTTCATCGCCGGAATATCCTGAGACGCATAACACATAGAGAAGCCCAATGAACGCGCCTGGGCGGCCATAAGTGCCATCCCCTCAACTGTGTAATAGCCAACCTCATCGAGGACGCAAATGAACGGAGATGGCGAGTTAGTAGGTCTGTTCTCAACAACCTGCGCCCAGGTACCTTCCAGCTGCGAACCAAGGGTCGCACCCATCATGCCTTTGAGGGTCGCCACAACGATCTTACCCAAGTTCGCAATTTCGTCGCCCGACTTTTCAAGAGCTGGAAGCATGATGACAAGAATTCGGCGGTTGAGAACCACGTCGAACATGTCCACCTCACCATACGGTGTTTTAAAAATATGACCGTAAACGTCCGCAAGCGAGCCAAGGATCTTGGTAAACTGCATTTCCAGATAGCCGTGCTGGTCAAGCGTAGTCTGAGCCTGCTTATGCCCCTTTTCGGGAGTGAAACCTGGTAGAGACGTCAGGTAGCTGGTGATCGACTTTCGGATTGGTTGAGGAATGTCTTTATAGTCGCCAGTCTCGTCTCCCAAATCGATAATTTTCCGGAGAGACATGAAACTACGGATTTCGCCAACGTTCAGGTCAACGCGACCCTCATCACGCAGCCAGGTCAAAGCACGCATCACACCTGTAAGCATGGCGGTCGCACGACCTTTCCACATGGCGCCATCACCACCGGCATCATCCATCAAGGACACGACCATCTGCGTCAACGAGTCCGACGAACCGGTAGAGAATGGATTCAGGGTGTTCGACATGATTTTGCCGCCCGATGCCCCGAGGTCTTGGTTACCCGTCATAAAATTGAGGACGAGGAGGTCATCTTCACGGCCGAACCGGCGGGCGAGGGCATATACTTTGGCGAAGAGAGCAACGTCACCCTTACCATCGCAAAAAAGGAAACCAGAGCCCCAAGTTAGAGCGTTTGCGGCAAATCCCAAAAGTGACTCGGTCTTACCAGCACCAGTGGTACCAACCACCAAAAAGTGCTGACGCGCATCATCGTTGGTTAGCCAGACCTCTTTGCCGGTCTTCATCTCGTTACCAAGGAAGAAGATGCCCTTACCTTCTGTTGGAGCACCAGTAGCCGGGTGAGGTTGATGAGGATCCAGGAATTTGGATTGAATGGGCATCTTCAGGGGCGCAGTTTCTTCGCGCTTCATGCCCCACCGGAAAAATCCGAAAGCCACAACAAACAAGAAAAGAGCGAGAGCGGGCACCAAAAAAGCGGCCGTCGCAAAGAGGCCAAGTAGGACAACCATATTGTCGGGTACAGTGATCCAATCGACAAACTTTTTGACGGTGGTACGCGTGTCGCGGAAGAGAAACTCTTCGTTCAGCTCCTGCTCAACCGTTAAGCCTCTGGTTTTCTTTTCGTTTGCCATAATTTACCGGTAACTGTCAGTTCACTATGCATGTGGTTACCAATATTAAAAATCAGCTGAAACCTAGAGTGCTTTATCCGTCATAGATCAACTTTAACGATGATTTGACGTCATCATGCTATTCTTATTCATCATTAACACAAAGAGAGAATACTTACCGTGGCGAAAGCAAAAAAGGGGCTGTCCTTCCCCATGATGAAGGGGCGTCGCAAGAAGCCGAGCCCTACAGCGAAGTTTATCACCAACGAAGAGAGTGACGCTATTGCAGCTTACCTCGCCAATAATGAGGTAACCCAGTTGCCTGCCAGAACAGAAGACGACGAAGAAGAGTAAGACATGGAGTATTTTAGCTTCGAGTTCACCGCGAAAACCGACAATGTCGATAAATTCGAGGACGAACTGTTCGAGAACGGTTGCCGTGACGCCACCGTGATCATACAAGGCGGCCAGCTGATCGTCAGCTTTGACCGTGAAGAAAGAAACTATAAGAAAGCGACTGATAAAGCCCGGGCTGAGATTGAAGCCGCAGGCGCTAAGATCGTATCAGGTCCGCACCAAATTTATTAAGGTGACTAATGAGGTCATGCGATCAACTCTAGAAGCGCATGACCTCATTAAGATCTGAGTTTTTACAAATTTTGTAAGCCTCACGAAGGGTAGGGATATCCATCTTGTTGATGTTTCCTTCTTCGTGACCCTTTTCCTTCATTGTATGAGCAAGAAACCGATAGGCCCGTGCCTTCGCTTTATTCACAACCTTATGCATCTCACTCATATCGCCATCCCAGTTGACGATATCAGGAGCCTGTTTCCACAGTCTTTCAAACATTGTAGTGGTGAGCTTGCGCGCATTTCTGGTTTCTGCATTGACAGGCTCGCCTGAAATCTTTCCTGGCTTGGATGCCGCGTAGACTGTTTTGCATCCGCTTTCATTGCGCGAGCACAGATATTTCCAAGGTGACTTCGGCGACCCGATTTTGAAGAACTTTTTGCGCAGCTCAAGATGACCTTCGCAGTCAGGGCAGGGGGTTGAAGGACGGATCCACTCCGAGCCGCTTTCAACCTTGATGCAGAGGTTCCCAGTACCTGTGTCCAGAACGATTTCCCCCACCTTCATGTCCTCAAGATCATCTCGGGTTTTACCGGGGCTCATTTCACCAATGACGAAAGCTTCGCTGATCAGCGATTTCCTGGCATCATCCTCTGCCCAATTTTGGAATTTCTCTGCGCCCTTTTTGACGCGATAATAAACATATCGCTTTTGTTCAGTACTCATGAATTACCTCTATTTGGAAGTGAACTTACACCCAAACCATGTATTAGGCAAGCATATCCAAAATACTTTAGTATCATAATTTCGAAACGATGATTTAATGCAAAAAGATGTATGATGCCGCCATGTATATACTACGCAAAAATACGATGACACTGATCATGTGCAGTGCTCTCGGGTCTTTCTGTCTGGCAAGCTCTGGCGCCGCACAGGAAGCCATTAACTCGTCGGTGCATGGTAGCTTTGAGCCAGGCTCGGTTGAAATCGTCAACAGTGATCAGATCAGCGCTGAAGAATGGACTTTCAGGTTTAGAGTTCGCGACGTTGATATGTGGAACGGTCGCCAAAAAGCGATCCAAGGTGCTACTGACTTCATAGCAGTTGTTCTCAATCAAGAAAGTGGCATCCCTCAGCACCAAGTGATCGATAAAATGCTGATCCTTGATGAGACCTACAAGGCAGATGAGCGTAGCTATGAGGCTTATCTACGTGTTCACTCAGCACTGGAAGATCCTGCCTACCAACTCGCTTCAACCCGCAACGCCAGCTTTGAAAGCGGAGGCACTAAGATTGCTCCCCCTGCGTGGGTTCTATTGGTACCTGCCAATGTTGAAGATAATGTCTGGAGCCTGAGCAGCAAGAAGGCACCTTGGTCTTCTAAATGGCGTATTCCGTTCCGTGATGGAGCAACCCAGTTTGTTCCGGCAACGGTTGATGCGGATGATATGTCAGCGGCAAACAAGGCAGAAGATCTCGCTGAGATCGCATCTCAGCTGGGCAAACGCTATAATGCTCCTGCCGTGCTGATGGTCGCAAAGGGATCTAGTTTAGACCTGGAGATGGCATATTTTAAACCTGATGATGATGGTAACATGCTCTCGGTGACCGGCGCAGTAGAAACCAACTTGTCAGACATCACGACAACACGTGCGTCAACACTGGAGGCCTTTTGGATGCTGCACCAACAGCTAGAAGAGGAGTCTCAATTCGTAGGTGAGCCTATAAGATACAGGTTCGTTGGTCGTCCGCGCTTGGATGGGTATCCAACCATCCTTACCTTGCAGATTATCGCTGCCCACACATCGGGTTGGGATGATATCATGCGACGTCTAGAGCGCCTCGAAGGCGTTCAGATCCTCAGATATGCTGACCATGGTAGCTCTTACCTGGTCACCCTAGATTATGCAGGGACACCGGATCTAGAAATCCAGCTCGAAGCTTTGAACTTCACTGGGTCGCTATTTTAGCGGCCCAGTGCCATGCTTGAGCTATTCTCGAGCTTCATGACTGCACGTTCCAAGGCAACGTCGATGTCGACACCCTTTCCGATTTTTTGGAAAGGGCCACCATCTTCAGATCGACTAACCGTGAACTCAGGGTAAACGGTGTCACCCAATGTTTTCACATTAGACTCGATTTGGTATTCCACACCGTCCTCTTCTGGAAGGCCGAAATCGCTTTTGAATTGGACTAGGACCTTGTGGCCACGCTCCGATCCAAACTCTGAAATAGCTTCCTCAGCAAGACGCCGAATCCTTTCGATGTTATTTTCAGTTTCCTTAGACATGTTGTCCTCACCTCTTCTATGATGGGAAGATACCAACCCACTCTGCAAGCAACAACGTCATAAGATTGAGACTAGGTAAACGAACCTAGAGGAATATCGAATTTTCGGCCTGCTTCGCGTAAAAGATCGGCATATTTACCCATCAGGTAATTTGCAGCATACGCTGATTTTGATCTCACAGAATATGCCCCGCCATCCGCTTTCAGTTCGAGCTTGGAAAGCCAAATATCAAACATACTCTTTGCGTGGCTAGCATCCTTCACTGCTGCGGCAGCCTGGGTAGCAACCCAGTACAAGGAGGCCATGAACCGCTGCTGAGGCTCCATAGTACTGACATTTGGCTCTAGGGAGTAGACAACCTGCTGGATATCCTCAGGGACATGCAAAGGGGCATTCTCAGCAGCTTTATTCTGGCTAGAAGCGGATGTTGGGGCTTTGGCACGCTGAAGCTTCTTTTCATCAGCCCGCCTGGTCTTTTCTAATTCATCTTTTGACCAAGCCAACAACCCTTCATCGAAATTGGCGTAGTTGTACCCTTTTTCTGAGCATCTCTTTTTGAACCTCTCGATGAGTTTCAGAGCCTTTTGTTCCCCAAGGGTTTCGATGATTGTGCGAACCGTTTCCTCCGAAGGCTCCCAATCATAAATTTCTTTCACGCGCTGTGTGTAATTATTTGGTTGTTTCTTACCGTCTAATTTTTGGATACGGCTTTCATAATTTTTAGATGTGGCTTCACCTGATTTTTTGGCGTCAGATTTGTCATACGGCGCGACGTAACAGGCACCGACGTGAACCTGATATAGGTTATTACCACGTTTATTTGTCTTCTTGTCATACTGAGGGTAAACTGTAATGTGCCCTTTTTTATGAAGAGCGGCCACACAGGTCGAAATTGTGCCATGAGACAAGTTGAGTTCCTCTTCCAAGGTCTCTTGGCTTGGGTGGCACCAGCCGTCCTTATCTGTGTAATTTCGGAGTCCCATCAGCACGCGCAGCTGATTACCGGTAATATCACAGATGATGTCGTAAGGAATTTGGATGCCGTTCGGCTTTTTATTTGTTTGCTCAGGCATAATAGCCTCCTCGTCGGCTGAAATATGAATTTCAGCACGCAACAGTCTTGTACGATGAGCACAGAGAGGCTAAGTTGGGGGTGTCTAAGGACCTCAACTTAACGAGCTCAGCACTCGATGAATGGTCTAGAAGGCGGTTGGAGTTGGCGCTCCGGCCGCCTTTTTCTTTGTTTTCTAGGTCATTAGGGCCTCCCCACCTTTCGATCTGACCGATGATACTATCAGGTTCTTTTGATAGTCGGTAAGCTGCTCAGGGTGATACTCGATCACGTCCTCAAGGCTGCGATCAAGATTGGCGTACTGTTGTCCACCTTTCTCAAAGTACAGCCACACGTCACCTTTCGGCGGCGTATCATCAAGCCAATGAAGGGAAGGCTCTTCATTATTGGCGTAAAGATATACGGAAAATCCGGGCAGCAAGGGCTCCCATGCGCTGTTGTCTTCCGGTGATGCAGCAATCTGACGCCTGAAAGCTCGTAGCACGTTGCGCTTAAAGTAGCGAAGGGTGGTCGATCCCCCAACGTGAACGTGAAGCTTACTCATCGGTATCTTAAACACCTCTGGCGCGACGTTTGCGATCTCGTAGATCCTCATGATCGTAGGAGACTTTATCTGGAAGTAGCCAAGCTGGTATGGACGAATTGCCCCTCCCATTTCTACCTGTACGAGACGCTTCAAGAATTCGGGAAGAACGATATCAAACGACGTCAGCATCTGCTCTCGACGTTTCCCATCGTGCCCGGCTTCATCATTCACGTATCGGTACCGATAATTGACTGTAGCTTCAGAGACCCAACTAAAGTGCGTTTCTGCACCCGTTTTCTCATCGCGGATATCTGTCACGATCCGTGAATTTCGGAGCCGGTTTACCGACTTGATCAACTCTTTGCTGATGTACGTAGTCTTCTTCTGAGCAGTTGCCTTCAGATATTCCTGAACGCTGATCCGAATTTTTCCTGGAACCGATCCATTGTTGTCCTTAGCAATCTCGGCAGCCTTAGTTAGAACGCACATAAGAAAACGGGCGTCGATCTGGCTTGCCACTGCGGGTTCCTGATCAGTGGCAACGCTTGATACAGAGATCGAAATCTCCCCGCGCTGGCCATCGATGTACCAAGGAACAGTAGTGGTAAAGGCTTCGCCCTGGTACGCGTCAGTGAACCACTGAGCGAACATCAGGATCGGTGCGTTTCCGACTTGCCCTGCACTTAGATCTCGGACATCCTCGTGTCCAAAGTCTAGGCTGCCCTGCTTATGATCTCCGACGTCTGTCATCGGTAATTGCCTCTATTCGGACCAGTTTTCGGCCTCTTGGTTAGTCTTCATATTTTTGCCATTCTGCCACTTTTTACGTGACTAAGTGGCTCTGGATGGTCTGATCGTCGATATGATTTCCTCTTTCGAAGGTCTACGGTTGATAGTCAGTATGCAGACGGCGATAGCCCGTGGCAACATGTAGTGTCAAAGGCATTAGTCCCTTCGGTTCTTTTTGTTTTAGAGTCATATGGTTAAGCTTTGAAGTTAAAGCTCTCTGCTGCCAGGGCCTCTTCCATATTTAGTGAAGTTCTGGTCACAAGGAGGCCCCAAGATTGGTGAAGTTCCGGTCCGGAAAAGTTAAGTAACTGATTTTGTAGAAATTTTTAGAGGTTGAGAATCGGGTGGGGCCGACTCAGTAGGTCCCTGGGCACACGAAAATAGGCCCCGAGCACTCCTCAGCTGTGACCAGCACTTTAAAAGTCATTGTAAAACATGAGCTTACAAGAAGTGTGCTTTCACCGCCCGTTAACGAGACCTGCATATCTTGTGCCCAAGATGTAGGAGATGAAAAATGGATGACGCTGACCTAGCTGCCATTCGAGAACAGCAAAACCTTAGCCGAGCGGTTCGTAAGATACAGACCAACGTAGATGCCTCTACGGTAGTGAAGGGCCCCGTAGAGTGCGAAGACTGTGGTGAAGAAATCCCGCCTCGGCGTTTAGAGGTTCACCCGGGTGCGCGAAGATGTATTCCCTGCCAAACGGCGGCGGAGCGCTAATGGAAGCTCAAAAATCCCTTCTGGAAGATCTCTGTGCGATGTTCTCGAGCGTTCCGGGCGCCGCAGAGCGAGAGCGCCTATTGCAGCTACTTCCTCGGGCCGTAAGGTTTGATCTCTCTGACCCTCTGGTGACCGCTGTAAGCGATACACTTGCGCAGGAAGCTTCCACCATTGAGCATAACTTGGATTTCCTGGACCTCCCAGCGCCGGTATGCTGGTTTGAGTGGAATGAGGATGCTCGGAGAGGAGATACCAGTCTTCTACACGACAATCGTGAGCATCCCGTCAGAACGGGGGTTCTCCTGGCGATCCACGAAGAAGACCCCTCTATCATTGTAGGGACCACAGCTTGGAGGCTTCCTGATGGGCGTGTCGACCATGCAGCGTCCTTCTTCTCATGGAATGAACCCCACCTGGCTGCTCTATCACGCCGTGCACGCCAGTTCTTCAGCCGTGACCAGAAAGAGTGCTGGGCCCGGATAATGTCGATGGTCTACACCCATATCCCAAGCGGCTTCGAAGAGGAGATGGATGTCCTTAGAGATATAAGGGCAGAAGGCGAAGATATGGATCGCTTAAAGGATGACGCTCGACGGGATGCGTCGGCCGAAGCTCTCTTCATGATGGGTCTCCTACTGATGACCCAGACCTCAAGGCTTCAGGTCACGGATGAGGAGCATCAAGCGCTATTGAGTATCGACACGTCAGAGCAGAACAAGTTCAGCCTCCGTCGCCGTACAAATGGCTTCTACAGACGTCCTCAAAAGAAAGGCCACCGCTTGGAATGGCAGTGGCCTCATAAAATTTCTGGGTAACCGGGTTTAACCGGTCATCCGCAGACCTTCACCAGTAATGTCGTAAACCGGATCCATCTTCTTGAGTAGACCATCCAATACCTTGTGTTGGATGAGACCATCTACATTACGGATGCCGTTCTCACCTTTGGTGAACCCGGAGTGGATCATCTTGCCAACCGCGAACATCGCATCGGTGATGTTTTCTTTCTTCATCCATTTATAGTGGCATTCAGCTTCCACGACATCACGTTCAATCACGCCATTCGCTTCTTTGAAAGCCGTCATCTGTTCGTGGTTGAGGCGAACTTCTTTACTCTTCACCTTCATGAACAACAGTTCCTGGGCCGCTCGTGCGTCATCATGAGGAGTTTGGTTCCCTCGACGATAATACTGAAGTTTCTTCAGGTCTGTGCTTAGAGGTGCAACCCTATCGACTTGAAGGGTACCAATACGCTCAAACGGCTCATCGCTATCCGCAGGGGTTCTGCGGCGGAAGCTGACGATATGTTGAAAGTTATTCTTACACTGATATCCATACCCACCAACACAGTGTCGGTTACCTTCTGAACCATCTTTACAAAGACCTCTTCGGCCTTCGTCGGAAAGCTCATCTTCATTGGTTAAGCAAACAGCGTATATACCACCACCCAAGTCAACTTCGCCTGTGAAAAGAGGTACCCAGTGCCCCGAAGGAATATTCATAAGCGAACTTAGATCGGGACCTTTCCCCACAACCTTCTCTGCGATAGCAGCATAGTTTTGGTGAAAGTCTCTTACAACTTCTAGAAAGTTGGGGAAGGATTTACCAGAACCAGGGTTGTCAGCCTCAGGCAACAACAAGAGCTGCATAGCTGTTAGACTACAAGCCAAACGCTGCTCAGCACGGTAAGTTATTTCTTCCGTATTCCCGTTTTCCATGACGCCATGCGCAGCAGCAGGTAGAACCACATGCCGTGCCACAAAGCTGTTCAGATCTAGGGCCGCTTCAACAGCAGCGTCCATAAAGGTCTCTGACATGTCTGGCTTGAAGAGATCATCGATCCAGTAACGCACCGACTCTTTAAATGCGTCATCTATGACATACCCGCCGATAATATCGGAAGCTGCTCGTTCGAAGTGGTCATCACCAGCCTTCAATGCTTTTTCGATATCCTCACGTTTCTCACCTACGTCCGCTACCAGTTGGTCAGCATACTCCGGATTAAACGCAGGCAGAGGGGCATCTTTCTCCTTAAGAGATCTACGCATCCACTCTATAACGTCTGCCTTACCAGAAGAATCCATATCAAACCGAGACATCAGCTTCCCGATCTCGCGTGCGAACTCAGGCTCACCTTTTCTCAATGCTTTATTGAGAGCTTTCCTGTCTTTCTTGATCCGCTTATCTATCAGGTCTGCAAGCGCTGGGCTCATACCTTGCGGAGCGCGATCTTCACGGAATGCTAGCACGCATCTCTCATGAAATTCACGCCACTTACCTTTGGCACCTTTGTAGAGTGCATCAAACGGGGCAGGGGACACTGACCCCAAAGGGATACCAAACTTCCTGCCGACAGTCTTCGTCAGGATGCAAAAGGACTCCCATTCCTCTTCTTCCTGAGGGATCCAATCAGGTGGGATCACAGATAGCGCATGTCCCAGTTCTTCAGGCGACAAACCATGGAGGCTCCAGTTTTTCTTCTGTACCCGCTTCAGAGCTTTTTCCTTGAGACCTAGTTTATCGGCAAGGGCCGCATTCAGGGGCTGCTGCTTTTGGATTACTCGCCGCGCAAACATAGAGTTGTTTGCAAAATATGAAGCAAACAAAGGATAGATTTCAGCTGCCTGCCGACGCAGCAGTCCAGTCTGGTCATTTTTCCCGTAAAACGACAGGGTGGACCAATCGATTTCAGGACGCTCTGCTAACTTAACTGCGTCTTTGTGAAGAGCGACGGATTCAAACTGAAGGAAGGGGAGGCTAAGCCTCTTACTCTCCAAATTTATGAAAGCTTCTTTATCTAGGGTCTCTAGGAACAGGGCCGCATCTTTCTTGCTGAGTTCCTTCTCAGCTCGTGCAGCGATGCTTTTCCAGGCCGTGTCACCGATGTCAGCCTTATCACGCCCAAACAAGCCAAAGGTTCGGATGATTGTGGACTCTTTCATCTCATAATCAGAGATCTCTCCGGCACCCACTATTTCAGCAATCCTATCCTCTACAGCCTTAAGGCGGTGATCTACCCGCTTAGATTGGCTTGGCTCCAAGAACTGAATGCCACTGATCCCTTCGAATTCCTCATACCTGAAGGCTACCTTAATTTCGGCAGGCCTTCGGGTGAGGTCGGTCCAATAGACCCCTTTAACCCCATTGGCGTTGAATTCCTGGGCGGTAAAATCTCTTTTATGCCCATCCAATAGAGCTTCAAATTTTGAAATCTGTGTATCTGTCAAATCAGTCATATTATCCTGCCATCGCAACGTTATCGGGGGATGCATCATTCTCAGGATGCATATCCTCAGTATTATCCAGTTCGGTTTCAGGAAGATTTTTTCTAGTCAGCCATTCGTTGGTCCAAGGACGCAATGATGGGCTTGTCCAGTAGCGATCACCACTGGCTGCGACCTCACGAATTAAGCGAAGAACCTGATCTTCCTGATCCAAGCGGAACTTCATGGTTACCTTTCGGCGGTCATTCCCGTTTGATGCCTGACGATACACATTCCGCAGATAATCATTATTGTAGATATGGGCGGTCTTCCTGCGAGAGATCGGCGGTAGCTCAACCTCGTACCCATTCGTACCACGCTGAACGCTGAAGTGGTTCTTAACCAGTGCACGATCCAGACGCAGCTTCAGGCCAACATTCTCACGAACAGCATCAAAAGCCATCTCAGGAGAACGAAGCTGAACCGGCATTCTGTTTGCATCGAAGAAGTTTCTCTTCAGGTATGCTGCTCGGTTAACAGCGCCAGTTTCCGCGTCTTCGTATTCAACGAAGTCACCGATACGCTTGCCCTCGATCTTCTGGTTTTGCAGGATGTCCTGGATAGCCCAGTCGTTACCTTCCAAGAACTGGATGCGACGTGCTCTACGGATTTCCTTGGAGTTATCGAACTGGTTCAGGATTGCGGCGACTTCCTCATCTCTAGGATCATTGAGGCCAGGCCATACGGATAGCTTCTCGTGATTGTCATCAGGATTGAATGCCGGATCCTTAGAGAGCGTAGCGAAGTTGCCAGGGATCTCATATGCCATGCCTGGGATAGCAAACTTGAAGCGATAAGAAGCCATGAGCATGCTTTCCTGCTCTGATGTAGGGTACTTCACCTGCGTCACGATGGCGTCAAATGTTTCGCCTGCAAGATCGATCTGGATGAGAGCGCCTGGAACAACTTTCTCTACCGCAGTTGCCAAGAAATCAGATCTCTTTGCGCGTTCCTTAACAGGATTGGAAGCCTCAGATGCGAGCGCGGCTTCTACACTTTCAAGACCTGCACTCTTAGGTGAGTTCAGCGCATTCTCTAGATCAACTCTACGACGGTTTGAGATGCGATCAGCAATAACCTTTTGGTTTCTGAAGTTTTCGTCCTCAGAAGCCTTCATGGCTTTATCTTCGATCTCTTCCCCGGTGAAGGGATCCTCGGTTTCTTCTAGAATGCCGGTAACCAGATAGACGGGCGCGTCAAAGGCGTCGGCCGCTGAACCATCAGTGGCACCTTGGAAAAGAGTACGGCTCTGAATTTTGACTGATCCAGGAAGTCTGGTCGGCTTGTTCGGGTTTTCGTTCCGAGCATCCAGTTCGTGTACGGTTGCATCATATTCGTTCACGATGTCATTCATGATACGCTCTTGGATTTCAGTTTGAAGAAGACCAAGGCGTGCAATGATCTGGTTTGCAGAGCGCTTCATTTCAGCGATCTCGCCTTCCTCGCCAGCCATAACGTCATTGTCTTCGTTGATCATATCCTCAAGCCCCATGGCTGTCAGATACTCTGGGCGTGCTTCGAAGTACTTATTGCAAACATAGTCACCAACCACGTTGAAGAGATCCAACATGCCTTCTTGCATCAGTGCGGAGTCTCTATTCGCGGATGTGTTCGCGTTCAGTTTACGCAACTTAGCGATCAAAGAGGCCATCGCACGCTTTTCAACCGGGATACCCGTGTCGTAGATGGTGAACTCAGGATCAGACAGGCTGCCCTTACGGAAAATGCGGCCCAGCGCTTGCATAAATATGACGATATCCAGTGGCGCGTCTGCCAAGTGCATCGTGCGTGGGTTTCTGTTTTTGAACTGCTTAGCAGCATGATAAGATAGGCCAACAAGACCAGGTTGGGACGCCAACACTGCGTGAAGATCGCCGTTGTTGAACTCATCAACGACATCCTGAGGACGCGGCTTCTTACGACGGATAACTTCACCCGTTTCTGAATCTACCTCGAACGCACGACCTGTGATTTCACCGATATTGAAACCGGCCGCTCTCACACGATCTTTAATCACATCGATCATGGAAATATCGAGGTCCGGCAGGTCTTTGATTAGCTCAAGGATACCTTCAACGCGCTGACGGAGTTGTTCTCCCTCACCGTCGTTCTCTCCAATCTCATCGGCATTTTCGAGAACATGCGCGAAAATATTACGAATTTCTCTCTCGATGAAGTCTCTCAGCTTCGGGGGAGTGAAGGTCTCGCTTCCATTTTCGCGTTCTACCGCGTGACGTTTCTGAATGTCGCTGAAAAGCTCACCCTGAACGCTGTCAGCAACGATAACAGGCTTCTTACCTGCTCTTAGGTCTTCAATTGCGCGGTCGGCAATGGTTTCAGCTTTAAGCGCTGCATAGAGGTTTTTCGTAACTCGGAACAATGGAGAACCAAGACCAATTTTGGCTGTCTGTAGCTTCTTAAGCGTACGACGGTTATTGCGCTGTTGAGCACGAACCTCATTGAGCTGTTGTTCTCTCTCCGCGCGCTCTTCGTCTGTTAGGTTTTGATTTTCAGCTTGAACTTCGAGTCTCAATTCAATGGCTTGCTCTGAGGCCTCATTCTGTGCTTCCAGGAGCCGATCCACACGCGTTTGCAGACGAGTGTTTACCTCACCTGTCAGGAAGGCGATCTCAGCCCAGATTGGGGAAATCGCGTCTGCAACCCAACGGTTATACTCTTGGTTCTCTTCATCAGAGTACAGGAAGATATTCATGCGTGAGTTATCATGTTCACGGCGGATATACATACCGTTTGCCGCGAGAGCCGATGTCGCAGACTCCAGTGCAGTGTCGCCACCTTTGCGGAGGATTTCCACCAGCTCTTCAGGGCTGAGGTGCTCAGGGAACAGGATGCTGTAAAGCTCCATTGTTGCCGCGTTCTTCGCATGGGTCGCTGAGGAGAAAACAGTTCGGTTGGCATTCTCGATAGCATGACGGAAGTTCTTACCAGTATTGCCCTTACCAGTCGCGTTTTGTGCTTCGTCGAGAACAAGAACGGTGTCATTATCGACCTGCTCCATGAACCAGCGAAGCTTCATCGCTTTCATGGACATTGGATCCTCCTCCTCGAGCTTTTCCAGATCACCGGAAAGCTGAGAGTAGGTGGTCAAAATCATATTATGTTCGTCGAGAGGCTTGGAACGGAATGTGCCCATCGGACGACCATTCTCATCGCGAAGTGGCTTACCGTTTTCGTCGACTAGAGGGTTACCAGCATCATCGAGTGCAGGCTCGAACTCCACCAGAAGATCAAATGCTTCATCTTTGTCCAAGCCTTTGTAGGTCTTCGTCTCACCGGTCTCAGGATCTGTGTAGTGATAGGTTCCACTATTGAAGATCAGAGGAGTGATGTGATCCAACTGACCGGTATCACCGAGATCACGCAATTGGTCCTGGATGTTCGCTGCCTTAGCAGTTGCCATGATGACAGTACGGCCGAGCATGACATGACGGCCACCAACACCGGCGGTTTCCCGACCTTTACCGAGTCCCGTCTGGTCAGCGATATGGAAGCCTCTTTGGCCCCGTTGTTCGCTGTAGGCTTCAAGCGCGAGGGCATCCACCTGTTCTGCGGAGAACCTTTTTGCCAGTTCTTCGTAGGTCATCCCCATCTGGTTGGCGACATAGGTATCCACATCACCCACAGCCTTCATCAGACGGTTCATGGCCGAGCGCATTGGTCCTTCTAGGTGTTTGGGGCACATAGCTTCAGGATCAGATACCTTAGAGCCTGGCACGTAAGGCGCCTGATACTGATTACGCTCCAGCTCTTCAGCGGTCTCTTCGACAGCGTTCTCAGCTTCGGCATAGTAGTTGGAGATCTTGGCACGTGCCTTCAGGACTTCTGACGTCCAGCTGTAGAGTGCATTCGAGTCAAATACCTGACGATGACGCAGGGCCGCTTCAGGCGACTTCTTAAGCGCTTTAGGACGCTTCTGACCGACAGATAGGGCCACGAGGTTAGAAGCGTCTGATACGCCTGCGTGAAGAGCCCCACCAATTTCGGCAGAACCCTCTACGGCATAGTGACGACCAAGGAAGTCCATGAAGGCCTTGAACTCAGCGTCATTCTCATCAGCCTGCTGAGGGAAGGTGAACATCGCGATACCTTCATCCACGCGCTCGTCGAGCAGCTTGATGATGTCGATGTATTCCTGACGGGTGAACGTCACGTTGTCTCTTGTGAGCGGATCTACTGCTGTGCTGCTTGCCAGGTTCGCAACAACGATGTCGCGACCGGCGGCTGTGGGCGTGTCAGAAGAAATATTATCTTCGGCGCGCAAACCGATCTTTCGACCCAGAGCATTTAGGCGATCCAAGACTTCTGTACGGCTATCGAAGACAGATACTTCGCCTTTGCGACCTCTTTTCCAACGGCTGACGATTGTTGCCTTGCCCGGGTTAACAAAGACAGTCTTCTTATCTTCTGGAGCGGTTGCAGTCAGTCGCAGGATGGCAGCGGCAACACCCAAGTTAATATCAGCTGGCTCGGAGTTTACCGGAGCAGAGTTTACTTTTCTCTTGTAGATAGAGCTCTCTGCGATCTTCATCGAAGAATAGAAGAGGTCCCTAGGTGTTTTATCACCGATACCACGCATCCACACAGCCAAAGCATTGTCTACTTCGGCTGATAGGCTTTCTATCTGACCATGATCAGCAGGCTCGGGGAAGATTAGATTGGCAAACTCTTCAACGTCGGAGAACCGGATATTGTCGCCATCGACCAGGCGATCAGCGATGACTTGAGCACATTCATAAAGGGACTGCTGATCAACAGCACGAAGGAATGCACCTGGGCCTTGATCGCTTTCACCTTCAACCAGAATGGTTTCAAAGGTAGCTTTTCCACCAAGAAGAAGTATGCGCTTCCCTTCATTCTTGCCGGATGTAAAGACACGGATTTCATCACCATTTGCCTTCTGTATAAGGCTCGTGGTGTTCTGAAGGAACTTCTCTGCATTAAATTTCTTGCTAGGAGCCACTTCCTTTTCAACAGATTTCTTTGGGGTGGAAGAGCGGGTAGGCTGCTTCTCAGACACTTCTGCGTTGACTTCCTTAGGTGCCGGAGCTGGGGCGGCCGGTGCAGCATCTTCTTTAGGCGCTGGGCTGCCAGCGGGTGATATGATGATAGAAGATCTATCCAGCATGACCGGCTTGATCTTTTTGAAGCCAGCTTGAACGACCGATTTAGCAACGCTCGATAGGTCGACTTTTTTAGACTTGTGATCGACGTAGATCGTGTGACCTTTTACTTCCCTCTTCGTCATTCCGAGAAGTTCGGCAATCTGATCCAGATCTTTCTCTTCGTCAGCACTCAGTTTACGTAGTGGCTTGAAAGCAGGGTGCCGTGAGACGGTGTCGCCTTTTTTCAGTTCGAGCACGCAATACTGAGCGCCGTATGAGGAAAAATCGATCCATTTCATCTTGTTGTCGGTCATGAATAGTTGCCTTCAATAAATTTATGTAAGTCCAAAAGCGGAAGCCAAAGCCTCTTCGCTTAGAGGATCATCGTTGTCAGTTACATGTGGCTCGGAACTTGCAAGATTTGTTCCGGCCGCAGGGGTTTTCATAATTTCTCTAAATGAATAATCTCGAGCACCAGTTATCCCTGAGGCCAGACTGATTTCGTCTGCTGGGTCTGGCTTGAAATCTGCCAAATGGTTGACCGGTTTAGGTGCTTCCTGAACGGCTTTAGGCGCCTCAGAGGCTGCCTTCTCAGGAGTGCCATGGGCAGACTTTTGACGCCCCTTAAGCGGCATCGGACGATCAATGGTGGTTGGCTGAGCAGCCGGAGCACGATCATTCACTCGCACCCGGTTTGGCTTTTCTTCGGCGAGCTGCGGGGCAGCGACTTCGCCATCTTCCTTTAGTATCTCAAGGTCAGCAATTTCATATTTTTGCTCAGTGACAACTGATGACTCATCAATCGTTACGACTTCGGTGTGCACCTCGGCCTCCACCACAGGATCGATGGAAGGAGTGTCATCAAAGCCATCCATGTCGTAGACAGCATCATCAAATGCGGACATCAATTCCGCTGCTTCTGGTTCCGGATCGCTATCTTCAGCTTGAACTTCTTCGGCTGTCTCTTCGACCTCATCTGTAAGGCTACTTAGATCGAGCGTATCCTCATCGTCGAACCATCCGTCCACATCCAGATTTTCCGTAGATGTTTCCTCCGCGACTTCTTCAGATGGGAGGGCGTCATCACTTATAAAATCGGTAACAATCTCCTCTTCTGGAGTGTCATCCTCAACGGAAAGAATATCTGTTTCAGGGAAATCCCATTCAGATGCCTCTTCCTGATCTTTCTCAACAGATACGGCTTCTTGGATCTCAGGCACGGAGGCCCCTGGTGCAATATCGGGACCTTCTGCTGGCACATCGGCAACCGGTGAGAAATAATCATCTGAAAGGAAGTCCTCGACCACTTCAATGTGAGAACTTGGCACATCTTCCGGCGTTTCATCCGCCATGAAGTTGATATCGTCTTCAGGGGTATCCGAAATCTCGCTCTCCGCCCCTGCATCATCCATAAAGTCGACCTCTTCGATCTCTGGTTCTGGTGCTTGCACTGGCTCAGGGGGAGCACGACGAGCCTCGACCTCGGCCGCCAACTTCTTAATGAGGTCCGATACATCAACTTTGTCGCTGGCAAGAGCGCCAGAGCTTAGAGGCCCCTGGCCGAACTTATCTACGAGATCGTCGACGTGACCTGTCGGGACCAATGCGAGTGCTTGTGGCAGCTCTGGCTCATGGTGATAAGCACGCACAGAGTGGTAAACCTTGCCGTTGGCATATTGTTTGGCCTGGTAAGCAAAGGTTGCTTTGCGGAAGCCGTGCAGGGCACCATTGGCGTCTACAACTGCTTCTGCGAAGACCTCTTGTGCCTTCTTTCTCAGGTTCTCAGAGATATCCTTGTTGGGATGTGAGATGCCATGCTGATAACCTTTTACTGGTATAACTTCCCAAATCGCCCCCATCTCATTGTCAGCGATCATGCTCATCAGCATAGGGCCGGAAACCTCCATGACGCCTTCTTGGGCCCCAACCATCTCGATGTAGTGGGCTTCACTTTCGGTGAATCGATTAAGAGCCTCCTCTAGAGTTTCCTCAGGGGAAAGCAGGAAACGGATAACGGACGCGATGCCTTCTTCGGGCGAGTAAATCCGCAATAGGATACCATCCGTTGTTGGGTCAGCTTCAGAAATATGACTTGCAAAAGCACGCACGAGTGCTTCTGGCGTCTCCACCATTATGGACTCGTCACCCTGAACTACGCTGTAGAGCTGGAACTTTTCACCATCAGGTCCGGTATCGATCTGGTCTACAAAAACGCTCTTCTTATCTTCAAGGGTTACGCTCGCATCTGGGTCAGCAAAGGTCGTCACCGTCTCGAAACCGGCTGCGTGGTAAGCATTCTTTAGGTCACTGGACGCAAACGGGTCGACCCCGGTGAACATCATGATGGCGCCAGACTGAAGCCTATCAGAAGCAGACTTCATAGGGTTAGGTCGACCGTTGTTGCGGGGGTGACTGGACCACTCTCTTGTGATCATCATATTTTCGCTAGTCTCTAGGTTGGTTCCGACCGCAAATATCTGTCCGTCGACTTCCTCGAAACGATCTACTTCAAGAGCAACAACTCCGTCTAGCTTGCGTGCATAGGGCTTTGTCTGCTTTTGGGCTTGAGACGGCTTGTTGCTACCGGTGGCAATGGATTTAAGCATGGTTTCCTCGAACAGTAATGATTAGCGGTAGATAGGTTCCATGTTCGCAAGCATCTGAAACAAACAAAGAGGGCGACAGAAAGTTATCTGCCGCCCTTACGATGATTCCGGTTAAGGGAAGATTAACTGATTTAGGAAAACTGAATATCTCTGACAGTTTCGCCGAGTTTAGGACGCATCAGTTCGAGGTTCCCATACCAGGCATCACCACCATCCAGACCCCAGTACCACATGCATTCAGAGCCATTAGGTACGAAAATTGTGGTAGCTGGGTGGCCAAGCGCGCCCGCAACATGCGCAGTGGTGTTATCGATAGTGATGACACGTGGCAGGGCTGCAACTTGGGCTGTGTACCCCTTCATATCGACGAACTGATCCACGTCCGCATCATTGATAAATGTCATCTGCGGGAACTTGCGCTGGGCAGCTTTCCATTCTTTCGCAGTATCGCCGTATTGCAGATTAACAATGCACGCGTTTTCAGGAAGCTGAGAAAGGACACCCTCAAGCTCGACTGAGCGAACAAAACCCGAGAGGGTGCCTGCACTCTTCCAAGAGACCCCAATGATCGGCCGCTCTCCAGCTGCGTCACGATACTTTTTGGCAAATCCATCGACCGCTGATTGATCTGGCACCAGGAAACCTTGATTATTCAGGTCATCAAGCTTTCCGACAACTCTCATATGGCGACAAAAATCACCCAAAAAGACAAGTTCAGTCGGTTCGACGATCAAGGCGCCAATATCGAACTCTTCTTTGGACATGGCCTTAATGCCATGCTTATTCCCATCCAGCATCTCGCAAACCCTTTGTTCGCCGATAAACCAGACATTCTCGATCTCGAACGCCCTGGCGACCTGGCCAGCAAGACCGAGAAGGGCTAGCTGATCCCCCACACCTTGTTCATCAAAGATCACCACCTTGTTTAGAGATCTAAGATTTTCCTCAGTAGAGTTCTCATAAGGGATGTGCTTGCGGTTACTCGCGGGCTGCCTCTTGGCAAAAAGATCAAGCCCCTTCTCCAGGTTCCGAGCCCTGAGGTTGTAGGATCCGTATGCACGAGCAATCGTTTCATCACCCTCAGCAGAGAGAGCGGCTGCTTCCTCATAGGCATCGACCGCTTTATCGACATCACCTAAGTCCTGATAAATATTGGCTTTCACTGCCAAAGAACGCTGATAGTTTGCGAGATCGTTGAAATCATGAGTTTCCAGAAGCTCTACAGCACGGTCAGTATCAGCAAGAACACGACAAATATTCATCAGAATGACTACTGCCTCATCAAACCCTTTACCCGCCATCTCCTCACCCAGATCTCTAGCTTCCTCATATTTATGAGAAAACATGAGGGCTTTAAGATGTCCCATCCGGAAAGCATCAGACTTACTGTCGTAGCTATAAGCCTTCTCAAACTGCTCAATAGCATCGGTAAAGAACTCTCCTGATGTATAAACTTCCGCTGCCTGAAGGTGAAGTTCCGGTATCTTGGTTTTGATCGCCATCGTTTTCAGGGCGTCGCCCAAAGGCTTTACCCGTCCCATACGCACCATCAGGTCCGAAAAAAGCTTGGCCATGGCAACATCTTTGGATCCCAGCTCAATCGCGTGCTGCATAACCTTCACGGCCTCAAAGACGTCAGCTTTCAGCACGAGTGCCTTACCAAGACCAGCATGGGCTACAGCGCTCTTAGGGCTAACCTGCACAGCGTATGAGAAGAACTGATGGGCGTCATCGGCCGCGTTTGTAGAGAGCGCTACCGTACCAAGAACGATGAACGGATGGGGGTTATCCGAAAGCTCACCTGCAAGTTCTGATGCAATCACAACAGCTGTTTTCACATCAGCGCGTTCTAGGGCCTGATATGCCTGATGCATCCGCAGACCCTGTTCACCTTTCAAGCCATAAGCCTTCATTGTTTTGGTCGAGACAGCACGCCTCTCTTTTCGTGTCATATTATCAATAGTCATCAATCGGCTTCTTTCTTTATCTTGGAATAGCAAAAATATCTGTTGTGTATGTATGACGGAAAGACTTCACAACTTTATAGTCGTTCGCCTTACACCACTTCTGGATGAAGTCCATTTCCCAATGCTTGAGCAACTCGATCCATATCAGTGGTCGGTTCTTCTCAATGCAGCGTACAGCCCCTCGGAGAACGTCGAACTCCATGCCTTCTGCATCAATTTTCATGATATCAATGGGCTCATCACCCATAAGGTCATCAACAGATACGACCTCTAGGTCTCCGTCATCCGAAGGCTTGATAGAGGTTGCACCTAGGTTGTCGGCATCCAATCTATCGAAGGTGTATCTACCTGATGTCTCTCCGACCCCTTTTCCGATACCTCTATCGTCGATCAGATGATAAATACCGTTGACCGATATGTTATCTCTCAGAAGATCAATTGCTTCCGGATTTGGCTCTACAGGAAAAATCTTCTGAGCATTCATATGGATGCCATAGAAGACAACGTGGTTCCCGATGTTGGCTCCAACCTCTAGAATACGAGGCGCCTTACCTTCATATAGCTTCTTGAGTTCTGATAGAGCGACATCCTCAAAAAACCGACCAGACAGATAATGTAACTGGATAATATCCATTGGATTGGTAAGGCGAACAGAACTTCTTACGCCGTCAAATTCGATGCCAGTATATATTTTGCGCGTCTGTAGCCGCTGCTTCCACATCTCGTTAGTAGAAGCTACCCAATCGCGCCCGTTTGCAGATCTTGGCCCAGTGCTATGCATGCCCTGGCGGTTAATGAAAAATATGAAGGGAACTTTGAGGCAGTTATGCTTCTCCCACATTTCATAATAAATCTTGAAGTCTTCACCTGTATCCATGTCAACGTCGAACCCAATTGAAGCGACAACCTCAGTTTTCATGAATGCACCGATCTGGACACTGAGGAATGGGCGCCATGAGATAAACTCCTCATAGGTCTGAAGTACCTCGGGCTGCCCCTCGCGCAGTCTCGGTTCACCGTCTGGGCTCAACTCGCAAATTTGGCCCCACACACCATCTACTTCGGGAAACTCGGCGAGGACCTTGCCGAAGTCGTCAAACGCTGACGGAGTAATGAAATCATCCGCATCCTGGAAGAATACCCATTCTACACCGTCTTCGTGTGCCTTCTTAAGCGCGTCATTCCGACGCGCTGACCTACCATGCTCACCTTTGGTGTCATCCATTGCATATATCAGCACTTCGCTGAATGGCCCCTTCGAGGTCTCAATGGCCACATTGATGGCAGGCAGGCATTCATTTTGATAAATGTCTGCATGGCCTGGTCCGATAGGTGTAATTACCGCACATTTCATTATTGTTCATTCCTAAGCTTGTGGGGTGATACTAACCGCCTAGGGTTAAACAGGAATATATACCCGATCTCATTTCTTATATTCTCAATAATGTGGCTCAAGTTTATGCCTTAAGCATAAATGTCAATATTTTTTGCTACCAAAATATAAATTGGTAGAGAAAAATATTGAACTATTCGCGCGCGCCCGAATGTTTCTCATAGATATCAACGGGCAATAATAATGTTAAAAAAAGAACTCTCGTCAGTCATCAGCTCCAACAAATCAGCTCTTAAAGAGGACATTGGCATCGTCAGTGAAGCGATGAAACAAGGTCAAATTATGAGATGGTCGGATCTGCGCGATCTAGGCGTACGACAATCATCTCTCGTTTCCATGACCAAAGGAGATGAACCCGTTCTTGAGAGAATAGGATGGGGAACATACAAGCTCGGTTTCGATTTCAGAATGGACCTACAGAGCGATGATGACATTGAAGACAATTCAGATGAATCTCTTGTAGATTTTTTAGAAGTGACCTCTCGTAGCAAACGTGGGGTCATTTGTTTATTGAGCGCGGTAAACTACTACAACCTATCTACCACTCTACCGTCCAAAACTTGGCTTGCCCTACCTCATGGTAGCCACCCCCCGAAGATAGACTACCCTCCTATTCGACCTGTTTTTTGGAGGAACCATGACGCCCTGAATTTTGGTGTTGTTCATAAAAAGGTAAACGGAATGACAGTTCCAATTACGGATGTTGAACGCACAATCGTAGATCTCTTCAAATATTCTTCCCGCCTACCTGACGCATCTATCACTAAAGAAGCCCTTCAGACGGCAATGCAGAGGCCAGACTTTTGCAGAAAAAGGTTATCTGAATATGCCTACCGCCTGAATATATACCACAAGGTACGGGACGAGGTGGAGTCTATCGATAAGTATGCATCGGGGCCCGCATATAATTACAGCAATAGCGGATCCGCGCATCCATCAATGTGAGTACCAAAAATATGAAAAACGCAGGCGTGTCATTCAGTGAGAAAATTAGAAATCAGGCAAAGCAGGCAAAGCTGAACCCTGACTTCATGCGCAATCGCTACGTTAACGAACGTATTCTTGCTCGCTTTGCCTTGAGTAAGTGGGTGGACCATTTTTGTGTAAAGGGCGGAATGCTTGTTCCATTATGGAATGATGGCGATATTTTTCGCCCAACAGCTGATATCGACTTCAACGGTATTGATGAGGGCACCTCTGACGATGTTGAGAAGATGCTGCACGACATTGCTGACATGAAGCCCGTGTCTCAGGGAGGTACGCTACCCTACGATGATGGCATTGAGATCATAAAGGACTCGATCAAACCGGTTTACAGCAAGCATGAGGAAGAGGGTGGCAAGTTTGGCGCTGAAGTTATGCTCGGTAAAAGCCGCATCCCCCTCAGGGTTGATGTTGGATTTGGAAACCCGGTGATCCCAGCTTTACAGGAGAGCGAGTACCCCTGTCTCTTCGAAAACGACAAGAAAACCCCACTGCCCAGACCAAAGTTTAAGCACTACCCTCCGGAGACAACCTTAGCCGAAAAGCTACACGCCACGACCCAGTTTGGTCTCTTCAACTCACGGATCCGAGACTATTACGACATGTATGTTCTTCTATCGCGTGATGATATCGAAACTGAAGTTCTGGCTGAGGCCATCGAAAGGAGCTTTGAGAAATTTGGCCGTGAAGTGGAATGGCCCCTCGAAGCTCTGTCAGACGAGTTTGTCTCAATGAACGCAGGTAAGTGGAAAAAGTGGAACGCGGATACCAGTCTTCGAGATGATATTCCGGAGTTTTCAGATGTGGTCTCATTCATTCGCGACAAATTTGAACCGGCCGTACTCCTTGCTATCGGAGAGGGACCGGCTCCAAAGATGTGAAGGGCACTTCCTTAGTTGTCGTCGGCTTCAAAAGGCTTGCCCTCCAGGATGCGATCTCTCAACTCTTGAAAGTTAAGCTCACCAGCAGTTCTTTCGTCGGAAACCTCAAGGTTTGCTGTACGGTCGTCGACAATCAGCATCGTGAGTGCAAGGCTGGCCGACACAGCTATCGCAGCTATGGCGATGCCGAAAAGAGCTAAGAACCCCGCCTTCACAATTCGATTGGGGGATTTCTTAGGCTTATCTGAAACTGGAGAAGCCTCGACCTGTGTTTGGGTGGACTGATTTCTGGTGATCGAGACCGTCTTTCCTTGCATGAAGACCTTCACGTCTCCAGTAAACATGGTGATCAAAGAGCTGGGCAAGCCATGCCCTTCAACAACCAGATCAGAATCCTCAAGCGATACCTCGGTCGGCAATTCGAGACGCAATGTAGCAAAGTCTTCCGACACAAAAACATCAGCTTTCACCAGATGGTCTTCTGCTGCCAGACTTCCCAATCTCAGTGTGCCGCTGTCATCAACTGATAGATCTTTCTCATAACATTTGAGACCAGTGAGTTGGTGGGCCGGAATATAGGCAGCGTGGCCGGTCTTGTTCGCAGGCCGCTCAACAGGGGTTTCAGGTTCTGGCACGTAGTCTTCATGAACGCGCTCCGAAGGGGTGGCGGGCTCCAAAGCCTTCTTGGGATCAATACCTTCATCAAGGCAGAACTGGTAGTTTACCGCATAGTCGCCCGCCATATCAACGAGATCTGCGCGCTCGGACACCATTTTGATGATCGCATTCTCGTCGGAGAACAGGAGTGAAGCTGTCTGATAGCCTTCTTGTTCAGGAATTACATGGATATCACTCACTTGCATGTCAGCTTCCTGAGCAATGCGCGAGATAATCTGATCCTGCTCTTCTTCACGGTAAACTGTGATGGAGAACTCGGAGGCCATATCCACCCATACGGCCAGATTCATCAAATTTGGCCATTCAGTAAACGTACCGCGCAGCTCATCTTCCTTCAGAAGATACAGGAATTTTTTGGGCGCAGGTTTGTCGGTGTTCATGAATTACCTCGTGATATGATATCGTTTCTAAAAATTTTCTTGGTCTCTTCGGCCACCTTTTCTAAGGCGACCCGGGTACTGGCGACGACGGGCATTATCTTCCCGAAATCTGCTTCATCCGGAATCTTCTTTGCATTGAACCTAAGCGGGATGCAGACATCTGCTCCCCCCTGATTCTCCCAATAATATGAAAGAATGCGCTCCACTGGAGGGAGAACGACGATCTCTGGCCCTACCTCCGGGAAACCAGGCAAGACCACCTGGATGTGAGAGATAAGATCGTGCATGAGGATGCCTTCAAGGTCATCTTCGGAGTCACCCAGAAGTCGGTACATTACGGGAAGCACGCTCTCCGGGTGGTCAAATCTGACGCTCATGCAGCCACCAGTAAGTACGAACCCATATCGCTTCAGAACTTCCAGTAGGTAATCGGAAATCCTAGCTTGAAGCTTCTGGGAAAGAAGTCGCCGGAAAGGGGCACTTTTCAAGATGCTTTCTAGCTCACCACCGTCTTGATCAATGCGGTCTCCCACAAACTCAAGAATAGCATTCAGCCTAACGCGCTCATCATCATCCCCAAATCGAAGGGCGGCAGGCAAGCAAGTCCTCTCTCCTGCAACAAAGATATCCGGGTCAAACACATCTTTGCGACCTGTGAGCAGCGAGGAAACGGTCTCCTCAATCATTCGGTCACAGATTACTTGCAGTTCTGCTTTGGAGCGCAGGTGAATTCTAACCTCGGGCTGACCATGACCAAGGCAGATTGCGCTCAGTCGCTGACCTCCTCCGCCAAACCTGAATAAGTCCTGAACGACGCCATCCTCAGCTCCCAGAGAAGCTAAAACCGGAGGCATTTCCTTCGGATCAGCGATCACGGCAACAACACCTGGGGCAAAAACGTCACGGATTGATCGAGGCTTTATAGATACATCCTGCAAGCATTGCGATGATGTCTGATGCAAGATAACAGCCGACATAAGCTTACGGCGCAAAAGATCTAAACCATACTCCCCTAATGGGGCGGGACCACACTCTACAGGACAACCGACATTTTCCGACCGAACTTCATGTGAGAGAGAGCGAAGAACCTCTTCCATCGCACAAGCCGCGTCTGAACCCTCACCCTCATCAATATCGCTAAACTCAGGGGCAGCTCCGAACACAGCTTTCCAGAGCTCACGAGGATCGGCGAGCTCGATATACCGCAAGAGCGGCTCAATGTTCATGGCATTTTGCATAGATAACCTGTGTTCTTCGCTCCACTTATAGTTTTAGCGTCTATTCTTGTCAACTAATCATGTTGCAAGAAAAGTATCGAAAAATTACAAGCATATATTGACACTTTATGTTGCCAATATTAGAACTTGAGATCAGAGCATTGACCGCTCTATCACATCTTAACCTTCGGGCGATGAAGATGTGATAGAATAGAGTCGAATAACCAAGGAAGGCATACTGCTAATGAATATTGATCCCGAGCTTCAGAAAAGCATCACCGAGGCACGCGCACTGGCTGCGTCATACGGTCATGATGTGTACTGCGCAGAACATCTGCTTGCAGCATTGATGAGTAACACTCCTGCTCGGGAGGCAATCGAGGCTTGTAGTGGAAATCCAGGTAAGATCGAGGCGGCAATGATCAGCTATCTCGACAACACAATCGGCGATGCTGGCAAGCAAGAAATTCCGGTCGAAAATGTTGAGGCTGATGTCTCCATCACCAAGCTGATGCAGCGGGCTATGCTGTATGTGAAGTCCCGGAACGAGCAAGAGGTGACCGGAGTAGACCTTCTTCCAAGCTTTTTCGCGGAACGTGACTCTTTTGCCGCGACTGCTCTGATGGATCAAGGCATGCATCGGTTTGATGTGGTCAACTGGATCTCTCACGGTGTCAAGAAGCGCGATGAGCAGGAAGGCGCACGGGGCCTTCAGACCGAGATGGTCGGCTCCAAAGGCTCTGAAACACGCAAGTCAGACGGCAGCGTACTCAATGAGTATGCGACTGATCTTTGCAAGCGTGCGATGGACGGGAAAATCGATGGTCTAGTTGGCCGCTCTAAGGAAGTAGAGCGCACGGCTAAAATCCTTTGCCGCCGTTCTAAAAATAACCCAATTTTCGTGGGTGATGCTGGTGTAGGCAAGACAGCAATCGTCGAAGGACTTGCAAAGAAAATCGTCGATGGTGATGTTCCCAGCGCTCTGAAAGACTGCAAGGTTTACTCCCTTGACCTGACCAGCATGCTGGCAGGCGCTCGTTTCCGGGGTGATTTTGAAGAACGCATGAAAATGCTTCTCGAGGAAGTGAAAGACGATCCTAAAGTGATCATCTTCATCGACGAAATCCATGCTGCACTTGGTGCAGGATCGGGTAGCCAAGGTGCTCTGGATGCGGCAAACATGCTAAAACCTGCTCTGGCACGCGGCGAGTTCCGCTGCATCGGGGCCACCACCCAGAATGAATACCGTCAGTACTTCGAGAAGGATGCGGCTATGTCGCGTCGCTTCCAAAAGATTGGTGTCGAAGAGCCTTCCCGCGATGAAGCGGTCGAAATCTTGAACGGCCTGAAACCTAAGCTTGAGGAACACCACAGCGTGACCTACGGTGATGGTGTTATCGAAGCGGCTGTGGATCTTGCCATTCGATATGTAAACCACCGCAAGCTGCCGGACAAAGCAATCGACATCATTGATGAAGCAGGAGCGTCCTATAGCTCTGGTGAGGTAAAACCATACAATGGTGAAGCGGTTGTGTCCCTTAAGGACATCGAGCACACGGTAAGCGAAATGTCGGGCGTACCTATCAAAAGCGCCGGTCAGTCTGAGCGTGCTGCTCTCAAGACGCTGTCCGAGAACTTGAAGCAATCCGTCTTCGGACAGGATGAAGCCGTAGACTCCATTACAAATGCCATCAAGGTCGCGAAAGCAGGCCTACGCAATAAGGATAAGCCCGTAGGTAGTTTCCTGTTTTGCGGTCCCACCGGTGTGGGCAAGACTGAACTGACACGTCAGCTTGGCGAGGCGATGAGCCTGAAGGTGCATCGTTTCGACATGTCCGAATATATGGAGAAACATGCCGTTTCACGCATGGTAGGGGCCCCTCCTGGCTACGTTGGCCATGAAAAGGGAGGTTTACTGACTGAAGCAGTTGAGAAAACGCCACATTCCATCGTCCTGCTGGACGAAGTGGAGAAGGCGCACCCCGACATGTTCAACCTGCTCCTTCAGGTGATGGATTACGGTAAGCTGACGGACAGCAACGGCCGTGAAGTGGACTTCCGTAACACGATCATCATCATGACTTCGAACGCCGGTGCTGAGGATATGACTAAACCAAAGATCGGTTTTATCGAAGACAAGGAAATTAAAGGCAACGAGGATGCTCTCAGGCATTTCTTCTCGCCTGAGTTCCGCAACCGTCTGGATGCCGTAGTGACCTTCCGCGCGCTTCCGAAGAGTGCTGTTGGCCTCGTGGTTGATAAGATGATCTTCCAGCTGGAAGCTAATCTCGTTGATGCCCGGGTAACCATCGAAGTGGACGATGAAGCCCGTGATTGGCTCGGTGAACAGGGATACGACCCAAAGATGGGTGCACGTCCTCTCGAGCGGGTTATCCAAGAAAAGATTTCTAAGCCTCTGGCTGATGAAATCCTGTTCGGCGAACTCGTCGATGGTGGCAACATCAAAATTTCGATGGATGCTGGTTCCGACGGCTTGAACTTTGAGTTTGAGCCTGCCACCCAGCGCGAAGCACAGATGGCACTCTGACCCAATAACAATTTAGACTACCTAAGGCCGCTCCATTGGGGCGGCCTTTTTCTTTGGCAGCACTTCTGATTTGCAAGAAGCGGTGAACTTCCCTGGTTATGCAGGGAGATTTTCACATGAAAAAAGCTAGACAGGGAACGGAACGTTGGGCTCTTCAAAAGGTCTACGCGGGACTATTGGCAACCGGTGATGCTGAGTTGTATAGCAGGTTCTATCGTGCAGGGGACGCGCTTCGGCAGGTTAAAGACAACAACACAAAGCTCAAGATGTACTCTCTCCCTATTAATGGGGGAATGATTGCCAACTGCGACCTAGATACCGAAGGGGACAACCCTGTAGGCCTCGAAGCGTTAGATTCCTCCCCTTACAGCGATGTTACTGTCTTGGATATGAGTGACATCCTGGAGGGTCTACGCGCTGAGAGCTTCTTCAGATCACCTAAATCATATTCTGACCTAATGGATGACCTACTGCTTAGCCTGCGTCGTAATGATGAGGGAGACCTGGGCATGGATCCAAGGCTCCACCCCGGCCCGGTAAATAATCTTCTAGACGCAGGGCATATCGAAGAGACGTCGAAGGGGCGTTTCCGGGTCACCGAGGAAGGTGCAGCTGCCTATCTTAAGTACACCTCGCTCAAGGCCGCTGCTGGTGCCTCTGAGACATATGCAGACGTCCAAAGACGAATAGATTTTATGATCGAAGATGAGACCCCCAGAGGTCCCGCCCAGAACTGGTCCTTCGATACCATCCCGATGTTCATCCCTGAAGTTGACCAGATGTGTCTCGTAGATCGCATGGATGAGATCGATGCTAAGATAGAAGCGACGTTCCAGCAAAGCCCTCAGATGACCATGTAAAAGCGGGATTAGTAGTATCCTTAAACATCATTAAACATGCCTCGCTAATATTTGACAGAACGCTTTAGAAAGAATGGATAATATTAGATGACACTTATTGTGGGTTTCCTCGTCGTTCTGGGCATGGTTTTCGGCGGCTTTATGCTGGCTGGCGGCAAGTTCGACATAATTTTGCATGCGCTACCCTTTGAGGGCATGATGATCGGCGGTGCGGCTATCGGATCGTTTATCATCGCCAACAGCATCCCTCTGATCAAGCAATCCTTAGGTGGTATCCTCAAGGTAATGAAGGGCCCCAAGTGGAAATCTCAGGATTACACAGATCTCCTACTCCTGATGTTCGAGCTGACCAAAATCTACAAAAACAAAGGGGCAGTTGGCCTTGATGAGCACGTTGAAGATCCTAAGAGCAGTGAAGTCTTCAGCCGCTACCCGAAAATTCAAGGTGACCATCATGCTGTTGAGCTAATCACTGACTCTTTCCGCATGATCTCTATGGGGTTCGATGACCAGTTCCAGGTTGAAGACAACATCAATAAGAAACTCAAGAAGCACCACCACGAGGTTATGGCGCCCGCAGGGGCGCTCCAGGTTATGTCTGACGGTCTTCCGGCCATCGGCATTGTTGCGGCCGTTCTGGGCGTGATTAAGACGATGGCCTCCATCGATAAACCACCAGCAATCTTGGGTGGGATGATTGGCGGTGCTCTTGTCGGTACGTTCTTGGGCGTTTTCTTGTCCTACTGCTTGGTGGCTCCTATCGCCTCGCGCCTTGGGCAGATCGAAGAAGATGATTCAGCTTTCTTCAATGTCATTAGAGATATTCTGATTGCCACTGTTTCCGGACAGCCTCCTGCCATCGCTATTGAGCTTGGACGCGGCGCGGTTCCCACAAATATGCAGCCTAATTTCTATGAGATCGAACAGGCTCAGAAAGAGCTTCCGAGCTGATAATCTGACAGATTGCAATCTAAAGCATACTTATAATGTAGATTTCTACGGAGAACGATAAAATGCCATCATCAATATTTGCAGCTATCATCGCGGCTATTCCGGTTTTCGAAGGATTGGTTGGAATGCCAATCGTTGTGGCGGACAGCCGAACAGTCAGCTTCGACACCCAATACCAGCTACGGGATGAGGTCTGTGAAAAGTTGGGCATGTCAGATTGCAGCACGATCTCTCCGGGATCCTTCATGCTAAGCTCTCTTCCTGATGGAAACTCCTATACGATGAGGGTTCCCCACGGTGATGGGGGTGGAAGCTCGTCCGCATGTATCGTGACACCTCCAGCAGAAGGGTTCGTGCCCTTTGCTTCTTATGTCCGTATGCATACAGGATATAGCTTCAATTATGATGACTATGGACCTCTGTATAAGGAGCAAGACGATGAGGAAATGCGTACCTATAATTTCCTCCTCCAGCTATCCAAATGCGGAAGGGATGGCTCTCTTGATGCGAACCTTCAATCTGAGAGAGACTTGGCCTTCGCCAGCATTGCGACCACTCTTATCCACGGAAATAAAGACTTCCTGTCTTTCGGTGGAAATACAACATCCGCCATGTACGCTACGGGTCTAAATTCTGAAGCAGGCAGATATGGCACCGCCGTTGCTGAGCGCATCCTACTAGAAGACTTTAAGCAACAGCTTGGAGCAATGCTCGGAAACGTTCGAGGAGCATCGGCATCTGGCCCTTGCCGCATCAACGTCGAAACAGACAATCAACCAAGGCTGCCTGTCTACTTAGGGCAAGTATACAATGATAACGGTTCATTCCAAAAATGTGTGACGGACGAACGGGGAAGGTCTAGCTTCCGAATAGTAGTGAATGATGAGCTTCTCTATTCTATAGCACCTCGTTTTGATGAAGATGCTCAAGCTGAAACTGGTGGTCGTGGAGAGGAGAATGTACAGAATTTTCGACGGTACACCGGATACATTGAATCTTTGAGCTGGAGCCCCTTCAAGAACTTCGGGGGCAGCTTCCAGCGCGGCATTCCGTATGCCTGGCAAACTGCAAACCAGATCGTCGGAATATACTAATTTTTCTAATAGCAATTTAACACTCAACTCATACCTGATTAGTGCAGTCATACTCGAAAGTGATAATAAAAATGAATGACATCCTGAATAAGAACATTATCGTTATTGACGACCATACGACGATGGTTCGGATCATCGTTAAGCTTATGCAAGAAGTAGGCTTCAAGAAAATTGATACGGCTACGGATGGCAAGGAAGCGCTGGGGCTAATCGCTGAAAAAGACTACTCTTTGATCGTAAGCGATTGGAATATGGAACCGATGAGCGGTCTCGAGCTTCTGAAGAAAGTTCGGGCCAATGCAAGAACCGCCTCGATCCCTTTTATTATGGTAACAGCGGAATCGAAGCCGACAAACGTTCTTGCTGCTAAAGAGGCAGGTGTAACGAACTATATCGTCAAGCCATTCACGGCTGCCACTATGAAGCACAAGCTGGAAAGCATCTTTGGGGATCTTGACTGATCGCGCGAGACATCGTTTCGGCAGGGTGCCCTCAACACTGGGGCGCCTGCGACCACTACAGTAATGGAGACCGGGGATGAGTGAAGTAGATAAATCTGAAGTGATCGAGCAATCACTTCGAGCTACAGATGAAGGGCGTGCTTTCCTAGATGAGTTTGCCGCACGCATTCGGCAAGATACAGTTGAGCAGTTTGCTGGACTAGGTAGGGCTGTGCACGCCGGTGAAACATTCGCTTACGACCCGAAAGATAATTCTTCTATCGGGAAGGCAGCACCATCCAGTAACGGTGATCCCGATCTGATGGAAGTAATGCGGACCATCCTTCATAAAATCACAGTAACTAGAGAAGAGTTGCATTCGATCTCTGAATCCACAAAGGGTCGCGAGTTTACGCATTTCAACGCCGTAGAAGACGAACTTTCAGCTATCACCTTCGATACCGAACGCGCAACGAACACAATCATCGATGCTACAGACGATATTGAACATCGCCTAAGACAACATGCTTCAGAAATACCTGAAGATGTCCTAACTGCGATTAAGAAAGGCTGCCACGAAATTACGATGGCTTGCAGCTTCCAAGACATTTGCAGTCAGCGAGTGAAGAAAGTTGTCGAGGTCGTACAGCTGATCGACGCTCAGGTTGCAAACATTGAGCGGCGCCTGGGAACACCCCTTGGCGAGGACATTAGTGAGCACTCTCAAAGCCGACAGGGAAACCGGAATAGTGAGAAGGAACAGGGCCTCCTTCAGGGACCAGCTCTACCCAATCAATCTGTAGATCAGGACGCTATCGACAGCATTTTTGACGACTGAGGCAAATAACTTGCCTGTGTCAGTCGTCAAAACTTACGCTGGTACCAACTCAATTCCATAGGAGAACTGCGCTAGTAGCTCTTTAACATCCATCGAATTATCATCGTCCTCGACGAAGATTTCCATGATGTCATCGCCCTTCTCGAGGACGCCTCGAAACTCAACCACGTTTTGGTTTGGGCGATCCACGAAGATGATATCTCGGCTGAACTCTATCACATAGGCTTCGCCTTCGTCGGAAATATCCAACACAGCAACCTCTCGCTCACCTTCATCCGAGCGGATATCGAACGAGATCATATTTTCGTCATTCATGAGAGCTTTTTCATCAACCCCCAAATTTTTCTTAAGGTCAGAGACCAATATTGCACCAGCTTTCACAGTAATTCCTCACTAAATATAGTTGTTGCTATGCAATCTAACACTACATGTTGACAAAGTCAACTATTTAGGAGCGAAAACAACAGGTTAAACTTTAGGGGGGCTTTAACCGCAAATACCCACTTAAATATTATGAAAATGAACCGCAGAACATTCTTCGGGGGTGCTTTCGCAACCTTACTAACCCCGGCAGCCTCTCGTGCTACGGAGGAACTTAGGATCATTCCTGAGGCTGACTTAGCACTACGGAATGATCTCTATGCCGGTATGGCAAGAAGCGGCCCCTACCACGCCCCTGAGAAGCCTGCTCACATGCTCCTTGGTGACGATAAGGTGCCTTGCTTGGTTTACGTCGCTCAGGACGTCGAACGCGCAAAGCTTGCTGTATTTTCTCATGGTGCTCTACAGGAGCCACAGGTCTACAGTAAGCTGCTGAACTTTTTGACGACGCATGGGTACTGTGTGGTAGCTCCCATACACAGTGACTCTCTTATTAAGAAAGGCCTCCAGATTTCAGAGTCGTTAGATGTCTGGCAGTTCGGAGAGGCCCTTAATGACCCCGAGCTTTGGATGGAAAGAGCTGCATCATGTAAGGTGGCTCGCAATGAGTTCTCATCGATAAGCAACACACTCGGTGTCATTGTCGATGCTACCTATCCCATCATAATCGGACACTCCTTTGGGGCGTTTACAGCGCAGATGTTATTGGGCGCACGGGTCAATACTGAACAGGGCCCCATTACGATGGAGAACGACGGATGGGCAGGGGCCGTACTACTTGGCCCCCAAGGTTCAGGCGTCCTAGGACTGGATGATCACTCATGGGAGAATGTGACCACACCTATGATAATCGTGACATCCGCCGACGATGTCGACATCACCCAGCAGGCATCAGAGAGGAAGTTGGACCCATACTTTTTGTCGGCTCCTAACTACAAGCACATTGCATACCTTTCCAAGGGTGGGGCCAACATATACAATGGGCAATCTGCGAGACCCGGATCGGAAGGCCTCTACATCTTCAGAGACCTAAAGGCCTCCATCAATCTCTTCATGTCCGCTTACGGCAAAAGAGACGAAGGAGCCTTCAATGGTCTGTATGGATGGGAGTTTACACACCGAGCTTACGGGTATGTTGCCTTAGGGGCTCGCTAGACCCAGGCAGAAACCAGATCATCAGCAATAGCATCGAGGCTCTTATTCGCCTGACGAAGTTTCTGGCCTAAGAAAAACAGCATGACAGTCTCAAATTCGTCCATATCGAACTTCGTACCAGGTCGGACACTTTCCGGATAAATTACGCGATCCAAAGTGCGATGGACATATCTAAAGAATGTCATCATAAAAACGAGATCTTCTTCAGATATGTCTCTTGGTATCTTGCCAAAGAGAGTTCCGGGAGAGAAGTGCATGTGTTCTCGCAGCTCGATCCCGCTGAACAGCTGCTCTGCAATATCCGATATCCCGTCATTCAAATCATTCATATACTCCATGTCATCGGTTCCATCATCAAGACCGATGAATTCGACACCCCCATCAGGAGCCCGAAGTCCGATTTCTTCTTCCGAGTACACAACAGCGGAGGGAGAGGCGTTGTCAGGAGATTTCACCTGAGGATCCGGCTTTCCGCTCAGCCAGTGGATATCAGGACGATGGAATAGAAGATGCGCTAGCCTTTCGGGCCGGGATTTTCCCGAAGGTATGCCGAAGTCCGAAGGGTATGTAATGCAGTCATGAATAATATTTGCCATGAGAGACTATCTGCACTTTAAGCCATCTTTTGTCAATATTAATTCATCACTATCAGTCATCATGCCAATGTCTTTCAGCAGTCTATCCATTGAGTTGATCGAGGTCACAGCTCCTATTCTGCCATTTCTATTGCAGAGGCGGTGATCTTCACCAAAATACAAAGAGCTTCCATTCTTCAGCGATTCATTTCCAAGCCATCCTATGGTCTCTTTAAATCGTTTTTGTGAAAACCCAGAACCAGAGCCATGTAGCTTGGTCCAGATGTACTGGATGACTTCAGCCTGGAGGGCGGGATGTGCTCCCAAGATCGTGTCGACATCAAAAAACGTAGATTTATTGATGTCCGGATGCACGAATGCATTCTTTGCAAGAAGATCCTTTGCTTGGGATCGCATATAATCGGAAATGTCTTCAGCCGCCGAAGCTGTACGTAGTAGGGAATTTCTTACGCCTGACCGTCTAGTTTCAAGCATAGGAACAACATCGTTGCGCAACCAGTTTCGGTCGAAATCTGTTTCAGCATTGGTGTGATCCTCATGCCATTCGATATCGTTTTCCTCTGCAATACCGATGATCTCTCTTTTTGTCAGATCCAGAAGAGGCCTCAGATACCGGCTAAAGGGGGACCACTGCTTCATCGCGGCCAGACCGTGAATGCCAGATCCCCGCATAAGATTATGAAGTAGGGTTTCGACACGATCATCAGCATGATGTCCGAGTAAGACGGCCGAGCAATTCTCCTGATCCCTTAAATTCTCGAAGAAAGCGTGTCTCACCTGGCGCCCGGCCAGTTCGAGGCCAATATTTTCTTCCCTCGCAATCTTACCCACATCTGCGGTCAAAGCACGCAACTCTACTCCGAGCCCCTCACAGGTGCGCTGGCACAGTTCAACGTCTGATGTGGCCTCTTCCCTAAGGCTATGGTTCACATGGGCCGCTATCACTCTTAAATCGGGTCGCAGGAGCTTTGTGGTGTGTAGCATTACCATGGAGTCTACGCCGCCAGAAAGAGCGACAAGAACGGTCTCTTCAGGATCAATGTGCCTATCCAGGGAGGCTTGGATACTTCTGATGGTCATGCGAACTCCAACGGTCTTTGAAGGTGAGATATACACTGTGAAGAATGTGTCACTACACTTGCGCGATCAGATTTGAACCGGTAACAAAAAGAATAAAGGAGACTTATCATGTTTCTCTGTGACTTGATGGCCAGCTTGGCGGATAAATTCAATGATCCTAAAATTAAACGGGAAGCTGAAAAGATCCCCGGAAGGCTTGATGTAGAGCGCGTGGTCGAATTCTCTAGAGAGCTGATCTCTGACCAGGAGATTGGCCTGTACGCTTACGATAGAAGCGCCCTACTAGCTTCTGGGGACCTGCGTGTCGACCGACAAAATGATATTGAGAAGATCGCTGAGATGATCTTAGAGAAGCCCCGCAAGGTGTTTATCGAGGCCAACTACGCTGACAGAGACAATGCTTTTTCTCGCATCAAGTCGCTACCAGATACTGGCAACCCGATGATCGGAAAGCCAGTCCGTGTAGGAAACTTGTTTGATATCCAAGGAAACGGTAAGGCCAAATTGCATGTGGTCTGGACCACCCCTAAATCTGAAATCAGGACCGTTGTTCCGGAGATGATGAGAACTTGTAATGTCCACAAGTCTGCTCAAAAACACATCTTTAACGCCCATAGCTTGAACGTGTCTTCCCACTACCTTGATATTGACACTACTAAAAAAACCAAGATGACTCTGGAGGAGTTCAAAGACGCCGTTAAGGATCCATCTACAGAGCAATACTCTATTTTACAGTATTCTATGGGTGCCAACAGTCATAGGTCCCTGAAGCCTGAAAGGGCACTTAAGGAGGCTTATGATTTGTTTCGTTTGAACTCCATGGCCACTATGGAGTTTGATCGCCGAAACCTCTCCCGCTTAGTGGAGATGTCCACTATAACGGGTATGCCTCCAGCTGAGATTATGGACACCCTTCAAAAAGATCTTGATGGAGAGCTTGTCCTGGGGTTGGCGATGCTAGCCCTATTGGAAATTGATGATCTCGATATACAGGTCCGGCGAGAGAGTCGCAGGGGCAGGATCCGTGACCGAAAAGGCGTAAGGAAACCGTCCAGTATCGGTAAAACAGATTACGTCCAGCCGAGACTGAGTGTCGTCAATATGAAAATCGGCGAAGACCTAGTATCAGCCCTTTATGCTCAACGCTCAAAAGATCAAACGCCATCAAGCTCAGCGCACGCGGGTAGTAGACAATCTCCAGGGTTCCACCCAGTGCAAGGGCACATGTTCAGAGCTAGAAACGGTAAGATCGTCTATCGGAAGCCGCATTTTCGCGGGGTGAAGTCGAAACGGGCTCTGACAAAAGTATCCGTTTAACTACAAGTATTGACATGGATAGCTAAGAATAGTATCAGTTGGCTATTTAGCGAGCTGATTTATGTCAAATATTATTCAACTAGACTCCAGACCCCCGATAACACCGGTTCAATTGATTGAAGAAGCCAAGCGGGTCGCGGGGGTCAGCCAGCGCGAACTGGCATCCCGAATTTCGGCTAGCAAAGATCAGCTGTACCGGTGGAAAAGCGGTAAAGTGGAGATGCCCGATACGCATCGACTAGAACTAGAAAAAATTATCGACCAGAAAACATCTCCTTCCGACAAAGGGCAATGCAGCCCAGACACCAAGGTGAAGTCTTCTAAGTCCCTTGCTTGGGAACGCTTCTATCTAGATCATAAATCCGACGTGATTGACCTAGACGTCATTCCCTTCCTAGAGATGGCCTACGCTTTTGGCTTTAAGTTCCCTGGACACGTCGACCAAGCAGGTAGAGCAACCCAGTCACAAGTTGAACAAGTTATCAAGGAACACGGCGCCAGCTTTAGTGTTCTGGACAATTGGATTTCGATGTTTCTTGTTATGGAAGACAGGAGTGAGGCTGTCACAAATGCCATGGCAGGCTTGAAGGCTAAATTGAACCGTCTCGCCATGGCAAAGATGGACCTAACCTCCATTTTCAAACAAACTTTAGATAAAGATCAGTTCGCAGTACAGGCATACGCATCGACGATGGAAGTCGAAAACGATCTGAAGGACCTTCTTAAGGCCCACTTGGAAAGTGGTGGAGTTATCCAAAGAAATCTTTTCAGACTTACGTCGTCTACAAATGAAAGCCTAATCACGGAGTGCAAGGCGTTCGAGGAGAAATCCTCAGACATAACCCAGTATTTCACGCTGGAGGGGCGGACCATTCTACGAGAGCTAAAGTCATTAAAAAATATGATTAGCCGATAGCTAATAGACCAAAAAAGAAAGTGCCCCCGCAATAGATCTTTGCGGGGGCACTTTCTTTGTAGAAGATTTAGCTTTCTTCGTATATCTCGGCTACGCATTCTTGAATGTTAGCATACATCAGGCCGCCTGACACTTCGAGAACGCCTTTAACATAGACGCCTTGAATGATCGATGCCATCACGTCGGGGCGTTTTTCAGCGGCCGACATAATTGCAAATCCACCTTTGGTGGTAATCTCTTTCACCACAGCTTCAGCGGTCAAGGGGACCATTTGTTCGTCTACGTTTAGAAGGTGATTTCCATATCTATCGACGAATGGATCTATTCTAGAGTTTAGAATTTCGTTGACAGCAACATCCACTTCTTCGGCCTCTACATTGACGGGCTCTGCATAATAGCCAAGACCGCATACACCCGAAGAAGGTGAAGCGATAACGGCAGGCGTGCCCCAGTATTCTCCATCATTGTCGTGAATAAGATATAACTGCGGGTCCTCGAGCGAGGCGGCGCCCCTTTCCTTGGTGAGATCAACATCAACGGCAAGGTCGTTAAACGCATATCCCATACGCATGCCGAACTCAGGGTCGAAATCAGCCAGAACTGCTGTCGGCGCAATCCCTATCAGTGCTGCTAAAAATGCTTTCCTCATAATATATCCTTTTTTGAGAACGTTCGTTTATATTGGTTATCGTACATTACTTTAATATATGCATGGTTAACGGTGATTAGTATTATGAAACCCTTCATTTTAACGATGGCGACGGTCATCCTTTTGTCTCCCACTATCTCATTCGCAGCCGCAAGTGCTGATGATGGGGATTCCGGTAAGAAGTCAAAAGATGGGAATAGCGACGTCATTCATTTCGATGAATTGCCGCAATCCAAGCACCCTGGGCTAGATGACCTCTTAGATAAGGCGCGAGAGAGATTAGCAAAAAAGACTGAAAGTGATGACCTTCGCAAGAAACTTCTCAAAACCGAGGCGGAGAGGAAGAGAAAAATCGAGGAACGCCTGGAGAGGTTCCTTGGAACAGATCTACCTGATGAGGTGCCCGACAGTCATCGACCGGGAATACTTGAGGATGAAAACCCGAAGAGCAGGGTCACGAAGACAGAGCAACGCAAGTCTTCTAGGTTTATTCCTATATCCACGGAGGAAATCAAAACAGCGTTTTCAAATGTAATGTCGGCAAGCAAAGTGGATCTACAAAGAGACGGGAACGATCTAATCGTGGACGTATTGTGCAGCAGAAAAAATGAAGATGTTCTGGAAGCTGCTCTGCCAGAAGGAAAGACGACGCCAGACCATATTGATGATGTTCGCAACCGATACTGCGCTAAGTAAATCTGGTGAGTGAAAACAAAACAGCCCCGCCAGAATTCCTAGCGGGGCTGTTTTGGGTAGTCTAACCAGATTTATGCGACAGAACGTCGGTCCACGATATGGTCGACCAAGCCCCAATCTTGAGCTTCTTTGGCGCCCATGAACTTGTCGCGTTCCAGATCAGCATCGATCTTCTCGGCGTCCTGGCCACAGTGATGCACATAGATTTCTACCAACTCTTCACGCAGCCGCATGATTTCCTTGGCTTGAATCTGAATGTCCGTAGACTGTCCCTGAGCGCCACCAGAGGGCTGGTGAACCATAATACGGCTGTGGGGTAGGGTGTAGCGCTTATTCGTTGCTCCTGCCGCCAGTAGAAGGGAACCCATGGACGCTGCCTGCCCCATGCAGATGGTAGCCACATCTGGTTTGATGAATTGCATCGTATCGTAA
Source organism: Sulfitobacter sp. R18_1 (assembly GCF_017743915.1). Taxonomy (NCBI): domain Bacteria; kingdom Pseudomonadati; phylum Pseudomonadota; class Alphaproteobacteria; order Rhodobacterales; family Roseobacteraceae; genus Sulfitobacter; species Sulfitobacter sp. R18_1. The sequence continues at coordinate 467,271 of NZ_JAGHRG010000001.1, forward strand.
ATTGCCAAACCAGCCGTAACAACGCCGCCAGGAGAGTTAATATACATGCTGATGTCTTTGTCCGGGTCTTCCGCTTCGAGGAAGAGAAGCTGTGAGCAGATCAGGCTGGACATGTCATCATGCACGGGGCCGTTCAGGAAGATCACGCGCTCTTTCAGCATGCGGGAGAAAATGTCGTAGCTGCGCTCGCCTTTCGGAGAGCTTTCGACGACCATGGGGACGAGGTTATTGGCCATTTATTATCCTATAAAATCTGGAGAGGGGGAGGGGACGCCTCTAAGGGCGCCCCGCAAGATCAACCGGCGAGGAAGTCAGGTACTTCGACGTCGATATCGTTATCGTCTTCGTTGTCGACCTCTTTGGACGCTTCCTGATCAGATCCGTTTGCAAGCTCCTGGATGAGCTCTTCTTCATTGAGATCGTCATTCGACTGCGCCTCTTCGGAAGCCAGATCTTTAATCGCGGCGAGTTCCTCATCGTCTTCAGAAGACTGGGTTGCTTCAGCAACTTCTTCAACAGTCACTTCTTCTTGGTCGGCTGCGTCTACTTCCGCAGCAACCTCTTCTGTGCTTACTTCTACCTCTTCGGATGCAGCGGTCTCAGTGACGGTCTCTTCAGCCACTGTTTCGGCCTGCGCTGTTTCGACAGGAACAGCAGTTTCTTCTGTCACTTCATGTGCGTCGGTAGACTGATTTTCAGTGGTGGATGCCTCTGCCTTTTCGGCAGCGCGGTCCGCTTCAATCTCAGCTTTTGTGCGGCGTTTACGCTTAGTTGCTTTCGGCTTCGGCGTTGCCTTCACGACGATTTCACCAAGCAGGCCCGCTTCTTTCAGCTGGGCTACGCGCTGCTCTGCAAGATCGCGAATTTTTTCAGCATCGAGGCCTTCATCAAGCTCAGAGAGGAATTCATCAAAAGAGCTTTCCGCTTCTTCCTGTGCTTCCAGAACCTTGGCGTGATTTTCTTTGACGCCATCGATTTGCTGTTGCAGTTCGGCCTTTTGTTCTTCCAGATCGGCAGCCTCTTGCTCAAAGCCCGCCGCTTCGGCGCCCAGTTGGGACAGTTTTACAGAGAATTTCTCTGCTTTACTCAAAATGGATAGAGTATCCTTCATAAATCGCTCCTTTGATTTGCATTAGTTATACATATACATTTTATGTTTGTCAACAATGCTTAACTATACTTGTAAGAGCAATTTTTAGATACCAAAAAAGAGAGTGGCGGAGAAGTTATCCCCGCCACTTTAAGATTGTTATTCGGCATCCTCTTCATCTGGCGCCGCTACGACCCTGGTGGCCGAAACAATGGTATGACCATCCTCCATTCGGAAAAGCCGGACACCTCGTGTTGCACGACCTTGAACCCGTGTTTCGCTGATAGGTGTTCTGATCGTTTGTCCGGCAGCCGTAATCAACAGAAGCCCATCATTTTCCTCAACTGGGAAACATGCAGCCAGATCACCTGTCGTCTTGTTAATCGTTGCGCAAGTCACGCCTTTGCCACCACGATTAACCGTTCTGAACTCGTATGCAGAGACACGCTTGCCAAAACCGTTTTCTGATACGGTCATCAGGAAGCATTCCTGGCTCGCAATCTCTTGCATTCTACGTTCGGTCAGCGACACTTCAATCGGGTTTTCATCATCACCCAGTGTTACGTTACCACCGGCGAGATAAGCCTGACGCTCCTGATAGGTGACGTCATTGGCAGGCAGGAAGTTGGCACCAACCACCTCATCACCGTCTTTAAGGGTTACACCGCGTACGCCAGTAGAAGACCTGGACTTAACCACTCTCAGGTCACCCACTCTGATTTGAACAGCCATACCCTTCTTGGTGTTAATCAGGATTGTGTCATCTTCCTTGCATAGCAGGACATTGACTAGGCGACCGATGGGGCGACCATTGTCATCTTCAAGCTGCATAGCAATTTTACCGCGCTTGTTGATATTGATCATATCTTGAGCATCGGTACGACGAACATTGCCGAAGTCAGTTACAAATACCATCGAGTACTTCTCGATTTCCTCCAAACCCTCCGGCAATGCCATCACAGACGTGATGGTCTCACCCTCAGTGTGTCGAAGTGGCATATAATTAACGAGAGGGCGACCACGAGCGTTCGCTTGTCCCTCAGGGAGCTGGAATGCCTTCAGGGAGTGCGCAATACCACGGCTGGTGAAGAAGATCAGCGGAGAATGCGTAGAGCAGGTCAGCGCCTTGGTCACAAAGTCACCTTCTTTGGTTTCCATGCCAGCTTTGCCCTTGCCACCGCGATGCTGCTCTCGATAGGCGTCCAAGAAAGTTCGCTTTACGTATCCCCCATGGGTCAGTGTGAGAACCACATCACGACGCTCGATCAGATCTTCGTCGCTGAGGACATCCATCTCGCTATTTTCGATAGACGTGCGGCGGGGCTCATCATAACGCGCCAGAACATCGCTCAATTCATTGCGCACAACGGTTTTGAGTGTTTCCGGCTCATTCAGAATACGAGTATATCCCTCGATTTCTTGGGAGATGTCTCGAGCCTTCTGTTCGATTTTGTCGCGCTCCATGCCGGTTAGTCGACGCAGGTTCAGTGCCAGGATAGCGTCTGCTTGGTCTGCCTGAAGATAGAACCGGTGATCATCTTTACCGAGCAGTTCACGCTCCTCATCACTGATATCCGGGTCGGCATCGATCAAAAGGCGAGCAAAATCCCCCTTCGTGGGGAACGGCATTTCCATCAGGCGGTTCTGCGCGGTCTCGGCATCGGGAGAGGACTTGATAACTCGCACCACCTCATCGATCAAAGACACAGCGGCGTACAGGCCAATCTGCTTATGTAAAGCATCACGCGCCTTATCGAGATCGAAGATTGTGCGTTTTCTAACAACATCAAGACGGTGATCCACAAATGCTTGAAGCTGTTCCATCATATTCATGACCCGAGGACGGCCACGGGCATCAAGACAGCTAGCGTTAACCGCAAAGTTGTTCACCAGCTGTGTTTTCTTCTTGAGCTTATTGATCACCAGATGCGGATCGGCATCACGCTTCACGTCGATAACAACACGGACATTAGATTCCCGGTCGGACTCATCACGGATATCTGTAATACCATCGATTTCTTTGTTATTTACCAGCTCTGCTACTTTTTGCTGGAAGGTAGCTTTATTGACTGCGTAAGGGAACTCAGAGATGACAATTCGGCTTTTGCCGCCTTTGCGCTCTTCAACGTCGATAACCCCTTGAACAGTAATGCTTCCACGACCTGTCTCATAGGCATTTCGGATTCCAGCACGCCCCATGATGGTACCACCAGTTGGGAAGTCAGGACCCGGCATGATATTCATAATGTCATCGAGAGTTGCATCAGGGTTATCCAACAGATGCATAACAGCCCGAATGGCTTCGCCGGGATTATGAGCTGGCATGTTGGTTGCCATGCCAACAGCGATACCAGTGGCTCCATTAATAATAAGGTTGGGAATTCGGGCCGGTAGCACGGAAGGCTCTTGATCATGTCCGTCATAGGTCGGGCGCCAGCCCACTGTTCCGCGATCAATGTCTTTAGTCATGTCATGAGCTGCTCGTGCCATGCGAGCCTCGGTGTATCGCATCGCAGCGGCGCCATCCCCATCCATTGAGCCAAAATTCCCCTGGCCATCGATCAGAGTGGTACGCATTGAGAAATCCTGCGCCATGCGCACCATCGTATCATAAATGGCACTGTCGCCATGCGGGTGGTACTTACCCATTACGTCACCAACGATACGGGCAGATTTCCGGTAAGGCTTGTCCTTCGTGTAGCCACCATTATCCATCGCATAGAGGATCCGACGGTGAACCGGCTTACAGCCGTCGCGCACATCGGGAATGGATCGCGACAAAATGACCGACATGGAGTAATTCATGTACGATTCATGCATTTCGTCTTCAATGAAGATTGTAGAAGCCTTCTCAAGCCCCTGATCAGCGTTATCAAGCATAGGGAGTCCTTTAAATATCCGTGGGATTATACATGTTTAATCATGTATTTGTCAACTATACATAAATAGATAAAGCGAGCCGAAGCTCGCTTTATCGTTTTCTGGCAATGGTTCCTGAGGAATTCTCTTACGAGTTATTCTCATCGTTGGAACGGACGAACTCCGGGGAGTCGCTCGTGCGGGAAGCGGGCTCCTGGTTCTGTCGCTTGCCAGGGTTGTGGGGGACAACCACACGGGGGTGCATGCGGTTAGATGGGTTACGGATGCTGGTTTCTACCTCATCCGGCGAGCTCAGGTTGGCAGAGCGGATCTTGGCGCCAGGCTCAATGCCATAGCTATGTGCGGTGAAGTCACCGTCGAGGATGCCGCTCTTAGAGATCATCATGTTGTTGGCGGTGGCAGTGCCGATTAGTTGACCGGAAACGTGAACAGATTCAGCATCAACGTCTCCATTCACTACCGAGCCATCCTCCAGCGTCAGAGTGCGGCATCGGATGACGCCTTCTATGGTGCCGCGTACACGCACATCATCGTCAGTAACCAGATCGCCCTTCATGTGAACGTCAGGTGCGATGATGGTTTCATGGACATCACCGGCTTCTTTTTTGTCAGAATAAGTCATTAAAACTCCGTTTTCTCAAATACGACCGGCGCCACCCGTCTGGCTCGCGATCTAGGTTAGGTACTCGGCCTCTCGCCGGGTATTGCTTGAATACAAGAATATCTCGCCGCTCGTCAATAAATTATTCTTGCCTAACCTTGTTATCCGCGTTTTTGGTAATCTTTTATTAATAAAAGAACCCCGATGCATCAGCCCCGGGGTTCAAACAGTATAAAATATGTGATGACCCTTATTCCGTGGTCATCTCCAAGTCCACCATCGACGTCTCGAGTTCCTCCACCCGCGTCTCCAGTTCCTGGATGGCATCAACCATGGGAGCAATCAACTCTATATAGTTCACGCCCTTCATGTCGGTCTCTGGGTCTGTGTGGACCGCGTAAGGGAGGAACTGTTCGACATCTTGTGCAATGAATCCCATTGAAAGCTTACCTGTATCCTTAAGCTTGTATGACTTCGGAGCCAACTTCTTGATGATATCCATGCCCTTTAGGTCTTCTATATCGGCCTTCAGTCTACGATCCGAGCTTGTAACGTAGACTGGTGAGATCATCCGATCAGTAGCCACAAATCTAGCAGCATTAATCTGCCCGGTAGACGTGGTGTTCCCGTTCACTGTTAGTGCGCCGTGGACCCGTAAATTATTTATTTCTGAAAGACCTGCTGGATTAACAAATCTAGTCGCGGTTTCTGAGTCGGAAAATCTATTAGCGGTCATCCATCCGGAGGTAGTCATATCGTTACTAACTGCGTCGATATCACCATTCAGCCTAATAGGTCCATTCACATTCAAGCTAGCCAAATCTGTATCGCCACTACCTGTTAGGTCGGTTACCCATGTCTCACCATTAACAGAGACATCATTCATTGTGGTTCCGTTTAGGACATTGAGCACGCTTAAGGTTGTGTTTCCGCTCGATTGCAAGTTGTTTAATATAGTAGTGACATCGGGATCGACCATAAAGGTGGGGTCCTGATGGTCTACCATACGTCCGGCACGTAGCTGCCCGGTGAAGACACCATTACCATTAATCTGCGCACTGGCTCCTGTTATGGCACCAGTGAATGTAGCCACTCTACCGTTTACGTCGCGTACACTCAAATCGTTCGTAAGATTGGCGCGCACTCCCGAAATCATATCGACCCCATTAATATCTCCGTTTTGCATCTCTAGTGAATTACCGCCCATACGAATGGCAGTATCCATAGTGTTCAAAGTGACATCAGTCTGAGCAGTACGGTGCAGAACGTCATCTGGATCGATGCCCGGGCCCGAAATCTCAGCCATGCTCATGCTAACCTGAACAGTACCGGCCGAAGGAGTCACCGGTGTTGCGCCAATCGAAGCAGCCCAGTTAGCGGTAGCATCACCCCAGCTTCCTTGTGCACCAGAAATCTGGTTATTCGGCCCAAAAACTGCGTTGTTATAAACACCGCCAGCTGAGGCGCCGAGAAGGCTCGATATGTAACCGATCTGATCGTCTGCTACGGATGCACCGCCGTAAGTGGTTACGATGGCCTCAAGCTCCCCACCAACCTGCTTTACCAGAAGTGCGTGCGACTGCTGGTCAGTGTTTGAATCGATGAAGCTAGAGGGAAGGTATCCATCAGCCTGAATAGTTTGTAGGCCACCAGGAGTTGCGGGCTGTGCGCAGGCTGCACAGGTCTTCCCTGCTGGGATCGCGATCACATTGCCACCCCCGGTTAAGGTAAGTAGATCAGCCCGGTTTGCCACCATGTAGTCTTCAGCCGCCTTAACCACCATATGAAGCTTCTCAGCGGTCGCTTTAGCTTTCATATTTTTGGCGTTATCAGCCCAGCTCGATGCCATCATAGAGCCGACAATGGCGATAATCCCAAGGACAGCCATTACCTCGAACAGGGTAAAGCCCCGCTCTCCATTTGGCTTGGAACGTCTTTTTCTACTATATAGTTTCATGTATAGGCCTCACATGGAATGTTTCGATTAGATATATATGAAGAGAACATGAATTATTCCCTTAATATCTGCTTATCTAATAGATTGTAAAAAAATACCGCATTACAAATGCAAGGACTAAAAAAGAAAATGGCCGCCTAAATAGCAGCCATTTCACGTATTGTCTCTTTAGGTTCTATTAATCACCGTGGGTAATCGCCTCATAACCATGTTGAGCCGCGACATCCGGGGCCAGAGTTTTTACAAAACCCATCTTTTCATGTAGTGACCCTTCTTGTCCGGAAAGTTCACATATTTTCTCACTATCTGAGCTTGCTTTCTGCCCAAGATCAAAGATCACATCGTCACCGTAGGTGGTATATATTCTAAGCGATCCGTATTTTTCTTTTATTTCGATCACCCGGAAGTCTGCTAATTCAGGATCATTTTCAGCGACTACACCCATGTGTTTTTCGGCGGCCTCAAGAAAGTTGGTGATGACGGTCTCCCAGCCATCGCCAACTTCAATCACTGAGCACGACTGATTGCCGTCTTCATCTTCAAACAATCCTCGAAACCGATCAAAGATTCTGTTTTCAACATCTGGGCTCATAGTTCACACATCGATGTTCTGGACAGAAGCTGCATTGGCTACGATGTAGTCACGGCGGGGTTCGACCATGCCTCCCATAAGGGTGCTAAACAGTTGGTCAGCATCCTCCGCATCACGGACCTGCACCTGAAGAAGGCTACGGTTCTCAGGGCACAGTGTAGTATCCCAAAGTTGATCCGGGTTCATTTCACCAAGACCTTTGTAGCGCTGGGTTGCCTGACCCTTGCCGCCGCGCTCCATGACTGCATCATAAAGAGATTTCGGATCATGGAATACGACTTCGGAGTCTCCAATCTGGAGCTTGGCACCCTTCAGATAAAGAGCAGAGAGCTTCTTAAACTCGCGAAGCAGGATTTTGACACTGGGGTGTTCAGAGATTTCACGGTTAACCTTGACCACGTTCTCGACACCACGGAGACGATACGTGAACTCCATGCCTTCAGGGGTCGCACGGCCTTTCCACGATGTCCTAGGCATACGCACGGGCATGAGGCGGCAGACCGCATCAATGGCTTTCTGCGTCTGCTCAGGAGACGAAAATGCAGCAGGGTGCCAGGCGCCAGAAATGGCCAACGCAGTGGTCAGCGGAAGACAGTTAATCTCAGCGTCAATATTTTCGATCCGGTTGATCACACTGCGATCCTCCACAATGCGCTGCTTAAGCTCATCACCCGAGATCTCATCGCCATTGCTCGCCAAAAGAACAGTACCTTCGATACCCATCGAGACTAGATGGTCAGCAAGGGCAGCATCGTCTAGCAAGTACGTCTTTTTGGCACCCTTTGCCACGCTGTAGAGCGGAGGCTGTGCGATATAGATATGACCACGCTCAACCAGCTCTGGCATGTAACGGAAAAACAGCGTGAGCAGGAGCGTACGAATGTGAGCACCGTCCACGTCAGCGTCAGTCATGATGACGATTTTATGATAGCGAAGCTTATCCGGATTGAAGTTTTCGCGACCAATACCACAGCCCAGCGCTGTGATCAGTGTACCAATCTGATCTGACTTTAGAATTTTATCCATCCGGGATCGTTCAACGTTGAGAACTTTACCACGCAGAGGGAGGATCGCCTGGTTTTTGCGCGAGCGTCCCTGCTTGGCACTGCCTCCAGCCGAGTCTCCCTCGACGATGAAGATTTCAGACTTTGAAGGATCCTTTTCTTGGCAGTCAGCGAGCTTACCCGGCAAGTTGGAAATCTCCAAAGATGACTTCCGGCGTGTCATTTCGCGAGCACGACGCGCTGCTGCCCGAGCAGATGCCGCGTCGGCTGCCTTACCGATTACCCGCTTTGCCTCAGCCGGGTTTTCTTCCAGCCAAGAATTCAGAACGTCAGCGAAAATTTGTTGGACGGCCGATGAGACCTCGCTTGAAACCAGCTTTTCCTTAGTCTGGGAGCTAAACTTAGGATCAGGAAGCTTCACCGACAGAACGCAAGTCATACCTTCACGGATATCCTCGGCAGACACGTCGATCTTTTTGCGGCTGTTGAGGTTCTTCTCAGCATAGTTGCCGACGCACCGAGTGAGCGCACTACGAAGCCCTGCGAGGTGGGTGCCGCCATCCTTTTGCGGAATGTTATTCGTGAAGCACTGAACATTCTCGCTGTAGCCTTCGTTCCAGACCAGGGCGGCATCAACCTGGATCATCTTGCCGCTAACTTCACGTTCTCCCCGGGCCACGATAGGGCGCTCCAGGATAGACGTGCGAGCCTTGTCGATATAGCGGACAAACTCGGCAACACCTCCCTCATAGTAGAGGTCACACTCACCAATGCCGCCTTCGGTATTGTCATTGAATGTGATGCGGACACCGGAGTTGAGGAAGGCAAGTTCGCGCAGTCGCTTCTCCACAGTACGGCCGTAAAATTGGGTCGTAGAAAACACCTCTGGGGAGGGCCAGAAAGTAACCTTGGTGCCAGATTTAGAAGAAGACTTGCCAACCTCTTTGAGGGGTTCGCTTGCAACCCCATCCTTAAACGCCATCGTCCACTCGACACCATCACGATAGACGGTGACCTCTAGGCGCGTCGACAAAGCGTTAACTACGGAAACGCCAACGCCGTGCAGACCGCCAGATACTTTATACGAGTTCTGGTCAAATTTACCGCCAGCATGCAGTTCGGTCATGATGACCTCGACAGTGGGTCGGTTCTCGGTGGGATGCATATCCACTGGGATACCCCGCCCGTTATCCGTCACAGTGACGGAACCATCCGAGTTCAAGGACACAGAAACTTTGTCGCAGTGTCCAGCAAGAGCTTCGTCGATAGCATTATCCACGACTTCATAAATCATGTGATGCAGGCCGGACCCATCGTCCGTATCGCCGATATACATGCCGGGACGCTTCCGCACCGCCTCCAAGCCCTTGAGGACTTTCACGTTGGATCCCGTGTAATCAGCTTCTTTGGTATGCGCAGTCATTCTGTAATCCTTGTAAATTAAGCCCCTTTTACCTCAAACTATCTTTGGTGTCAACTTTGCAGCCAAGCAGTATCAAGCATAAATAACAATTTGTGTTGACATTCTGGCATAGATCATTAAAAACGAATGAATAATATTTGGAGCAACCCATGAAGCTTAAGAACAAGCTACCCCCTAGCCGACAAGGAAAGCAGCAAGTCATAGCCTATGTTGAGCCCGCCCTCGCAGAGAGAGTTCATCAGAAGGCAGAGAATGAAGGCAAGACAACAACCGAGGTCGTGGCGGAAGCCCTGAACTCATACTTCGTTGCTGAAGGGCGGGCTCCCGTATTTCCATTGGGTCATCTTCGCATCGTGCGGCGACGGAAAGGTGTTTCGAAGGTCCGCAACTCATCCAATGCACCAGCATGTCGCTCGGGAACGCGTCCGGTTGGCGCATGGTTTGACGCTCACCTTGTAAAGATGGCTACAGATCTTGCATCCGAGACAGGCGTATCCAAACAGGAAATGCTCACTCAGGGTCTGAAAAATATCGTGTCAGGTCCTACTCCTGCCTAAACTGCAATCCGGAAGGCGCTTAGTGTTTTCCGGACCAGTCGTGGCAAAGAGACTGCCAATATGCATAGCTCTCTGGGCTATCAAGCTCACTGTGCTTGGCATCTCTAATATCAGTGACCCGATCAACGAAGGTGCTTGAAGCACTTCTCAGCAGTTGGTTGGAGACATCGTCTGGATTCTTGCCCCTAGGCACTCTGATGGGAAATGTGCCTTCTATATATCTTCTCATTCGACTTTCTATGTCACTACGATGCTGAAGGAACGTATCATTATTTATGCGCACGTGCTCCAACTCGTGACGCATGGTCGCGGCGTACGGACAAGATCCTTCCTTGAATTCGTTGGCAACATATACGACCATTCTTTTGTATTGAAGGTTTAGCTCATAACTTGATGGCCAAACACAGGTACCCCCTCCAGGCAAATCAAGCTTCTGAACGAGAGACCTAGACCTATCTTCAAAATAGGCATCCGTCAGACCATTAACGTAAGAATTTCTGCTAATAGCTATCATTCCTGCCGAGTGCTGCGTCAACTCCTGCTGACTAAGGCTTAGATCATATACGGGCTGGCCAGGCGATACGTTCACGCGAACATTTGTAGTGAGGTCCGATCCCGCACGTCGTAATGCGTTTGCGCAAGACTGATCACTTGCCGCAGCCGAAAATCCAACACCTGATAAAATAACGGATAAAGCAATAATACCCGCGTTTTTCATGCTAATTAACTTTTGTGAACGAAAATATGCCATAGAGTTACGAAGCCTTATCCATTGCATAGAACATACTTCGAGAGACTGACGTAAGTATTAGGAAAAGATTAAATGCCAAATGTACGCTACTCTGACATAAGGAATGGTCAGGACAGTGCCCAGACAGAGAGATCAGCCCATCAAGACGTTTCGCGTACGTACAAGTTTTTTGGGGTCGTAATCCTCATAGCCGGAATCGTGTCTTATGGTCTTCCCAGGATGGATTCTATGGACTTCTTGACGCATCCCTTGGCAACATTCTTTAGCTTTGCACTTGTCCTTGCAACAGGGTACTTCGGACATAAAATAATAACAGACAGCCCCAAACTTGTGGCGAAATACTACCTAGCCTTTCACGCTGTGGCATGGGGTGTTTTTCTATCCCCCTGGTCAGCACTGAACCCATCAATAGATTTTGGAGCAGCCCTAATTTCGTCGGCTGTTGTATTTATCTGCATGAGCAATCTTGGCCAAGTGGATAGAAGCTACGTATTTGGCATTTTGGCATCAGTAATCATTGCTATACTCGGTATCTTTAGTGCTTATGTAGTTTGTCTGCTATTTTTGAAATCCGGCCCCCTGATGTTCATTTTCGCAATAGTCATAATAAATCTGATCAGTTTGCTCTGGTGGTCTGAGGCTGACGCATTAGAGATCGCTTTTTTGGAGCTTAGAGAAGATGGCCCTCATAGGGTGGATAGCGGGGCGTTGGGGGCCATGCACCTGTCTGCTTCAATAACGGCTATATTCATATCAACACCAAAAAGGATCCTGAGGAAAATATAATGTATAGAAAGTCAGCGATCTTCGGAGCAATACTCTCTCTGAGTGCTACGGTCTCTTATTCAGATCCGGTTCCAGAAGAGTTTTTCAGCTTCAATGATCCGATACAGGCTGAAATAGAAGCCGGTAAGCGGATTAAGAACCTTCCTTTGTTTCCTATACTTGGTTCCGCCGCTGCTCCTGTGAAGATAGACTACTTTTATTCAGCTAGCTGTGAGCCATGTAAAAAGGCGTCTAATTCTATCTTCCGCGCCTTGTCAGACGATGTTCCTATTCAGGTATCTTTCCATCCTATCCCTGCAAATCAGGAAGACTATGATGCGGCCATCGCTGAAACGATATTATACACTACCGGTCAGCTTGCCTTTGGCATGTTCCATTTCGCGAATATGGATCAGTCGGGGGATGACACTATAGATGCTAAAACTCTATTTCGGGATGTATCAATATTGGCCGATGTAAGAGAATCCGCCAGCATCAGGATGGACAACTACAGGGATTGGACAACAAACATATCCGTTAGTTCGATGATAGCTGAAAACATTGGCGTAGTTAGCTTACCAACCATTGTGATGGGTGACCGAAAATATGAAGGTTTTCTGGATCACGAATCTTTTCTCAAAGAAGTTCAGCAAATGATAGATCGGGACGATTGATAGATCATGATCTAAACTTGAAGTCGTTTTCCGCCTTGTCAATGTAGGCGTTGAGGCGATCTGCCCTTCTGAATAGAACTATAGAGACGACCAATAATGCTATAAGAAAAATGACCCATTTAGAAACGATGTACATATCCCAGTGCCAGTCCATGATAGCGTACAATGCCAGAATTGAGGCGTAGGCCATCCATGCGGAAATGTAACTCGAAGACTGGTTCTTGTTTATTGAGGTGGTCCATATTATCGAAAATATGATCATTCCCACCCCAACAAACAGAAGCTCTATATTTTCTGGGTTTGACCTCATCCGTATTGTCGTGAATACATCGTACATCATCATGCCTGCTATGGATGCGAGACTGATACCAAGAAATATCTTGGAGTAAAGTCCTAGATATGCCCCTGGCAGGATGCGAAACGCTTTGACAGCGGCGAATAACATAAACCCGACTACGATTGTGAGAATTGTAGATAAGAGCACGGGTAGATACCCTACAGGGCGTTTGCGGTCTGGTTTCAGCTGGATCTCGTCAGACATATATGCCGCTTGCGATGCGATACCTTCGAGCGCAGATGATACCCTCGCCCGAAAGCCTGTCTTTTGATACTTGACTGGAATACTCCATGCGGCCGTAAACTCACATGCGTCCGATACCCGGGTCGAATAATAACCAGTTTCAAGTTTACCATCTGGACTCACCCCCTCGATCTTCCAGCCATAGGGTGAGGCCTCGGAGGCTGACCGCGCCACATGATAACCAGCTCTATTAAGTGCTGTTTCAATTCCCCGGCGGGATTTATATTGGTTGCGCTTAAACAGTGCTTGATCTTGCCTACTGGCAGGCATGACTTTTACGGATCCAAACCTCACTACAATATTTGGATCACCAGGATGAACGTAGGTATTCCTCCATCCCTGCTGGAATCTAGGGTCATCGTCAATGCGCTTCATCTCATTCGAGAATATGGCATGTCCACCTACATACGGCGTTGTGTCACACACCTCTTCTGCTACTGATTGGGTTCCTATCAGCATCAGGAAAACAACTATTACACGAAAGAAGCCAAACATCAGAACACGCTCTCCTTGTTGGACATATTGAGAGCACATCTTAATTGCCGGTAACCTTTTATGGACCAGTCAGCTTACTATCGAACGTCTGGCTATTAATGAACTCATGAACGACACGGGCTTGATCATATATTTCCAACAGCCCTTTCAGGTCGCTTTCACTTACCATGAGCTGCCCGCCGTCAAGATCCACAGTCGCTGATATGCCAAAGTAATCGGCTATGCTATTGGCAATCTGGATATCCGCTGAGCCAATTTGTGATAAGATAGCCTTTAGAGCAGTGTTATTGTGAAGACGTGCCACATTGTCGTCCGCAGGACCGTCTCGTAGCGAGCTTATGTCTTCGACTGGACTATGAAGGACTGCTTCAGTCACATCGAGGTGATCCACCACAAGACCATCGGATCCAGCTACTCCCATTTCGATGATGTCGGGCAATAATATGATGTCTTTATCCGTCAGGATAGCGTCCAGATGTCCTCCATGTTCCATCGGAAATCGACACAAATAGTCTTCTCCAACGCCGGTTAGGATCAATCCGTAGCCCAGAAAGTCAGTCCCTGGCATCCGTTCTTTCACCGGGTCGGCCGCTATGCGACGGCCTTCAAGACCTGTGTTAACTTCATCACCTAACGTCGGGGCTTTCGCGTTCCAGCCGTCTTTAAGGGTCCAGTACCGGACCTCGCCTGTCGACGAAGTAGCTGAAGCTCTGTCTAGTTCACCATCTTCTGAGTTTATCGAAACAATGGTGTTTACCTGGCTCCAATCCAGCCCCGACTTGATGGGGCTTACGAGAGTAGCATCCCCTATAGTGATAGATAACTCAGTCCAGTTCACAGTTAACCCTCATAATTCTTCATTTACGCTTCATCCGTTCTGGATTATATATGAGGTAAACTGTAAAGAGACTTCTATGAAAACCTTCTTGATCGGATGTCCTCATCTTGGGCACAACGGAATCTATAAGTTTAAGGGCCCGGATGGGCAACTTATTCGGCCATATGCTGACAATGCGGAAGATGGCGATAACTATATCATCCAGAGGTATAACGAACTGGTTTCTGACGAGGACCGCGTCTACTTCATGGGGGATGTAGCCATTAGTCGGAAATCTCTGGAAAAGCTAAATGAGATGAAGGGTCGCAAGGTTCTTGTGAAGGGTAACCATGACATCTTCAAACTCAAGGATTATCTTCCTTACTTTGATGATATTCGTGCCGTCCATAAGCTGGGTAAATTCTACTTGAGCCACATCCCCCTGCATCCTGCATCGCTTCCTGGATGGTGCGAGGGAAACATACACGCGCACATTCATGCGCACACAGTGAAAGTCATCAATAAGCTAGGCGAGGAAATGGACGACCCCAGATATCTAAATACCTGTTTGGAGCATACAAACTTCTTACCGATAAGCTTCAATGATATCCAGTCGGAGTTTGCGAGTCGGAAGAAGGAAAACCTCTACGAGAGATTAGATAGATCGCTCGATCTTCCATAAAAAAATGGGAGCAGATATTACTCTGCTCCCATTAATATTTTAAGGTCTTGGGCCCGTTGGCGGAGATACAGGGCGCCGGGCCATCCTTGGACGCGGTCGCGGGCGGGCTGACGGGCTAGCCGATGGCCGCTCTTCTGGCTCTTCTGGCTCTTGATCATCACTTGCCTGAGGGGTTTCATCGCTCTCTTGAACCTTTGGTGTCTCAGGAGATGCCTCTGCCTTCTCCTCATCCTTATCGAGATCAAGAGAAACTTCTTTACCCTCGACACCCTCATCAGGTTCGTTGCCGAACTTCACCTCTTTAGTGTTTTCCGCATCGTTGTCATCTGCGGCTTCCTGTGGTGCTCCAGCTACTTCTGCTTCCGGCTCAGGTGTCTCATTGGTCGCTTCAGCGGATTGCTCTTCTGCTACCTCTTCCGGTGCATCAGCAACGCCATCGGCAGGTGCAGAGACCTCGTTATTACTTTCATCTGGGGCATTTTCAACCTCACTTGAAACGGATGTCTGATCTGGCTCCTCAGCGGGGAGGACTTCCTCGTCATCAATCTTTGAGGCAGCAGCCTCCAAGGTGCCATCGAGAACCTTGTCCACAGTCTCTGCATAGGCGGCCTCCATCTCAGCGAGCGCTGCCTTGGCTTCTTTTACCCTATCACGGGCTTCCGCAAGGGCAGGGATAGAGGACAGGTCGACTTCAAACTTCCCACCTTTGTAGATTGCTCCAGATGACCGGCTGCGCACCTTGGCACCCTCAACCGAAATCCTCAGCTCTTTGTCTGCGATGTCAGTCAGAATTTGACTGGAGTCCGCACTGTATTCTGCTGGGAAATCAGGAGTTTCCTTTTCTTTGAATTTCAATACCGCTCTGAGATCTCTAACGACGTTCTCAGCTGCATCATTGTAGAACACAAGAAATGTTGGATCCTTGATATCCTTCTCTGCTTTTATCTTTACGGAAGCAAATCTCACCTCTTCTTCCTCTGAGGTGATGGTTAGTCCATAGCGGATAGCGTCGATCTGCACGTCCTCGAGGTTCGCGATATTATCTCTGTCTCTTTTTGTCATATTTTCAGCTCACTTTGAGAATTTTCTTTCATTTGAGATTACCACGTAAATGCAAAGAGCAAATTTATGAAGTCAGAATATCTAAAAAATATGAGTAAATTCTGAGCGACGTCACCATATTTGGTGAACTCCCATTAGTTTTGCTTCAGTTTAACTTGTTTCGACCATAATGGCGTAAACCACTTTGGAGTATAATATGCGTAAATTTCTTCTTGCTACCGCAGCCACACTAGGTTTCGCCACCAGCTCAATGGCGGCAGACGTCGCCATCAATAAATCATGGGAAGGGCATAATACGAAAGAGTATTGCTATGCCATTTCTTTCCCAGTCGATGAACGTGCGAGCCAGAATGACCGTTATCTCACGGTAACTCATCGTCCCAGCGAGAAGATCCGCGACGAAATCGCCGTGGTGTCGGGTTTCCCTGAAGACGCAAACATCGAAGGTAGTGTTCGCATTGACCAGAATTTGCCCTTCAAAATGCTGGTCTACAAAGGCGTCGGATTCTTGAAATCGGCTGATGTAGAGAGAATGATGGTCGCCCAGATGAAGGCCGGACTGGAGATGGAAGTCAAATGGACAGACGCTGAAGGCGCATACCATGCTGACAAGTATAGCTTGGTTGGGTTCACAGCATCCAGAAATCACATCGATGGCTGTAAAGGCTAAAGGTAGATAAAACATAAAAAAGAGAGGGCGCTTTCAATGCTATGAAAGCGCCCTCTCTTTTTGTCTGGTCAAAGCTGACTTAGTTACCGGACAGAAGCTTCTCTATAGGAGCCGCCACCCGCAATGTAATCATCGTTTATGGCGTACTCATCATCGTCTCGGAAGGGCTCATGACGAACAGTATTCAGGTAGCCTTTATCGACTGCAAACTCGAGGGCCTTGGCAACACGTTCTGGATTGTCGCTGTCGTATTTTAGCGTGAAGTAGGCAATGCGACGCCCCATCTCATGCTCAAACCAATCCATCGTCTCTTGAACAGTTTTATATCTACCGTTCTTGATGAAGATATTCCTATTTGCCCGAATAGCAGGGCCCAAACCTGAGATACGATTAACTTTGATGCGAGGGTTTCGGTCAAACGTTGAAAGGAACTTCGTGGCATTGCCGGAGCCAAGAACGTGGGTGACATAGTTTTCCACCTCAGAAAGCTGGCGATTCAGCTTGCCCTCAACACGCATCTCGTCATCTTTCATCAAAGCGACTGCCATGACGGCGGACATCTTCGCGTTCTTGCGAAGCGACATCACATATGTTGGCTCACGATACATTCTATTGCGCGCCCACCCATAGCCATAATCCTTCGCGAATTTTTCGAGTGAGGCGTTCCACGTCGAGGGGATGTGCTGGAAGTACCCCTTCGCGGCGCTTGTACTTGGGCTATCATTAGGCCGGAAATTGCTTTCTTTAGATGCGAAGGCAAGGATCAGCCCCAGAGGTTTTCCAGTTTCCGCCGCTGCTTCCCGGAAAGCCTTAAGCTCCCCTTCGGTAAGCCTGTATTTCGGAATATTAAACCGGTCATAGTTGATGTCAGTTACAATATTGCCACCCATCTTGTGAGCGCTCTCCACCATCAGTGATGTGGCGAGTACGCCTTGCACATCAAGCATCCAGAATCCCGGATCTTCAACCTCGTCAGGCGTAAGTTGACCGGATGATTTTGTGGCACCCGTTCTTTTAGAAACCACTTGGATATCTTTCGGGGTAGACATGCTCACCAATGATGCTGGGAGCGGATCTGGAGATATGCCAGCTGATGGTATGCTCGGATCATCAGGCATGCGCATCGCGTAGTTCAGATTATTGGAAGAATAGCTGGTAGCCATGCCGAAAGAGATTGCAGCAGCTGTACAGCAATTAATAGCGAAGGCCCGCTTCTTGTAGACACGGAAGCCACCTGCAAGAAGCCTTTTTGTCAATGTGTGTTTCACTCTTAAATCTCTAATTCAATTTCATATTCTTTAAATATTGCGGTGCCTTTGCACTCCACAACAAGCATGCGCCTTAAGCGCCTTGCTTGATTAATGAATACAGCAGGAGGGTTAAGCTCCGAATAATGGCCGTTATGAAGACACAATATAAGCTTATTTCCGCTTATTTTATAGGATGCACAGTGGTATTCCATGCAGGGCAAGAAAATCCCCACACGGCCGCTCTTTGTGCATACGTATTCTACATCATAATCCATGCGGATATGATAGATCGGCAACGTTTCTAAAAACTGAATTGAAAGGGTAGGTATGGAGTGGGGCCGAAGCCCCTTCTGTTTCAAGGCCGCTCCATCGGCCCATGTGGTTTAGGCTGCGAGAGCCACACCACGAGGTGCAAAGTTGTTGTTTGCAGTTACTAAGTTAGAACAATCACGGATTCCACCCGACGCTCTCCACTCAACTCGAATACCCGTCGATCCTATTTCGGCCCCATCATAAGCGCACCGCAAAGACACTCCCCCAGGTAAATGGATCGCGCCGATCCTACCCCGGTTCATGTAGCAACCAGTCTCAGGCAGAATTCCACCTCTTGATCGCTCAGTGCGCTTATGGTGGAGCCGTGGGGTACCGCCCCCCAGTCCAGCATATTCTTGGTTTTGTTTCATCAAGCGCAAGCATTAGGTAGCTTAATTCTACGCTAAAGTCAACACGACATGGGTAAATTTCTGTGCTACCTTACCTTACGCATGAATAACCATTGACAAATCTCGGTGTATAATTGACAAGGCAGGGAATTTTGGAGGATTTCATGCAAGATAAACAATATACCTGTATCTACCACGCAAAATGTCCGGATGGCTTTGCTGCGGCGTGGGTCGTGTTCCGCGCCCTCGGGCCACAGGTAGAGTTCATCCCCGCAAAATATGGCGACACATTACCTGAAATTACCGGGAAGCACGTCATTATTGTCGACTTCTCTTACTCGGCCGGTGTGATGGATGCTGCCCTAAAGCAAGCTGCCTCGTTGTTGGTTCTTGATCACCACGCTAGTGCAGAGAAGAACCTGGAGCACCTTATCTACAAGGGCGATTGGTCATCTGCGCGTGATGAATGGGATGATGTCAAAGGCAAAAGGGGAGGGGTCTGTTTGTTTGACATGTCCCGGAGCGGCGCCCAGATGACCTGGGATTTCTTCTTTCCTGGCGTGGATACCCCTAAGCTCATCAGTTATGTGCAAGATCGGGATCTCTGGCAGCACAAGCTTCAGAAAACAAAGGCCATCAATGAGTGGATCATGTCGTTCGAGCAGTCCCTTATGACCTTCGATTTTCTGGATATCACACTGGAGGATCCGGATGGCTTTGAAGAGGCCGTGGCCTGCGGAGAAAGTATCCGTAGATCGAAGGATCATATTATTTCCATGACGATTGAGGATGGCCTTAAAATGATGAAGATTGGCGGTATCGACATGCCAGTTGTGAACGTACCTCACGTATTGGCTTCAGACACCGCTGATATGCTAAAGAGCGACCATCCTGTGGCGGCGACATATGTGGACATCCCTGAAGGTCGTAGATTTTCAATTCGCGCACGCAGTGATAATGAGATCGACGTGACCGATATCGTTGGACCTTACGGTGGTGGTGGCCATAAAAAAGCTGGCGGGGTAACAATGCCCCACGGATGGATGGGCGAAGAATAAACGAGTTTTAATCTTGACAACATTAAAGCATAGTGATTTAAGGTAAGTAGATTTAAAGGAGATATATATGCCCCCTAAGGCAGCGAAACCACCCAAGACCACAGGCGAACGAGGTGCTGATGCATCACAAAAGGCAAAAGCCCTAGAGGCTGCACTGGGCCAGATTGAACGTCAATTTGGTAAGGGCTCTATCATGAAGCTCGGCGATGGTGCCATTGCTAATGTGGAAGCTGTTTCCACTGGCTCTCTGGGCCTCGACGTTGCCCTTGGCATTGGTGGTATTCCGACCGGCCGGATCATCGAAATTTTTGGTCCCGAAAGTAGTGGCAAAACGACATTGACCCTGCACTGCATCGCTGAAGCACAAAAGAAGGGTTCGGTTTGTGCCTTCGTCGACGCGGAGCACGCACTCGACCCCTCGTACGCAAAGAAGCTGGGCGTCAATGTCGATGATCTATTGATCTCGCAGCCAGATCACGGTGAGCAAGCTCTCGAGATCACTGATACTCTGGTGCGTTCTGGTGCCGTCGACCTTGTTGTTGTCGACTCTGTGGCAGCACTGACACCAAAATCTGAGATTGAGGGCGAAATGGGGGACAGCTCTGTCGGTGTTCAGGCTCGTTTGATGAGCCAAGCCATGCGCAAGCTGACCGGCTCTATCTCGCGCACCGGCTGTACCGTGATTTTCATCAACCAGATCCGGATGAAGATCGGCGTTATGTTTGGTTCTCCTGAAACCACCACCGGCGGAAACGCTTTGAAGTTCTACTCGTCCGTTCGTCTTGATATTCGTCGTATCGGTGCGATCAAAGATCGTGACGAAGTTGTTGGCAACGAGACACGTGTTAAGGTCGTCAAGAACAAGGTGGCGGCACCGTTTAAACAGGTCGAATTCCAGATCATGTATGGCGAAGGCATCTCCAAAATGGGCGAGCTGATCAACATGGGTGTGAAGGCCGGAATTGTTGAAAAATCGGGGTCATGGTTCTCCTACGGCGATGAACGTATCGGTCAAGGGCAGGAAAACGCTAAGAAGTACCTGCGTGAACATACGGAGATGGCAGAAGAGATCGAAGCCCTCATCCGTGAAGCTTATGATATCGATGGCGCCGGAGAGGATGAAGACATCGTAGTGGATGCTCCCGACGACGACTTCATGAACGCCTAACTGGCATCTTAGGGTTGGGGCGCTTCGATGTGTGCCCCAACCTCACTGAACATTACGGAACTCCAATGAAAACAAAACTACCGTATTTGATCGCGTCAGCCATATTGGTCGCCGCGATTTTTAGCTATGGCTATGATTACTCCAAGACCGCGAGTGAAATACAGTCCGTTGATAACTACGAATATGATCCAGCAGTCGGAGAAACCATTCTGCGGACATCTAGTTCAGGTGATACGGTTGTATTCTTTGGCAGCTATACGTGCTCGCATTGCGCCAACTTTTACTCAGGCACCTTTCAGCGTATTATGAAAGAAGTCGATGCGACCATCATCTATCGTCATGCTTGGCCAACATCTAAAACAGCGCGATCCGCGTCCTTGCTCACCGTATGCTCTCCTATCGATAGACAACCTGAAATCATCGACACCCTTTATAGACGTCAGGACGAACTTGTAACTGCCGAGAGCATGGATGATCTTTATGCTCTTGCTGGGATCTCCCCAAAACAGGTTGAGGACATCATAGAGTGTGCTGAGGCTATCGACGCGGATATGAGCCGAGATCAAGGCCGAGACCGCGATAGGTTCAATATCAAGGGCACCCCAACACTTGCAGTAAACGGTAAAGTATGGACGGGTAACCACCCGTTCGAAGCCTATGGTTTTCACGAATAATAAAGCTGACTGGGATACGTTTTCCATGTCCACAGAAAGAAATTAGCATGAAGCAGTACCTGAACCTTTGCCAACGGATCATCGACGATGGCGTATGGGTCGAGAATGAAAGAACCGGGCAGAGATGTCTGACCGTTATCAATGCCGATCTGGAATATGATGTCGCGAACAACGAGTTCCCCTTAGACACTACTCGCAAGAGCTTCTGGAAAGCTGCTATTGCTGAGCTTCTGGGATACCTTCGAGGCTACGATAACGCAGCCCAGTTCCGAGCCATAGGTTGCAATACATGGAACGCGAACGCGAACGAAAACCAGGCATGGATATCCAATCCCCATCGTAAGGGTGAGGACGACATGGGTAGGGTCTATGGCGTACAGGGGAGGGCCTGGAGGCGCCCGGACGGAACACACGTCGACCAGCTTCGTAAGATTGTAGACAACCTTTCTCAAGGGGTCGATGACCGGGGGGAAATACTAACCTTCCTAAATCCTGGCGAGACCGAATTGGGCTGCCTTCGTCCATGCATGTACTCCCACACATTTTCCCTGTTGGGAGGAAAGCTCTATCTAACGTCTACCCAGCGCTCATGCGATGTGCCCTTGGGCTTGAACTTCAACCAAGTACAGGTCTTCGCCTTGCTCGCTATTATGGCGCAAATCACAGGTCACAAGCCTGGAGTTGCCTACCATAAGATTGTGAACGCTCATATTTATGAAAATCAGGTCGATCTAATGCGTGATGTGCAGCTTAAGCGTGAACCCTTCAAGCAACCTAAGCTTCTGATCAACCCTGACATCAAAACACTTGAAGATCTTGAGACCTGGGTGACCACCAAGGATTTCGAAGTGGTCGGATACGAGTACCATCCGGCTATTTCTTATCCGTTCACCGTCTAAGGAGATAAACCCCATGATCACCTTAGTGGCAGCAAGGTCAAGAAACGGCGTTATCGGAAAGGATGGCGGTCTTCCTTGGCATATCCCAGAAGAGCTGAAGTTCTTCCAAAAAGAAACCTTGGGAAGCGCCATTATCATGGGCCGGAAGACTTGGGAGAGCCTTCCGGTAAAACCTCTAAAGAAGCGGCTTAATATCGTCATTACGAGCTCTTCCGAACTGAGGAGCACTGATGGTGTGAAAGTCTGCACTTCTCCAGAAGAAGCTCTCACCACAGCGGCTAACCACGGATACTCGCGTATTAATGTGATTGGGGGAGAGCAGGTCTTTAAGTCTTTCATGGGTAGGGCAGACCGTATCATTCTCACTGAAGTAGACATGCATGTGGACGAAGGGAACGTATTCTTTCCAGATATTCCCGATGACGAATGGTCTGAAGAGTCAACGGGGCTGATCACACAAACACCACTGCGCTGCATGTGGCGACTTTATACCAGAACAAATTTCATACAGGAGTAATTATGACACCTCTAACAGATGTAGACATTAAAGCTGAAGATCCTTTGCTCATGAAGATTGGAGGATTCCCTGCAAGGTCCACGGACGGATCCGCCGGTTATGATGTGCGAGCCTGCACAGCCGAGAGGGTAGTCATTGAGCCTGGTTGTGACGCAGTGATCTCTACTGGCTTCTCGATTGCCATTCCTTCTGCTGAATGGGGGTGTTTCTTTATTCCTAGATCGGGTCTCGGCATAAAGAACGGCATTATTATGGGAAACTCGGTGGGATTGATCGATTCCGACTATAGAGGAATCTGCCATCTATCCGTATGGAACCGTTCGGACGAAACATTTATCGTTCAGCCAGGCATGAGAGTTGCGCAAATGGTATTTTTACCAGTTGGCCTGCCAAATTTGAATGTTGTTGAAAGCCATGAAGGCACTACTGGTAGAGCGGCCGGAGGTCTGGGATCAACGGGGACCATCTGAATATAACGCAGATGCCTGGCAGATATTGCAATCTGCCAGGCATCATATCTCGTTAAGCGCTGGGTTGAACCCTTTAGTCTCTCAGCATCGAAGGTAAGAAACCGGCATTTGTCATTGAGCGCCGAAGTTTACCCATAGCTCTGCTTTCCAGCTGACGCACTCGCTCACGGGTAACACCCAAATCTTGCGATATCTCTTCAAGTGTTTCAGGCGTAGCCTTTAGCTTGCGACGGGTGATGACCTCACGCTCACGCGAACTCAGGTCCTGCATAGCCGTGATAAGAAGCTCCTGCCTATAATCAGCGTCGGA
Source organism: Sulfitobacter sp. R18_1 (assembly GCF_017743915.1). NCBI lineage: Bacteria > Pseudomonadati > Pseudomonadota > Alphaproteobacteria > Rhodobacterales > Roseobacteraceae > Sulfitobacter > Sulfitobacter sp. R18_1. The sequence goes on from NZ_JAGHRG010000001.1 coordinate 490,879, forward strand.
ACTTGCCGATACAGCCTGTTCAGGGTTCATCCGAGGACATTCCAACATGTCCATGGCAGTCATGCCCTCTTCGTCCCCAATCGGGGCGTCAAGATTAATTCCCCCGTATACAGCCATGTGAGCTTTGTCCTTATCCGGACCTTCAAGACGCCCCATTCTGGCATCAATGAATGTTCTAGATGGCACATCGATCACGCCTGCTACTTGCGGGAGAGCCTGAGTAATCTTAGTCATAATCCAAAAACGTGCATAGGTTGAAAATCTGGTGCCCTTCGAAGCATCAAATTTCTCGGCCGCCTTAATAAGGCCGGTAATACCTTCAATCGCTAGGTCCTCGACGTGATCTGGATTATTCGCATATTTATATGCGGTAGAATATGCGAGACGCGCATGAGAGACAACTAGACTCTCAAGTCCTTTTTGATCGCCGTGTTCCTGCCATTTCTGAAGTGCTTCCAGCTCTTCTTCTTTGGTGATCATAGGAGCACTTACAGCCTGCTTATATGTAATTGACATCATGGTATTGATATCCGCCTTTATTATTATATCTCTTTATAAAAGAGATCGTATCACGGTATTTTAGGGGTCTGAGTTAACAGTTCCCGTAATACGATTATGTTCATGGCGAGTTCTTCGCGCAAAAGACGCATCCTTTTGGATTTGTCAATTTTATTGGCTTTTCATTTTTCTAATTTCTTAAATACTATTTTAATCTTCTCGAATGATTTCCTTGAAGCCTCCGTCAAAAGGAATTCCGGTATCGGGGTCAATTTCGATTATCTTTGCCCCATCGGGGAGTTGGTAATCAGAAATTCTGTAGGTCTCATCTATTTGATCGAAGAAGGCGCGCACAATAGGAGCGGCTGTACTGCCGCCGCTTTCACCGCGACCTAGAGGCTCGGGCGCATCGAAGCCTACAAAAGCCCCCACTACCAAGTTCTGGGTGAACCCGATGAACCAAGTATCCCTGGCTTGGTTGGTGGTTCCTGTCTTCCCATGGACAGTATATCCGGCACCCTCAAATGCGCGCCAAGCGGTGCCATACTCTGTCACGCCAGCCATCATTGATCTTATCTGAGCCAGCGTTACTTCATCAAAAAAGGGCTCTCTTTCATCAATGAAATCTTCTGGTTCATAAACAACGGTACCGTCTTTGCTAGATACGGATTCAACCATGACCGGTCGTTTAGGGACACCGTCGTTTGCAAGAGCCGCGTAGGCCGACACCAAGTCCAGTAGAGTGGATTCTTGTGAGCCAAGCGCGATACTGAGACCCGGCTCTGCTTTTTTATGAATACCCATTCCCTCGAACAGATTTCCTATCTTCTCTTCTCCGATAGCTTCAGCGAGACGAAGGGTTACCGAGTTTCTTGAATACTCGAGGCCCGATCTAAGCGTCACGAAGCCCGACTTTGAGAAATTATGATCACGCGGGCGCCAGACCTCGTTCTGTCCATTGGACTGGATGGCGACACCAGTATCCAAAATCGGGGATGTCGGGGACCATCCGTCTTCCAGTGCTTGAGCATAGATGAAAGGCTTCAATAGAGAACCTGGTTGACGATGTGCATCCATAGCACGGTTGAAAAACTGACCATCTTGAGTGAAAGATCCCGTCATTGCCAGTACGCGACCGGTCTTCGGATCCATCGCAACCGCTGCGCCCTGGACGTCGGGTACCTGCCTAATCTTAGCTTTATCTCCAACCTTCTCGACCAATACTCGCATGCCTGGCGCCAGGGTGAACTCACCACGGTTTGCGAACTTCACTGAATCCTTACTCAGAGGGAGGGGTTCACCGTTTATTGAAACGAAGTAGCTATCCCCATCCATAAGAACGGGCGTTGCAGTCCAGCTATCGACCGGAGGAAGATCTTCCTTATACGGGCCCTTCCACGCGCTCTGTCTATACTCATATGCGATCAGGGCTTCTCTGAGTGACTTTTCCAAAGCACCTTGGAGGTCGCTGTCCTGAGTAATTCTGACTACATATCCCTCTGCCAGCGCATCACCAGCATCTTCTACAATGCTCTCTACTTCAGTTAGAGCTGAGCGTACAAAGTGGGATGCTTGGTCTTGTTCCGTATCGTTGTCACCTTCGGAAATTAGTAGAGGAGCGGCCAAAGCATGAGCATACTCCTCTTCAGAAATCATATTTTCTAAAGACATGCGGGACAGAACGTAGGACTGTCGCCCTTTTCCTTGCTCTATATCCAGGCCATATCTTGTAGGCGCCTTGGGAAGACCGGCCAGAAAGGCATTTTCGGATAGGGTTAGATCAGATAAGCTTTTTCCGAAGTAGATTTCGGCGGCACGACTTACCCCATAAGCGCCGCGTCCCAAGTAAATCTCATTTAGATATCGCTCAAGAATTTCATCTTTGGATAGATGCTTCTCGATCTCGAATGCGAGGAGAGCTTCTTGTATCTTCCGCTCAATGCTACGTTCAGTCGTAAGAACAACGTTTTTCACCAGCTGCTGCGTGATCGTTGAAGCACCAGACTTAACGCCTCCTGCACCAAAGTTCCGAACAGCAGCCCGGGTAATAGCTAGAGCGTCATACCCTTCATGATCCCAGAAGTTCTTATCCTCAGCGGCAATGAAGGCATTGATGAGATGTTCTGGGATCTCATCTAAGCTTACTAGGTCACGGCGTTCCTTACCTAGAGATAGGAGTGGGCTTCCTTCCGAGTCTTCCACAAGACTACGAACTGACGGCCGATAATCCAGAAGCGGCTCAATAGAAGGCAGGCGTTCTTGGTGATCACGAATAATCGCAAGGCCAGTCGCACCTCCGACTACCAGAGCAACAACGCTCACATTCAATAGAAAGGATAGGGAATTTACAAATAACTTCATGATTACCACCGCGACGACTGAAAATATATTCTAACAGCACGCGCTTAACCGTGGGTTTATTCATGTGTCTTATCGATCAAACATAGAAAGCAAGTCTTCGTGTGGTATTTTTCGGACCGTCGGACGACCATGATTACACGTGAACGATGACGGGGTGGCCTCCATCATTCTAAGGAAATCATTCATCTCTCTCAGAGTTAGAACATGTCCAGACTTTATTGCGCGTTTACATGCTTTGTTCGCCAGATCACGTGCGGCCAACAGCAGAACGTGCTGAGGTGAGTCCCCACGTATCGTTGAAAAATATGACAGCACATTTTCCGTAGACGGAACCCACCCATCCAATTTTGGTACATGAGTTGCGTAGGTTAGGTGATGCTCTGTGGCGAACCTAAATCCAATATTCCTGAGTTCATCCTCTTGGGCCAATAGCTCTGCCTGAACGACAAAATCTTCAGATACCAAAATAGCCGACGACAGCTCCCTAGTCTCAAACTCCACCTCTGGGGGATTGATCCCTGCGATCATTTTCTCCAAAATTATCCGCTCGTGGGCTGCGTGTTGGTCTACTATTATGAGCCCAACATCTGACTGAGCAATGATGTAACTATCACGGTATTGCGCTATCGCCACGCCAAGCGGCTGCCTCTCATCTGACACGGCATCATGATCTGCATCAATACCGGCATCGACTGAACGTACGCCGGAGATGTCTGCATTCTCCTGTTCCAAGAAACCTTGCAGTGCCTTCGTTAGGGCCGCCTGAAGTCGGAATTCTTGGTAATACTCAATCTTTGTCTTTCGCGGATGCGCATTGAAATTGGCGAAGGCTGTTTTAGTGATTGGCTTCAGATGCAATGCATATTCGAAATCTCGATTTGAGATAGAAAAAACAGATGACCAAACTCTCTTCACGGCCGCTTCGACAACGCAATCCTCAACCACTAGGAAGCCGTTCACCATTATGGCCTTGCGAGACTTTGAAGCGCGCTGACCTGGGCGTTGTGGCCTGATATAACCAGTTAGTTCCCATTCTTCCCCATCAACGGAGAAGGGAATATCAACTTGAGTTGACTGATCCAAGAACTCTGACCCGAACACCTCTTGGACCCTTTCATGCATAGTGCATGATCTAAAGTCCAAAGGAGAAGCGTTGTCCTTAAATAGTTGAAAAGATACTTCAGGAAGAAGGGAAGCCATCTTTCGCACATAGTCCGAGATTAGGTTTCCGTCGTGGCGGGCCGTATTCATAAGCTTACGCCGAACCGGCACATTCTCGAAAAGCCTTCCAACTATTACTCGGGTTCCAACTGATCCAGCTGCGGGGCGTAAGCTAGAAGCCTCTTCCCCGCATACAGTTATCTTCCAAGCAGTATCGGAACCAGACTGCTTGGATATTATTGTTAGACTAGCAACCGATCCAATGCTGTGAAGTGCTTCTCCGCGAAATCCACGTAGAGAAGGATTCAGTACATCTTCAAGAGAGGAGGTTTTCGAAGAGTAGTGCCTCTTTGGAGCATTCTCCAACTGACTCTTCGATATACCTTCTCCGTCATCGCTCACCTCGATAGAGGTTTGCCCTCCGGAAACTACCCGAACAGAAATTGTTCGAGCCCCGGAATCTAGCGCATTGTCGACCAGCTCTTTTACGACTGATAGAGGTCGTTCGACCACCTCTGAAGCGGCCAGATATCGAACGATCTGCTCATCAATTTTGTTTATTGTACGACCCATCAAGGTCGATGATTATCACCTTACCGTTATTTTATGGTTAAAGCTCAGCGGATAGCGCCGCTGAGGAAGTCCAAATCTTTCATATTTACCGGGGTGACCGTCTTCGTCTTCTTGATTTCTTCCATCACGACACTGCGCATGATAGTCATCCAGGTTTCGAAGCTGCGGAGGGCATCGGATACCATGGTCATCTTGCGAGGAACGTCGCTATACGCGGGGGCCGAGAAGGATGGATCAATCAGTCCGATAACCTTGCGCAGCTCCCTGCATTCCAAGAAATCATCCCGCAGGAAGACACTGGCATCGCCGACGAATGCTTGGCTGCTACCAACCCAGAACTCGCCGAGAACTTTGGCAAGACCAAGCTTAAAGGATTTCGGGCAGATGCCCATGTCCTGAAGAAGAAGGCTTTCGGTTACATTTCGGGCGTAGGAGGCTGCCATAATGTAGAGAGCTTCGTTCTCAGTTTCGATGGTGAAGATACCGCTAGTAATGGTGTGGATGAGAGCCTCACCGATGATAAGACCAACACGGTACGAACTGTCACCAGCCTCATTGTCTTGATACAGGGACTCACGCTGCATTACGACGAGTGACCCCATAGGAACATCGACACCTACTTCTTCATAGATGATGTCGCCAAGAGAGAGCGCCTCATCCAGCTCATAGCGATCTGACAGTGCGCTCATCGGCAAGCTGTCGGGGCTTACAATAGCAACTGTTTGAACGGGCAGCAGTGTATGAAGTGCGCGAGCGGCGTGGCTGTTTTCGAAGTTCTTCGCAGGCTTGAATTCACCTGCAAGAAAGCTGTCGATGATTTGTGTCTTGTGCGTGCTCATATTGTATCCCCTTGGTTATGCGGCAGCATTATTCTCGTCTGTGAGAAACGTATAACAGCTAAGGTTCCGAGTTAGCGAGTTCGCAAACTGTAAAGATTTACAATGTGCAAACATGGTCAACTTTGAGGCATCAGATCACAGTTTAGACACAATTGAGACTTAGAAGGGCGACAATGCGGCAGAACGGAAACAATCACTCAAACGTGAAAAACAACCTGTAAAAAATACAGTATTGAGTAAATATACCCTTCAATATCAACAGCTTGACATGATGCTGCTATAAGCAAAAATCCGCCGACTGCGAGCCCAAATAAGGCACGGCGCAGAAAAACCAGCTTAAGTGATGCTTTTTCACCGCAGTCAGAAAACTTTACAATTGTTTTCTTTGCCGCCTCGGGTGTCATTTTGAAGAACTCCCGGTTGCGATTCACGCGCCGTTTATAGAGCGCCCGATGCACTAACGCTTCGACCCTCTTAGGGTTCCGAGTGCGGGAAGAGAAAATTACCTTGAAGGGAGTCGGCACCCCGGTGGCGGACGACAACTCCCTGGCGCGTACCGCCGGGGTCCGGGTTGTCATCCCGATTTTCAGTAGGCCAGGAAAGGATGGGTTGGTGAGGATGTATACATATCCCCACTGACTAGATCCTCGCTGCGTCTTTCTGGTGTTCCTTCTCATGCAATGCATGTATGTACCGCATATTTATCGAATATAACGGCTTAAGAAAGAATAACGGTTTGACAACACAAGAACAGGTAAGTACAAGACGGGAAAACAGATTGCCAAAAGGACTTGTATGCTTTCCCGTATTCCATTAAACCGTGTCCCTCAGTTGATTGAGGAAATCCAGAAAACCATTACTAGCTCAGAAATCAGTGGCCGCGTTAAGGTGGCCCTCCTTTCTCCGGACGCGGGAGACCAAGTCCAAAAGGCTCAAGAGGCGAGCATGTTTCATCTAAATCGCCTCATGGATGGCGGTCGTCTGATGGCAAAAATGCGGTTGATGTATGAGGATGCTCTCATCTCTACTGGCGTCACCAACATGCAGTTCGAGCTTGATGCCGGAGAAGCATGGCTAAAGGTTGCTACCAAGCTCCTCGCTGAGGCTACCAGTGGGGAAGCTCAAGAGGTCCCCTTCTTTAGTGACGCAAACCAAGCTCGCTCAACGGAAATCTCGTTTTCAGCCCTGAACCCAGATGATCAGGATAAAGTCGAACGAATGATCCAGCGAGCTGAAGATACTGTCGATAAGGTTCAAAAGAAGATCGACAGCGCAATGCAGTCTTCTAACATCGAGCTGGAAGATGGTGACCTAGACACTCTTAAGTCACTAGTTCCTTCTGTGCGGTACGGCTTCGACAGCGCTGCATAATATAGACACCTAGTCCGATCTGCTCATAGGCCCCTGATTTACTTCAGGGGCCTATTTTCTTGCGTGTAGAAGGACATGTTGCAAGAAACCTAGGAGAAATATCATGAGCGAAGCCGCTAAAAGCAATCCACATAAAGGCGTTGGCAAGATGCCAATGCCTGATGACCCTGACTTTGACGAACTAGCAAACGGGGGCGAAGGGAAGGCATCTCCATCCCCAAAAGCCAAGGTTACCCCTAATATAATCAAGCCTGGGGGTGATAAAATAGATCCAGATCAGCCCGATGATGGTCTGGATGATGGCACTGAACCAGATCCTGAAGATGACAAGAAGGACGCCGATGCATCTAAAGCCCCTGCGAGAACCCGGGCTCCGAACTCTATTGAAACTCTTGCTGGCCTTGGCATTGCTGGAGCTAAGTTGGCAGGTAAGGGCGGAGGGAAGGCTTTGAAGCTAGGTGCTAAGCCAGTAGCTGATCGGATCAGCAAGAAGCAGGCAGATATGCGCGTGGCAAAGTTGAATAGCTTGGCAGATCGTACGGCCAACTTCAAAAGAATGGTCAGTGACCATAAGGCAAAGTTTGGCACGCTAGCTGAAGCTGCCGACGCGCAATTCAATGCCCCAAAGATGAAGGCCAAGTACCCCTCTGCTCAAGAGCGCAAGCAAAAGGCAATGGCGCTAGCAGCAATGGAGTATGTTGGTCCGAAGGGTGACCCTAAGGGGATAGTATCTGAGTTCAACAAGTCATTTGGAGAACTGAAGAGCGACATGGGTGAGTGTATTACTCTGACTCAAGATATTGCACGTCGCCCTCAAAAATATGAAAACATGGGTCCGGATGATATTCCGAAGGTCGATGAAATCATGACAAACGCCTGGGATGCCCTAAACGAAGCTAAATCGGTGAAAGCACTATCACCCGGTGAGGACGAAACTCTTGATAAGAGCTTCAAGGAGCAGATGGAAAAGCTCCAAGAGCAACTCCAAGACTTCCTGGATAAAATCCGCGACGCCATTACACGCGTTCTAGGACGATAACATTCTACCGGGGCCGTTTAGCAGAACGATGCGGCCCCGGTAAGCGTTTCCATGACCGCACAGGAAACTCTCTCGCCATTCACGAGAGCTACACCACCAACAATATGTGTTGCCCCAGCCCCCATGGTCTGCTGGCCAGAGCCATCCGTCGCGCTCTTTACAATAAGCAAACCTCGTACAAAGGCCATTAGACCGAACGGTATCAGTGCGAGGAAGGCCAGGTCCATCAAGCTATTAAATCTTGCCTCCAGGTCTGTGCTCGTAGCGGCCGCCTCGGCGTGTTGAGAAGCCTTTCCTGACATTCCTTCATAGATCGCCATCTGGTTCGTCTCGAGACCGAACGATACGCTAACTACATCGATCACCCAGAATATGTTCACCATCAAGACGCCAATGGTGAACTTCATGGCGATGGCACCGGCTGTCTCACGGCTATTGGGAGCGTTTAATTTGGCAAAGGCGAACAGGCTAGACGCAACCAGGAAAATACCGATGACGACCGCGATACCCATAATAAGCGTGGTTAGGGGGCCAGCTGCGTTCACAGCAAAGTTGCCGACCATCGCCAAGAAGTCCGTTCCTTCGATGCCTGTATTCGTAGTGCCGGGTTGCTCTGCACCGATTAGCCAAGGTCCTCCGTTAAACCCGAATGACCCAAGACCTATGGTAATGGTTGTGGGCAGGCCGATGAGGAACGTGCCGCCAGCAAGGTGAAGTAAGGCACCGCCAAGACTGGCATCGCCGCCAGACTGCGCGTCAGAAACCTTCATCAAGAGCATGAGGCCTCTGATCATAAGGAAGACGCCACCTACAAACGAGGCGCCAAGAATAAGGAATACGACCTTGGAAACACTTGACTGCTGAAAGGAGCAGAAGATTTGCCCGAGGTTATCTCCACCGCAAAGTTCTTGCGCACTCGCCGACGATGGCGTGGCAACCGCGAGAAACACGGCCAAACTAGCCAATAGATAGGTGTAGCACCGACGTGTAAGTTCGTAATCCATAATCAAAGCCCAATTAACTCTATACTTGGATATATATAAAAAGATTATGGAAAGGTTTTATCAATCAATGTTGACAAGCATATAGTTTAAGCATAGAAATGAATAAATACGAAGGAGACGATACATGTCCGGTGACCTTACCAAGAAACTTGATGATCTAAAGTCGCGCCACCGTGCGCTCGAAAACAAGAAGATTCAGGCTGACACCCAAGTTGAACATCTGAGTTCCATCAAGCAGGACTTGATGACAGAGATGAAGGAAAAGTTCGGGGTCAGCTCCGTCGAGGAACTGCGTGAGCTTCACGAGAAGCTGCGAAAAGAAGACGAGAAGACCGTCGAAGATTTCGGTCAAAGCATCGCAGCCGTTGAGCAGAAGCTGTCCAGTCTTCAGGAAGGCTAATCATTATGGCACCCCTCACCATTCAAAGTCGTCGGTTCAGCCCTGCACAGAGAGCAGCACCTAGCCAGAACGATCCCCTGAACGCCCTTGAGGCGCGTCTGCTGGATATGCAGCGCGAAATCGATAAAGCAGAGGGTCGCCGTGAAACACTTTCTGACCGTCTGGGGAAATTGATTGATGAGGTTGGCCGAGCCAAGGGTCGACTGCTGCTCAAGCCGGATGCTGATGCCTTCCTTGAAGGCTTGCAAGCTGACCTGCACCGAAAGGCTGTAGGTTCCTATGAGCGTCTTCTGACGGCTATCGCGCAAGATGTTCTTCGTGGTGAAGACAGCATTGGTCTCGATCTCTATACAGACCGAGGTCTGCCTGCTCTAGACATCTTCATTGATAGCAACGGCAACCGCGAAGATATCATCAACGGGGCAGGGGGAAGCATGACGAACATCATCTCCCTTGGTCTACGGATGATCGCTACCGTTCGCGCAGGGATGCGTAAGTTCGTCGCCCTGGATGAGCCTGATTGCTGGCTGTCTCCTGATAAGGTGCACCGCTTCTATCATGTGATTGGAGATCTTGGCGAAAAGCTTGGCGTGCAATCTCTCATTATCTCGCACCATGATCTCAAGCTGATGCCTGAGGAATTTTCGGTAGCCAAATTTACTCGTGACGGTGACCGGGTGATCTGCACGAATGATCCCAAAGCAGATAATTGGGAAATCGATCAGCCCGGCATTCGGCGCCTTCGCATGATCAACTTCATGAGCCACGAAGACACTACCGTTCGTTTGGCGCCTGGCGCGACCGCAATCATCGGTGACAATCACTTGGGTAAATCGGTGGCCGTACGGTCTCTGCGGGCGCTTGCCTACGGAGAAATTTCGGATGCCGACATCAAGCATGGGGCCAAGAAGGTTGAAGTCGAAGTTGAGATTGAAAACCAACGCGTGGTTCGCCTGACACGCCAACCCGGCCGCAATCCGGTCAACGAATGGACACTTGAAACCCTGGATGGTCAGGTTTTCAAAGACGAAGAAGCAGGCGTTGAATACCGCACAGGTGGTCGCAGCGTTCCTGAATGGGTTGGCAAGATGCTTGGTATTGAGCGCTTTGAGGGTCTGGAGCATCAGCTGAGCCACCAAAAGTTCCCAACATTCCTGCTGGGCGAAACGCCGTCCAAACGAGCGAGTGTGCTATCTATCGGTCGTGAATCCGGCGTCGTACAAAAAATGATCTCGCATCAGCGTCAGCGCAGCAAGTCGGACAGCACTTTGGTAAAAAAAGGAGAGCAGGAGGTTGCTCAGATTCAGGAGCAGATCGAAGCTCTCGAAGACTTCAAAGCGCTAGGCGAGGAAATCAGCAACCTAAAGTCGCAAGCTCGATCCCTTGAAGAGCGGAAAGCTAAGACAGCACAGTTGAAGGCTCTCATCGAAAAATATGAAGATGCGGACGCGAAGCTTTCTAAGGTCCTTCCCACCTCCAAGGTTCTGGAGGGGTTCAATGTAGAGATCCCAGATATCTCTGAAGGGACTGATAAGCGTCGCGCGATCACTGAGTTAGGTAAGTCCTTCGTCGATGCAGATCGTAAAATCGATGCGGCTCAAGCACAGTGCAGCATCTTGGCCGATGCTCTGCCTAAGGTGCCTGAAATTTCGGACATGAAAGAGATGTCTGAGCTTATCAGCAAACTGGCAGAAGCGGATCCAAAGCTGGCACGAGCCAATCAGGAAGCGGATAAAATTTCTGAGGATCTGAAGTCGAACAAGGTGAGCATTGACGAGATGATCTCCGAACTTGGAGGGGTCTGCCCGCTCTGCAACTCCGCGATTAAACACAGCCACGATATTGTTTGAGGTAAAAATGCGTACAGTAGAAAACAGCAGCGGTTTCCTTTTTGTTGGCGATCCTCACTTCTCTAGCCGGAAACCTGGGCGCCGGAAGGACAAAGACTTCCAAGCGAATATCCTGAAGAAGTTTGAGCAGGCAATTACTATTGCCAACGAAAGAAATCTTGTCCTGGTCATCCTTGGTGACATGTTCGATTCCCCTAAGGAAGATTCCGAAGGTCTGAAAACACGTTTGATGCGGGCTCTTCGTAAAGCCAAGCATCTGGTTGTCTTCCTTCTTGGGAACCACGACAGACATCATGACAAGCTCAGTGATGACGACAGTGTGGCAGGCCTTGAGGCAGCTGGACTGATCGATATCATCTCTACCAGCGGGCCGTATGGGGTCTTCAATATTAACGGCGTACGCATTGGTCTTGGTGGAACGCCACACGGCGAAGAGATCCCAACAGATGTGTCCGGCATGTTTGAAGACGTAAAAACTGTCGTTTGGCTGACACACCACGATTTGGCCTTGGAAGGCGCATATCCTAACTCAATTCCGACCCATGAAATCACGGGCTGCAAGTTGGTGGTGAACGGCCACATGCACCTCCGCAAGAAGCCACGCAAAGAGGGTGGCACCCTCTGGTTCAACCCAGGCAACATCACGCGTCAGTCCATCGATACCATCGAGCATATTCCTCATGTCTACAGCTTCAATGAGACTGGTAAGATGGAAGCGTTCGAACTGGATCATGAGAAGGACGTCTTCGATCTCACCGGCCGCTTGGTCGACATCATCCGGGAAGAGCGTGAAGAAGACACAGAGACCCTCGAGAGCGCATTCGTCCAGCTTATTCAGTCTGAAGACAGTGCTGATTTCAAGGTTACCGATGATGGATCAGTGATCCGCGAACTGATCGAAGAGAAGTTTGAAACCGAGGATACTGATCGTCAGGTGCGCAGTCTTGTGGTGGGTCTCTTCAAGGAAGTTATGGAAGCGGCCTAGACGTCAGCCACAAAAACATGAGAAAACACACTACAAAGGGCCTTTGGGCCCTTTGTTTTTTCAATATTAACGCAACCTAAAATCCATAGTTTCTATTCACGTAGCTTATGGTGATAATATGTCCGTCTCTCTAAGAACTAAAAACAACAAGTTGTCGTCATCCAATGAGTCAGGCGTTATTGAAAAAGACGGACATTTTTATTACCATCTCGTGATACGAAATAAGGACGGTGAAAAGGCGAAGTCTTCCGTAGTTAAACTGGATGCTAAGCCGGAAACTGAGAGAGCTATCGAAAAGGCTCGGACAAAAGCGTTAGGCAAGCTAATTCATGAAAGCATTAAGACCGGAAACAAGGACTGGTCCGGACTTGTCCTATCCGATCTAAATTTCTCAGAAGCAACGGAAGCATACACGGGTAAGGATCAGGTAACGGATCTAAGTTACTTCGACTTTTCCAACTGCCTAGTGACTAGCCACACAATCGATGGCCCTGGAACAACATTCAAAAACACGAAGTTGGACCGAGCGGTATTCGATAATGTAATCGCAGGAACTTTCGATATTCGAGGTTCAACAAGTAAAACTCCCGTTTCAATGTGCGGGATAAATGTTCAGGAACTTTTAGGATCCGGAAGTGATCTCTTCAACCCTCTCCTGCGTGGTGCTCGCATCAAGAAAATAGACCTGATCAACACAACCAATGAGACTGGGAAGCCAGTGCGAAAACCCACAACTTGGATAGCACCTCTTCTTAGCCAAGCGGAAATAAGCGGTGGGACTATTGAATATGCAAGCCTAAAGAACGGGGACTGGGGAAGCTGTGTCAGTATCGGCCTTGACGCCAGGGGTGCGGACCTTAGTGATACAACACGTGATGATATCAATAGGGCGCTTGCCAGAGGCATGAATAGAGCCTCTGAGCTGACTTTGAAAGCGCATGATATACAGGTTGATAGCGTACTGAAGAGTAAGGATTTCCCTAACAAGGTAAGGGGGGCTGTCTTCGTAAACCTTAGAATTAACAAAGAAACAGAACTAAATGGAATGAACCGACGCGCCTTGCAGATATCCAATGCGGTTAGAATGGTGTCTAAGGTGGGCTTCACAACAGCGGCATTTTTGCTAATGGCTACAGTTGACGTGGCGGGTTTCGGATGGGTGGACGGTGCTACGTCATCCCTCGGTTCAGGCAGTCTTATCGCTGTATCAGCCGCACTCGATTTTATGAAATCAGGCACATTCGAAGATATTATAGGATCACGGATTAAGAAGCGGGTCGAGGACGTACTTGTCGGTTCTCAGAAGGCAGTAGTCTGGAACGCTAGAACACTAAGAGAAAGAATGCGAAATCTCCGAGTCGTATGGGGCGGCAAAGAAGCCATGGAGCCATTGATGAGGGCTATGCAGGTCGTATCTAAGGACGGAAAAAAGGTAGGCAAATCCAAATCACTCTTTAGGGCTCTTAAGGGTGATGGTGACACTATTATCGTTTGCGATAAGAAAATGCTTACAAAAGCCATATCGAACATTTCGTCAAATAGGAAAAGAAAATATTCTGTAAAGAAGGATGTTACCCTTGCTCGGGTAGGTGCTGGTAAAAATAACCTTGAGGCTGCTTCCACATTAACCTTTCATAAGACCGGGAACAAGAGTCTAAGTTTTCTTATCGATGACCAGGTAATCCTAGTGACAACTTCAGACGATCAAAAGGATCCTACATGTATAAATATTGAAACGGGATCAGAGTATCCGCTAAGTAAGTTGGAATCTTATGGCGTGTCTAAGAATGATTCCGGGGTCTATGCGATAGATAAAGCTATTGATAAATTCGAAAGGGCAGTCCTAGATGAAAATGGATTGAAAGACTTCTCTTATGATTCAGACACAAGCTATGTGACATCATCACAAAACGGGCGCACTTTGCTTGTTTGCAACAGGAACACACGAGAAGTACATTCACGAGAGGGAGCAGCTCTCGTACACCTTGATAAATCTGCCATCAAGCGTGACGATTGTTGGGTGCAAGAGTATTTCATTGGTGGAGAGCTGAAGACGAAAGATGAATTTAATCACTCCAACCGCTTACACAAGCGCAGGGATAGATCGTCAAACATATCCACCCCCTCGAAAATTGAGGAGAGCCTCAGGGCTGTAAAGAAGAGTTTTCAAGAGCAATTTGCTAAGACGGGTAGGCTCTCCCCAGCACAGATGAAAGCTCAGGAAAATATTGAGAGAAGCCTAAGTCGATTATCAATGTAAAATAAATTCATGTTTATGCTTGACGTAGGCCTTCCTATGATCTATGTATGCCCTACAAGCAAATTGGAAACGAAAATGACCTACACTTCGACGAACCCCAGTACATCAGGAAATCCGGTTATCCGGTAACTCTTGGGCTGTGTTCTTGTCGACGTGACGAACGGGCCCTTCGGGGCCCTTTTTTGTTGCCCACGCTATTTGAAAATTTGTCGTTGTTCCTAGGGCTTGGCCCGATAATGGAAAGAAAGCACTCTGCTTTCACATACTTCGGTGCGCAACGTAATCGCCGAGTGGTTAGGCACCTCCTTGAGAGGGTGTTGGATGCGATGAGGAATTTGATCGGTTCTGAGCATTAGGTAAGGTTCGAATCCTGCACGAAGTATATGTAAGCAGAGTCAATGGGTAACCACCATACTATCCATGTTCCCTTGTAGTTCAGTTGGTAGAACACCGGACTGTTAATCCGTATGTCGCTGGTTCGAGTCCAGCCGGGGGAGCCAAAACAACGTCAGGCATTCCTGACACATGCGGGTGTAGTTCAGTTGGTAGAACACTAGATTTCCAATCTAGATGTCGCGAGTTCGACCCTCGTCGCCCGCTCCAATTACGTGATCTATTTTGATTACACACTTACCCATGGTGTTCACCAAAGCACCAAACTAGTCGGGGTATAGCTCAGCATGGTAGAGCGGGCGCTTTGGGTGCGTCAGGTCAGGAGTTCGAATCCCCTTACCCCGACCAATTATACGTCCATTCAACTACACTGGAGGAGTGGCAGAGTGGTCGATTGCAGCGGTTTTGAAAGCCGTCGTGCGTTTGTAGCGTACCGTGGGTTCGAATCCCACCTCCTCCGCCAATTCAGAAATATGGAATACGTTCTATATGCCCTTGTAGCTCAGCTGGTAGAGCACCTGATTTGTAATCAGGTGGCCGGGAGTTCGAGACTCTCCGGGGGCACCACTTTTAAAGTGCTTAAATCACGTCGTGCTGACCTCAACAGAAAGTATGAGGAAATGCGCCGGAGCTAAGGCTTCGAGATCCGACAGCTCTACTTCGAGCTTTTGTGCTTGGTTGCGACCCGGTACAAAGAAGCCTACCTTGCAGGCTTTACCGGCTGACGTGATTTAACTCAGGTCCTCTGAAGAGTTGATCTGAGAGCCTGTGGACTTTGTAATCATGAATTCACGACGGGACAGGGGGAGTAATTAGGTTTACTTCAATATGAAATACGCGAGGTGGGGCTATTTCAACGAATTATGTAGAGATAACGGAGCGTTGGCCGAGTGGTCGAAGGCACACCCCTGCTAAGGGTGCAGGCCCGAAAGGGTCTCGAGGGTTCGAATCCCTCACGCTCCGCCATAAACATCCTTATTGAACTTTAGGTCAGTAGGGAATATATCAGAAGTAATCAAAACGTCCTTACAGCCCCCTCGAATGTGGCCGCATTCGCAGGGGGGCTTTTTATTGTCTTATCGACACTGACCTATTACATATTTGGACAGGTATTCGCAGCTGGCGCGTATAGTTGATTGAAGTAAGGCGATTGATTGCCGGTCGCAACTTCCGCTTGCTATTGGCGGGATCAATTGGTCTATCTCAAATGGAATCTTTGATAACTTTACGATGGACCCCTCATTTGCTGTGAAGTCCAGCCGCATATACTTCCAAATTCCCGAAACGCTGTCCCGGTATATCCGGCGAGAAGCATTCATATCTCCTCGGGACGCCCAGGCAGTTTCAATTCTCCATACGCTGGGAAGCGGACGTGGAACGTCGTCTGCAAATATTTCGGTTCCATCTACTAGGGAAGCTTGGAGATTATGAAGTAACATTATACATTCACGTGCTTCTGCTTTCTTACCTTTTAGGTTATCCCAACAAGACATCCAGTACTCCTAGCTAGTACATGAATATATATGCTGACACATGTAAGTTTTGGTGTACGAAAGGTAATTCAGCCATCCGGCTTTACCGGCTTCGCATGATATCCTTGGACCACTTCGGATAATCTTCTTGGATAGATGCCCAGGCTTCTGGATGAGCAGCAGTCAACTTAGACTTCTGTCTATCGAATAGTCGTCCTGGAACCCATTCGCCGCGATTGGGCCCTTGCTGAAGATGCTTGTGATCCATCCAGAAGGTGGCGTTCAGACGAAGGTTTCTGAAGTTCTGACGCGTTACGCTACCGTTCTTTTCCAGCCAGTAGATCATCTTCATTGAAGAGATCTTCCAGTCACTCAGAATGAGAGGTGAGGGCCTCCCTGCCTTTACTTGAGGGATGTATTCCGGGAGTGGAATGCGATGCATGGGAGACAGGTCAAACCAACGGTCCCGTTCATATACTGATACGTACTGTTTGCCGCTTTTGGCTACGGGAAGCTTTGGAAAAGACTGCCATTCTGCGCCATCATTACCATCTAGGAACCGACGTCTGGCGCCGGGATCGGGCTTATGCAGCCTAATTACAGTCACGCCTGTGTGCCGAGCCAGGAACTCCATGTCTTCGGATGCCTCGCTAACGAGAACTGCACGTGCGTCAGGGCCGATATCAGCACTCATAAAGGACGATGGCAGAACTTGACGAAGTACCTTGGGGTTCAAGCGCAACTTAGCCTCAATGGCGATCTGAAGCCCAGTTTCTTTGTGAACCAGCACCAGATCATAACCACCAGTCTCCGGGTATGCCTGCCAAGTGTCCGGCACGGTATCCAAGAAGGCATCACAAAGAGCTTCTTCGGAGGTGAACTTGTAATTAGATCTCTTCGTTTTCATAATTTTACTCGCCACGGATCTCTACGGGTTTTGTGTAATGCTTTGCATTGATCTCTTCAGGGGCGGCCGAAATTCGCATGTACTCCTCCTCGGCGCACTTCAGCATGTCGATACCCCGGGCTTCACAGAGCACTCCCAGTGTGACGGCGACGCATCCTACTTCTTGCTCGATGTCGCCGATCTCCCTAGAGAAAACGTGTTCCAAAATAGTCTCAGATTTTTCCTTTGTCAGGCCCGAAGCCTGTGCCAACTCGCAAGCTTCCTCAAAGAAGCGGCATGCGCGTTCTTCTGGGTCAGTAGCAATATTCTTTCCCAGACAGGACATAGCCCAATCGAAAACGCGCTTTTGAAATGTGATCATAGTAAAACTCAACTTATTAATGTATTGATAAAGGATAGAGATGTAATTGTAAAGACATCACCCTTCTATATTGAATTATATTCTTTGCATGAGTAAAAGAAATCTACAGTGTGCGAGCGTGGCGGAATGGTAGACGCAACGGCTTTAGGTGCCGTCGGGGTGACCCGTGAGAATCTCTTCGCTCGTACCAATAATTAATCGGAATAATAAGATAATGCGCCATATAGTTCCGGAAAACCTACATAATCACGTTGTAACTTAGTGATTACCTGAAGTTTTTAGGTATCGACTACTAAAGAGTAAGCCTCTACTGTTTGTGCATAAGTAAAGGATGATAGCACTCGTGAAACTACCGCTTCGAATTAGAGAACTGCGAAAAAAGAAGCACCTCACTATCAATCAAGTGGCTGCTGAGGTGGGAACATCCGTATCTCACATATCTGAGGTCGAGAGAGGACGTAAGAACGTCAGTAACGACCTTCTGCTTCGCATTGCTATTGCGTTAGATACTGAGCCATATGCTTTGATAGCGCCTGAATATTTGTCCCCTCTTGCTGACGTAATGTCAGGCCTAACTCCAGAAGATCGGGATCGCGTGCTGCGGTTTGCAGAGGCACTGGACGTTTCGATGCGAAAGGTTTGATAGCTTGATGTTCAGAGAAGCACACTTAGGGCTGATTATAGATAAAAGATTTCTATACTTGGTTGACCTTGCCTAGTGCCAAGGTTAAAACAGTCTTCAAATCTGAGAGGACTGACGTGAAGAAAATCCAAGTATCCCCCCGACCTAATTGGCGCGAACACGCTGAGGAGCATGGTTTCGACTTCCATACAAGTGGCGGTGGCTACTGGAATGAAGCCGAATGCTACTCCTTTACACTGAAGCAGATCGAAGACGATCTCGAAGACCCCAGTGCAGAGCTTCACCAGATGTTCATGTCCGGCGTCGATGCTGTTTTGTCAGATGAGAGACTATTGTCCCGATTTGGCATTCCCGATCAGTTTTATGACTACGTTCGTCGATCCTGGCTGGAAGATAAAGATCACTACCTATACGGCCGATTTGACCTCGCGTATGACGGCACTGGTCCTGCCAAGCTACTTGAGTACAATGCGAACACGCCCACCTCCCTGTATGAGGCATCTGCCTATCAATGGATCTGGTTAGAAGAGCAGCAGGAGCGCGGGGAGATCTCTCAGAACTTCAGTCAGTTCAACAATATTTATGAAGATCTCGTTGAGCGGTTCAAGTATTTGTACGGGCATGGATCGCAGGTCCACTTCACCAGTTTCGACAAGGAAACTGCCCCGGATGATTATGCAACCACGGAATATCTTGGCTGGGCAGCCCATGAAGCTGGCGTCGTGCCTCACTGGGTCCACACTCAGGACATCGGCGTATCTGATGAAGGGTACTTTGCCGATGACCAGCAGCGCATCATGCGTGATCTCTTCACTCTATACCCATGGGAAGATTTCTTCCGTGATGACTTTGGTGGCATGATCCCTGACAGTCATTGTCGTTTCATTGAGCCTGCCTGGAAGGCACTCACCACCAAGGCAATGCTTCCGATCCTTTGGGAAATGTTCCCGGGGCATCCGAACCTGCTTCCAGCATATTTCGAAGCGGATGTTCTTGGCGGTAAGAAAGCAGTGGGTCTCGAATCTGGGGTGGTGCGCAAACCAATCTTCTCCAGGGAGGGCGCATCCGTAGAAATTTTGGTTAACGATAAGAAGATTGCTGGTTCTGAAGATCAGGCGTTCGAAGAGCATCCGACTATCCTTCAGGCCTACCATAAACTACCACAGTTCGGAGAATATCACCCGATCATTGGTACATGGATGGTGGGCGATAAGTGCTCTGGAATGGCGGTGAGGGAAGACAAGAGCATCATCACCCAGTTCACCGGACTGATTACGCCGCATTTCATCGCAGATTAATGAGGTTGAGCTAATATTTGGCGAAGCTTAAGGATATTTTTATGATTGTTGTAGACTCTATCGGTTTTTCTGGAACCCATTCCATTACGGAAATTCTACGTGAGGTTCCAAATAGCCGCGTAGCTCATGGTTCGAAGAACTTTGACACCCTCAAAGGGCTAGGCCCCGACAATGTTAACCCTCAGGAATTTTCTGAGCAGATGGTGCGTGCGAACAAGAATGGCGAAGATTGCTTTGCAGTACACTGCACGTTTGACCCTGTTGAATCCAAAGATGCTTTCGCAAATGCGGGCATCAGCCACAAAATCCTAATGCGTGATCCTAAGCGACAAATCAGAAGCTGCTATGCTTGGATCACCAAGAAAATTATGGATGGAGATGGTGGAGCATTGCGCACTGTGACCAACTTCAACAGGGATCTCGTCATCCCACTTGGATTGAACCCTAACCTTTCGAACGCTATGTTCGCCTTTGCTGTAAATCACTGCACTTCTTACGCGATGAAGGCTCTGGCAAGCGGGTTGGAAATCGTACGAATGGAAGATGTTCTCAATAGCGAGAAAGCATTCATGGATACCTTCGAAATCAAGAAGGATATTGAACTATCACACTTCTCCGGAGGAGCAAAGAAGCATGTTGCTTCACATAAATCTAAGGTTGAAGCGTTAGGCCTGGCCAAGCCCGATGAGGACGCAATTTTGGGTGGTCTAACCTACAATGTAGGCCAAAAATCATATTCTTTTGCGGATTTTGCGAAAGAGCTCGGATATTAAAAAGGAAAACCATATGAAACAGAACAAGATCATTCGTAGAACTATCGTAGGCTCGTCGGCATTCGCCATGGCCGTGTCACTTGCTGCGTGCGAGGATAAACGTCCAGAAGCCAGCATGTTCTCCTCCGTGGAGCAATGCAAAGAAAACGCTCCTGAAGGTGCTTTTGACTGGGTTTCTCAGTGCAACGAGGCCTTTAAGCAGGCAGAGGTAGAACATGCGAAGCTAGCGCCCCGTTACGATAGCCTTGAGGTCTGTGAGGCCCAGCACGGCACCGGCAAATGCGGTGAGCCTGAGGTGGTCACCGGTAGCGGTGGGGGAGGAAGCTTCTTCATGCCGTTCATGATGGGCTACATGGTCTCCAATATGTTCAACAGTGGGTCATCTAGCTCAAGCTATAGCGGCCGTCCGGTTTATTCTTCCGCTTCTGGTAAATCCTATTTCACCAGCGACGGTAAGAAGGCTGGCTCAAGCTTCGCCTCCAAGCCGTTTAAGGTAAATCGCTCAGTAACGAAAACTCCGAGCCTTTCTAAGCCTCCTAAAGTCCTCACAAAGACGTCGGTAAAGCGCACTGGCGGTTTCGGATCGACACGAACAGTATCGAGCCGGTCCGGCGGGCGTGTAGGCGGTTAAAGAAAAGAGCACCATAGAGATTATCTCTAGCTTCGTTTCCCCGGTTTAATAATTCAGCCCCATATAGAATATATGAAAGAAGGGGGCTGAATTATGGCTAACACCAACTGGATCATGGGAAAATCGGTTGACGCTCGTATGGACGTGGATTTGTCGGAATGTGATAAATTCATTGGATACATGGTCAAGCTTGATTCACCACGATGCCTTATTGCTGTTGGAGAGATCGGTCTGGGAGAAGAAAATGTCTTTGATCTTCCGGAAAATGCTGGTTGGCGTTACGCTAACTATAATGCCGGTTTCGAACTAACCATCTTGGAATGGCTTGATGATGTAGCAGTGAGCGTAGATGGTATTCAAAACACCCTCTATGAGGCAGCTACAAATCATGTTCTGGCCACTCAAGATGAAATGGCAGCGTCAGGAGTTGACGCACAGGAATAGATGGCAAATAAGAAACTTAGATCACTGGGCCTCATACAGAGGATTAAAAAACACGATCTTGAGAGTGAGGCTGCCAAGCTTGGCGTCCTCCGCCATGAAATATCTCAGCTAGAAGCGGAGAAAACGCGATTACTGGATAGTTTGCAGCGGGACGCTCGCATGCAATCCATAGAACTGGCTCAATATGTGGGACAGTTCATCCGCTCCATACGAGCCCAAGTAAAAATCATAGACCAGCAGCTGATCGGACTTCGCCAAAAAGAGGAGGCCCAAGAAGACATGGTGGTCGACCGGTTTGGTGATGTAAAAACCTATGATGTGGTTATCGATGCCGAGAAAGAGCGCCGACACGCCGCCCAGGAGAGCCTTGAGGCACGGGAGAGGGATGACCTAACCGTAATGCGTTGGAAGCACCCCTAAGGCTCCAGGATCGCCTTATCAGCGATCCTCTGAGGTTGCCTCGGTCACATTTTTCAACGAAGCCGAAATTCTGTCAGTGCTTTCGACTATATGATCTCGATAGCTTTTCACCGAATGAGACTCCATAGCATTTTCGGCTATCTCTTTCACCTTACGGATTGCAACCTCATCGACCGGGTTCTCTGAGTTCTCGATGGCCAGATCGCTGACCTCTTTTGTTGTCTGAACAACATCGACAATGGCTGCTACCGATTGCCCGGTTGCATCTTGGATCGCGACAATCTGTGCTGAGATTTTCTTCATTTCCTCTGAAGTCTGCGTAGACAGATCTTTTACCTCTGTAGCGACCACGTTGAAGCCCTTACCTGCTTCTCCGGCACGGGCTGCCTCAATAGTCGCGTTCAGGGCAAGGTGGTTAGTGTGCTCTGCGATCCGCGTGATGACGTCAACGACGTTGCCCATACGGGTGGCTGCATCCTTCAAGGACTCAATCTTCTCCTGAGCAAGAAGTGCGTGCTCAACAGATTTACTATTTAGCTTTGAGGATTTCTCAAACCTTTTCATGACGTCTTGGTAGGTCTCAATAATGCTCTCTGCATGCTCCTTAAGCGACGACATGTCATCCGACCTAGAACTCAGCTTATTGCAGAACTCCGTGGCACTAGACGATATGGATTTCGTAGCATTGCTTATGCTTGAAATACAATCATGCACAACGTTTCTACAGATCGCCAGGTCTTCTTTGGTGCTGTCTAGCTCCTGCTTCATAGCTTTGCGGGAGGCTTCTGATTCACTGTACGAGTGCTTCACGCGATCATGGGCTTCAGTGAGTTTCTTCGCGTAGTCCTCAAACGAAACAAGTAGGGACATCGCTTCTTTCGGCAGATCCTCACCAAGTTCAGTCGCGTTAATGGCTCCACCTGGTAGATGTTTGCTGATCGTGGTGGATATTTCCAGAAGACGACGATTTAGTATCTTGTTGGCCTCTACCAGCTCTTGCTCTTTACGGCCGACATACCAAAGGGCAACTGCTGATCCCAACCCGATGATCATTAGCGCAACCATCAATTGCACCGGGAGCCCAGACGGATAGTACTGACCTTCTGGATCCAAAAGATTGGTGAAAGAAATCTGCTCTGAACGTAGTACTTTGGCTACCTTTGAATCTGGATCTACAGCTTCCGATGCTTTGACCGCAACACTGGCGAGAGCGCCACCTCTAGCTTCGATCTGATCATACCAGCGGCTCATACTGGTTTCAGACTGAACCGTAGCATAAACCAAAGTCGCAATAACAATAGTGAGCGCCAGGATCGCTCCAAGTCGTATCGCTCTAATAGATATCCTGTTCAGCATGTGATGACTCCTACTAATGTAGGGGATATTCGATAATCAAGTTAAGCGAGGTTGAATTTGATTGTAGTTCCTGGAAAGAAAATGGGGCACCCTACGAAAGGATGCCCCTAATCTAAACTTTTGATCGATTTCTTAGGATCTATCTAGATCAAGGTCTTCGGATAGTTCTTCAGAACCGTCTAGGAGTTCATTCACAGCTTCTTCAACCTCATGGAAAGAAGCCTTCCATTCATCTCTCTCTTTTTCGAGGTTCGCGATCTTGGCTTGATCTCTTTTACGCTGTTCTGCTGATGCATCTAGATCAGATTGTAACTCGCGTTGTTTCGAAAGGAGACCTTCACGGGTCGTGTCGACATCTGCCTTCTCACTTTGCAACGTTGAAATCTGCGCTTCGAGGTCTTTCACCTGTTTCCTCAGACCAAAAACCTCACGACCAAGGTCAGTTGCCTCATCAAGTCGCTTGGTTAGTTCGTCCCGTTCAACTTCAAGCCGCTTCTTGCTATCCGTCAAATCTCTGAAGCGCACCTCAAATTTCATGATCTGCTCAACGAGCTTGATACGATCTTTTCGCTCTGCTTCACGAACTTTATGGATCTTTTCGCGAACTTTTTGTCGACCTTCAGCCAAGTTTTCCACTCCACCCTCATTGCTTCGACCAATCTTCTGGGCGGCTTTCAGCGTGGTAAGCTCAACATTTGAGGCGACTGTTTTGGAATCATTACTCATGGTTACTCATCCCCTCGTGCACAAGCAGTCACTGCTTCAAAGCTTCCGACATTGGATGCGTCGAGGAAGCTCGAAGAGCTAGCGCGATCTGAACTGATCTTTTCTGCTTCCTCGAGATCGCGATGAGCCTCCTCAAACTCGCTCGCCAACGTAAACTCTTCGTTCAGAAGGGCATCTACTGTCGATTGAAGACGCTTAAGCAAGGCGCCTAGACGCTCGTTTTCATGGCGCATGCACTGCTGGTCTTCCTCAAGGTTAACCCGGATAGCGCGTTCTTCTTCAAGCTGCTTAGCCATATTAGCAATGCGCTTGTCAGCATCCTCCTGAGCGAGTTCAGCAGCATCTTTCTCAGATCTTATGCTGGCAAGCAGCCTACGCTCTTTAACTTCGAACGACTTCTGTGTGCGATCAATCAGAGTCTGTGCCTGAGAGACGGAACGCTGCACTCTGACTTCTGCATCATCTTGGATATCTTTGATACGACCTTCCATTGCCTCTTTCGTGCGCTCCGCTTCAGCGATCTTATCTTCAGCTTCAGACATCTTTTCTTCGGTGTCAGACTGTAATGTGCGCTGACGAGAGATCTCTTCATTTGCCTGTCTTAGCTGCTCATGTAGCTTAGCCGCATTCTGACGATGACGCGAAAGCTCAGCTTCATGCTCTGCCTGCTGAGCGGCAGATTTTTCAGAAGCTTGAGACTTCACGAGTTCGATCTGCTCGTTTGCCTTTTTGAGTTCCTCGGTGAGGCTCGCGACTTCCTTAGACAGTTTGGAATTGATTTGAGACTGTTCGTTGAACTTCTCAACGATGTTGGCTTTGCGCGTTTCACGCATGGCCTTGACCTTTTTAACGCGCTCCAGCGTTTGCTCGGCTTGTTGAGAAGCATCCATCCCAACCGGAGAGGAATTAGTCTCCTGCAATATATTCTTATTCATTAGGCACCCATTCAATAGTGGTTAGAAACCGTATTTTTCACGGAATACCTTATTCTCCCTCATTTCGGTTTCGGTAGGCTTAAAGAGTAGACATTCTTCCGATTTTGGCGCCGTCACGGTCCTATTTTCGGAAATTTCCTCTTGTTTCTTCAAACTTCTATTAACCAAAGACCCCCGCAACCTTGGTCTTGGGCGCGTAGGGAGAGCCAAGTTATAGTTCGCACCACCTGTTATCTCAAGGTAGACCTTAGCCAACAGATCAGCATCGACTAGAGCCCCGTGAAGAGTTCGGCTCGACTTGTCAATTTTGTATCTATTACAAAGAGCGTCCAAATTGGCATTCCGGCCCGGGAATTTACGGCGAGCCATAACCAAGGTATCCTTGACCTCATTCTTGAGAGGATTATCACCACAGAGCTTTAGCTCAGCATTCAAGAATTTCATATCGAATGCGGCATTATGAATGACGAGGGGGTCATTCCCAATAAACTCGAGGAAATCTTTCTTCACCTCAGCAAACTTCGGTTTGTCTTTTAGGAAATCCTCGCTCAGCCCATGGACCTTGAAGGCTTCCTCGGGCATCGACCGCTCGGGATTGATGTACACATGATACCTGTTCCCCGTGGTGATGCGGTTCACCATCTCTACGCAACCGATCTCAACGATACGATCTCCGGTATCTGGATCAAATCCAGTGGTCTCAGTATCTAGTGAAACTTCTCTCATTTAATCTTCTCTAATCTTGTATTGTTGACATACACTAATGTGTAATACATACTTAAGCAACTGTGGAGTTTGTTTGATATGAAGAAAATTATGAGCGCGAAGACTAAATCTGCCGTAGCTGCCGTGCTATTCTTCGGTTTTGCGGGTGTGATGGGCAGCGATGCGGACGAGGCGCCTGGCCTTGGTATCAAGGAGGTTACGGAACATCATATTTCTGTCATACAGACCAAACATGGCGATGATTTAAGCATTCTCTCGGCTGATAAAGATTTGAGATCCGCATGTCAGGCATTGGCTCGTGACTATACGGATCAAATGTATGGAGACATCATATCAATCATCAAGAAGGTCTCGAAGACTGGCAACTCATCTTACCCCATACATGATAGAGTAGCCCCGTTCGGAGAGGCTTATGTTGACGCAGATTGCCCTATTGGCCAGATGATATGGCTCACCCATCAGAAGCGTGCAGCGATAACGTACGTTGTAGAAGAGTTTGTGCCCGATATCATAGCGGCCTTTGCCGGGGGCACAGCCTGATGGCGGCGCGGCTGACCAAAGCCGAAGCGTTGAAGCTTGGGATTAAGATCCCCGGGATGAAGAAGGCGAAGAAGTCTAAGGCAAGATGGGATGTGAACGACAAGGAACTGCATGCTCAGGAGCCAATTGTTCTCAATATTCCAGTGACTCCGAAGCCAAAGCATAGGCCGAGAACCTTTGTTGATGAAGGGTCTATCCGGTCCGCTTTCTTTAAGGCCAAAGGCAACGTCGCTATCTTCCTGAAGGAAATCAGAATGAGAACGATGACGACAAGCGCAACTAAGGAGTTTGAAAAACATATTTCTGAGACCGCTAGAATCCTAGTCCGGGGAGAGCCAATCAAAGGTCCGGTGTTTGTCGATGCAATTTTTACGCTGCCCGGGGACGAGAGCCAATGGCCCACATCTATGCACGATGGGGACTTAGATAACCACGAGAAGAGTGTCTTAGATGCTCTTAATGGCATCTGCTACACTGATGACCGAATGATCGTTAGGAAGTTCTCTGCGATGCGGTGTGGAGAGGCACCTGGCAGCGTTTATATCCGCGTCTCACCTGCACGGGTTGAGGACTACTTCCCTGGACTTGAGGATATCGATAAATAGCGGCTTCTCAGCTGAGAAAAATCAATAAAAAGCCCGATGAAGGAAACTTCACCGGGCTTTTTCATTAGAAGCTTGGGGTATTATCTGGGGAAGGCGGGCGCAAGCGCGGGGCAGGGCGGCGACGTGGCCGGACCCGTTTAACTGGCTTAATCGTGCTGAACGATTCCCCGCCGTACCCTTCACTGTTATCATAGGACATGCTCGTTCCTTTGGATGCACGAAGCCCGGCTTCTTTAATAAAGCGAGATGGAGAAGACCTGCGGTTGGCGCGGGCAACGCATCTTGAGATATTTACACCATGACGTGCTCGGGTCATAGCCACATGAGCGATCCGCCTCTCTTCTTCGACACCGCCAATAGGAGGGCCAACCCAAGGATCGTCGATATCGCCTGGGATTTCGTCGATGGATCGCGGCGAAGGGAAAACCCCTTCTTCCCACGCAGGCAGAAAAACGTGATCGAATTCGAGACCTTTGGAAGCATGGATGGTTGCGATACGCACACCTTCGCCTTCCTCCACCCCATCAGTCACGATGGCAACCTCTTGAACGAAATCTACGAGATCATCGTAGTCTGAGGCAAAGCTTTGCAGAAAGCGAAGATTGTCGACCCTAGCTACCTGATCATCCTTCGTCTTTTTTAGATGATCAAGATATCCGGTCTCCTTCATGGCCATCTCAACGATGGCGCCGGGGGGCGTTCCCATCTCACAGGCCATTTCCAGGGTCGCCAGCACATTTCCTAGGGCCAGCATACCTTCTTGAGCCTTTGAGTTGATCCCCTTCATCTTTTGGTGAGACAGGTCCTGGCAGGCTTGATGCAGCGATGAGCTACCGTTCCGAGCCCAGTTAGTGATAACATCGACAGCTGTGGGTCCAAGGCCACGTGTGGGCTTGTTTGCGATACGGGTAAAGGCAATGTCGTTATAGGGATCTACGGCAAGTTTGAGGAATGCGAGTACATCTTTGATCTCTTCCTTTTCCATTACAGAGTTTCCGCCCATCATGTGACAGGGAATACCCGCCTTAAGCAAAGCCTTCTCTACTGGTTTCAGAATGAAAGCGGCACGCCCCAAAATTGCGATCTCATGCGCATCCACCCCGCTATCGAGAAGATCTCGGACACCAGTAACAACCATATTGCCTTCAGCGAACTCATTTGGCGCATCTACCACCTTGACTGGCTGCCCTGATCTTTCAGATTTCAGCTCCTTCGGTTCGACACGAGGGTTGATGTCAACGAGCATATTAGCATGCTGCAAGATCTCGTTTGTGCAGCGACGGTTGGTTTTCAAAACGACATTGCAGGTGGTGCGCTCTGCCAATCTCTCCATGATCTGAGGAGCAGAACCCCTGAACGAATAAAGAGACTGATCAGTATCACCGACGACAAACATGTTCTGGTGTGCAGAGGTCAGGTGCTCAAGCCAGCGGTACTGAAGCATGTTTGTATCTTGGAACTCATCCACCAACATGTGACGGACCTTCTCAGCTTCGTGTTTTGCGATGTCTGAATGTGTGTCGAACAGGTGAACAACCCGAAGCAATAGATCAGTGAAATCGACCATATTTTTCATGTCGAGGAGATCTTGGTATTCTTCATAGACCCGCAAGAGGTCAATCTGCATGGGGTCGGTGGAGGTCGATTTCAGGGCCTCAGAAATATGAAGTCCGTTTTCCTTCCAGCGCGGCACCTCGCGCAGGGCCTCTTTGAGAAAAGCCTTTCGATTGGCATCGAACTCCTTCTTTTCGACCTTAACGAGTGCTTTGTAGGCTTCCTTGGACATACCTTCGGGGACGGCTGGCTCCTTAAACTCCCCAAGAACGCCTGACTGATCAACTGCGATCTCAAAGAGCTTTTTCATCTCGTCGTCGTCTAGAATCGTAAAACGAGAGCTTTGAAGTCCAGCTGCTTCCGGGTATTTTCGCAAGATACGCAGGGAAAGAGAGTGAAATGTGCCCATACGGATTTGATGTGCTGCCTCTCCAACACCTTGCTCCACGCGTTCACGGATCTCTTTGGCAGACTTGTTCGTAAAGGTAACCGTCACGATCTCCCAAGGACGTACATCACCATTCTGTAGGAGATGGGCCACCCGAGCTTGTAGGGTTGTAGTTTTCCCTGTCCCAGCTCCCGCGAAAACGGTGGTCACCCCATCCGGAGCTGTAACCGCACGAAGCTGATCAGCATCAAGTCTATCAAAATCAATCATGTATAACCTCTTTAATCTATGCTAGTGTTGACAAGTATGCATCGACATGTCAAGAATAACCGGAAATAAATAACGTATGTAGCCCAATAACATGTATACACCACTCACGGTAAAAACAGATTTCTCTTTCTTTGAGGGCACTTCAAAGGTCAAGGATATCATCAAGAAAGCCAAGGATAGTGGCGCTTTCGCAGTTGCTCTGACTGACCGGGAAAATATGTTCGGGGCGTACCAGTTCTCCGTCGAGGCAAAATCTCAGGGAATCCAGCCCATCATCGGCTGTCAGTTGCCGATCACCTTCGATGAAGAGAAGCGGCGTTATGGCTATGTGGTTCTCTTGGCGCAGAATGAGGTTGGCTATCAAAACATCTGTCGCCTCATGACTGATGCCCAGTGCCCTGACGCGAAAAAGCTGATCAAATCTCTATCCAGCGAAAATCTCAAAAAATACAATGAGGGTGTTATCCTGCTCACCGGGGCTGATGATGGCCTTCTGGTTGAGATGCTGCGACTTGGTGAAGAGGATAAGGCTAAGAAGACGCTCAAGTTCTTGAGTGGCGTATTCAAGGATCGTCTGTATGTGCAGATTAACCGATCTTCCGAGAAGCGTGATCAAGAGACCCTCGACATTGAGGATGTACTGATTTCTTTTGCTTCGGATAACGCTTACAAGACCACTCGCTCCGACGGTACGGTGTTCAACGGTATCCCCATGGTAGCGACGGCAGAGGTTCGATACGTCAGCAAGGATCGCCACGATGCCTATGAAATCATGCGAGCTATCCAAACTAAAAATCGCGTGGACCTGACAGAGGGTGAAGCCATCGTACGGCAGGATAGTAACGACTATCACTATCGCTCTTATGAAGAGATGATCGAACTCTTCAAAGATATTCCTCACGCTCTCGAGAATACCAACCACCTAGCATGCAGATGCGCATTCGTAGTGGATGACCGGGCTCCCATTCTGCCGCCATTCCCGAGCGAAGATGGGCGGACTGAAATCGACGAATTGCGTGCGCAGTCAGAAGAAGGCCTCAAAGAGCGCCTGAAACATGTCGAAGGCCTTACCGACGAACGCATCAAAGAATATGAGGATCGCTTGGCCTACGAGCTAGGGGTAATCGAAGGCATGGGGTTCCCAGGCTACTTCCTGATCGTTTCGGACTTCATCAAGTGGGCTAAGAAAAACGATATCCCTGTTGGTCCAGGCCGGGGTTCCGGTGCCGGTTCGATGGTGGCTTGGGCACTCTTGATTACTGACCTAGACCCCTTTGAGTATGGTCTCTTGTTCGAGCGCTTCCTGAACCCTGAACGTGTTTCCATGCCTGACTTCGATATCGATATCTGCATGCTGCGGCGCGATGAGGTGATCGCATATGTGCGGGAAAAATATGGGACAGCGAACGTATCCCAGATCAACACATTCGGCGAGATGAAGTCCAAGACTGCACTCAAGGATGCTGCTCGCGTTCTTATGCACCCAGAGTACGGCGTTTACGGGTTCAACGAGATCAATGAACTAACCAAAATTATCCCAAATAAAGACGGGGCGCCTGAACCTCAAACTCTTGCTGATGCCTATCAAAACTCTGAAGAATTTCGCGGCAAAATCAATTCAAGCCCGAAGATGAAAATCTTGTTCGACAAGGCGCAAAAGATCCAATCCCTCTGGAAGAGCACCGGCCAGCACGCTGCTGGTGTGATTATCGGTGACCGCCCTCTCAGTGACCTTATCCCCATGCGCTGGGATGACGAAAGCGGCATGCCGGTAACCCAGTACAATATGAAGGGTAGCGAGAACGTAGGCCTCGTTAAGTTTGACTTTCTTGGCCTGAAAACGTTGTCCGTTATCAAAGAAACCTTGGATAACATCAAGTTTTCCAGGGGCGAGGAAATCGACATCTCAAAAATCGACGTCCGAGACAAAGGTGTCTACGAAATGCTGGCCAATGCCAAGAGTATCGGTGTTTTCCAGCTGGAATCGGCTGGCATGCAAGAGGTTTTGCGTCAAGTGAAGCCAACCAACATTGAAGACCTTGTTGCCGTGGTTTCACTCTTCCGGCCGGGCCCCATGGAACAGATCCCGCTTTATGCGGCCTGTAAGAATGGCAAAGAGACACCAAAATACCCCCAGCCTGAAGAGCGGACCAAGCCGTTCCTTGAGGAAACCTTTGGCATCATGATCTATCAGGAGCAGGTGATGCGGGTGGCTCAGGAAGTCGCTGGCTACTCTCTGGGTGCTGCTGACCTTCTTCGCCGTGCAATGGGTAAGAAGATTGCGAGCGAGATGGATGCCCAGCGCAAGATGTTTGTGGAGGGCGCTGTTGAGCGGGGCACACCTGCAAAGGACGCCAATCAACTGTTTGATACTATTGCTAAATTTGCTGGATATGGATTTAACAAGAGTCACGCGGCCGCCTATGCTTACATTGCTTATCAGACAGCATGGTTGAAGCATCATTATCCAGCTGAGTTCCTAGCGGCGCTCATGTCCTTTGAGAAAAAGGAAGACCGACTGGCTCTCATCCGAGAGGATCTGACTACCTTCGGTGTGGAAATGCTTCCGCCCGACATCAACAAGTCGTTCCCTCGCTTCACTCCAGAGCCCTGCCGCACATCGACAGGTGGTCAAGGTGTTCGCTTCGGCTTTAACGCGATCAAAGGCGTATCAGGGGAGATGGAAGCGTTCATTGCTGAGCGTAAGAAGGGTGAGTACAAATCCCTAAATGACTTCGCCAAACGCGCTGGAACATCCCTGAATAAGGCCCAACTGGAAAAGCTGGCCCAAGTTGGCGCCTATGATGCTTTTGACAGTAACCGGCATCGGGCGTTCCAGCTTGTTAACTGGCACATGAAGAACGAGAAACGAAACGCAGGTCAGGTCGACATGTTCTCGGCCGGTCTTGCAGAAGACATTATTCCAGAGTCAATCACCGGCGTACAGGAATGGGGGAATCGGCAGGATCGAGAGTTTAACAGTGTAGGCTTCTACTTTAATAAGCACCCGATTGATCATTACCGGTCCAAGCTCGACCAGAAAGGTGTAAAGACCCTTCAGGACCACCTGGATGAGATGCTCGCAAACAACCAAGCGCAGCTTTGGGATGTACATCTGTGTGCAATGGTAGATTTTGCCCAAACCAAGTACACGAGAGGCAAGAAGCTGTACTTGAGCACAAAGATGTCCGAAAAGGGCAGAACCTATAACTCACCCCTGTTCGGGGGCGCAAAAAGCCAAGACGTGGTGGAAGCATTGAACGTGGCGAATGCTGCCCGTGAGAACCGCATGCCTGTCATCATTAGGGCAAACGTGGCGCTCGAAGACGGAGAGAGGGTTTCTGTGTTCGCACGTGAGCTGATTTCCATTGAGACGTACCTTGGAGACGTGCATGGCGCGATGACAGTAACCGTCGACATGCAGCAAATCCTCGACCTTCCTGAAACCTCATCTATGAGGATCAAAGCTTACGAAGATCACGATAAAGGTCTCATCACGAAGGCAGAATATGAAGCTGTCTTGCAGCAGGCCAACGTAAAGAAAACGGGCATGCGCATTCAGGCACTGAAAGCTTTCCTTGATGAAATCAAGGTTGATGACGAAGCGGAGAAAAATGCAGTCAAAATCTCTCTCCAGCTTACTGATAACGGAAAGATGCTGGAGCGCCGCAGTCTGCCGGATAAGTACCGTATGACTGCTCCCATTGAGAGCAGACTGAAAGCATTCGATGGCGTTGTTGGGGTTCAAGAGACATTCTAAGCCCCAACAACGGGATCCTTGTTAGCAGGACCTATAGCGAGGTTCTGTTGATCCTGGGTCTCGTTCAATAAGCCCATTAAAGACAAGCGAAGTTAGTATTCTGGACAAGCTTGAAGGCCTGATATCAAATTCTCTTTCAAGATCAGATCTAGGCACATATTCTCTAATGATGCTTAGCCGGTCTAGAATTTTAGTTTCAGGTGAATCTTGGATGATTTCACCTCGCGTCGGGCCATCGCTCATCCCTACTGATATTTTTATGAGATCTGCCAGGCCATCTATTCGTGAAGCAATATCTAATGCGTTTGAAGCTTCCTGTTGTCTGATGATCTGTGCTGTTTGATAAATGGTTCGGTGCCATCGCCGCAGCTCCTCATCGCGCCTTCTCTCACACATCATCAACCACGTTAGGCGCTGGTAAATAGAGTAAACTTTGGTGATATCTTCGCCGCTGGACAGACCTTCTTTCATCAGTCTACCTGCCTCTTCTACCGATACCTCACCACGAGCAATGCGCTCCAGATCGCTCATGATCACATCCCTCCATACATCTTCAGTAGATCAGCAAACGTCTGCTTTCGCTGTTTTCGACTGAGCAGAGGAATGGTATCTACGCCCCACAGAAGATCACGGTTACCCGTCAGCGTAAACTGACTGAAGGCCATTGAGTTGACGTCACCCTGCCATGGAACACGGCGGTCGGCACCAAATAGACCCTTCGGGATATCACACATCTGAGGAAGCAGACCAAGGGTCAGGCCATGGCGAATGAGGTCAGGAATATCATCTTCTAGGACAGCACAGCGCACCCATCCCAAACCGTAGCTGACAACGGCATAGCCCTTCTCGGTCAACTGCATAGCAGACAGGAACATGTTAGACTTGTCCGCACCTTTGATCCAGACGCCCTGCCAGCTCGTGTGGGCCCGTTCTTCGCCCATGGCCTTACTCTTCTCCTCACCTAGAGCACAGGCTCTCCACAGCGTCTCTGCAAGCACGCCAGCAGACCAAGAGATGGCAGTGTACTTGCTTGCCAGGAAATCTTTCACTGGTTCAGGTAGATTGGGCCCGATTAGATCATATTCTGCGCCCATGTAGAGAGATTTGATATCAATGTCGGTAAAGTTAGACATCACGATCAGCTCAGGATGTGCCACCCAGGACCGTGCGATACGACGCTCTTTCTCGGTCGCATTGCCGAAGCCATAGATGGGTGCAATGTCGCCCTCAATGCGGTTGATGGTGATCTCGGCAATACAAGGGTTCTCGTTGTTGCAAACCCATCCCATTTTATCACGGGCCACTGACCTGATTTCACTGCGTCCATAAAATTCAAACGGTCCACGTGGAATTGGTGTATGAAACATGTCGTGAGCATAGGAAATTCGAGGCTTACGCAGCATAACCCAACGCCCGCCTCGCACAGGTGAAACGGCGGTCTGAGTGAACTCCTGCCAAGCGTTGCCACTCTTGATGATCGTGGCAGCTTCAGATTTGGGATATTCCGCTTCCGGAAGGATGCATCGAAGGTCTTCACGCAAGAACCTACCCTGGAAAACATCTTCCATTCTGGCCTTGGGATCCACGTCTCGGATCAGCCGGAAAGCCATTTTCATAATTCTTTTGAAGAACTCTGATATGACCGGCGCCTCTTGAGTGGCATCCGTGGTTTTCGGGTCCATTCCCCACTCTTTGAGGATATCCTTCGGAGATACGACAAGGTACTTGTCATGGCGAAGCCACGGCGACCTCCATGCATCCGATTTTTTATAGAATGCGTCGAAGCCCAAGTTACAGAGCCAGATCACATCTGTAGAAAGCTCGTTCACGCCGTTAATTCGACGTGCTGGGCCTCCATTAACAGAAGCAAATCCGTCGGAAGGATCTGTCTCACTATCAAAACAGACGTATCCAAACTGCCTGGTTATGCCATCCTTATCGCTCACGCTATCCCACCTGACTTCATATTTGTTCCAAAGTATTCTTGATCATCGACAGCCATCCTGGTGGCCGCAGCGACATATAAGGCGCCCCTGAATCCATCCAGCTGTCCACGATATCCATCATAACGTTTCGCTTGCCCTTAGGGGTCTCTTGCTCACGTTTCCCTAAGGGTAGCATGCGAAAGCCATGCAGGAATTCTCCGCGACGCTCGTATTGGTCATCATCAGTGGCTAGGAGAATGTTTGCCACCTCTAGAAGGTCAGACGTGCCCAAACGCTCCTCAGCCTCATCCTCGCGCTCTCTGAAGGCCCCCATGAGGCGTCCGGCACCCTCTGACGCCTGTGTGGCCTGTTTGAGCATCTCAGGGCGCGTATTGCGCATGCTTGTCGACGTCTCGGCCCAGCGCTGGGCGATCAAAATGGTTCTCACCAAGTGATGGAGGGTCGATTGCGGTATCTCAGGGAGCCAGATCAATACGGCTTCTTCATTACGTCCCGCCAATCCGATGTGCTGACACATATGGCAGAACGAACAAATCGTCATCAGGTTATCTGGACGGTTGTCGGAGTGATCGTCATTAATATGGTGGACCTCCTGCCATTTCGGGGTTCTGAATTGGCACAGGCTACAGGTGTAGTCATCCCGCTCCAGAACGCGCTTACGCACAATCTGAAATTCAGCATCGGACTCTTCCGAAGAGGCGTCGTTCATGCGCCAGTTTTTCGCTTTCACTGAGAGCCTGAGCGATGCAGCTGATTGCTTGCTCATAGGTCACCTATCTATCGTTCTCTTCGTGATATATGACTGACCGAGTTGATAAATAGTGAATAGAGAAGATTATCGGCCAAGAATTAATAAGGCCCCCAAGAATATCTTAGGGGCCTTAGGAATGCACTGGTAACTCAGCTTAGGGAATAATAATTCCGCCCTTGGTGATCACAGCGAAGTTGCCGTCCATTGCACGGAATTCTTCGATCTCTCCGATACCACGAATATCCTGACCAACGGAGTATCGCTGAACGCCCGATGGGGTTTCAATCCATGCCTGATCCTTCGACAATCCTGCAAGACGATAACCGCTTATGACTTGTGGCTTACGCTGAGGCACGAACGATCCACCTTTGGCCTTAAGGGCTACCAGCTCACGCTTTTGCTTCTCGAGCTTAACCTTGAGATCCTTAGCGACCTTCGCGTCGTCAGCTTTAACTGGAGCCGTTCCAACCTTAGACTTAAGCTCAGCCAATGCGGCTTCATACGCTTCCAGCGTCTTGCCCATTTGAAGCATCTGTTCGGCTACGGATACCTCTACTTCCTTGACGCGCTCCGCAACCTTCGCTTCGATAATTTCGGGATCTACTTCAGCAGTAGACTTGTCCGACCCTTTTTCGATTGCACTTACACGCTCTACAAGTTCGGATAGGCTATCATTGATACCCTTAACATCAGCGGCTCGAACCAAGTCTGTTGTATCGATGTCTAGGCCTTCGACCTTAAGATCGGCAGTTGCTTTTGTAACCGCTTCCCCAACCATCTTCTCGACATCATCCTTCGAGATGAAGTTCTTCTCAAATTTGTCGAACCGAGACAGAACAGAGTCAAGCTTCCCCATTACTTCACCCATATCTGAACCGCTAGGCGCAGGAGTAGGTGCTGGCTTGGGTTGGTTGTGGGACAAATCAATGAGCAAATCATCATTACCTGCGTTGACGATCTTTGTCGGCAGAGTAGGTGTCGGAGCTGCATTTTCACTCATACCTGGCTGGAATGTGCCAGCAACAGGCAACTTGGGTGCGCCGGGTAGTGTGATATCCTGACCAGACAGGTTAGGCCGGATCGCATTTGTATCGACATTCGTAGGATGTCCGGGGACTTGAATACGATCATTGGAAGCCGTTGGCAGTGCCGGGGGCGTCGGCCGTGGACCGTTTACATTAGGTATCTGCGGAGGCTGTCTGGGTGTGTTTTCAGGGTTGAACTGCTGAACCTGAGCAACGGGCGGCGCCTGACGTACCGGCGCATCAGAACCCCCAAAGAATAGTGGCATAAGTACAGCATATCCGGCACCTAAAAGCGCTACGGCTACAGCACCGGTACCACCCCAGAAAATCAGTTTGCCTTTATCTAAGCCAGAAGAAGAGCCTTCTTCCTCTTCATATTCATATTCTTCGTCACCTTCGTATTCTTCTTCGTCTTCTTCATACTCGAGGCCTTCGACATATTCCTCTTCTTGATCTAGCTCTTCTGGATCAGTCTCAGGGTCATCATCGTCCCACTCCAGGCCGTCTTCGTCTTCTTTGTCATCTTCAGCAAAGGTTTCTTCAGAAGTTTCCTGCGGCAACTCTTCATCCTCGTCCTCCTCATCAGGAAAGGCGTCGAAAGGATCTTCTTCGTTATCACCGAAGTCTGGACCATTGTCGTCATCGCCTGGAAAAGACTTCAGGAAATCATCGTCCATGTCTTCGTCATCTGCACCAGGGAAGCCGCCTGCTGCAATCTCTTCCATCTCTTTTTCGAAATCGTCGTCTGACATGATAATTCTCCGTAATCTCTATAAATTGACCAGAAATAGTTTACTTACTGTAAAAATAGGATGCCGACGGGCGTACCGGCTGCTACCTTGACGGTTGTAGGTTTATTTCCGTAAACTTCGTTAATAATCGAACCCACATCACCAGCTGCCGTACCTGATGCAATTAAAAACTGCTCTCTGGTGTTTAATTCAGGCATAGTGGTGGTAATACCATTAGGGGTTTCCGATGTTACCTGACCTGCTGCTCGAACCGCATCTGCCATCCCGCTGATGAAGCTTGTCGCGAAGGTTACAGCTACTCTTTGAAACAGGTGACGATCAACATCGGTAGCGATACCAGTGCCCACATGTTTTACATCAACAGCCACTGCCGACATCGGGAAGACGTCGTTGACCTTTTTCCCGCTCATGGTTTCTTCGATGGTGATGGAACTAAATTCCAATACAAGCTTATCGTTTGCTACCCGAAATCCACCAAGAAGGGTCGCACCCGCCAGTTCACCTTGAACCACTTTTGCTACGATTGGCCCGGGAGCGTCACTATTGGCTTCAGATACCATGGTGGCATAGAGAATCTTACCCGGCAGTGGCATTTTCACCGGTGGTTCATTAGCCGCCACTGTAACAGGATTATCGAACGCCTCTACCGGACCATTTCCCTCTAGGGCCGCAGAAGTGCCACTTTGAGCACTGTTCATTCCGCCGCCCGCAAAAATATCTGTGGGCACTTCCACACCACCAGTGGCGCTCGTACCGTAGTCATATCCGTTCTCAGACATAGCTGGATTATAGAAGTATTGTGTCTGAGGAGGACCAGGACGACGCTCCATTTCCGACATGATTTGCCCCATTTGTTGCATGTAGGCTGAACGCAGCTGCTGGTTAACCTGAGGCACCGGGCGCTCTACCAGCTGAGGAGGCTGGGGCTGCGCTACCTGATTGGGGCTGGAACGCGGAACCATAATAGGTGGATTAGCAGGAGCTTTCTGGATGACGGGGCGTGTAATCTTAACCGGCTCTTCTTTTACCGGCTCAGGGATCACGACAGGCTGAACATTCTTAGGCTTCTCTATTGTTGGCCTAACAATTTCAGGCTTATCAGGGGTCAAATCGAAACTTACGGGCTCTTGGTCTTCTACTTCGTTTCCGATGATAGAAGGCAAAGCCGACTTACCCTCTGCCTTAGCCTGTTCGATGCGCTGACGATCACTATCCTCCAGAGCTTTCCGATAGTTGGGATCAAGAGTCTCAGGAAGGACAGCAGAGCTTCCTTCGGGGGCCGAACGAAGGCGGGATTTCGCATTACCCTCTGCATTGCTGCCTCCGCCGAAAAGGACAAACAAAAGGATCCCGATGATCGCGAGAACCACGACAATGAGCAATTTTCGAGAGCCCTTGTCAGCGACAATTTTCTTATAGTTATCTAGCTTACCGCTCATAATAGAATTCCCTCGATCAATGGCTTTGTATGGTCACAGTATCCATGCGGCCGCCGCTCTGGATTATGACAACAGGGGTTTCGGAGAGTGTGTACACAGACACTCCGCTTACGTTGCTGCTCTTTGATACATAGGCAGGAGACAGCAAGGAGGCCTTGGTGCGGACATAAAGCTTGCCGTCATACATCCATGCGTCGACAGAACCATTACTTGTAACTCTGCGGGTTGCACCCTTCGGTGGAATGCCGTCCAAGAAAGCAATCATCGTCTTATCACCCGTTGATGGCAACGAGTCGCTGTCTGTGATCGCATAGTTCGAATTAGGACCGACACCATCGATACGCGCATCAATCCGGTAATCGACTACCCGCTGATCTCGCGCATCTAGTGACAGAATAACCGGTACGGGGTTATCAACCAGAGTTACGACCATATTCGAGCTGGCAAACAGTTCTTGAGTATGAACCACTAGAATGTTTGAGGTGCCATCTGGCCCCGCTGTCTGGGCATTGAAGGCAGCCGCATCGCCCGCTGTGACCGACAAAATAGGCCATGGGTTCCCGTTTCTATCAGAGAAGGTGAGCGTTGATACTTCACCAGCTTGCATTCTAATGACCGGAGTTTCTTCACCTGGACGCAGAGTAAGATCCAAGGATCTAGTCACACGGCTAGCATCTGGGCGTACAGGTGCCCTCGTGGCACCCTGGCTTTCATCATAACGCTTTTTGAATAGCCGAATTTGCTCGGGCGTCATCGGCATGATTCCACGCATAGCTTCTATGAATGCACGTTGATCAGGAGACATGCCCGAAAGCGGGTCATCTGCATTAATCTCCTCGATGGTGTTAGTCTCTTCGACCACCTTCATCAGTTGAAGCATCATTTCTGCGTCTTCTCGTGAAAGCTCTTTTGTGCCTGCAAGGGAGCTTTCCTGCATAGGAAGAGCAGGGGTATCACTCTGCAATGCCGCCCGGGAGTCGTACCTAGGCGCAATCCTGATTGGGTTGGTGGGATCTGAGTTTGGAGAATATATCTCGATCCGGTCCTGCGCAGATGCGGCCGCCATGCTAACTGTGGCTAGAGCCACCCCGCACATCATATTTTTCAGAATATTGTTCATAGCGAACCCCATTATTGTGCAATGATCTGAGCGATACCGATACCCCGAGGATGCTCTAGCTCAGAGCGTCGGACGATAACTGCTTCGACCAGCAAAGATTGATTGGTGCGCCGTTCAGATGATTGGTAAGTCACCATGATCGGCACTTCGATTTTCCAAGCATAGCTACCGTTACGGTAACCCTCGGCAACAACCACAGGGGCGCCGCGTGGCACGACCGTGGTCACGAATTTATTTTCGACGACGGATCTTAGGTTACCTGAATCGTTCAAAGCGTTCTGGAATCCTTTCCACCCCTCAGCTGTGAACAGATCCCTGCTTTCCTGCAACTGAGCGCGGTAGTTCACGAAATCGAACGTATACGCGTCGGTAATCGCCTTAGTTGACCATGAGAGAACCTCATTCACCGATTGGACTGGCTGCTTAAGAGGGAGCAGCTCAAGAAGCTTTCCTTCACCGTTCGTAGCGAAGTACGTAACCTCGGCAGGTTTCATGAATAGCGAAACGTTTGCAACGATTGATAGGCACAGACATCCAGCGAGAACCATAGCGATTTTGTGGTTCAAGTAGACCTTCTCTTTGATCGCATTATCACGCAACATTTTAGTTGCAATAATATCTTCAACTGCTGGACGCGGAAGGTCCTTAACTGAATTTGATTCAGTAGGCCCCTTCTTAACGGGCTTTTGAGGCGGTGCCTTCCTTTTTACCCCGGTTGGGGCGGAGGTCTTCTTAGATGTCCGCTTCGGCGTGTTTGTCATATTAATCTTCCCTGGCGAATAGGCAGTCAGTCAACTGTCAAACGGATATTCGCGGGAAATCTTAAATTCAGTGAAAGAGCTGGTCGTTACGGTAGTTTAATGCCGAAAGCCCAGCTTATCGGTAAATCAGTTTTTAATAAGGGCACCACATTTTAGATGTGTGGAGATTTGCATGACTAATGTAAGACGAAAGAATTGGGAAAATGAGGATTCCGAAGCACTGATACGTGCTTGGGATGATATCGGGTCGATAACCATTCTCGCCATTCTATTAAACAGATCATCTTCTTCTGTTCAGACCCAGGCATCACGTCTTGGCCTGCCTAGACGTAAGGATGGACTTCAGAAACACCGTAAGAGATGGTCTCGATCTGAGGAGCGACTTCTAGATAAGTCGATTGATCTCAATACCGACGAAGCGGGTCGCGTTCATATCTATGAGATTGCCAAAGAGATGAATCGATCTGTCGATGCCATCGCCAACAAGCTACTGGATAAGTTTGGAGACGAAGAGCTTCTTGCTGAAATACTTCTAATACCTCAAGAAATCCGTGACAAACTAAAGTCTCCAAAGGCTAGAACTGGGGAGCGACAGTATGCTAAACAGGGCGAGGTTAGAGATACGCGCGCAAAGCCGAAGATGAGAGACTGCATGACTTGTCGGTCTCCATTCTGGAGTGAAGGTGCTCACAACCGTATTTGCGACAAATGTAAGCGGGCGTGCGAAGGTGATGAGTCAATGGGTGAATGGTGAACCCTTCAAGTAAATGGAGACAAACTTGAAACGTAATCTACTGATGCTGGTCGGAGTGGGTTTTCTTACGGCCTGTGCAACCCCTCAAGAGAAATGTGTGTCTGGTGCCAAACGCGACTACAACATGCTTCAGACCAGAGTTAACAAGGTGCAAACAGACATTGCACGTGGTTACGCGGTACATAAGACACGCGAACCTTTCACTGTGATGGGGACCTGCAAAAATTCGGAGGGAAAGTATTATTCCTGCCCGCGTACTGACTACAGAGTTGTAGAGAAGCCAGTGTCACTCGATATTTCCCAAGAAAGGATAAAGCTGGCAGAGCTCGAAGAGCGGGCATCTGTTGCTTACGACCGGATGATGGCTCAAGTATCTCAGTGCAGATACATTCATCCGGAATGAATGTATCGACAGCATAATAATATGAAAATGGGGTCCCTCAATATGTCGGACCCCATTTTCATATGCGCATTTTATGTGTCGGACCATAACTACCGACGATGCCCTGATATATTAGGGATTTCTCAGTTTTGATGCTATTTTGATACAGTATAACTGCAATAGAGCTATCAAAGATGCCACCGTGAACAACGGTATAGCTATAACCAAAAGGAACACGAGCGTATACGGCATCGACACCAATGGTGAAGTCAGTAGAAATGCGGCAACAGCCCATCCGTTTCCAAATAACCAGTCTAGACCCACTAGACTATGATATCCAAAAACGCTAACCAGATACACGGCCAAAGATAACAAAAAAAAGAATAGCACTTCGCTTAACGGCATTTCTTATCCCTTATGCTGCGTTACAGTTTGATATCATGTCCGGTTCGAGGTCAAATACCACCTTTTCGTGCAATTCTGCATATAAGTGATCAAGGTCCCTGTCGTTTTTTATGACGGCATCAAAGTGAACGTCTGGTATTGGTCGTTCACTTTGATGTACTTCCTCACCATCCGAAACGGTCTTCTCATGATTTCGCCCTTCAATCTTCACGAACTTCACATCATAATTTTGAAGGCGTCGACGCGCGTAATCGATCTCGTGGACAAATCTGATGTCGTCTGCAACGACGTTTAAGCCATCATCCAAATGATCTATTATCTTATTCACTGCGATAGATACCCAGAGTTCCGAATAAATAAGATCGCGCCATTCGGAACCGATGGTTTTCATTAGATGACGTCCATCTGTCTTATAATCAAGCTCAGGGATAGGAATAAGCTTTTCATCCTGCGTCCCTTCTAGATAGATCGAAATCTTATCTTCCGGAACACCTGCGTGGCGCAGAAGCACCCCAAGCATCTCTTTGAGAACTTCAGACATTTTCACGCGTACGAAGGGAGCAGGTGTTAGCTCATCCGACAAGGGTTCATATCTACCGTCGAGGAGGAAGTCGGCCGCAGTCGACTTCCCTGCCCCGGCGAGGCCATTGATGCCGATAAAGGTTGCCATTATTGATTACCGGATATTGCTTAGGAAGATGTCGAGATCCTTGGGCATCCCACGGCTTTCAAACAGGTCGCCATCCTCATTGAGGTAGAACATGTGAGGCGTCGACTTGATGTCGTTGTTGTTCACGAAGTTCATGTTCGTCTGAAGATAGCTGCGAGCTTTCTTGAAAGCTTTAGAACCGGCTGGAGGAGGAGATGCCACTGGCATATGGCGGGTGGAACCCTCACCGGCGAACCATGCCTTCGCAGGCTCATTTCGGGCAAGGATAGAGATCGCCTCTGGCTCACTACCATTCAGTCCTGCGATCATAATAACATGAACTGAAATCTCGCCGCTCATAACCATCGGACGCATATCGCTCCAGGTCCGGTGACAGAAAGGGCAGTTCGGGTCAGCAACCATATAAACTACAGGTGCAGTTGGAGCGCCTACTTTAAACCAGGCAACCTTATCCAGCTGAGCCTTCATCTCTTTCGGGTCGCGATTGCTGATATACTCATCGCTATCAGGGATGGCGGCGATGCCGTCGCGCACGCCCTGGGGGCCGATCTCAACCAAACCCTCAATGTTTTTTGCAGGGGTAAGCGTCATCGGCTTTACTGTTCCGATTGTTTTCGCTGCTTGTTCGGCCTTTTTCTTGGCCGCTTCGTAGCGATCCTTCATTTCAGTTACCTGAACGCCGGTGACATTCACGCCACCTTCACGAAACAGCATGCCTGCAACCAAGTGCTTACCATCGGGCGCCAGGTAGAAGGTCTGGACCTCACCCGTAGGGCTCTCGCCCAAGTAGCCTTTGAGGCCGCCAGCATCACCGAGATAAGTAAGCTTGATGCCACCATCCATAAGGTATTTCAGGACCTCTGGGACAACGCCATCAGTCATGCTTCTCATCAAGGAGTCAGAGGGTATA
Organism: Sulfitobacter sp. R18_1; assembly: GCF_017743915.1. NCBI lineage: Bacteria > Pseudomonadati > Pseudomonadota > Alphaproteobacteria > Rhodobacterales > Roseobacteraceae > Sulfitobacter > Sulfitobacter sp. R18_1. The sequence goes on from NZ_JAGHRG010000001.1 coordinate 534,337, forward strand.
CTAGGGATCGCAAGATCCTGAGCTAGAGCGCTCGTTGCACCTAACAGCAATGTGCTCGCTAGCAGTGTAGATTTAATATTCATGGTTAATTCCTCAAGTATTCTAAAGTTAATAACACGGGATGTCTAACAGCCGATTAATCCGGCCACTTAGTATTCTCACATTTTGGATACTTATTGCAGCTCAGGAAGGTTTTCCCCTTATTCTTGCCCTTGCCAATCTCCCGTGTAATCATCTTGCCTTCTTTGCATTTATCACATGTTTTCCCGTCACCCTCCATTGGGGGAACGTTATTCTGGAACTCTGCATGTTTGCACTTCGGATAGGCATTACAGCTCAAGAAGGTCTTCTTGCCATCCCGTGACTGTTTAGTGACCAGCTTGCCCTCTTTACACGCAGGGCAATCCTTGCCGTGACCTTCAATAGGATCAACCTTCGGCCTCAACCAATCAACATGATCGCATTTCGGGTACTGGTCGCAGCTAAGGAATTTTTTGCCCTTGTTGTCGCCCTTATGGATCATGCGGGTGACCATCTTGCCTTCAGAGCATTTCTGGCACGAGTCGCCGTGGCCCTTTACTGGTTCTATCTTTGGCTGCAACCAATCAACATGGTCACATTTCGGATATGTATCGCAGCTAAGGAACTTCTTACCCTTATGCTTTCCCTTACCAATCATGCGGGTAACCATTTTACCCTCGGAGCACTTCTCACAAGGCTTACCGTGACCTTCTACCGGATCAATCTTGATCTGAGGCCACTCGGCACCCTTACAGTCAGGCCAACGATTACAGGCCAAAAGCTTCTTGCCCTTAGCTTTACCAGATTTTAGCTCACGCGTAATAAGCTGGCCCTGCTTGCATTCAGGACACTCTTTGCCGTGGCCTTCCAGAGGCGTAATGGTTTTACCGCCCTTGATACGCACTTCGGTGCCCTTGCCAGCGTCAATTCTGGCTTGCAGGCTCTTGATCTGGCCTTCCATGAACTTCTCAAGAGGAAGCTCACCTACAGCAACCTTATCGAGATAAGATTCCCATACAGCTGTCATCGCGGGATCTTTTACTTCCTCTGGAAGCGCCTCGATAATCGACTGGCCAGTGATCGTTGATACGACCTTCTTTCCTTTTCGCTGAAGGAATTTTCTCTTGATCATTTCCTCCAACATGGGAGCACGGGTGGCTTCGGTGCCGATGCCCGCGTTTTCCTTGAGCTTTTTCTTTATCTCCGTATCAGGAACAAACTTGTGAATGTTGCTCATCGCGCTGATGAGGGTACCATCCGTAAAGGCCGAAGGAGGTGTCGTCCGCTTGGATTGAAGCTCCCCTTTGTCGACAGCAACGGAGTCACCTTTTGCCATTTCAGGCAGGCTCTGACCTGGATTTTCATCGGCATTATCTTCTTCGGTGTCTTCTTTCTCACCTGTGTAGACAACCCGCCAACCGGCATCTATGTCTCGTCGCCCAGAAGCCTTAAACTTGTCGTCTTCCACCTTGATTTCGGCTGATAGAGCCTTCCAGCGCTGAGCTGGATAGAACTGAGCCAAGAAGCTCTTAGCGACGATATCGAAGACTTTTCGTTCGACGCCAGTAAGGGCCGAAATCTTAGATGCCGAAATATCCATGGTAGGAACGATGCCGTGGTGGTCGGACACTTTACTATCGTTCCAGGCGGATGATTTTATGGTCGCAGTCGCACCCTTGGCTGCTTCACCTAAACCACCATCTGCGTCGACAAGTTTAGCAATAATTTTGTCAGCTTCATCGGTGAAAATAGACATCGGCAGGTACCGACAATCCGAGCGTGGGTAGGTCATGATCCCGGCATCATAGAGCTTCTGACCAACATCCAAGGTCTGCTGGGCTGTAAGCCCTAGCTTGGCACTACATTCGGTCTGAAGGGCACTCAGTGAAAAGGGCAGGGGTGCAGACTTCGACTTGTCGGTTGCTGAATACTTGGTAATTTCACCCGTTTTTCCTGCAACGCGCTCGAGAACCTGCTCTGCATATGACTTGTCAGTGAGGCGCCCCTCGGAATCTGTGTGGTCGCAATCATCTGGTATGATCCAGGTCGCGTTGAAAGTACCGTTTGCGTGTTTAAAGAGGCCGGAAGGGAGGAAGTGATCGACAGGTTTGAAATTCTTGATTTCGAGATCTCTGGCCACAACAAGAGCCAAGGTTGGAGTTTGAACGCGACCTACGCTAATCGTCTGATCTGATCCAGACTGTTGCGCTAAGATGGTGAAAAGGCGGGACAGGTTCATACCAAGCAACCAATCCGCACGCTGTCGACATATAGCGGCGTGATAGAGAGCTTCCTTAGTCTTGTTCGGCTTCATGTCTCCTAGAGCCTTGAGAAGGTCTTTCCGAGCCACAGATCGTACCCACAGACGGTGAGTGTTGGGCGAGAAAGCATCCCATCCGTTTTCGATCAGGAGTTCATCTACAAGAAGCTGACCTTCGCGCGCAGCATCGCCTACATTAACTACGTTTTTTGCGTCTTTGAGGAGCCTAGCAATGCTAGACACTTGATCTTGTTTTCCTTGGGAAACTTCAAGCTTCCATTTTTCTGGAACAATGGGAAGATCATCAAGAATCCAGCTCTTGTATCTGGGATTGTATGCGGCGGGGTTCACCTGTTGGTACATATGACCAAACAGCCAGCAAACCTTATCGTCTCCAACCTCCCAGTACCCTCTACTTTTCGAGGCTGAAATACCCTTTTCCTCTGCCCTTGCCTTGGCGACTGCTTCTGCTAGGGAGGGCTTTTCTGCTATAAATAGATAATCGGTCAAAACATGGTCCACTTAGATACTTTAAGGTATAAATGGCGCAGATAAATGAACTACGCTTTAATACACTTAGCATCTACATGGATAGACATGGTTTAGCAAGGACAGACTGGTTATCCAGACTATTTTCGTTCGTTATCTCTTCAGTTACCTTACGCGCCAATGTTCTCCATTGACTATCAAAATTAAGAGCAAAACCCTTATTTTTAAGGACTTCGCACAAGTCATCGAGCTTACCTGGATCCACCAGAGCGGAGTGGTCTCTTCCACCGGAAAACTCACCTGTGATCTCCAAAATTTCTGGTATCAAGAACTTCTTTGAGAGTGATTTTTTCTTTGGTACAGAAACCTTCAGCATGGGGCCGTCTTGCACCATTGAAAGACCATCATAAGTTCTCCAAGGATCAGTTCGAATGATGCCTCCTTCAGCAAGAATTTCAAAGGCAACGTCCGGCAGAAGGGTGGACCCAGGCATATGCATGATGAAATCTTGCTTGCCCTCAGGAACGAGTACTGCGGAAATCATCTCACCGTTATCTAAAGACAAGCGCGTAGTGGTGCCAAGCTTGTTTTCTATGGCTGATTTCACGGCTAGAAGTGGATTTCCATCCAGTATCATACGTGTCTTCATTACGCGGCCGCCAGGCTTCTCAGAAAACTCTTTTATGAGTCTGTCATCTACTTCTTCAGGGCCTCTGATCTGGTAGTTGCTGTCATCAAAGAGTTTTGAGAGAGAGCTTCGTCGTGGGCTTTCGTCGCCAGGCACAACAAACTCCACAAAAAACTGACCGGCCTTATGATAGTCGGCAACATCATTTGGAATCCTCAATGAGGTGACAATACCATGGGTTGGGTTTCCACCATCATCGCTAAGCGTGATCAAACTTCCAGGAGCAAACTTCTCCAGCATGTTCTTGAGACGCTTCACGCGCTGATCGGTAATCTTCACCATATTTACTTCCTTCGAGTAAAGAGCGTCGATTACCGAGGAATACTTCTTCGGCAGTGCATTCCTCAGGAGCTTATTATGGTTGTCTGTAAGGTACTGGAGAGTGTTAGCCACGACCTGCTCATGACCTTCAGGGATGGCTGATAGACGCTCTTGAACCTCTTTATATCTCATCGGGTAGACAAACTCTTCCCGGGCGATTTCGGTAACAAATACCGGAGCCCCAAAGACCGGCCCATCATCTGGGTTACCCGGATGAAAAATCTCTCTCGAGACAATCGTCCACTCTCCAGGAAGTTCTCTGGGCTTTGTCGGGTGGATACCTTTTGATGCCAGGTCTGCTACCGCGTCTTCGTAGGTTTCCATAAAATCTTGGTAGATTGCTTCTCGTTCCGCTGTCTGAAGAAGTATGAGGCGCGATAGGAGACGGTTTACGAAGTAAAGTTCCTCCTCTGCTGTCTCATCATCCAAGCTCAAGGAAATACCCATCTTGAATGCAAGGCGCCCATTCTCCTGGAGGACCTTTTTAGCAATCTTATTTCCAAGACTGTTGATCGGATCCGGCACATCCATACGAGTTGCCGTGTTGGCGCTGCCCGTGACGTTCGCACTCAACATCGCCATCTTGCGGTTTTGTATGGCAAGGGATCTGATTTCGGTCTCAAGTGCAGTACAGATGCAGATATATTCAGCGGGTGTCAGGTTGCCTCGTCGATTAATCCTACCAAAGAACTGGTTGCGGGTGCTGGCATCTGGGGCAACTTCTAGCTCGATCATCACCCGCGTACGCTGATCATCAATCTTAGCTGTGTTGTTCAGGGTGATGCCGGTAGACCCGGCGTTTGTGAGGAAAATACCGTCCATCCCACCATTTTGGAAGGCGTGGATGGACAGGTTCCGATCTGTATCTGGCATCTTCTCGATGCCATTTTCGGTAACTCTCAAAGAGCGTCCGGAGATCTCACCCATATTCCAAGGTTTGGATATTTTACCTTCCGCAAACAGCTCTGCGCCCTTCTTTTCAACACGCCGCTTGATCTCATCCATGGGGCTTATGGCCAGGAAAGGAAAACCTTCGATCAGATCAAGTATCTCATCAGCACGCGCTTGAAGCTCTGGGTCCTCTATATCAACAACCTCAGCATCCTCCTTGCCGACCCGTTTGCGCGCAGTCATCGACTTGGTTACCAAAGACTTCAAGATGTCCTTAAACTCAGGGATGTATCCTTCTTCAGTTTCTTCCTGTATTTCGCGCAGGATTGTCTCCATCGTCCTTTGGACTGCGACAACTGGCTTCTTATCATTGAGGAGAGCCTCAATGCATTGATCTGCACAAATATCTATCTTGAGCGCGGACTCGAAGTACTGCTGGATGCGGGAGAACCTAGAGGCCCAATGGACAGTGTACCAAAACTCTTTTTTATTCTGAGCTATCGGATCAGTGTTTTTCTCCTCAATCATACTATCGATATCCATGCTTAGACGAGCGATTTGGGAGAGGATAGGGGCAAGCCTATCCAATAGCGCCTCGTGCTCGGCTTTGCGCTTTTCGTCTGGAACAACCTCAATATTCATATTTGAGAGATCATGTTCTCTGCGGATGAGACGACCAGTTCTCGCAAGCATCTGAGAGAGTGCTTCAAGAAGAGGCATCCCCCCTTCTGTTAAAACCTCTACCATGTTCTCCATATCAGCGAGTGAAGCTGGCAGAATTGGCCTATAGATGGAAAGATTTGCGCCTCTCTTGGCATGGGTTGCAGAAGAATATGAATAGGAGTTGGCGTGCGCCATCGCTTCAGCAACAGCGATACCTGTGTTAGAGTCTTCCCCAGACGCGTTTTGGATCTCATCCGCATGCAGGTGATTGCCACGACAGATTTCCGAGAAGAACTTGCTCTTGGCCGAACCCTTCCGGTTCAACTGACTGTAAGTTCCCAAAGCCAACGTGGTCCCTTCAGGCAGTGATCCAGACTGGATGACCTTTTTATTATCTGCCGCTTTGAGAGATTTGAAGATAACCTCAGTCGTTTTAGGATCCCGGATAGAAACGTTGTTGTTTAGAATATACGGTGTTCCGATAAGATCGAAGGAGTCGATGTCTATGATATCCCGAATAAAATCGGTGAACAGGTTCGACTTTTCGGTAAGGAATACATACGGAATTCCTCGAAGCGCACACCATCTAAACAGCGCCGCACCGACACGTCCCTTCCCCATACCAGTTTGGTCACCACAAATCGTCCCTAAATTATCCAGGGCCGTGTCCATATGCAGGGCAACAGCATCTACCTGTTCTGGTGCTAGGTATTCAGCCATCTTTTTAGGAGAGCCATACTGAAGCTCATCACAAACCCACTGCTCAATATCCCCTCTACGCTCAGAGATGTCCCGAAGAGCCTGGTAGGTGCCCTCAGCTAGGTTGATAGGAATGGCGGCAGAGGGAGTACCGGCTTTAGATGCGGGTATGTAGACAGCTTGGAAATCATTGAGGAGTTTGAACCCGTTGGCACCTGATATGCGCACCTCTTTTGGCAACGCGCTTTTTATTATGCCAGGTAGGGGATCAGTAACTCGTAGCCGTGTGTCAGCGATAGCAGTTGAACTGACCTCAAAGCCGGGGAACGCTTTACTTAACTCTGTTGAACTTATTTCTCCATTTGGACGTATGAACACCCTTCCAAGACGGATAAAACCCTCGGAACCCAGACGAGAAACCAATTCACGATCAATAGGATCATCCCCGGTCATTGAGATGACAATCAATCTCCTGTCATCATCGCTGAACGATGCCAGGTGCATTTCTGCTCCATAAGATTTCAGATTTGGCCAATCAATAAATTCGGTCATCATATTCCTCCGGGGGTAATATTGATTTACAAAGTTTCCGGAAAGAGAGAAGGGGGCCAAAAGGCCCCCTTCATAAAGTTCATATTAATGACTTATTACATGCCGGGTGCGGGAGCAGGGCCGCTGGCCTCAGGCTCTTCGCTTTCCTGCTTCGGTGCGCCACCGTTTTTGATCTTGTAGTCATTGACGCTATCAAGATCTTTCTGGCGCACAGTGGCGAAGTACTCTTCAAATCCAGCGGCTGCGGAAACGGCAGTCGGGATGGTCTGGATCGTGTAAGCATCAGCCGTAGGATAGGCTGTCACTTCGTGAGTATTCTTGTCCTTGAAGACGTTCACCTTGTTACCGAAGGCCTTGGTCGCGAAGAACTGCTCTTCATTCGGTGTCCGACCAGGGTGGTGCAGAACAACGCTGGACTTCACGAACATCGCTTGGTTGTAGCGGCGCTCTTCCCCATCTTTGATGACCGGAGCCTTGAGAGGGTTATACGGTGCTTCACCGCTGTCCTTTGCGAACGCCTGAACACTCTTGCCGCCGAAGTTGGTGGTGGTGACGGTCATAGTTTCGAATGCCACACCTTTTTCTTCAGTCAAAGACTCTGGCTGCATGTAGAAGTCCAGATCTTCCAGGATCACAGGGTTCATCTTGGTCAGAAGCTGCGGATTGCCATCTTCACCAGTAGTGATGAGACCATGCTTATCCAGAGCACCCATGATACCCAGCTCAACCATCTCTTCGTAGCTCGGAGCAGTCTTGTCGCTAGGAACGCCCCAAGCAACCGAACGCTCAATGGCTTCAGCGAAAGTCACCTGAAGGTACTCACCGTCTTCCGACTTGGTGCTACCACCAAAGATGCGGCCAGTGATGAGAGAGCCTGGCTCACCCGGTGCGACTTCGTTACCTTCCAGATCAAACTGACTGAATTTACGAAGTGCGAATCCGAAGGAGCTTGCCTCATTCTCATAGCGGCGCGTCATCATGTTCGCGTCCCAAAGTGCTTCCATGCGGAAGAAAGGAGGCAGATTTTCCCAGTTTTCAGCCAGGTCGGTCAACCAACGCTCTTCAAAAGGATCAAGCTCCTTGCCTGCTTCGCGGTCAGCATTCAGCTGAGACATCAAAGTTTTAACCGCATCCGGCACTTCAGCGCTGAACATGTCACATGCATCCTCAGGGATTGCGACATCAACTTTGGCGCCGATTGTCTCTTTGATGTAGCGGCCTTCGCTATCCTTCATCGGCTTGTTTTCACCGTCACGCTTAGTGCGCTTGATTTCGGTAGCATATACCAGGCGGTCTGTAAGAACACGCTCGGTCAGGACACCGTTAACATCCTCAGGAACACACAGACCCTTAAGGAAGCTGAAGGTAACTTCGCCGTTGTTCAGGTAAGACCCCTCAGCCAGCATGATGGCGCCCTCGCCAACTGATTTCTCGGCTTTCTCGAGATAGCCCATTACGGCGCCAATTCTGGCATCCTTCAGCTTTACCTTCACTTCAGTGCCCTTCTCCACGGCGCCATCGAAGGCATCGTTCATGAGAGTGGCCGTGCCGTAGATCGCTTTGACCTTACCAGAGGCGTCGCGCTCAAACTTCAGGGAGCTTGCATCGCCACCATCAGCAGTCAGGTTATCAAACTTCAAAACTGCGTTCGCAGCAGGCGTAAATCCGCCTTTTGAACCGCCACCAGAATTATTGGTGCTTGTAAAGCGACGCTGACGACGCCCAGTGTTATTTTGTTCGGACATTTTAGTACTCCTAGTTTTCTTTATAGAGTTGGTGTAATTTCATTTGTTTCGGGTTCTGCAAGAAACATCTGCATGTTTTCTATTTCTTTTTCCATGCGTCCTGCAATAAGCTCTTTTTCTGGGGATTTCTTCCTCGTAACGCCTATTTTAATCTCTTCTCTTTCGACTAAGCTTGGATCATCCCCGCAAGAGAGAAGCGCTTTCGTCAATTTTTTCTCATCAAACCCACCTTTTTCTTTTTCGGTCATTCCTTCTAGTGACGAACGCATTTCGCGAACGCACTGAGATACTGCTTTTGCATCGCCACTTTTGACAGATTTCATAAAAAGCCCGAAGTTTAGCTTGAGGTCCGTAACCCCAGCCTTCAGCTTCTTTGTATCAAAAGTAGATGGCTTGCGAAGGGCATCGATCTCATGTTCTTCAAAGCCAAGCTCACAAAGACGGTCGTAAGCGGCTTCTTGATCTACAGAACGTTCTCTTTTGATCTCGGTGGCACCAATAAGAATTCCATCGTTCGGAATCTTTTTTGTCATGCTCGAGAACGCTTCGATCAGCTTCGACTTGAGATCATCGGCTTTACGGCCCAACTGCTTACTACTAAGATCAGATGCAGCAAACATGTCTGCTTGCTCTAAGATTTCTTCTGAAATGTCGTCAGCTTGCACAACGTCATGCTTGACGGGCTCAGGGATCTTCCCTGTCAGAACGTAGTTTTCCCAGAAGTGGTTACCGGCTTCGGTTAGCTTTGCGACCACATCACGATCAATCTCGATCTTGAACACGGCCACTTCAGCTGCCGCGTAGTCAAAAACTGCCAGCCATAGCTCATCAGCATCAACACCCTTAATCTGGGCATCCTCATAATAATGGTGCAGCTGAACAATATAATCGTCAAAATCTAGCTTTGACATGCCGAGACCTTCACGCACGCTAAGCTTTGGCACGAAGTTCTTCTCGAACTCTCCCTCTCCAGCCGCATGAAGGCGCTCGATCTCACGGCGATACTTAGTGATTACGTCCGTGCTAGGCGCCTTGAAGTCGACGATAACCTTTTTGCCATCGATCTCATAAAACTCGTCTAGCGAAGATCTCATCCAAGGATAGACATCATTATCTGCATCTTCGATGGCCGACTTGCGAAGCACTTCGAGGCTTTTGATTGAGCGCCCCTCATCTTCCATCTGTTTTTCAAAGAAGTCTTGTACGACAGACTCCATGCGCTGCCCTCTACGGGTGTGCTTATCACCTTTGCTGGGGGCTGCAACGCAGAGCTTACCTGCGATGATCTGAGGGGCTGTGGTGAAGTCTCCGTTGCGGCCGTCTAGGTGCTTGATCAGCGTACCCATGTCGGACCCGCCAAACCCACCTAGCCTGTCTACATGCCACAAGGCCCGCTCAGGTTCGCTTGCAAGAACGCGCTCAATCCAGGATTCAATGTGGTGATCCTGAATCCATCCATACTGAGGCTTCTCAGCAATGCGATCACGCATCACTTCCTTGAGAGACTCCGTATCCATGTTGTTAGTATCGTTCACATTCGTATCCATGATTAGCCCCTTCGCTTTCTTTGTAGAAAGCACTTAGGACGCAAGCAACAAGCATTGACTACTCGCTTATATTCTTGCGGTCAAGGATAGATATGTAAAAATATGATTAGTCGCTATCGACCACCATCGGCACATCATCTCGGAAGCTCATACCGGCTAGCGTGTTGGGCACAGAAACGACAGTTCCATCATATCCTGTAACCGTCTGGGAAGCTCTGTCATAAGGGCCTGACACACGGGATGCCCCGGAAATCTGCATCAGCTTTGAAGAGATCTGGGAGCGCTCGTTGATCATTTTTGCAGTACCGTGATCAGTCACCACATTGGAGGCCGAGTAGAAATTATGGTCCATGCTGATCGTTACGATGAGGCCAGAACCATTGGTGTAAGAGCGGAACCTGCCGTCGTTGTATGAGGTAGCACCAGCCATTACACTCGGCATGACCGAAGTGACGTTCGCAGATGTGATCTCGGCTGCCGCGTTACAGTTTGCTGGAAGCCTGCAATACTCATCTGCATAGTCGTGATAGGCTAGAATCTGAGTTGCATAAGAGACAATATTGCCTTCAGATATTTCTGCCTGCTTATCTTCGCTGCCCGATACCAGGTACATTGCAATCCCGAGCATTAATCCTAAAACATAGATGGCATACATAGCATAGTCTCACATGAAAAAAAGATATATACGGTAAGTATAGTTGGTTCCCTGTCCGCAGACATTATTTATTTCTGCTGTGTCAGTGGGGGCAACGTGATAAGTATGGGGACCTCCTACACGACCAAGCACAAGGTTGTAATAGTTTGGACCATAATCGCGACGGGAAAGTTCCTGGCACTGATAAGCATCAAGACCGGTAATCCGGATGGCAAACGCGTTATTGCAATCCACGCGTCCATTACACCCAACGCCGCTAACGGTTTCAGGGAATAAGCCAACATTATCGCTCGGATCATCAAATAGTGCAAGATTTATTCTTGATCCGGAAACCATAGGAATAGGCAATAATGAAGAACCAACCAATGCAGCCTCACTCAAACCAGTGTAATTTCCAGCTGGGCCCCAAGCTTCCTGGATGATACTCGCCATTTCCACTATTTGAACGGCTGTTTTTTCAACATCGGTTTTCCGTGACGATACAGACCACCAGTATGCCACTCCGGCCATAAGGATTGCGATCAATGAAAGAACGACAATGATCTCGAACATCCCGGCGCCACGTTGAGAATTTATTTTCAGCACGAATTTACACCCTATTTCCGGTATTGAAACTGGAGGCGGAGTTCATCAGCCGCCCGACAGCGGGTTGCAGCCGTCGAAATATTCCCCATAACACTTGTGTAAGAAGTTGAGGTTGTCGGTGCTACAAGAAGATTATTTAGCCTGGTTCCATAGTCGCGCGAGGCAAACTTAAGGCAAGCGTCTGATGGAACATTGAGGAATGTGATAGCGAATCCATCATTACAACCTCCACAACCGATACTAATCGGCCATACTCTTACCGCACCATATGGACCCATAATAGAAGCCCCATTGGTAATGGAGTCGGGTAATAGCCCTGAGTTTGCAAGGGCGGCATCTGAAAGCCCAGCGAAGTTATTCTTATTCGTGTAAACGCGCCTGATCGATTGCTCAACTTGAGATAAGACATTAGAATTCTTCTCTACCTTTGAGTCCCTAATAGCTCCGCTGGCGAATGACGCAATTGCAACCCCTGCAAGCGCGATAATTACCAATCCTGCGGTAATCTCAAGAAGTGTCAGTCCCCTTTGTTTTATTGACTTCATCATGCACTCTTTCCGTTATAATGGTATATGTTCCGAAAATATTGATGGAATACTAAACAAATGGGGCGCGGCCCTAATCAAGACCGCGCCCCTATTACTTGCTATGCGCAATCGGACTACTTAGTAGAATTCCCAGGTAATGTTCACGTCAGTAGATGTGCAGGCCTGAGTGTGCGCGTTCGCAGGGGTGTATGATTGCTTCGATACACCAGCAGCGTGGTCCGAAGTTCTCATCGACACCATGTTCTTACCCAGGTCCATCGTCACGATCTTCTGGCAAGCATCGCGCGGGATACCGTTTGCTGTGATGACATATGTGTCGTTACCTGCGCCGGTGGTTACAGTAATATCATCTTTGAACGAGTGTTTGATCGTGTTGCCCGCTCCGATCATTTTGGCAGGCAGAGCATCAGACTGAGAAATCAGTGCGGTGTTAAGACCAGTATAGGTCGACTGCCCCGCGTAGAACGATGTTACCGTAGACTGAATGGCAGCAACTTGACCCATAAGCTCGTTTTGACGGTTGTTTGTCATAGCATTCTGAAGGTAAATCATGACCCCGGCTACCACAAAGGCAAAAATGGCAAGAACGCTCATCGCTTCTAGAAGTGACAGGCCTCTTTGCTTTTTCTTGCGATGAAACGCGAATGGCTTGATTAATACTGAGTTTAGCATTTTGTTTCCAATTTCCTTACTAGATATAAAATAGGTTGACTTCTGAGCATTTAGTTAAGTTGTGATTAAATACTTATTTAGATGCCGTTCGTGACCTGTTGTTGCAGGGAAAAAATTCCGTTCGCGATCCAGACGAAAACGACAGCAAGTATTAGAATGGACACCGAACGCATTAGCGTTGACTGTTCCTCAATTTTCTCCACAGAATCTTCAAGCCACTCGGAGCCAAGTTCGGATAGAGACTCTTCGAAGCCGTCTAACTGTGCATAGACACGAATATCAGACACCGCTTCCTTATCTGGGAAATCTAACTTTGTCTCATACAGGGCTTCACCAAATGGCTTACCGTTACCCATTTGAGCTAAAGTTTTATCAAGACGCTCTTTATACCAAGGGTTTGCGGTCTTACGGATAATACGGAGGGCCTGTGGTATAGAAACGCCAGCTGCAATAAGGGCTGAGATTGAAAGTAGAAATCCAGAGCCCGCATTCAGCCTGAATATTGAGAAAGGTGGGTACTTATCAAATTTAGCTCTAAGCTTACCTGTCCATCGAGGTAGCGAAAAAATAATCAATACTATCAGTGCAGCTAATGCGGATAAAACGTAAACCATATAGTTATCCACAAAATCCGCGAGCGATGCCATTTGCGCTCCCGAACCTGTCCACTGCTCTTTAGGCTTAATATCCGAAAACGCAGGAACCATCACCCGAGCAACAACGAACATAAAGCCAATCGTCATGGATATCAGGAGGGCTGGGTAGGACAAACCCTTCCGAATTGCGGTGGTAATTTTCTTGCTGCTCTGCTGGATAAATGCAGCATTTTCAAGTGCGGTATCTAATCTACCAGCCGACTCACCAGAAGCGATAATAATCTGGTCCTTGGCTGGCACCCATCCATCAATCGCCTCACCAAAGGTTTTCCCTTCACGGACAGTCTGTCTCCACTGATCGTAGATAATAGCCAGAGGTCTTTTAGGCTTAGTTCCTTCGTCGGAAGCCAGGTTGTAAAGGTTATCCAACGCAGAGGTGATCGACACCTTGTTTCTAAGGAGTTTTTTTATCTTCCGGTAAGCCGCTAGCCTTTGCTTCTGGCCCAACTGAGACTTAATGTATACCTTATTTAAGCCCTTGGGAGCGTTACTCTTGCGTCGAGGGGCCGCTGGCTTCCTTTGTTTCGGCTTAGCGCCGCTCTTTTGAGGACGTGGCTTAGTCCCCGAAGCGGGTGCTGCTCCTTTGGGTGCCGGTCTTTTCTTAGGGCTTGGTTTAATTTCGCTCATTTATTCAATCATCCTCTGGATTATCGTCAGCAATTTTTAATAGGAAATCGAGTCGCTTTGGGTCTATTTGATTGATCGGATCTGTTTTATCTTCGACGCTCCTAGGATCGACCGTTCCGGACAGCATTTTGCTAACCGCGTGCTCTAGACAGGTGAAACCTTCAAGCTCGTTGATCCAGTAATTGAAGGCACCTATTTTGTCGTCTTTGGCAATAAACTCCATAAATTTGAGATCAGGGTTTATTGTTTCGGCAGCTACGGTTCGTCCCTTGAAGCCCATACGACACTTTTCGCAGCCATTTTCATCAGGCATGTAAATTCGGTCGAAGTGTTCTTCGCCAATATTATTATGTAGGCTATGCAATAGGTCTTCATCGATAAGACGTTTGTCTTCCATCGCGATAACGTCACGAATTGGAATTTTGCAATGCTTACATAGCTTCTTAAGTAGCCTTTGACCGATTAGGCCGACCAAAAGTCTGTGATCTGTAAGCTTATATTTCTCAACGCCGTGATCTCGAAGTCTATCCGGTATCGAATACGATTCATTTGCGTGCAAGCTCGTCCATACTTGGTGGCCAGTCATAGCCGCTTCAAATGCAAGCTTAGCGGCGGCCGAGTCCCTCACCTCACCAATCATGATCGTGTCTGGATCGCTCCTCAATGCTGCGGAAATAGCCCCATTGAATGCAGCGCGACGATCTTCATCAGTAGCAGCGTTCGAAATGTTAATTTGGGCGGCGCCATCGAGAATGTATTCAACAGGGTCTTCAATGGTTTGAACGCTAATCTTATGTCTCTTCTCTTCCATCAAAGCCATTAGGGCTTTCATCAGCGTCGTTGATTTACCAGAACCTGTTGGACCGCTTGTGACAATCAGTCCTTGGGGCCGCCGACGCATCGCCTTAATTGACCGAATGTGCTGTTTTGAGTATCCAAGGGCGTCGATATCCTTCCCATCACCAGCGCTTTGAGCGTAAAGCAATCGGGCCACCATCTGACGACCCTCGTTTGGCAACGGGTTAAACTGAAGTCGCAATGCCTGAATACCGCTTGGCAAAGTTGCATCTGCTTCGGAAATTCGCGCGGCTTGGGATTCATAAGGCTTCCATGACGAGTCACTTACGCCTGACATATTGAAGGCCGCGACCATCATTTCCATGGCGTAATCCGGCTTGAGCTGACGGAAACTTTCTTTATCACCATCCACACGCAGGCTAACGACACCTTCGTAGCGGTTTACGACCATGTGAATATCGGATGCTCCGATCCTTGCGCTTTCCGCGATGAGCGCGAGAAAATCGCTTCTCATTTTGCTTTCGTCACCGACTTGAGAGACGCGCTCGACAGAAGAAATCTTCTCTGCTCTCACATAAAATTTACGGAGAAAGTCTTGGCTGACTGCAAGTTCACGGCGAATGATGATATCTCTAGACTTCGCCATATTCCGGACTTCTAATATCCGGGGGTCTAGATAATCTGTTTCTTCAACAAGACATGTGCCATCATCTAGAACTGCGATTACGTCTCGATGTGCCTCACTTACCTTCAAATCTCCATCCAAGGTGAGAACGCGACCATCATATTCGAGAAGCTTTTTCTTCTGCTCTTCGGTTGCCTTCGTTGCGCCCCGACGGTTTTCTTTTTTTGACTTAGGGCGCGTCTTCTGGTTCGACGCAGGACGGGACACCGACTTTCGGTTAGAACCAGAAGACGGTGATTTCTTATTTCCTGTCTCTTTTGAATTCGCTTTATCCTCCTGAGGAGGTTGAGCGGTTCGTTTAAAGAGTTTACCGAACATAATTTTTCCAAACAAAAAGGGCGTCTATCGGTTCAAATAGACGCCCTTTTCTAAGGAAATGATAAAGCGAGGCTTTTAGTTGTTGGCGAAACTCGCAGCGTTATCTATAACGGAAACGTTAGACGGCGGGGGAGGTGCATATTGATTACTATTATTTCCTCCGTAAGTTTGATAGCTTCCCTTTTCTAGCCAGACCTTAGATCCGTTGCGCGAGGCGAAGACTTCATTAGCTTCGATTTTGCCGATAAGAAGTCTGGGACTTACTGTGTCCCCTTCCGACACTTCTACTCTGCGCCCATCGGGCATAGAAAGGATGGCCGTAAAGCGCGGGCCAGTTTTTACAACCGAAGAAATTTTTGGCAGTAGCGGTGCGTTCCCCGAAGGAGTGAGCGTGTTCTGCTCCGCAATCTGAGACTGGAGACTTTGAATTCTCATTTCTGCTTCCTGATAGCGCTGCTGAATATCTTCGCGCTCCATAGCTGCGGTTTGTAGCCGCTGTTCGTACTCTTCAGACACGACCCGGGTCTCTTCGCGTGCTCGCATGAGGTTTGATTCGAGTTCAGCAATTTGCTTCTGATATTCTTCGGTAGGGTTTGAGTGGACTTCGGCCCACACTTGTTTTGCAAGACGTGCCTTGGCCAGCATCGCTTCCAGTACCTTAGTATCTCTTTGTACCTTACTCATGATCTCGAGATCAGACTTGTACTCATCTGTGCTTGGGCGATCTAGACCATTGTTTGGGGCATGATCACCGCCGCTGGGAGATAGTTGACCCAGGCGTTCTGTGATCTGTCCTTCGAGGTCTTTCATATAGCTATCGAAGTTGTTCAAGTTCACTTCTTTTCCTGGCGGAGGAAGGGCCGCTTCAGCATTTCTCTGTTGAGCATAGGCAGTACTAGACATCAGCATCGCTGCGGTAGCGAGAGAAGCGATCAGAGTATATGACTTTTTCATAATATTATCCTGTTATTCAGTTGGCGGGGCAGGTCGGGGAAGCGGGTGTTCTCGTCTATCGTAGAAAGAGCCACGTACCGACCAACTAGAGTCCTGTAAATTGAGAGATATATCCTCTATTACCAGCCCTTTGATTTTGGAGAAAAGGGTCGAAAACTCATCCGGATTGACCGTGGTTTGGAAGCTGAAATTCGCTTCACGGAAAAATCTGCTGGTTCTACTGTTTGGGTTGTCCGGCTGCCTGATAGCTTCGATAGGAATATCCATCTCTGTGAAGTGCTCACGCAGGTAGATAACTACGTCATCCACTGATTGAGGCTCGATGTTTTCCACATATTCAGATACATAGGACACGGGGTAGCTGACAGATAAAGACTGCGATCCAGAATTGCGACGGAAATCCACATCTGGAAATCCATTTTCTTTCAGGTGTTTTTCTGCCCACAAAGGTGTTCCACCGGTTCTCCGAAGAGATACCCGAACTTCCCGCTCGCCACAGGAGACCTGCGATGTCTCCCAGCCGGGTACGTCCATTGGCGCCTTCATCACATCTTCCACGCAGGCAATAAGCATACCAGTACCGTTGCGTCGCCCCTTCCATGGGGCCGGAGGAGGAATGTCAGGCTGCATCTCTTGTTGCTGCCTTGGCTCGATACCTAAAATTGGTGAAACGGTATCCTCAACGGCGCTCAGGGCCTTCTCCAGCTCCTCTTGGGCCCGTTGACTGATACTCTTCTTCCCTTCATTCGCGATCCGCTCCTGCGCAGCCGCTCGGGCGGCCTCTATGGCTTCGATCCGTTTTTCTTCTTCATATTTTTCATACATCGTGAAGCCGCCAAAGCCTATGCCACCAAGAACAGCCAAAAGCGCCGCAAACTTCAAGATCCCTGTAAGTGGGTTTGTTGGCTTCAACTTACCAGCTGAGATCCCCGAAACGACCTCTTCGATGCGTTCCTCACGAGACTCCTCGGCTCCCAGCCCCCAAGTTTCTGGGCAGATTACCTCATCCCAATCTGCACCATAGTACAGATCCATAAAGACAGCTTTAGCATCATCTTCGACAACGAAGATCTGATCTCTTTCAGAGAGTACCAAGCCCTTACGGGCGGCCGAAACATAGTATGACCCGCCAACGTAGAAGGCGACCAGCCAATCCCCTGTGAGAGCTTCATCTATGGATGCAGCTAGAGACGGCATCCCGGGCTTATGGCCGCGATCTTTCTGACCAAGGCCAAACTGGGCTGCCTCACCTACACGAGTACAATAGAGGTCCGCTTCCAGGCCATCAAATTTACTGTAAGCTACAGCTTCTTTGGCAACCTTTTTCGGATCATCTGAAGACTTCCAAAACAGACCCACAGCATAGGTCTTACCCGCGATCTGAACTGTCGCCTTATGAGCTGAGGTTGTATCGGCCCCATCGTCATCGTCTATCTCATCGAAGAAGCTATCAGCATCGTCATCATCAACCGACGATGACGGAGCCTCTTCGGCGCCCTCAGCGCCAAAGAGATCTTCGAAGTCCTGATCGTCAGTGTCTGCCATTTATCCGTCAACCTTCTCGATCATCTCGCCGGAGTCTAGAATTACTGGGGTAATCATGATCACCATGACTTCACGCTTGGTGGACGCTGAATTGCGACCCCCGGTAAGCCAGTTGGAAGCATGCCCTGTACCTTCTTGGTCCACCCGAGATGTGGTTTCCTCAAATCCGGAAAGAACCAGTGTTGATCCGCTGGGGATCATAACTTGCTGGGTGAAAGCACGTGTGCTCAGGTCAGGTAGCTGGATCTGGTTGCCATCGATGGTGAACTGATTGAACCCATCGTTGGAGCCAACAAGCTCTGAGGTGCTGATGTTATACTGCAAAGCCACCACGCTGTTAGACAAAATACGAGGCAGGATTTGCATATTGAAGCCGGTCGCAACCGAGTCAGTCTCTACCGTACTGCTTGAGGCACCATTGGTATCAATGACTTCGGAGATAGAGCTGACATAGGTTCTGTTATTGCCAACCTGAATTGGTGTCGGAATATTATTCAGGGTTGTCGCATTTGCAGTCGTAACGACGCTCACATCACCTTTGGAGTCGAGGGCCCTAACGATGCCGTTGAGATCAGGTACACCCGACATAGGGCTTAGCAAAGTCCAACCCAATTGGGCGGCGCTCGCTAGGCTACCTGCGGAGTTTGCCGCATAGTCGAAGCTACCAAGATCAACGCTGCTGAAATCAACAGCAAAATCTGTCGCCAGCTCGGACTGATCAGAAATGTTTACGTTAAACACCTGAACATTAACGGCAACTTGCTTCGAAAGTCTTTGGTTTTGCTGATCGATATAGCGATCTACGCGTTTCATTGTGGCGTTGGGCGCGGTAATTGACAGCGTACCGGTTGATTTAGAGGAACTCACCGTACCGTTCGTACCAACAATGGATTCGATAGCAGCAATAATTTCTCCCCACAGGTCGATCTCATAATCGGAACTTGTGCGCTGCGAAGACGTACCGCTGCCTTCGGTAGAGCTGCCAGAACCATTGGATAGCTCCATACTAGCGGTCGAGGTGGAGGGGAGGACCTTGACGAAATACGTCGCCGTAGCGTTCCTGTAGAAGTGGATTTCATTATCTTCATAACGCCAGTTGATACCCATTTTATTTGCGACATCATCGAGCAGCGTTGAAAGCTTCCCCTCATGACTAATCTGCAAGGTTTCAGGGTAGTGGCGCTGCGAGGTATTCATGGGATCCATGATATCCTCATCAATTGTCGTCAAAATACCCGTGGTATCAGAGATCAGCTCCGCGATAGCAACAATATCGGATTCCTCGAAAGAGTAAATTTCGACACCGTCATGCTCCACGCTTTGAGGTAGAGGTTTACCGCGACGAAGAACCTTAGATTTGGAGCCAATCCAGATATCGTCCGAAATCCGCACTGAACCTGGATCTGCGGGCATAGGAAGCTTGGAGGCTGCCACCAACTTCTCAGTATCCGCTACCGCTTCTGAAACACGTTGTTCAGTGCTCTCAATAACCGGTGTTGTGCAGGCAGTCAGAGCCAAAATGCTCGCCATACCCAAACCAAAACTAATCTTCTTAATGCTCATTATGTATGTCCTTTTATCCGTTACCAGGGGAAACGGACGTTACAACCAACACCTTATTCCCTTTGAAAAACTCACCCTCTGGCGGGTGTTTGACGCGCGACATCGCTTTGATTAGACGGGCCGATACATCTACGAAGGAGCCTTGGAATTCTGCGGAAGCCTCGAGCGGATATCCATGCTCACTGTTCCAAACAAGCGTCCATCCAGCACGACTTGCCCAGGTCATCAGAGTATCTTCGAGAGTGCTCCCTTCCATAATCAACCAAGTTTCCCCGGCTGGGAGGAAATCTTCAGGGTCGATCCCTACAAGAATGGAGTTCTCACCCATGTCTTCTGGGCGGCTTTGTGGACGGTGGCTATATTCGAGGACTTCGAAACCCTCTGGTCCAGAAACCACCTCTTCAGGTTCCTCAGCAGCAACTATATCGTCTGGGAATACAAGTCCGGGACGGTCTCCACGGAGATCATCCGCATAGCTCCCTTTGCGTGGCCCAGGTTTGGCTGCTTCGTACTCAGCTACCTGCAACCCGGAGGAGCGTACCGGCCTAGCGGAGACATCATTGGTGATCCGCAACTTATCTGTAGCGGAAAAGTCTGCAAAAAGGCCTTTTTCGGAGAGCATGTCATTAAGAACAACGCGCCATTCGTCGCCACCCTTCCACGAAACCAGACTGTCTACTTTGACACCTGTTCCATAAGAGATGTTGAACCGTTCCGGCACAATCTGCTCCACTGCATAATTAAGCGGGATACCATTACCAAATCCCGTAAGCTTTGCTTCCTCAGCAGAGGATGCGCTCGCAACAGTCATGATAGAGGCGGCTGTACATAGTAGTATTTTTCTAAGCTTCATGATTTCTTCCGGTTCCCAATTGAATACAAGTTGGCTAATCTTCGTTAATCACTCGTTTAGATCGACGGAATTAGCTTCCTTTTCGATCTCGTAACCTCGCGTTGCGAGACCAAGCCAGGCAGGGAACTTCCCCCTGCGGAACCATTGGTGGACAGCCTGACGCTTCAAATGGAAAATACTGCCAGTATCCTCATAGGTTTTTAGGCCATTCCTGTGCTGCCATGTCTTGATGCTCTGCACAGTTATTGTCATGGGTTCAGCACCCGTTTTAATGGCTATGCAGGCAAAGCGGACCCAGTGTGGGACCCTCTCTTGCTGCTTCCAATTTCTCACAGTCTGCGCAGAGACACCCAAAGCGCTTGCTATTGAGACGTTTCCTGAGAGACTTTCGTCTTCGCACCATTTATTGAATTCATCGAATGTCATTCTTATATCTCCGAGCTTTGATGGAGATATAAGCTCCCATTACTTTAGCATGGGTAAACAAATTGGCTGTGTATCAATTGTGTCTTAAACGGTTTTTAACCCGGTCGCTTAGGCTACCGGGTGACATAAACCTTTATAGAAGCGCAAATTATGCGTCTCTATCGTTTCCTAGAGTGTTGTTGGCGCCCATGAATGGAGCAACTACCTGGCGAGCGTTTGCAGCCAAGTTCTTTCGGTAGTTTTCCCATGCCTTACCACCGCTTACACCGCTGTCTTTGGTGTATGCGCGTACGCCGCATGCTGTTTCCGTATTGGCCATCTTATTTACTGCCTTTAAATTTTACCCTTGATGTAAACCTTATTGTCGACTTGCATAAATAAAGTAAAAATCATATTATTTTCTGCGACCCCAGGATTCAGCAGTGTAATCACCAGCTATCTCGTTCCACAACATACGCGCGTTCTCGGCATGTTCATCCTTACCGCTGAAGTCTGCACGGCTTTTGATGCCACAGAATATTTTTACAATATGTTCGCAATACGACTGTTTGTCGTTAGATTTTAAATCCTCGAGGGTGGGAATTACGGAATCTGGAACGAACCTGCGCTCATTTCGCGTAAGCCAGTAGAAGAAGCGCTCATCACGACAAAGAATATGAGATTGCGCAGTTGGGCTCAACTCTTCGAACGTGCGTTTCTTGCGGCCAGCATTGGCAACCTCAGGCTGATCCTCGTCATCCATTGCCCACGCAACCAAAGAAAGGATCTCGCCGTTCTTTACACCAGTTTCCATATCTTCGAAGGGGTGACGGAAATTTGCACCATCAGGCCCCTCATCGAGACGAAGGTTGACCTGCATACCGGCAGCGCAGTCTTCTGCCCACCATACAAGAATGACCTCACCCTTATATACGGTTTCCCCGGCATTTTCATCGGATTCAGAGACGTGGTTGATAACCACCTGCATTCTCTGACCCTCAGTCTTACTACCCCGCGCCGCACGCAATCCCTTAAACGGATGCTTCTCGTCAGCATCCACATCGAGAAGCTTTGCTTTGAAGTACATGCCAGAGTTGGAGGTATTCCCCCATGTGAGAAGACGTAGATGACCGACATATACAGGCGGCACATCCCTGTAAGGGGAGCGCGGTTGTTCAGCACTGTCAGCACTATCGATAACCTCAGGGCTATCAACTTTCGTTCCTTCTGGCGTTGCCACAGGGGGCTTCACCATACGGCGGCTTCTTGGAGCAAGGCGAGGTCGAGGACGATCTTCGCCGAAATTCGAAAATGCTGCGTTTGACATATACTTTAACCACGAACTGTTTAGACAAGCATTACACAAATGTTGTCATGGTTTCAATGGTCAAAGTAAGGTTTGATCTGGAATTATTCTTCCTTTTCTCGTTTTTGCCAGTTTACCAGTCCTAATAAGGAAGGGTTCTACTGAAGATTCCAGAGTATCTCGGCTCTCAGATAAGGCAGTAGCCATAGTATCAATCCCAACAGGACCGCCATGATACTGGTCTGTGAGCACTTCCAGATAGCGTAGGTCAAGCTCATCGAGACCTTCGGGAGTAATCCCCATCTCATCAAGACAATCTGCGATGAAATCGACGGAATACTCGACTTCGGCATCTTCCCTGAAATCTCTGAGACGCTTTAGGAGGCGCAATGCTATCCGAGGTGTCCCTCGGGCCCGTCTGGCAACCTCCAATGCTTCCTCTTCACCCATGCGCTCACCGAGCTTCAATGCTGCTCTCTGCACGATGGTGCCAAGTTCGGCTGATTGATAGTATTCGAGACGAAACTGGATACCAAATCGGTCCTGCAAGGGCTGAGAAAGCATGCCTTTGCGTGTAGTGGCCGCAACCAAGGTGAACGGGGATATACCCACCTCGATGGGCTCACTGTTCATGCCATCGCCTACCAGTATGGTGATTTTGAAGTCTTCCATGGCACTATACAGAAGTTCCTCCACGATCAGAGGCAACCTATGGATTTCGTCAATGAAGAGGACGTCGTTAGGCGCCAAGTTCACCAATACGGCCGCCAGATCACCAGGCTTGGCAATGGAGGGAGCTGAAACTGACCGAAAGCCAACTCCAAGTTCCTCAGAGATAATGCGTGAAAGCGTTGTTTTACCCAAGCCAGGAGGGCCATAGAAGAGAATATGATCTAGTGGCTCACCGCGCCTGCGTGCCCCGCGTATGTAAACCGGGAGTTTTTTTAGCGCAGATGACTGACCAGTAAAGTCGGAGAGACGCGCCGGTCTCAACTCTCCACTTTCGTCGTCATCTTCAAGGTTTTTGACAATCTGGTTCATAACTAACTAATAATCCAATATTCTTCGCAATAAAATCGAAATTTGATGTTGGTCGTAATCTTACATATATCTTTGGTTGTTACAATAATAATTGTTCGCAGTTCATATAAATGGAGAAGAATAAACATGAACAAAGTTGAAATTGAGGCAAAGATTGCACAAGAGTGCGAGATGACACATGCTGAGGCAAAGCGTGTTCTGGCATGTGTGCTGAACTCCATTGAGGGGAGCCTAAAAGAAGGCGCCCAAGTTAAGCTCGTCGGCTTCGGCAGCTTTACGGCAGTGGAGACTAAAGAGCGCAAGGTAAAAAGCCCCGCTGATGGTCGTGAGATCATTGTTCCGGCGGCGAAGCGCGTCAAGTTCAAGCCTGGTAAGGGTCTCAAAGACTCTCTGAACAGCTAAGAACTACCCTTCCGGGGCAACCAATCAAAATAATAACATGCCCTGACAGAACTAAGGCCGCTGATTTCTCAGCGGCCTTTTTCTTTTAGAGAAGGTGGGCGGTTTCTGCCAGTAGTGGGTGACGAACGATGTCTTTGCCGGTCATCTGAACTAAACCATGACCATTGGGTGCATCACCATCAAGCAACTTGAGCCTGCGAAGCATCTCAACATATCCGGAATCCGGAATGTCCGATTGGCTTTCATCACCAGTGAACACCATCTTTGAACCCATCCCGATGCGGGTATAAATCATCTTGAGCTGCGTATAGGTACAGTTTTGTGCTTCATCCACGACGATGTAAGCGCCTGCAAGGGTGCGGCCGCGCAAAAAGCCGACAGGGCAAATTTCAATACGTTTTTCGCGCATATGCCCATCAAGCTCCTTGCCACTCATGCGCTCAAGGCATGCGTCATAGAGAGGCTGCATGTATGGGTCGACTTTTTCTTTCATGTCGCCAGGCAGAAAACCAATCTTCTCGCCAGCTTCCACTGCGGGACGAGTGAAGACCATCTTTTTGACTATCCCTGCCTTGAACAGTTCGATGCCGATAGCAACCGCAAGGAATGTTTTGCCCGTACCCCAGGTTCCAGAAATATACGAAAAGGTTTTACTGCGAAGCATGTTCATCGCGAGTTCTTGATTTTCAGTTCGAGCTTCCAAGTTCTTTTTGAACTGACGTCCTGAAGGCGTAGATTTACCGTAATTTCCCGCTGAAACTTGTTGTTCGAAATAATTATCTGCGTCGCGGTTCCCCACAACTTTAAGATTAACCTTTTGTTTTTTTCTGCTGGCTTTACCCATTAAATAGCTCCCTTAAAAAGAAAAAGCGGAAGGCAATCTGCCCCCCGCGCGGTTAAGATGGACCACATTCTATGGTCACGTTTTCAATGTTTAGGCTCGTGTAGTTCATTTTCATAAAGTTCGTTCCCTACACTTCCCAAGTGCGTCCAAACCAGAAAGCAACAAGTGATTTGAAACATCATTGCTCGAATAGGCCGGGCGCCTCCCTCTAATGTGACAGAAGGTTATGAAATCCAGTTTAAGGTTATCCAAAGCAAAGGGGCGAGCCTAAGCCCGCCCCTGTTTTCATATTTTTATGCAGCTATCCAAAATCAGTGCTTAGCTACACCCATTCGTGGATCCGCACGTGTTGCACTTCATGCACGTACCATTACGCACCAGAGTGTAGTTTCCGCATTCCCCACAAGGATCTCCCTCATAGCCCTGCATTTTAGCCTGGGCTCTGCGATCAACCTTCATGGTTTCCTTGGGTGCAGGCGCCTCCACAGGCGACGGTGCAATGGCAGCGCCAGGGGTTTGGGTAGGGTCCTGCGCCAACATAGCACGCTTTGGGAGCTGATCTTTCGTCAGACGGCGACGCAGGAAGCCTGTAGAGGTAACCTCTCTGATGAGATTGAAGGTCTCATCAGCAGCTTCTGCATTGTTCCCCAGATCGTCAAAGCTATCACCTTCTGGCTTCACGTGCGCAAGATCAGTACGATCAAGGTACGAGATGGCCAATTCCCGGAAGATGTAGTCGAGTACCGAGGTAGCATTCTTCACGCTATCATTGCCCTGCACCATGCCAGCAGGCTCAAACTTGGTGAATGTGAATGCGTCAACGAACTCCTCGAGCGGCACGCCGTACTGAAGTGCAACCGACACCGCGATGGCAAAGTTGTTCATCAACGCACGGAAGCCAGCACCTTCTTTGTGCATATCAATGAAGATCTCACCAAGACGCCCGTCCTGATACTCGCCAGTACGCAGATAGACCTTCTGACCGCCAAGAACGGCTTTTTGGGTGTATCCCTTACGACGCTGTGGCAGACGAGAGCGCTCAGTGCGAGCAACCTCTTTGATGATCACTTTTTCGATCAGCTTCTCAGCAATATGTGTCGCCTTTTCCGGAATCGATGCTTCCATCATTTCTTCAGCTTCATCCTCATCTTCTACGAGTGCGGAAGACAGGGGCTGGCTTAGCTTTGAACCATCACGATAGAGTGCGTTAGCCTTGGTACCAAGACGGTAGCTCAACTCATAAGCATCCAAGCAATCTCTGATGCTTGCATCAGCAGGCATATTGATTGTCTTAGAGATTGCGCCAGAGATGAAGCTTTGTGCGGCCGCCATCATGTGGATGTGGGCCACATAAGAAAGGTACCGCTTGCCGATCTTGCCGCATGGGTTAGCACAATCGAACACCGGCAGGTGCTTATCTTTCAAATATGGAGCCCCTTCCAACGTCATGGTGCCGCAAACGTGGTTATTGGCTGCTTCAACCTGAGCATTGGTGAAACCAAGATGCTTCAGGATGCTGAACTCTGGGTTGTTTAGGACATCATCCGATAGACCAAGGACATCTTTGCAGAATTCTTCACCCAGGCCCCACTTATTGAAAACGAAGCGGATATCAAATGCCGATCCCAGCTGACCCTCAATGTGAGAGATGACTTCCTCGGTGAACCCTTTTGCCTTCAATGAAGAGTGGTTGATGTGCGGTGCATTGCCCAAGCTTCCGTGACCAACCGCATAGCTGATGATCTCGCCGATTTCTGCTTCCGAGTAACCCAGACTTTGCAGGGCTGCCGGAACAGACTGGTTGATGATCTTGAAGTAGCCTCCACCGGCCAGCTTCTTGAACTTTACCAGAGCAAAGTCGGGCTCAATGCCCGTGGTATCACAGTCCATAACCAGACCGATGGTACCAGTAGGCGCCAGAACCGAAACCTGAGCATTGCGGTAGCCATATTCTTCACCCAACTTGAGGGCCTCATCCCACATTGCTGAGCTGCGTTCAATCAACTCCTGATCCGGGCAGTTAGCATGATCCAGAGGAACTGGCTTCACGTTCAGCTGCTCATAACCCTCTGTCGCGCCCTGAGCTGCCCGGCGGTGGTTACGGATGACTCGAAGCATGTGCTCAGAGTTCTTTTCATAGCGCGGGAAGGAGCCCATGCGCTTAGCGATGAGAGCAGATGTCGAATAGGCCGTCGCTGTCATCAGCGATGTTAGGCCACCACACATAGCGCGACCTTCATCGGAATCATAAGCGATGCCCATATTCATCAGAAGACCACCGATGTTGGCGTAACCAAGACCCAGGGTACGGAAGTCATAAGAGCGCTGGGCGATTTCCTTGGAGGGGAACTGCGCCATCATCACCGAGATTTCGAGTGTCAGCGTCCAGAAGCGCGAGGCATGCACATAGGCTTCATGATTGAACTCGCCATTCTGATAGAACTTCAGCAGGTTCATGGAGGCCAGGTTACAGGCAGTATCATCGAGGAACATGTACTCGGAGCAAGGGTTGGAGCCTCTGATCTGACCATCTTCAGGGCATGTGTGCCATGCATTGATGGTATCATGGAACTGGATGCCAGGATCCGCGCACGCCCAAGCGGCTTCGCCGATTTGCTCCCAGAGATCACGAGCACTGATGCTCTTAGCAACACCACCATCCTTGCGGCGCAGAAGCTCCCACTCGCCGTCAGACCATACTGCTTTCAAGAAAGCATCGGTAACACGCACGGTATTGTTCGAGTTCTGACCTGAGACCGTATTGTAAGCATCACTATCCCAGTCGGTGTCATAAACAGGGAATTCGATAGAGGTGTAGCCCTGTGCCGCATATTGCAGGACACGGTTGATATATGTTTCGGGAACGTGGGCCTTCTTGGCAGATTTGATAGCAGCCTTAAGAGCTTCATTCACTTTGGGATCAACTGCATCATCACCCTCAAAGCCACCGATGGCTGAGAAAATGGAGTTCAGTTTTACCTGGTGGGTTTTCGATCCAGCTACGAGGGCTGCCACCTTCTGCTCTTCCATAACCTTCCATTTGATGAATTCCTCAACGTCTGGGTGATCGACGTCACAGATGACCATCTTGGCAGCACGACGCGTGGTGCCTCCGGATTTGATTGCTCCGGCAGCGCGGTCACCGATTTTCAGGAATGACATCAGACCAGAGGATTTGCCGCCACCAGATAGGGACTCGCCAGCGCCACGAATGGAGCTGAAATTAGTACCGGTGCCAGAACCGTACTTGAACAGACGGGCTTCCCGGGTCCACAGATCCATGATGCCGCCTTCGTTAACCAGATCATCGCTGACTGACTGAATGAAGCATGCATGCGGCTGCGGATGCTCATAAGAAGACTTTGAACGAACAAGCTCGCCAGACTTGAAATCGACGTAGTAGTGACCTTGGCTGGGACCATCGATGCCATACGCCCAATGAAGACCAGTATTGAACCACTGAGGAGAGTTTGGTGCTGAAATCTGCATGGCCAGCATCACACGCATTTCATCGAAATATACGCGGGCTTCTTTCTCATCAGCGAAATAGCCACCTTTCCAGCCCCAGTATGCCCAGGCGCCTGCTAGACGATCAAATACCTGTTTGCTCGATGTTTCAGCTGTATAGCGCTCATCTTGAGGCAGATCGTCGAGGGCTTCTTCATCAGGAATGGAGCGCCACAGGAATTCTGGAACACCTTCCTCAGCAACCTTCTTCAGACGAGCCGGGACACCGGCTTTGCGGAAATATTTCTGCGCGATAATATCAGCAGCAACCTGGCTAAAGTTCTTGGGAACCTCAAAATCCTTCATCTGGAACACAATAGTACCATCTGGGTTCTTGATCTCTGAGGTCCGGCGAACAAACTCCACCTGCGAATAAGCATCCGCGTCCTCAACGGTAAAGTACCGGTTGAAATTCATTTTAATTGCATTATCCATCGAAAATTCCTTTTTTGCGTCATCGAATTTGGTTTGTAACTAAGGTGCCTTATCTTGGTTTCTCTAGGGTTTCCGAGTAGGCGAAAACATTGATAGCCACGGATAAATTCAAGTATGGAAAAGACAGCCTTAAACAAGAGCACCCAAATAGAGGACGAAACTCTATTGGGGTGCCTTTGGTACACAAATTTCAGAGGTGAAACCTGCGCTATGAAGCGGTTTGTTTACTTATTTGAAAATAAACCATTGGTTAATATTTAGGTCACTTACCGGAAATTCGGCGGGCCTTTTCGGCGGCCATGGCGAAGGCACTTCTGGTCTCTTCACTCAAATTTGAAGTAGCCTTAGCCAGGGATGGCTGAACAATAACTGGATCGCTCTGAACTGTCTCGGTTTCTTCTTCCACAATGACCTCTTCTTGAGCGACCTTTGGATTGATAAAGCTCTCCGCCTCTTGACTGAACTTCACCAAAGTGTCTCTGACATCAATTTTTACCGTTTTGATGGGTACAAAAGGTGCTGGAGTGAGCGGCTCTATGTTGGTTAGATCAAACTCCACCTTACCGTTTTCATCTTCGGTGTAGGTCTTCTCTTCTACCGGTTCCACTTGGGCTTCCACTGTGTCGGCAGACCGAATGTCTTCCGCGTAGGCCTCAGGCTCCTCCATCACGGTTACCTCTTCGATCTCGCCTTGAGCTTCGATTTCCTTGGCTCGCTTGCGCTCCCAGTAGGTCGACTGATCATCAATAGATGTCGCACGACGCGCAAATCGACGGACAGGGGCATGCCGCATTTCGTCTGTGGTAACAATATTGTGGGTGCTTGGATCATCAAACCGGAAGGAAAACTCGAAATCAGAGTAATATTTATCGGACTTCGACGCGATCCGGTCCTGGAAATTCTCATCAAAAGATTTCGGAAGCATGGCTTCACGGCAGCTGTCGAAAAACTCAGAAGATGACATCTCCGATGATGGGGTGGGTTCCGCTTTGTCCTTGACCGGCTTGTCGTCGTTCAATGCGTCGAAAAAGCTAAATGAAGTTGTCATATTTTTCCTAGAAATCTAGTCCTGTGATATTGAAGCGTTCTTATAGCAATAAAAGAACAAAGTCGAATTAAATCTTGCGTTCAACAAGGAAAGCAAAGTAATCCAATGTAAAGTTCCTTGGGGTCTCTCGTTGCCCGGATAGGATGTCTGATCTCCAATTTGAGAAAACACGTGATACTGATCCGTCATGCTCCTTCAAAGTCTCAGGAAGGTTGTCGAGCCAGTATGATGGCAAATCATTGATCTCGGAGCGGATGCGTGCCGCTTCAGAAGGAGCAATTGGTTTAGCGAGCTGCCGGTCACCTAGCTTACGAGCAAACATCTGGAAGTCGCTATCACAACCGGCCTGAGAGGTTTCGATCTCACCGCGTTCAACCGCCTGCAAAAATGCAGAATGACGGGCATCCAACTCGTTGGTCGACATCTTCTCTTGCAGGAGTGCGAAGGTGATCGTCGAGAACCGGTTTAGCAGGGAGTAGCGGTCCAGATAGGCCAGCATAGCTGCCGATTCCACGGTTCTCATATCATTGCGGTAATTGGCGCGTGCCTTCTCTGCAAGGCTACGAACGCTACCTTTCTTCATACCGGCGAGAGCTTTCTTGAAGAAAACTCGTCCGAAGGCGATTGCTCGAGGTTCCCACTCTTCGCGGGGCCCGGGCAAGTCGTAGATGGCCCTCGGATCGAGCCTATAGGCTGGGTCAGATGCGAGCAGGGAGGTCGTCGCGTCTTTGCCATTAAGGTATTCCAAGAAACCCTCAAACAGAGGGCAAACAGGTTTCGTGTCGACATATACCCGAAAAAGATGGGTGATTGCTGCCACTTCATCGTCCGTGGAATTCCGATACAGCCAGATATAAGCTTGCTCACAAGGCCAAATCGTCTGGTGCATCATAGCAACGAAATCTACGCCATAGCGTGTAAGTGCGCGATCCTGGATTCGGGGGCAGGGCTCATTAGGGTTTTCCATGCGCGTTGTCGCGTAACGCATGAAGCTCGCATCAGGGTTTTGTTGCGCAAACTCAAAGTCTTTTTTGTCATTCCGATAAGCGAGGACGTGGTTGATCCACTCTTTATGAAGAGATTCAGCTGTGAATTTTTTGAGCGTACCCTGCTTCTTCTTGGTATCGCAGCTTCGTTCAATAATCGACAACGCCCCGGATGAGACGGTCAACTCCTGCACAAGCTCGCGCAGGCGCTGGGCGGTAAACGAGTGATCGGACATTATAGGCCTTCCAGCAAGTTAGCGATTACATCATCATCGATTTCATCCAATGCACTGTCCTTGAGACCCTCAAGCTTCACACGCATCCAGCGCAGGAAGTTCAGATTAGGGTCAGTCATTTGGATATCTCGAGCATGGCGGCGCCATTCGTCAAGGAAACCCTCAACACTTTCGTCCGCAAGATCAGCCTCGGCCAGCATAGAAGCGGCCTCATCCATCGTCTGGGACGTGATAATCAGCTGCGTTCCGCGTTCACTGTCAGTTTGTCCATCCAGCATATCAACCGTGTTCGGGTCTCGAAGGTTACGGTTATTGCCAGTGAGAAGGCGGTCATTGGGTACCTGAGCGAGTTCCGGACGGTTGGTTACCGTGAAGCGTACCTCCACAACCTTGCCGCCACGGCCGCCACGGATGTATTCGACGTCAACTCCGAACCCAGACAACGCGTTCACCTCAGCGATGGCCTTATCAAGAACGCTTCTCTTAAGGTTATCAAATCGGGCGTATTGGTCATCCGGCACGCCGAGAGCTGTCCGCAGTTCAGCAATGGAGGCGCTCCATGTTCTATTATGACGGTGGACGTACAAAGTGAGGATCTCATACAGCTTGGCGCCATACGGGCTCTTGAACTGATTGAAAAACCGGAGGTTAATTCGACCGTACACTGCGGGCTCCCACAAGAAGCGCAGCAGAATGGGATCGAAAGCATATTTTAGGATGCCGTCTTCAGCCTTGCAGATGTCATAGCTTAGGAAGTGGCAGCTAACCGAGTGCTCTTCACCATCCTGGTGGTAGTCGATCTCGATCTTGACGTTACCTAGCTTCTTCAGGGAGGCTTCCAGTCTGGCTACGCTGGTGTGCTTAAGTAAGCTCAAGACATCGCTTACCGGGATTTCATGGATATCACGCTCAGCCAGTTTAGTGTAGGATCTCTGGAGGAAGTAGTTGAAGAGCTTGATGTCGGGAAGCTCCAGATCGTGCTGGCCACGAGCCATGATTACTTCCCGACCTTTCTTGACGGTATCCTTGTTTGAGAAGCGTGTACGGTCAGGTGAAGTGGTCAAGGCTCTAAGTTCCCTATGATTTGTATCTGATTTACTCATACATAGAAGCAAGTTACCTCAAGATCAAGCAAGAACTGTAGTGAACTTCATACAAATTGTAGTGGATAAGCAAGGATAGAGATAATGTTGACATACAAATTGTAGTGATCTTCATACAAATCGTAGGTCAAAAGAAGGTTAAAGCCCCTTTTAATCCAATATTTTCAATAGCTTGGCTATAGGCAAAAACCCCTGAATATAGAATAGAAGGGGGAAGGCGAATCCCATGACAAGGCATGGATAGATTCCTTCAAATAGATTATAATGTGATTAATCCTTCCTTCGTACCTGTTCCTTGAATCTAAAAACGCGGGTCTGAATCATGAATCCCTTTAAAGTACGCTTACGAACAACCACGGCACGAATCGCCGTGGGCCTAGCCATAGGTTCCTTCACGGCAGGATGTTTTTTTGAGGAAGAGCCTCAGCCGGTTCAAACAACGGTTGTTGAGGAGACTCAACCTATTGCTCCGCCCGAGCCGATAGGTCCTAAGATTTTCTACAGTAACGATGTAGAAAGCTTCAAATCAGAGTTCCGTAAGGAACTGTCCAAGCTTCAGTCTGAAAATCCGGGAAAAGCAAAGGACGTTCTGTCTGGAATGGCAAAGATAATCGCTTATAAAGGTATATCCGATAGGGAGATAAACTATACTTCCGGTACAGAAATACCTGACCCATTCGATCCAATCGTTGTAGGAAACGACGAGTTCTACTTTGAATTTCATGACAAGGTTCGAGATAAGTTGAATAACGGTGTAACGTTTGATTCTATCATCAAGCTAGGTGATGGTCATGCACGAAACGCCGTCACGGCCCATGAGAACGCGATCAAACTGGTTATTAGTCAGATAGACGATAAAATCGATATCGTCGATAAGAAGCAATCCGCTTTAACCTCAGTCTTCGGGCAAATTGGTATAGTACAGCCAAAGGTCGAGTCATCGGATGGGTATAACTACATCAGTATGTCTATCATCAACGGATCCGAATATCCTTTAAGCGAGATAGATCTAGAAATTTCATCTAACGTAGATGGTACTGATGATATCGATGTGAAAACAACTTCCTTGAAATTCTCCAAGGCAATCCTTCCGGGAGAACGAAGAGTAGTGTCTCTGGAAAGGATCGATATTGGAGATGTTGATCTTGGGGAATCCGGGAAACCGGTAATAGCTACTGTATATTCCGTCACAACTGACGAAGGTCTTGATATATCAGGTGAAGAGTATAAACCGGCAAGGAAAATACTCGAAAATATGAGGAAAAATTACGAAAGCGCTCTCCGCAACGTATCTTCTGATCTTCAAGATTGGGAAGCTAAATTCCGGACGGGTATGGATAACCTTTAAGGAGACATTCCGTTTGATGTTTCTGCGGACTTTTGTGTGAAACGTCTTTTCCGGCCGGGGCCCTTGGTAACTGAAGGCTCCGGCGAAGCACCAGATCTTGCTTCCGGCTTTGCTTCTTCCGTCTGATCAGCTTGTGCCTTTTGGTTTATTGCCCAAGGGTCAGCGTATCCCAACCAGATATCGATTATAAGAGATTCATCCCGTTCGATTGGCCATAGGCCACCGGTAACCCACTCAAATATTTCTCCATATTCACGGCTCTCTGGTGGATCAGACTGGGGAACGGAAGATGGTAAATAGCCATATGAGATAAACATATCGTGCCACGGCTTCTTCTCTGCCATAGGTCTAGGCCTGGGCTGAGTTCCGCCCTGAGAAGACGATTTAAAACGTCGGGTTCGGGTCATCGTCTATGTCTCCATCAATCAATTTAGAACAAATTTCGTATGAGAACCCTCG
Source organism: Sulfitobacter sp. R18_1 (assembly GCF_017743915.1). Classification (NCBI taxonomy): domain Bacteria; kingdom Pseudomonadati; phylum Pseudomonadota; class Alphaproteobacteria; order Rhodobacterales; family Roseobacteraceae; genus Sulfitobacter; species Sulfitobacter sp. R18_1. The sequence goes on from NZ_JAGHRG010000001.1 coordinate 567,792, forward strand.
ACGCGCGAGCGAGGCAAGGTCCTTCTGTATAAAGTCATTTCTGTTTTCCCTGCGAAACTTACCAATTCTCTTCTTTCGTGCGTAAGCTTCCGCAGCAGCGTGCTCATCATAATCTGAGTCTTCAATGGCTTGTTCAACGAGATCTCGATCTACGCCTTTTTGGAACATTTTTCCTTCGATCTGACGTTTCGACAGACCTTTGTGGGTAGAGTTTTCGACAAACCGTTCTGTGTACCGCTCATCATCGACGTAGGATCGGTCGGTGCAATACTTGACTGCTTCCTCGATCATGCTTCCATAATCCTCGGGATTATCACCACTCATACGGCAGTTCTTGAGAACCCTCCGTTGCAAAACTCCCCTTAAGCCTTCGACCGTGGTCTCAAACTTTTGGAGATGAAACAGTGCTGACCGCTTCAGGTATTCTGGAGTAATCTCCCTGGGTTTTCTCTGTTTGTTCATAAATGTTATTGAAATGTTCCCTTATGGATGTAACTATAAACGCCTCCGGTATAGATCAAGTTACGGAAAGGTCGACGTGATGAATATTAGCGACAAGGATCGATCAAATTCGATATCGAAGAACCACCAACGGCTTCGCATTCTGTCCCCATCGGAAATCGAGAATCTTCTTGAGGTAGCAGAGGACACCCGTTACCCGATCCGCAACAGAGGCATCGTTCTTCTCGCTACAGATGCTGGGCTAACACCTTATGAGATGAGCTATCTATGCAGGTATCACCTGTATGGAGATGACGGTTTACTTGGGGATAGCATCGATCTCCGAGGCAAAACGAGCAAATATCTCCGCCCCCGTCGCATTCCGATGCCTCGAAAGGGCCGCCTGTGGAGCGCTATGCATGATCTGTTAGAGAACGTCCCGGCAGTTCCTGGAGATCCGTTGATAATATCTGAGAGGGCAGTGAGGGGCGGAAAGGCAACCAAAACACCAGGACGTACGGATCTTACATCTATGCGACCTACGTCGATTTCCTACGTATTTTGGAAGATGATGGATAAAGCTGGTATTTCCCATGCTTCAGCCTTGTCTGCTCGGAACACTTTTATCCATTCAGCGGGAGTGAAAGCGATTGAAGAGCGTGTAAGTCTTCGGAACGTTCAGGCGTTGTCAGGACACGGGGACCTTAAGTCCATTGTCCGTGTTCTTGAGGTGAGCGAAGAAAGCCAAGAGAAGATTATGAAGGATCTTTTTGAACCTAGGTAACAATCGGTATTGATGCTTGCTCCCTCATCAGTATTTAGGCCTCGATAAACGAGGTGATTAACATGCAACTTCTCGATCCTTGGTTCAGTGACTTCATGAACATGTCCTTTGTGGGCAGCAACTTTGAAATTGATGGGGGTGACGAGGAATATGAGCCATTCTTTGAGGTAGATGCGGAAGATGGTGATGAAATCGAGATGATCGAAGCCCCGGATGGGTATACGTTTCAATCATTGGACACCTGGGAGTCGCCAGGGGTCGTGTTGAGAGATGCGACCGGTGACGTTATCGGTTTCTACTATGAATTTTCGTCTTGGGTGGAGCCGGAGCACAGAGGGCAGGGGCTCGGAGCCCTGATGATCCTGGCATATGCTGAGCACTACAAAGATCATGCTTGGGAGATCGAGCGCGAAAAATATGATTGCGGTACAGCTTTCTCTCCAGGTGGATTTGCTATCCATTCTCAAGCAATGAGGATGGCCGAACGAAAATATGGGATCATCGATCCAGCTTTGGCCGAAATAGGTAATGAAAGTTCTGCGCCAGCTCCGATGTAGTTAGGTATTCTGAGGACTTTTCAACTCAGTTGTAGTGTGCGCCAGCCATCTAACAGATCTATCTAGAAAATCCACTCAGTCGTAGAGAGGGATGGAGTGCCCCGATACGTTTCAGGACCGGGGTACTCTTGGAAATATCCACTCAGTCGTAGTTACAGGCCTTTGTTCTGATAGGTCGCGATGACCCTCTGGATAGCAATCTGATACCCAGCCATGCGAAGATCCTGGGCATGTCCACCACGCCAACGCTCACGCATAATTTGATATGCTTCGCGCATCGTGTCATCGAGACCTGAGCGTACGAGGTCGATCTCGCAGGCGCCTTTGAGGTACTTGGAGGTGAAGTTCTCAGACAAACCTGTAGAGAGGCCTGCATCCCCTAGAACGCGGTTAAGCTCATCTACCAGGAGCTGGTGTCGACCTTCTTCAGCGCGGCGTTGCATGCGACCAAACCTGATATGACTTAGGTTCTTTACCCACTCAAAATAGGAGACCGTGACACCGCCAGCGTTTGCGTAGAGGTCAGGGATGATGAAGATGCCTTTATCTCTCAGGATCGCGTCAGCACCGGCTGTGATAGGACCGTTAGCCGCTTCAATGATCACCTTTGCCTTAATCCGGTCAGCGTTGCCTAGATTGATGGATCCTTCAATGGCGGCCGGGATCAGGATGTCGCAATCAGCTTCCATTCCCATTCTGGCTTCAGCCCCCAGTAGAACTTGACCGTGAGGGTATGTTAATACGCCACCATGTTGCTGGATATGCAGATGCAGTTCTTCGATATTCACGCCGTCTGCGTTAAATACTGTGCCATCTCGTTCGACAACAGCAACGATTTTGGCGCCATCTTCTTCGCTCAAGAACTTGGCAGCATGATAGCCTACATTGCCGAGACCCTGTACGATGATCCTTTTGCCTTCGAGTGTGCCGTCCAAGCCAGCGGTCTTAACATCCTCTGGATGGCGGAAGAACTCTTGAAGCGCGTATTGAACGCCACGGCCGGTAGCTTCCACACGCCCCGCGATGCCACCAAGCTCGACGGGCTTACCCGTTACACAGGCAGCAGCATTGATATCTGTCGTGTTCATTCGGTTGTACTGGTCAGCAATCCAGCCCATCTCACGCTCGCCGGTGCCCATATCCGGGGCAGGGACGTTCTGCGAAGGGTTGATGAGATCGCGCTTGATCAGCTCGTAGGCAAACCGACGCGTAATCTGTTCGAGTTCATGTTCTTCCCAAGCACGGGGATCGATGCAAAGTCCGCCTTTGGAACCCCCAAAGGGAACCTCGGTCAACGCGCATTTGTAGGTCATCAGGGCTGCCAGAGCTTCAACCTCGTCTTGGTTTACGCTCAGGGCGTAGCGGATGCCGCCTTTGACAGGTTCACGGTGCTCGGAATGGACCGATCTGTAGCCTGTAAAAGTATGGATTTGTCCTCTTAGCTTGACGCCAAAACGCACTGTGTAGGTACTGTTGCAGACTTTGATTTTTTCAGCGAGGCCAGGCGCAACATCCATGTCCTTAATTGCTTGGTTGTAAAGCATTTCAATGCTGTCGCGGAAGCTGGGTTCGATTAGACTATTCATAAGAAACTCCTTCTCATGAATAGATGATGGCTAATCATTAATCTTGAGTTCTGAAGTATCGTGTATTAGGCAGGAAGATAACGGGCACCGAAGAAAATATATGAGAAATCCACTCAGTTGTAGAGGAGCTATCCTCTCACCTACTAACTTTCGACATCAGCGCCACTTGAAAAGAAGCAAACTAAGAAGTTGAGGCCCAGACATGGATAACCGATATGACAGCCTTCTACGGGAGCTGTGCGAAAAAGAACGTGGAATTTTTCTGTCTGACAGAGGTATTCGAGGACACAAACTGGCTCAAAACCGCACAGTGTCAGAGATAGACTACACAACTGCGGTCTATATCGACGGTGTCAGTCGTCTGTATCCAGAGATGGTGCAGCGGCCTCCCGGATATACCGTTCAACTTTCTGAACCCGAAGGTAAGATCGTTGCCTCGACCTTCGTTCCTGCTGCCCGTCACCCTTCAAAGGTTGCGGGTAGGGCGTTTGAAGCCTGCCTGATCGCAGCGATACAGGAAGCAAAATACGTTTTCGAGAAGACGAATAGTGCTGGTATGGGTGCTTATATGATCGACCGCTTCTTAGATAACGCCGGGAACCGGGTAGATACTTACGGGAAGTGGGCGCCCAGCGCTTGGGAGGTAAACATCAATCCCGAGGTAGCGTTCCTTGATCATGCCAAGAAGTCATTCAAGGCAATGTATGGTCATCATATGCCGCTGCACGCACGACCTGATTTTTCCGACAAACCGTCTGCTGATCGCCTAATGGAGGTCTTGGTGGAGCGCTGGATCGGCAGCCGCTTTGCAGAGACCACACCGAAAGAGGGCGAGGTGCCAGACGGTTACACCTCTTTCGAGTGCCGTTTAAATGATGAGTTTACAACCGGAATTGCCTCTGTAGGTAGCCCTGAAGCTCTTCAAGATTACCCACTTCGTGATGAGGAGTGCGTTACGGTCGTTTTGGGAAGCACCAAATTTGGTGGACCTGACTACAACACTTCACAGATGTTTTTTGATGATCCTTCCAAAGCGTCGACTTGGTTCAAGGCAGCTATCGCATCAGCGATATTTGAAGCCCAGTGCTCCGCCTCAAAAGCGGAGGCCATTGACGTGTTGATAGATCTCATCGCCAGCGAGACGGTTGGAGACATCCTAGTTAAGGTGCCCGAAGAGCTTGGACCTCTGCCAACTGATCCGAGCCGAATCGAAGATGAATTCGCAGCCTGGATCGCTGTCGTAGAGGAAATCTTCAATCAGGCTTATCCTGATCTCAAATTTGATGATGTCTGCCCTGGGTTCAATGAAACTGCACCCAGCTTCAAGCCATAAAGGAACCACCAATGTCTACAGAAAGATCAGTATCCCGCACCCTCAGAAAACTTAATGAGAAGGATGAGTTCGATATCCGGTCACCAGCGGGTGCGAATCCGAATACCACTTGGGCGGTTCGCGATTTTATTATTGAAGACAAGTCCTATCGAGTGGCTGTGGAAGAGCTACCGATGGATAGCGGGGATAATCGCTATACCCTCGCGATCAAACGTCTGGATGCAGACGAAAAGGCAGATGTATTCCGCCTGTTCTCCATCCCTAATAAAATGAACTCATACCAATGGCTGCGTGACCACATGCTTTCCACGTTGGCCTCCAAGCATGCGACGCTGGATGGTGCCTGCGCCTATATCCAAGATAACCTTGGTGTGACTGATGGCATGTTTGCTGGCCAATACTTTTCGGATGACGAGCTGGCGCAAGACTTCAAAAACCAGAAAACCATGCATGCGTATCTTCTATCAGAAGCGCGCTTTAACGAGACAGACCACTCAACGGGTGCCATGCTAATGGAGGCTTATCAAACCAATCGATATGCCCCCGGTCTACTGGACGAAATGGTCGAAAACCTGCAACTGGTTGCGCAACCAATAAAACCATAAATCATATTTTCAGAGGTATTTCCATTATGACAGATTTTAAAGAGTTCATTTCGGAACGTGGCTACAAGCCAATATTCAAGTCTCGCGCCACAACCACAGCCTGGTTCAAGAACGGGGTTGCAAGCCCAAACTCTGTCCTCGTGAACTCAGTCATTTACGATCAAACTCACCGGAAGGATAAGCCATCGTACGCGCCTGAACGAGCTTACTTGGTCGCGGCTGAGCTTGCTCACAACAACGGTCAGATGGAGACAGCCTGGGTGCATGAAGAGGCATCTATCGCAAGGCTTTGTGATGAGATCATCTTTGCCGAGATGGTTGCTTGCGACAATATCGTTGATCAGAAGAAGATTGCGGCTGACTATCTTGGAGCAGACCTACTGACCAAGTATGTCAGTGATCGCGATATTCGTGCTGAAGGCATTCCAAGGAGTACGATGAAGGAAGCTTTCTACGCGGCCGCCCAGGAAGCCAGATTCAATAACGCACCGCAGCAGTATCCTGTGAAAGTACCGGGGGAGGCATTACTCCAGGGGATGTTTGAGCTGGACGGCGTCAAAGGCGACTATTCCCGCTTCAGGTTCAAGGGTGCCCCTGTCCATATCGAGGCAATCCGTGACCCTAAAGGGCTTGGTGCTCGCGCTCATACTTCAGGTTACCTAGTGACCGCAGATATGGCCGATATCCTCATTCCCGCTGATTTCACCAAAGTTGGATTTGGCTGTCATGTTGGCGAGGAGTTCGCCAAGGCTGTGCGAATGGCTTCAACTGTAGGTCTATCTCTGCACAAGGATCCGGCGAAGGCATTTGATCTCCTGTCGAGCTGCTTTGAGCTATCTGTTTTCGATGATGGGGGCGACCAAGCTCTCTTTGACAAGAAGATGGAACGCACGGCGGCGCAATGGGGTGACCTTATTGATAAAGGATACCGCGCTGAGATGGGTGAAGACCTCATTGAGACTTATGAAAGCAGCGCCCCATCCGCACCGGGACCCTGATCAATCAGATAAAAATTAGAGAAATCCACTCAGTTGTAGAGACATTATTATGAGCACAGACCTATCCCAACCCATTTATTCAGTCGCAGACGATGACGGTTTCACAGATGTGCTAGCACTGCGTGCGCTTTTTGCCAGCTACAAGGCTGGTGATGAGATCTTTGAAGGCTTTTCTGAATTCGCGCATGTCTCAGATGATCCGATTGTCACGGACGAAGTGACAATCATCTATCGTCATATTTTCGATGTTGCGGCATTCAACGCACCAGAAGATGCTCAAATAACTACACCTGGATGCATGGTTGAGCTGAGACAGGGCCCTGATCAGGAAACCACTGCCATACGCTTCGTACCCGGTGTGGACGACCCACGCTCCCGAACGGAAGCTATGCTCTATGCCGAAATCTTTCGGGGTATCCATTGTGGACACTCTAAAGAAGAAGTCGGGGAGATCGTTCAGAAGTTCGTCCTAGGAGGCCAGACCTTAAGTGATTTTGGTACGGCCGAGGGCATCAAGGTGGATCTACCGAAGTCATTTGTACTGCCGCACCAATGGAAAGAATACGCGGAACGGGTGCATCGGATGGCCTATGGGTCAAGTCTGGGATCGGTTACGCCTGTTCATAAGGAAGCCCGGTACGTTGAAGATGCTATGGCCGCTGAACTGACCGAAGCCTTGGGTTCGAACTTCACACTGTAAGTGGAGAAATCCACTCAGTTGTAGAGGGCAACCTTTTTTCATAACGAACGTTATCACCCAGTCTCAACGGAGCCAGCAGAGATAAAAGAGGCTTTCTCGCAGAGCGGGAAAATTACATCTATCCAGACTGAAGTTTACGTGCCATCTTTTCGAATATGAAAAAGCATGTCACATACATCTTCGCTATCGCCTTTTTGACGATGGGTATCGGTCCAGCTGAGATAGGGTCTGCTCGGCCTATTTTAGCTGGACCACAATCCTTTGCTGCGGATCAGGAGGGCAGGGACCTTCCGCCCAACATTCTGCTTGCACAGTCCTATAGCTGTTCTCCAAGAAAGACCTGTTCGAAAACCATACGCAGCTGCGAAGAAGCCCGCTGGCTCTTTAGGAATTGCTCTTGGGGTGGCCGACTTGACCGCGATAACGACGGTATCCCTTGCGAGAATTTGTGCTGAGATTGAAAGAGTTCCGAGAACAATGGGCGTTTTCGAGGTAAGAGATTAGCGGCTATGCGAACCGTATCCTGCGCTCGGAACTCTAACCCTGTTACGGCGTCAGAAACGCCATGACTGGAGATCGACACCGAAGATGACGCTTTCATCGTTATACATGTCGATGTTGGAATTATTCCACGTGTATCCTAGGCTAACGGCCAAGTTTTCATGAACCTGCGATCTGACTTTGACTGTATAGCCATCATCACTCCGGGGTAAGCCGAAATGAGTACCGCCTCCAGATTTCACGTAGCTCGCTGAGATTGTTGTCTTGCGATCCATAATAGGGCGCGTCAGGGCTACGCTGGCTCCTCCAAGGGTAGTGTGGAACCCATCAACCTCCTCGCCCCATGTAATGCCCGTGTATAGGGCGCCTACGTCCGGAATGGCGCTCCGTAGTCCGAGGTCGAAGTAATTCTTGCTGTAGTCAGACCTGAAGGTGCGTTTCGCGTTCCACACAGCCTCGTGGTGGCCAAGATCGGTTGCGAAGGCCTGAGACCCTCCAAAAGACAAGAACGGCTCCTCTACGCTTGCGTTTTCCTTTTCAGCGACCCTGAACCCAGCGCAACTATCAAGCCAAGTGTAAGACTTGACGTGGCTGCTAAGGCAACTCGAACCGGCAACGGCAAACTTAGAAAGATCATGTTCGGGCGCATACTCTACGGAAGCGTGGGCTGATAACTTCAGAACGTGAGCTGGTGCCACACTGTAGTGTACGGATCCCATCACAAGAGCACCTACAGTAAATCCCTCTTTAGCTTGGTCTTCTTCGTTCGTACGGAAGGTGAAATCTCCAAGTACAAACTCTTCGGCTGGGATGCCGCTGTTGATATTGGTGTCATATCCCACCAAAGGTCTGATCCCAACGTATGAGTTGACCTTCTGGAAGCCGCCACCTTTTTTATGAAAGATTCCATCCCGCTCCATGAGGGATTTCATATACGGCTCGTATCCGCGCGGTTTTGTCTTGAGAAGGCTGAAAAAACTGAGGCGCTCAGAACCAGAGAAGGTCGCAGCTTTCCAGACTTGAATTGGTTCGGCGAACGAAGCTGCTGACCATAGAATAAGGGGTGCGGACAACAGAATGGGGGACTTCATATATTTTTAAGCTTTCGAAATATGATTATTGTTAAGCTAAAGTGATTTAAGTCAGGGGAGGTCGAAACCACCCCTGAATCGTGTGCTAATCGCTTAGTCGCGATCTGCACCCCAGATACCAACGAAGGCGCCGTTGCCAAAGTCGCTGATCATATCGCCAGCGGAAATACCTGTAACAACTTCGCCGTCGTCACCCAGGAATGTGCCTGCCATGTCGCCGGTGATGCCGATTGTTTCGTCGATACCGTCTTCAGAAACATCAAGACTACCATCAAGCTCGGCGACCATACCGGCTTCGCCACCTGTGCCAGTCACAAATGTACCGTTTGTGACGTCTACGCTGCCTGAGATCGAAACGTCGTCAGTAGCAGCCTGGAAGTTATCCATGCGACCGTTGATCTCGCCAGCATCGAAGTCAGCCGTCAGACGGAGGTTGGACAGAACGTCTGGGGTATCTTCGTTGAAGAACGCATTGTCTTCTGCTTCACTCATTGTGTCGCCAACCCAAAGGCCGGATACGCCGGAGTAAGAAGCAGAACCAGAAGTCTGCATGTCGGCTGCCATTGTAATATTTTCGAATTCGCCTGTGTTCTCATTCAGAGCGCCGACTTCTGCTGCGCGCTCCATAAGCGAGCGAGCTTCAGTACCCATTTCTGAATATGAACGGCCGTCTGAGCTGGACCCGCCACATGCAGTAACTGCGAATGCAATCAGCGGTGTAACGGCAGCAATTTTGATTTTTTTGAAGGTCATCTTTGTAGTTCCTACTTTGATATCAAACACGCTCCAATAGAACGCGGTGAATGACTGGCACAACCAGTTCTCGGACTCAATATCGCAAGCATGAGAAATCTTTACAATTCTGAAAAATCGTTGCTTGTCAGCAACTTAATGGATTTCGGTAAGCATAAAAGGTTTGCCAAGTACACCTGTCAGAAATGACAGTAGACACAAGGCAAGAAATCAAAAACGAGCATGGAAAGGCGGCAACGTCTATTCTTATGATTCCCATGCTTGGTGATCACCGAGTGGATTTTTTTGCCGCTGATAAATTACGATGTGTAGGTCACTCGTACACAAATTTAACGCAGGCTTAATAGGTGGTGAGCTAAAAAGGACTTCAATTATTCCAGCGTCCAGTGCGCTATTCTTTGGAGACTTTATGAAAATTCTATTTTGGACACCTCCCTGGGCTTCTCAAGGTGACCCTCTATTTTTCAAAAACTGCACTGAGAAGCATCTGATCCCTCAGGCGAACATGCTCGGTGCGGCTGGCCATGAGGTGGACTTTGTTCTTCCGCAAGTGATGTCTGGCCTGAAATCGATCATCAGCGATGACGTGAACGTCGTCCGCCTTACGAAAAAGCTGGAGATGACGGCACCGAGCCTCGCTTCAGAAGAGATCTTTGCTGCGCTGTACCGAGCCGAAGACGAAAATCTTCTGAGCTTTATTGCCGATAGCCTGAAGCCATGCCTGGCGGAGCACTATGACGCCATCATGCTTTGGGAAAACCCAGTTCCATTTTTGGGTCGTCTATTCCCTGAGGCGGCTATCCTCCATCAAATGCCTGGCACCTTTGCGCGTGCACCGTTCCCGGCAACCGTGACGATTGACCCCGAAGGTCTGTACCGCGATGGCATACTGCACAATCGTGCGGATAGCATCCAGTCGGTAGAGGGCCACTCGGAAGACCTCAATATGGCACGCGAGTACATGTCCAAGGTTCGCTCGGTCGTGGGCGCCATGAAGGAACCTGAGCTGGAGAAGGCAATTGACCGCGCTGGCGATTATGCAGAACTCTCTCTGCTTCCTCTCCAGATCTCGAAGCACTACACGTTCCGGGTCGATACCGGGTACAGCAATCAGTATGATTTGCTGACTGACGTGTTGGCTCAGTCGAATCCTGAAGAGGGTCTGGTAGCAACACAATATGTGCACCGTCTGAACTCTGAGAAGGTTCTCAACGCTGAAGTGCGGGATGCGCTGAACGAGAACCACGGTAACCTGATCTTTGATGAAGCTTTTGATCGTATCGACAGCGTTTCTCAGCTTCTGATGCCTCGCGTTGATATGGTGTACACCGCAGCCAGCTCTATCGGCCTCCAAGCTATGGCTTGGAGGCGTAAGCTGAAGGTTGTGCAGCCGACGTTCCTTGAGCGTTTTGGTATCGATCATGAGTTGGAAGGTGTTCGCTGGGAAGATCGTTGTGATAACACCACTGCGTTCTTGCTGGGTCGCTACCAGCCCGTTGCGGATCTCGTAAAATCTGATCCTGAGTTTATGACCGCCTATCTGGAAGCAATCGTTGCCTGGAAAAAGGATGCAAACCGGAGTGTTGAAACGCTGCCTCGCTTTGCTGATCTGTATTCCGGCTACTCTTCTAAGCTTCTTTCTGGCTTCAACATCCCAGCGAAGAAAACCAAAGGTGGCGAGAAAGATTACCGTCACTATCTGGCCCAGTTTGAGCGGAACGTGCAAGAAGCGGATATCGTTACCTTTGATATCTTTGACACTCTGATCCGTAGGCCCTGCGAAAAGCCGGGCGATCTCTATAAGTTCCTAGAGCCCATCGTTTATGATCTCTCCAACGGTATGATCGCAAACTTCGCGCAGGTCCGTGGAAACTGCGAGCGCATGGCGCGTGATGAGCAGGAAGGCAAAGAGTTCGACGAGATCACTCTCGACCAGATCTATTCGCTTATGCAAGACACCTATCAGATCAGCGATGCGCTGATCGGTAAGATCAAGCAGGCTGAGATCGACCTTGAGATCCAAGTCTCCGCACCTCGGGATTTTGGTATGCGGCTGCTCGAAGTCGCTCAGGCTGCCAAGAAACCGGTTTATCTGATCTCTGACATGTACCTGGACTTCGACACCATTGAGAAGATGGTCAAGAAGAGTGGTATCATTGGGTACGACAAGCTCTATCTGTCCGCTGACTATGGTCTGCGCAAACATGATGGGCGCCTGTTCACATTGGTTCTTGATGAGCTGGGTGTGGCACCTGAAAAGATGCTGCATGTGGGTGATAATAAAAACAATGATGCTACTCAGGCTGAAATCCTAGGTATCAAGGTTCTGCATTGGCCCGCAGCCATTGAGAAGATGCGTCGCAATGGTCGCTACAAGGCGATCTATGATCCGCGCAATGGTGCAGGGCAGATGGGTCGCTCGGCTATCGCGGGTATGACTGCAAACTACCTGTTTGATAACGCCAATACAAAGATCGAGTTCGACTCCCTGTTCTCCGGTGATCCTGTGAACTTGGGATATGCGGCCCTCGGCCCCATCCTGACCGGATACGTGAGCTGGATCTACCGCGAAGCCAAACGCGACGGCATTAGTGACCTGTTCTTCTTTTCTCGTGAAGGCTACGTGCTGTGTGAGGTGTACAAGCGCTTGTTTGAGGGTGTCTCTGATGCCCCTAAGCCGCATTACTTCTACACGTCGCGTCGCTGCGTACGGGTGGCAGCATTGCGCACGGTAGACGATATCACAGCACTTGCAGCACAGCCGTTCGACCCCGGCGTCAAGCTATCTAAGCTTATGAAGGGGCGGTTTGGTGTTGTTCTTTCTGAAGCTGTCCACGGTGCGATGATTGCAGCATGCGGGTTCTCCGATAGTGATCAGGCATTGAAGAATGATGCAGACACGAAGTCTCGTTTTGCCAAGCTGGCTCTTATGATGGAGACCGCCATCCTGGCAAATGCTGCCAAAGAGCGTGAGGCCTACGAGCTTTATATCAAGCAGACTGGTTATCTGACATGCGATAATCCGGGTGTGGTCGATGTTGGTTGGAAGGCGAACATTCAGGGCGCTCTGACTGAGCTTACTGGTCGTCCTGCTGTCGGTTACTACTATGCGACGACTTCGGACGCTATGCTCTGGGCTCGTAAAGGTCACCAGCACCGGTCCTTCCTTGGGGACTACATCTCCGAGAAGGTTTCACCTAGTGCCGTTGTGCAGAACCGTCATATTTTCGAGTATCTGACCTGCCACACTGATCCAACACTGATCCATTTTGAAATGGAGAATGGTAAGCCTTCCCCGGTCTTTAACGCCGAGTATGGCCGTCACGTTCGGAAGGGATTTATCGAGAAAATACATTCAGGGGCTCTTACCTTTGCTTCGGAATACCGTCGGAGCTTTGGTGAGTTATCAGAGGGCATCATGCTGGACCCATATCTTTGCGAGAGGGTCTTCGCGAGCTTCACTCAGAACCCGGCCGAAGCAGATGCTCTGCTCATGGAAGGTCACCTGTTTGAAGATATCATGGGTGGCGTCTCTGGTAAGTCTCTGATGACAAAGCCAGCGCCGAAGCGTAAGCCTAAAAAGGTTGCGACTAAAGCATCTCCAAGGATTTCCGTTCGGGGATCGGATTTGGACGGCGCCACATTGTCGGAAAGACTGGAGAAGGCTGCCGTTATGCTTCTGGTGAATGACAGCAAATATGCCAAATACTGCCGAAATAGAGATCGTTTCTTCAAAGATTCAAGATCGAAGTTTGGTCGTGCTTATTATAACATTGGGAGGATGTAAGTGGAGCGCATTAAAACGGTACAGGAGGCCCAGAAATTGGGTCTCCTCATTCAAAACCTGAATCAGATTACTCGTCAGGTAACCTTTGAGGCACCTGTGAAGTTGTCAGATACTGGATGTCTTGGTTCAGAGAAGATCGGCATGCTCAGCTATCTAGGTAAAGGCAGCGAGATGAAAAATGCAGAGATCGGAAGGTTCTGCTCTATTGCGTCCAACGTCACCATAGGGCCACCTGAACATCCGATTGACTGGGTTAGCTCGCATCCGGTTCAATACGACGGTCTTCGCTGGTATGATAACTTCGAAGGTTGGTGGGACTTTGAAGACAAGTCGGAGGTCTTCCGTGGAAACCGCAAGAAGACCATCATTGGACATGATGTGTGGATCGGCCGTAATGCGATCATCCGCCAGGGTGTTACCGTAGGGGTAGGGGCGGTCATTGGGGCTAATGCTTTCGTGAACAAAGACGTCGCACCATATACTATCGTTGGTGGAGTGCCTGCAAAGGCGATCAAGAAGCGGTTCAGTGATGAATTGATCGGTAGTTTGATAGAATCTGACTGGTGGCACTACAAGCTACCCAAAGAGGTCAAGGCGCTGTTTTCTCAACCTGAAAAATTTGTTCATGCTCTTGCTAAGGCGAAAACATCAGGTGACGCCAAGCTATATAAAGCTAAGACGATCACCATCAAAAGAGAAGGCAAGGAATTCTTTGCCATAGATACCTGATAACCTACTAATTGTATATAAATAAGGATTTTTTAGGAATGACAGATAACGGAAACGCAGTAGATAGCCCATATTCGAAAAACTTTCTATATTCGGATAGTTGGTCGGAGCTGCTCGCAAAGGTGGCACTTGGCGTGGCGGTGATCGCTCTCGCCATGAAGTACTATGATCTTGCCTCAGAGCACGCCCAATCAAAGAAAGAAGCCTCGAGTGTGAGCGTTCAGGCCGAACAGTAAGGTTCAGTTGCCGCCAGCGACTGACATAGTATCTTGCATGTCTATCTTCTATACTGATCTCAACCAAGGAGATAGGCATGCCAGGATTCAAATCATCCCCAAAGAAAAAGAAGACCAAGGAAGGCGAAGCTCTTAAGGGAAAGTCTGCTGCTGACCTCTTCAACGCGAAGTCTCAAAGAGAAATTTTGAATTCAAGCCTCAAGTCCATGAAGGACCGAGAAGGCGTCTATAAGGGTCTCTTCAAGAGGTAAGTGAAGTCATGCGCGATGAGTATCAGACAGCAATCGATACAGTAGTGGACCGAGTCATTCAGGCCCACGATATCCAGCTGGCAAAGTTTGGTGGCAGCGAAGGCCTTAGAGACAGGAATCTTCTCGAGTCGGCTGTTGGTCGCGTTATGCAGGCGATAGCACTCACACCTGAAGGAGAATTTGATGCTTTGGATGCGACAGCGATGCTTACACACTCCATCTTGAAGGCCCATGCCTTTGTAGATGGAAATAAGCGTGCTGGCTTTGCCAATATGATGGGTATGCTGGATCAAGCTGGTTTCGAACTTCCTTTGAGAGATATCGAGCTTGAAGATAAAATGGTGGAGCTGGCTTCGTCATCCGGAGGATTTGAAGTTATATCGGATTGGCTGCGAGAGAATGTCGTGCTGCGTGATGGGTATGAGGCTGCCGATATCAAAAAGATGCCTTCGGTAGCACCTAAGTAATCTACATTTCTGGGGCAGGGGGCGTGTTCTCCTGTTCGATCTCAGCTAAGTCTCTTAGGTTTTCAGGAAGCATTTCGATCTCCTCTGCTGACCTAATTAAAACCCTATCAATACTGATGACACTAGGATCCAATATGATCCAGCTGTCCTCCATCTCTGGGGCGAGCTTGCGAACCTGAGCGTCGCTCATGCGGTCAAACCGATCATTCGAAAACCGCTCCAGGATTTCCTCAAGACGCTCGATGGGCATGCCTTCCCATCTATTGAGGTAGATCAATGCAGATAGTCCCTTGCGTGCGGCTGACTGTACGGTTTTCTTCCAGTTCCCTGGTCGATCCTTGACCCTGGTTATGACAGGCTTTGAAAATTGATCTGCATGGACCGTAAGCTTGAGCAGAACGCCTTTGCTTGCTCTCATGTGTGCTTGGGCCCGGGAACCTACGTGTATGCCCTCAGGGCGCTTGTCAGGGCCCTCAAAGGTGAACTCATCTATCTTTGCTAGATCCGACATGCTTATGCCGTGGTATGCAGTCCATGGGGGCATCTGATTTCACCTCTGTGCGAGTATTGATTGCTATTGGTATTTAGATAAGTTCTCGCAAATAAGGTTGAGGTTCTCTGGATGTTGAATACCTAATCCAATAGGATAGCGTCATAGGAATTTTAGGGGTCTAAAGATGAGCGAAGCATTTAAAGCGATTGAGGATCAGTTGAACACCGATCTTGAGAAGAAAGTTATCAGTTTTTTGGTTGAAAAGAATACATGGACTGACATCGAAATTGAGCGCCGATCTGACGCTGGCAGGACTCGATGATGCCACCGTAAAATTCAGTGCGGGCCCCAAGCTGGCACTCATTTTATCAGATGATGGTAGAGGAGGCCGGTGACTGGTCTGGTATCAGAGACAGCAGCGTGGAGTCTCGTGACGTGATGTTTGAGGCTGCGCTCGAAGACTTGGGGATAGCCGATACGCCCAGACCTGGATTGCGATAACGCTATTTTCCGGATGTGGATTTATGAATTATGGAACGCTCGTGCCGCTTAAGCAGTGCGAGTTTCTACTTTGTACATGTATTGTAGAAACATGACTATTCTATAGTGGAAGTCATATTTTCGGAGATTGATTTAATGGATTTGGAAAGAGCTATAAAGACAACCGAAGTTCGCGCCTGGCGCTACGGTAAGTCTCTTCGTGAACTGTCGGAGGGGATGGTACCGGAGGTTTCTACTGAGGCTTCGAAACAGCATGCTGAGATAGACTTCCCATGTCCAAGCTGCGGTGAAACAGAGAACTTCTGGTCGCAGCACCACCCAGCTCGTGGCTGGTACGTAATGTGCGATGAATGTGATTGGAGGGGGCCAGAACGCGATAGTGAGGCTGAAGCGGTTTCTGTCGCAGGGAAGGTGGATGTAGCCTAGCCCTTGGATCCGATGAGGCCATCTCTAAAGGAATCTACAAGTCTGATTTCATTATTCAGTACCGGAACGACCGCCAGTAGGACGAAGAACGGAGATAGCGTGCCAGCCGAGGCGACATACAGCAGGAAACCTGAGAGATCGAAAGTGATCAAGAGGCCGATACTACCCATAGCAGTAAGAAGGCTGAGGATCATCAGAACAGGGAGCCAGCGAAGCCACTTGGGGCGAACAAAGGGATCATCGTACATAGGGTATCTCTTCACGGTCACGGTAGGTCAGGGCACCATAGAGAAGAGAACATCAACATGAAAGGTATGGTCACATTTTATTGGATGGCTGAGAGGTCGCCTCAGCTACGTTAGCGTACTTCGCAGCATCCTCGGGGGTCCAGCTAAGGTGAAGGGAGTAAAGCTCCTTAAATGCGCTCTCAGAGGAATACATCAGATTTTCCATGATGCTATCTGCGACGATTGGTATGCGGTCTTCTCTGGGCGCTATGTTCGGAAGCTCCAGAAGCGTGCAAAACTCCAAGCTTTCATCGGGCCAGTCTTGAAGAACGCTGTGTGCGAAAGCTCTAGCTGCATCTTCGTTGCCATGGACGGCTTCGAGGATGCGGTCGAAGGCTTCCTTCTTGTTCGGTAGCACTTCCAAGTTCATCGTGATCTCCATGCTTGCGTTGTCAGCCATAGCCTGGGGCGAGGGCTTATGAAGGCTTAGATGCGCTGCCCGTCGCAAAATCAAAAATCTCATAAGGCTAGTTATGTTAACTTTAGATATGCCTAGGTTTGCATAGAACCCTTGTACTTTTGGCATCTCAGACAGCGGTCATAGCAGCTATAACAACCCCAGAGTTCTCAGCTCCTGCCTCAGGCTCGCTGGCATCTCTCCGTCCGCGCCGCTGTCGTCATCCAGATCGTTTGGCACTTCCGTGTCGTCCAGATATCTCCAGCCACCAAAGTTACGGCGTGGCCTGTGCTCTACGCGGACCAACTCGGGATCCAACATCATCGTGGTGAAGGCTCGACCGTTCTCATCTACGCCATCCTCGAACCCTAGGATACGCTGACGACATGTGAAGGTACCTTGGATGACCCAGTACAGAGAACTTGTCTCCGTAAACTCGTCAGCACGAGTTCTGCGGTTACGCATATACAGAGGTATGGATGATGCCTGAAAACGACTGGTTATGGCATCGCTAGACTGCGCCGCCATGAGGCTTTCCATAGAGCTGTGGCCGGATGCAAAGTGCGCTAGATGTAAAGTCATCTCAAATGAAATGGTGCTTTCTACATAATTTCAAGCGTCTAGATAAGCGTTTTGCGCCAACTAGGGTCACTGCATAGTCGGCGAAGCTGGAGCGTTCTCGGATAGCTTATTGATCGACCTTTCGATCCGAAGCTTAGTTCTGAGGCCGCGCTCCAAGTCTTTTGGATGACGTCTTTGATCGTTCGCCCAAGGAAGTGCTTTGTCGAGAGCATCATGTATCATCTGAAGACCCACAATATTAGTGTAGTCCTCGCAAACGTGCACCTCGGGCACCGTGGCCTCCACGTAATCCTTCAGAATTTCAGAGCTTACCCGGAGGTCGTCCTCCTGATCCCTGATTTTGACGATCTCGTCTTCTTCGACCGCCACCATGGCACGGTGGTCTTCCCTATCGGCCAGAAAGAAAAGGATTTCCTGTGCCATGGTGAAATCTATATTTTCGGGGGCCTTTGTCATGATTTACTTACCTATCTATGTTGTTTTCTTTTCTATGTGCCTGTATCAAGCGTCCGGCGATGCCCAAAAGGTAGCCTGCGACGGCTGGGGAGACTGCGAAAATGCCGATAATAGCAACTCCTATACTGTCGAACCCTGTCGCAAGATTGTACCAAATCAGCCAAGCTAGAGAGACCAAGGTCAAAAAATCGGCACTGCCTTATTAAAACTTGTCCGCATACCTATGAATACCCATAGGCCGGTTACGCCAATGGCGAACAATATAAAAAGGACCTCGTGCTCAATTCCGAACATTGGTAATATCAGGGCTTAGGGGGTGCCGCCTCATCGCTGGGGTCTTCGAGATCTAGCTCGAGTCCTTCGGCATAGTTCATGAACGTCTCGTCCGACCAATTACTTGTGATCGCTTCGATCTGATATCGTGCGTGTTCCACACTTTTCGCGATCTCAGTCGTGATATACCCTACGATGGCATCTATCTTTTCCTTCTCAGTAGTAGCGTTCACCCTACCCTGGTCGTTATCCCAAATTGGTAGCACACGGTTATCGATGGTTTCTGATGTCCAGCTACCCTCCACTGCATTTCGTACGAAATCCTCCGCAATCACTTCATCGAAGTGAGAATTTTCGATCTGTAGGTCGATCACTTGATCTTTAGTGCTTTTTGGCATCCCTGCTCCTCCAAAGTCTATCGGTCATTATTATATAAGGCGGGACACTGCAAGGCAGAGTTAGAAACCATATTGCTACAATTAGTAAGTAGCTTCTCTAACCATTAGGTTAGATATATACTCTCTGCGAGCGTGGCGCAGAGAGTATATTAAATCTCTCTCTCACATTCTGAGCTAATTTTAATGACAGCCGGGCATTCTTTCAACGTTCTCAATTTTGAGCACACATCTATTGCTGGTACTTGGAGTAACTCTAACAGCACCAGTCCATGCGCCGTTTGGCCCATTGAGGCTTCTGAGATTGTCAAAGTTTCCGGCGCTCGACCATGAGTAGGTATCATCAGAATTCTTAACTACTCTGATATCACCACGTACGGGGTGATTAACCCCAGGCTCACCCCCTCTACCGCCAGTCTCTCTTTTGAAATAGGTTTGCCCTATTCGTTTCCATCCACCAGCTGTTTGAATATCTATATAGCAATAACCGTTGGTCTCGTAACCACTGACATCAAGTGAGAATGTGAATTCAGACGACCCCTGCTCAGAGGCTGGTATATTGGCATAATTGGTAAAGGTTTGACCGCCATCGCCCCTCTCGCCGTCTCCCCACTGACCCGTTTTGGTTACAGTATAGTACTTATAGTCGACATTTTCGCATGATCCGCTATCTCCTCCAGTACCGGCACCGACCGAAACCCAGTCAGTGCCGTCGCATGTTACTAAGCTCTGGGCTGTTGCATCATAATAAATTGCCCCTTCCGATCTAGCGGTTGCAGAGTTGGTGCCGATGGCGGAGCCTGAGCCTATGAAGGTTTGCCCAGATACTGCTGATCTGAGTTGAATGATAAGATCGTCAGGCCGCTCAAGCTGCGGCGCAGAACAAAGGGATAAGGCGGCTTGAGCAGATAATCCTATGCTCAAAATAGAAGCCGTAAGAACTCTAGATAATTTCATTTTTATAACTTACCGAGTAAAAGTGTATTATATTACATATGCATTATATGAAAATATTCAAATGTTTTTTATGCCCCGAATATTGCTAGCGCACTCTGCGGATCTCCAGCATAGTCGGTTCATATTCGATTAACTAACGAATAATCTTGCTTATTATGGTTTCATGCTATTGGGGTTATGTGGTGTGTCGCGCGGAAATACCTCGATATCGTATTCCTCTGAAGTATAAGACAGAAATTCTTCGATCCGTGAAACACGTCCCGAAATGGACAGGCAGTGGTTCACCTCTTCAATGATGCTGGGCCCTGCCCCGGGGTGACTGATTGCTTCCCATGGGATAACCACCGTTTTCACAGTCTCATCAATGCTTCGGATCAAAGCTGCTCGAGCCTCGACGTTTTCCTTGCTGCCATGTTTATGAAGGCACCCGTTGCCATCCTGATCTGTGGTCCAAGCAATGGCAAGGTCGATATCCCCTACGATGATCTCAGTACGTCCACTTGCAAAGAAGAGTTGACCTGTATCTGCATCAAATCGGTACTTGGGGTCCGTATGAGTGTTTTTAGACATGACAAATGCTCCTAGTCGGCGGGTGTATAATACTTTACCTACAAGAATAAATCAATTTATCCCATACTTAATTATTAATGAAACATTAAAGATTGAGAGTATCGTCTATTGACGGTCGCTGTATCTGGAGTTATCTATGAACTGTCTCGAGGGGGTCTCGGGATTGAACACATAATCAACGCGGGAGACGCGAGATGACTAAAACTAAGATTGCCGTTATTGTCGGCCGATTTCAGGGACCAACAAAAGGTCACTGCAAACTTTTCCAAGAAGCATCGAAGATTTCGGATCGGATCATCACTTTGGTGGGATCGTCGTTCCGTCCGCGCTCGGAAAAGAACCCATGGCTCTATCGTGAGCGCAAAGAATTTTTAAAGAATATGATCATGAAGACCGGAAACATCAGTAGCGCTGATGTTTCGTTTCTTCCTTTGATCGACACGCTTTACGATGATGATGCATGGCGGACCAACGTTCGTACGGCCGTGAATCTCATGCTGCGCAAGATGGGTTACATGCCAGGCGACGTGGAGGTAATCCTTGTTGGCCACCAGAAGGATGACAATTCTGGCGAATTCCTGGATCCCTCGTGGTTTCCGGATTGGACCATCAAAACGCTTGAGGCTGAAGTGAATGGCCTGGGTTCGGTGCATGCATCCGATCTTCGTGAAGCTCTCTTCTCGGATGAAGAAATCGACCGCGACTATCTGATGCGCGAATTCGGTTTGATCGAAACTTGTCAGCTGGTCGACTGGGTTAAGAACCCAGCGAATGCCGAGGCGGTGGCGACAATCAAGGCGGAGCGCGCCTACAATAAGTCCTATCGGGATAAGTATGAGGAAGTGAAAAAGCTTTGGGGGCATGACTTTCCGGCCCAGTGCGCAGATGCTGTCGTCATTCAAAGCGGTCATATCCTTCTTGTTGAGCGCAAGAATAATCCCGGCAAAGGAAACTTTGCGCTGCCCGGTGGTCACCTTCAGAACGAAACCGCTGAGGATGGATGTATTCGGGAACTTCGCGAAGAAACAAGGCTCAAGGTGCCGCCTCGCATCCTGCGTAACCGTATCCGAGACCGTCGTACCTTCGATCATCCTGAGCGCAGTGAGCGTGGCTGGGTTCGTACTGATGCCTTCCTGATCGATCTCGAAGACCAAGATCACTTGGAAAAGGTCAAAGGTAAGAAGGTCGCCGATGTTGAGGGCGCTGATGATGCTGCCCGCGCGTTCTGGGTGCCTATCTCGGAGCTGACGCCTGACAACATGTTCGAAGATCACTTCGACATCATTCAAGCGCTCGTACCAAACGTGCCATTCGCCTACTCGTCTGTCTTGATGGCCGAGTTCGCATAAGAATTCTGTCGTCGGGGTTTCCCGGCGGCGAATACCGGGTTCTCTGGGGGGTCCAGAGATACCTTTTCAACTCAAATAGACGGGGTGTCTATAATGCTACATACTAAACCAACCGCACTGTTCGATAACGCGATAGATATTGATAATCCGATATTCGATACAGATTCCTATAAATTATCGCACTACAAGATGTACGCTGAAGGCGTCGACAAGAGCTTTGCCTACATCGAGCCGCGTAAAGCCTACGGTGACATTGATGAGGTCGTTTTCTTCGGCCTTCAGATGGAGCTGGCCAAGCTTCAGGGTAATATCTGGACCCAGACGGCACTGAATGTGGCCGCACCGGAGCTTCTGAAGTACGGCTACGACATCAACGTAAAAGGCATCCAGAAGATCATCGATACCTATGGTGGTCGCACACCGGTTCGGATCGATGCTTTGCCAGAAGGCACAGTGGCTCCGGTATCGGTTCCTCAAGTCCGGGTCCAAACGGATGATCCTGATTTGGTCTGGCTATCGAGCTTTTTGGAGACACGCCTTCTTCGTGCTGTCTGGTATCCTAGCACTGTCGCATCGATTTCGCGCTACGGCCTAATAGAAATCAAAAAGCGGATGCTGATCACCGATGGTCACACTGAAGGCGTGGAGTTCAAGTTTCACGATTTCGGGGC
Source organism: Sulfitobacter sp. R18_1 (assembly GCF_017743915.1). Lineage (NCBI taxonomy): Bacteria > Pseudomonadati > Pseudomonadota > Alphaproteobacteria > Rhodobacterales > Roseobacteraceae > Sulfitobacter > Sulfitobacter sp. R18_1. The sequence goes on from NZ_JAGHRG010000001.1 coordinate 589,968, forward strand.
CCGGGGCGTTTCCAGCTTCGAGACAGCAGGCATTGGTGCTCTTGCGCACCTTGTGAACGCCAGAGGCACTGATACCTCCAGTGCCTTGATCTATGGTCGCAACTTCTACGGTGCCGATACCGCTGGCTTTAGCATTCCTGCCTCGGAGCACTCCATCATGACTCAGCTTGGTCGTGAAGGTGAGCGTAAGATGGTGGCCAAGGTCCTTGAAGCCTATCCCAGTGGTTTACTTGCGAACGTCAGCGACAGCTATGATCACATGGACCTGGTTCGTAACGGATACGGCAAGCAGTTCCGGGAACAGATCCTCGGTCGTGATGGTGTCTTTGTGGTTCGTCCTGACAGCGGTGATCCTCTTGAGATTGTTTTGGATACCATTGCAGCTCTAATGGAGAGCTTTGGCTACACTTACACTGAGACCGGCTACAAGATTCTGCCGCCCCAGGTGCGCGTCATCCAGGGCGACGGTATCGGTATCAAAGAGATGATCGAAATCATGGATGCAATGATGGAGCGCGGATATGCCATTGGTAACATCGCTTTTGGTATGGGGGGCGGCCTTCTTCAGAAGGTGAACCGGGATATGTTTGGTTACGCTCAGAAGCTCTCGGCTGTCGAGATCGACGGTGTTTGGAATGACGTATTCAAAGATCCCATCACTGCCGGTGGAACGAAGACCTCGAAGAAAGGCCGTCTGGGCGTTCTTCGCAATGACCACGGTGCCATGTGTACTCGTCCTATGGAAAACATCCCCAAAGGATATGATGCCATGGTTAATGTCTTTGATACCGGCATGATCACCAGGTTGCAGACCTTTGATCAGGTGCGGGCAAACGCTGCGATCTAAACGTATCTAGAAAGAGTGATGGGGCTGAGAGAAATCTTGGTCCCATTTACTTGTTCTGCTTACATCGGTGATGGAGCCTGAGGTTCCGGTTCAGCACGGTGACGGTAAACAGGGCGATGCTCATTCAGGGTGTCGACGATCATCAAGTCATAGGGCTCGTCACGCGCACTAGACTTGGCTGCATTAAGATTATCATGGCTCTCAAAACAATCTGGGGTTCCTCCCCATTTTCTGAGGTCATCCAGATGTTGGTCTAGAGTACAATCCTCTCCCTTGTCGGAGGTGTAGGTCTTGTCTTCTATAAAAGTCAGGTAGCGCATGGTGGCTCCATAGTTCGTGATCTATCAGTAGATGATATCCAGGATGAAAACCGCAATCTGCTGCTGGCAGCTCTGATTATGGATTGATGGTTTCCTCAAGCAGGCCTTCTTCAGTCACCTCTCGCCTGCGGCCGGTCATAGGATGTCTGTGCCATCCCTCTGGCTCCCCTACCCCATCCCAGGCATCCAGTGCCTCCTGCGCCTTCTCCAGTGAGCTGTAGCACCAACGATCCTCGTAGGAATTCAGATTGCCGATGCGGCCTTTGATGATGGCATGCGTGAACATCAGGGGCATGATGCAGGCATAGTTCCCGTTCCCGATCTCCTTGGGTGACAGGTAGCCGTTATCGCAGATTAGATAAGTGAAGAACCTAGCGATATTTAACTGGGACATCTGACAATCACCTTCTTAAGTGGGCCTTGGATAACCATAAAGGTCTATTCAAGATACACAAGATGTGGTTTATCGGATGTCCCAGTATATATATGTTGTCGTATACTAGATTATATCAAACCGTCAAAAAATATTATGCTATGAGTAGACCTGATAGCTCTTCTTCTGATCTCAAAAATATCATTGGGTCGAATTTCTCTAACTCATGGATCTGCTCTATGGTTACTTTATCGCCCGGAACCCATGAGAATTTGGCCTCTGTTGGGTAGCCCGTTTGGGCAGACTGATTGCAAATTGACGACGTGGCGGAGAATATCTTTTCTAGGGATGAGGTGAGCTTTGAAGACAGTACACGATCTATGCCTTCTCTGTCTTCTGCATGATATCTTCCAAAGATGGTCTCATCAGGACCATCGTAGACTGCTTTGCATTGAATAAGAGAGATGCCGAAAATTTCTGTTCCGGGAATATCCGCCTGCTCTATAGTTACTCTTAGGTCTCGTTCTGGTATCTCAAAAGTATGGACCTCCTGTTCTACTCTGCGATCCCGGTGGTCAACTTGAAGTCCCTTGCCAATATCCCATGTAATCTCACCCCTTCCTCCCCAGTCATCTGCCCAATCTGGTTTGCAAAGGGACAATACTTCCATGCCCATAGCATAGAACTCGTTTTCTGGCATCCGCGTTGTCATAAGATCCTGGTACCCCAAAAAGAAACCCTGGGCCGAGAGAAAATTCACGTTATTGACTGTCGCCCTGCCCTCCTCTCCTGAGTATCGCATCACCACACGCTTTATTTGAAGAGACTTTAGCAGTCTTATTAGATGACGTCCTGAATATGCCAAAGCTGTCTCCCATCGTTCTTTGATCACAGATTGTCGGAGGTCTTTTATTTTTGGTTAACCTTTATTTTTAGGTCCACGGACGTGGAGGTAGCTACAATTTATTTAACCGTTCTCATGTAAGATGGAGAAAACTACAGGAGTAAAATATGTCTGATGAAAGCCAGGGGCCCGGTAAAGGAGTTTTCTTCGACCGAGTGAGCAGCAAGGTTACTATACTTCAATCTGTGACATTCGAAATGATCCATGATCTGCTATCAGCTTCTGGGAGCGAGGTTACCTATATGCTTCTTCCTGAAGGGTTCCCTATCGCTGAGTGTAGTATTGATGGCGTGAATTTTTCAGCGATGTTGCTCCAGAAGGATGGATCCCCAGTAGAGTCCGTCGAACAGGAAGGAGAAACCATAATTTTCCGTCTTGTTCTGGCAGCTCCTGAAGAGACTCCTCCCGCTACTGTTCTGGAAGCCTCTAACCAGTGGAATATTGAGCATATCAGTGGTCGATCTTTCTTCGAAGATGGCCGTTTGTATTATGAGTTTAGAATACCTCTCGGTGGTGTTACTGCTGATTACTTCGAAGATCATCTTTTCGAATGGTATGACACTATGGTTGATTTCATCCATTTCGTTGTGGGTCACTGCGGGTCGACCGATTAAACCTATTATAATGACCTCGTGGTATGATTTGAAAAAAATGGGTTACTGGTAATGGATACGAAGTCAAAACTGACGTTCTTCGCGGGCGCTAATCTTATTGTAACAGTGGGCGTCGTTGGCTTTATCGCGATGAACTCTGGGGTGTCGGGCAGCGCAGATGTAGTGAATGAAGAGAGTGCTTCAGACCTTGCAGAGGTATTGTCTCCTGAGACTGATCCTGTCGATATCTCATCCATAGCCAAATCCTCAACTTTCCCTACGGATCAACCGCGCGTACAGGTGGACAAACCTAAAAGGCTGAAGGCCCCAAAGGATGATGGGCCGGTTGTCCAGGATATGCTGGCATCTAAGGTCGCGGCCGCGAAAGAAGAACCGAGCGCACCATCATTCATTATGGAAAAGGACGAAGAGGTTCTTTCCGATTTAGAGATAGCGGATGCTGTAGCGGAACCTAAGGAAGATGAGGTCTACTCCACGGCAAACCACGTGGTATATGACAAACCAGACTATGCGAAGTTCTATGTTGGAGGCTTCGGAAAAACGATCAACGGATTCTTGGACGATAGTTCTTATGCTCTTGAATTGGCTGAGGAAGAAGGCGGCCCTGAAGTTCAGTTCCAAGCATATCCATATGATGGAAACGCATTTAGGTTGACAGATTTCCCGGGCTTCTGTGGCCGTGTTGCGGTCGCGAAGGTGGGTCAGGATGCCTATTTTTGGGTGCCTGATCACATTAATCCAACGGACGGGGTTCTGGCACAAATCTCAGATCTCGTCGCTGATCCAGTGAAGGCCAAACTCACAACGATAACCATTCCGGATGTGACCGTTGGTGTTTGGGTTGTCTGTGGTAAAAGGGAAGACCGGGTGCCTCCTTTTTATGACATGCGCGTCCTAGAGCAGATCGACGGCGTGAGACTTGGAAACCCTACGTATATCTTCTGATCATACTTATTGGTCAAAAGGTATTTTAGGGATTCCCCATGGATGATGATCTTCTAGAACAGTTTCTTAGCGAGACCAGCGAGAGCTTGCTGAATCTTGATGCTCAGCTTGTTGAGCTTGAGACAAACCCCAATAACCCATCCTTGATCGATAACATTTTTAGGGTGATGCATACGATCAAGGGGACAAGTGGATTCTTGGATCTTCATCGGCTAGGGGTGATCGCTCACTCAACCGAAACGCTTCTAGACGAGTTTCGTAATGGCGCTGAGGTGACGTCCGATGCTGTGACCATTATTCTTGCTGCGATAGACACCATTAAAGAGATTATCTCTAAGCTCTATGAGAATAACGGTAAGGAGCCAAAGGAGTCTGATGATATCCTGTTGGACCTTTTGAAAGGCGCCGCAGAGGATGCTCGAAAACAGATGGAGGGTACTGCGTCAGCTTTCGAGGTTGATGAAGTGGAAGCCTTAGACCCTAAGGTGCCAGACAAGCCAGTAGTTAAGGATGAGGTGGAACCAGAGGCACCGCCAGCCAAAATCAAAGGGGACAAGCCTGAAGAGCCCGCAGCTGGTGGGTCAAAAGGACCTCAGCCTCAGCAGTCTGTTCGCATCAACGTTTCTTTGCTGGATCATCTTTTGGATTTGGTGGGTGAGCTTGTTCTTTCTCGCAATCAAATTCAGCAGATATCACGAGATCTCGCAAATACGGACCTCACTGCCCCGGTTCAGAACCTTTCTCACGTCGCTTCAGAGCTGCAAGAGAGTGTAATGAAGACACGTATGCAGCCCATTAAGGGAGCTTGGACAGCATATCCGCGCATTATCAGAGATCTTGCCCAAAACCTCGATAAAAAGATCGAAGTCGTTATGGAGGGTGAGGACACTGAGATCGACCGTCAGGTACTAGAGCTTATTAGAGATCCTCTGTCCCATATGGTCAGGAACTGCGCTGATCACGCCCTGGAAGGGCCTGAGGAGCGCCTGGCGGCAGGCAAGGGTGATACTGGTCGCATTACTTTGAAGGCCTTCCATGAGGGTGGTCACATCATCCTTCAGATCATTGATGACGGTCGCGGCATAAGCGTTGATAAGGTATCCAAAAAAGCTCTTGAGAAAAACCTTGTCTCTCAAGAGCAGCTGGATGGCATGACGCCAAACCGGATTCGTAGCCTTATCTTCCAGCCAGGGTTCTCTACGGCCGAAAAGATATCAGCAATATCAGGGCGTGGCGTAGGAATGGATGTGGTGCGCACCAACATCGAACAGATTGGTGGAACCATCAGCGTCGACAGCGAAGAAGGCAGAGGGACAACATTCTCGATCAAGATACCTCTCACACTGGCGATCATATCCGCGTTTGTTGTTGGTGTTGGAGATCAGACCTTCGCGGTGCCACAGATCAACGTACTTGAGATACTGAACCGGAACTTTGAGAACAGCGCGTTCTCGGTGGATTGGGTTAAGGGCACGCCACTTCTACGCCTTAGAGGTCAGACATGTCCGATCATATGCATGTCTGAAGTCATGGGGATTGAGCGCACTAAGGATACCACCATACTGGTTTGCCAAGTCGGTAGTGAAACCTTCGGTGTCATGGTGGATTCCGTACTCGATACTGAAGAAGTCGTGGTCAAGCCGCTAAGCCGGGCCCTTGCCGACACTACAATATACTCAGGAAACACGATCCTGGGTGATGGTTCCGTTATTATGATTTTGGACCCCAACGGACTATTCTCGACCTTTGGTGTTCCCCCTAAAGTTTCTGAAGATGAGCTGGGCGGAAGTGATACTCCTGAAGTGGAGAGCGATATTGTGCAGATGGTTCTCTTTCAAGCTGGAGGAACGACTGCAAAGGCCGTTCACCTTTCAGTGGTATCTCGGATCGACAGGGTAAAGACCAGCAGGGTAAAGCGGGTAGAGACCAAGCAAGGAGATACCAGGAACCGATACTTAGTCCAGTATGGTGACTATCTCATGCCAGTTGTTTGCCCAGGGTCGTGGGATATCGATTGGGAGCGTGAGGAGCAGAAGATTATCATATTTACGGATCAAGATCGCTCGATGGGTCTGGCCGTAGACTGTATTCACAAAATCGCAGAGACCGATGTCGTCCTGGATATCGAGTCCACCGTTCCTGGGATCATTGGTAGCGCCGTCCTAGATGGTGAGCCGACAGAAATCATAGATGTGAGCTACTTCCTGGATGAGGCACTAGGAAGCTGGTTCAATGCCAAAGCGAGCAAAGCAAAGCCGCCGGAGAGTGAAATCAAGGTTCTGATTGTAGATGACAGTCAGTTCTTCAGAAACGTCCTATCTTCGATGATTTCTTCACGTGGCTATGATGTTGTTGTTGCTGAAGACCCCGAAGATGCTCTCGCTAAGATGCGCAGCAATCATCGTTTTGATGTGTTGGTAAGTGATATTGAAATGCCGAAGATGACCGGTCTAGAGTTCATTAGGCATATCCGTTCGGAAGGCCCCTCAAAGGATATTCACGCCGTGGCCATCTCGTCGCATGGCACTGAGAAAGACCGCCAACGGGGCCTCGAGGCAGGCTTTGATGAATACCTTTCGAAGAATGACCGTGAAAGCATCTTCGAATTTCTTAGTAAGGCACTCATGAAGAAAGGATATGAGGATGATCGCGACTGATTACTCTAAAGATCGAAGTGACTATGTACTGTTCTCTGTAGAGGGGCATGAGTTTGCTTTGCATGTCGCCAACGTAAAGGATGTCGTCCCCGCCGTGAAAATTACGCGTATCCCTCAGGCCCGCAAGGAAGTCTTTGGTGTCCTGAATTTGAGGGGTCGTATAGTTACGGTAATTGATACCAAGAAGATCCTGGATCTCGGGAGCTACTGTGAGGATCAGGGGAAGCTGAACATTGTGGTGGAGTACAGTGGTGAAGACTATGCTCTCATGGTGGATGAGGTATCAGAGGTCCTAGATTACAGTATGGATACCTACGAGGATCCACCCAGAACGATGGATAAAGGGTGGAAAGCTTTGGCAGATGGAGTTCATAAAACGGATGATGGCCTCATGCTTGTTCTGAGCGTTGAGGCCATCATGTCTTTTCTGGAAGAAGACTCGATCAAGGTAAACTAGCTTCCCTGATCGACCTTATTAGGGGGGCGTGACTTTGAAGCCTGGGCTGTATTCAGATCGGTCTAGGACCAGATACACCTCGACACGACGGTTTCTTGCATGGCGATAATCAGAGTCGCCTACAACGGCAGGATCATGCTCCCCACGCACTCGTGTAACGATATTGCTTGGAGCCACTGATCGTTTGCGGAGGTAATCGGTTACTGCAAGGAAGCGTTCTTCAGAAAGGGTCATGTTTTTGTCTTCGTCACCAACACTGTCGGCATGGGCAACGATGAGGATATTGTAGTCATTATAGCGCTCTGAGCGGTCTACAAGGGCATCCAAGACTTCTTTGTGATCTCTGGATAAGTCAGACTTGCCGCTATCAAAATACAGGGCTTTTCTGTGCTCTCTAAGGAAGCTGTGGAAGTCTTTATCAGAGAGTTTGTCAGTTTTTACATCGCCCAAATTTGCGTGAGTTTTAGCAGATGCCTCGGCAGCATCTTTCATGACTTCAACAGATTTTGGGATCGTTGGACTGGGGTAGTCTCGGGCGCAGGCGCTAAGGGCTGCAATGCAAGATACGGTCGCTAGGATTAGTTTTTTCGAAGTCATACGGGCACCTTTTGGCAAACAGTTAAGTTTGATTTGGTAGGTGCCCGTTAATCCTTCGTGAAGATCTCAGTTTGATTACTGGATGAAGTCCGGCAGTGCCAGGCCAGCTTCCTGCATGTGCTGAAGCGAAGCGATGAAGGCAATCGCGTATGTCGGGACCGGCAGGAGACCCTGCATCCACTTGCCAACGGTGGCTTTGTTAACGCCCAGGGTGCGGGCCAGCTTCGACTGGTAGCCGTAGCCGAGGACGTCATCACAAGCTTCACGGAAGTTCTCGCAGGAAGCCAGTGGGTTTTCGTTCAGCTCTTCAGTTTCGATGGTGACGTTGGTCAGGGTCCAAACAGCCTGCTTGCCACGACCTTCTTTGGTGACGACACCTTTCTGAAGCAGGGCATTCAGAGTGCGGGTGTCGCCGGTTGCTTCCAGATCAGCACCTGCAAGCGAACCACCAGCGGTACGGATAGCTTCGACCAGCGCACGCTGCGGAACCGACAGCTTCACCTTCTCGGTGACGATCTTCGAGATTTTAGTAGTGTCGTTCTTGGTTGCGATGGCGTTCAGCATTGTGTGTCTCCTCTTGACTTGTAAACATTATGCCTCAAGCATAAAGTCTTGTCAACAAGATTACGCAAGAATATCCAACTTTTTTGGTGGGGGCATCAAGGATTGTACTTTTGTAAGCTTGTTTTTGCGTGTTTCGCGCAGTCTTTGAAGGGGTTCCCGAGAAAGAAGCTCAGTGTCCTGCTCTTTAGTCGAAAGTACGGATGCTACAGTTTCCAGGCAAAGATCCCTGCCCTGTTTAGAGTAGAAGCCACCATTGATCTGAGTTTCAGACATGACAAGTTGTTTGAAAGCCGAGAAAAGGCTCATCTTTGGCTGAACCGGATTATGCCAGAAACGGTCCAAATCAACACTGTTGGTGATCGGGGAAAAATTCCAGAAGGCATTTCCCAGAGCTTTTACGGGAACACCCTTTTCAAGGGCTGTAAGTGCATAGGTACTGTTTACCGTCACAAAGCCTGAGCAATCGTCAAGAAGTTCACTGGCGCCACTTTTGTGCAGTACAGCTACCCGATCCGCTATGCCGAGTTCTTCTGCCTTTTTGTGTGCGATTGCACGCCACTTGTCCCACTTGTAATCATACGGATGAACCTTGATGACCAAGAAGCGGTCACCACCACTCTTTGTGAATGATTTCAGAACGCTCTCGATGAGTTCTTGGTTGGACTTGTAGGGGCTATACTTGCGGATCTGGAAGTCACCTTCAAGCTGAAGAGCACAAACAAAATGGCTGTCTGCGGTACGCGTACGAAAACGCTCCATCTCAGAAACATCATTGAGACCTATTAGTCTTTTAATTGCAGACGACACCCACCCTAGAGCTTCCACAGCAGGGTTCTCCAGGCGATGATATTTGTAGGGCCCGAAGTCATCGCTGCGCAGGTATCCGTAGCCATAGTATCGCACAGCAGTCGGCATGAATTCACGAACCCAAGGTTTAATCGTTTCTGATCCTGGGGTGGTGAGTTCATCAAGGTCGTTGATTGTCTGCTCTAAGCTGCGTCCAGTTCTAGGCAAGGCGCTGCGTGCGTTGACACCGTATTGATCCAGAGTGATCCAGTTGGGCCGGAAATAGCCTTCCTCAAAGACCCAAATACGCATCTCTGGGTTTGCCTCGGAAAGAATTTCGATAGCCACTTCATGATAAGACCTGCGATCCCCAAAAAGTACGATGTCCGTGATGTCTTTGGAGTGACATGTTCTGAGAACAAAATTAGGCCAATCAGAGATGGTCCCGCGAAACCGAATGCCGGTCGGGAAGTAGGTCTCATCACCACCCCAGAAGTTGACCTTCGTCACGGAGTTTCCGCGCTCGGTCAGGTGTTCTGCAAGCTGCTTAAAGAATGGTCCAATAGGACCTTGGAGCATAAGGAAATTACGCTTGGTCATTAATTTTCTTCTTCAATCTTTTGGCAGCCAAAAGCTTTCTTTTGAACCAAACTGCGGTGATGTAGCTGCGAGGTGCACGCGGCCATGTTTTAGAATTGGCGATCAGTTTTACCGTGTTGAAAGCGTCACTTTCTGTGCCATTCCAGGGGTCGATGTAGACAGGGTAGTCCACGAAAGCGGCGCTGATCAGTTCACCTATTGTGACGAAGGCTGTCCTGCGCTCCTGAGGGAATACGTCTACTGTGAGGCCCCACCCGCTGTAGAAGGGCTGACCATAGCAAACGACCTTCTTGCCCATCATTAGAGCTTCAAGGCCAGTCTGTGAGGACATGACATGAACCTCATCGGCCATCTCAATAAGATCGAAGATGTCGCCTGACTTGGAAATTAGGTCAGCGGAGGCAATCGCTTCTGGGTCCTTGAGTTTTCCAAGGCGGAGACCTGCGCTGACGTCTGGATGTGGCCGGTAAACAATTGAGGCTTCGGGGTTATCTCTACGCGACCGTATCATGAGATCGGCATTTGTATTGATCATGGGAGAACCGAATTTGATCGAAGCGTCATCTTCGACCTGACCCACCACGAGAATGCGTTTGCCATCTCGATCAGTAGGCCAAGAGGGTTTAGATCCCTTGATATTGTACTTGCTGATCCGGCGAGCCATCATGAATTCGATCAGATCGTTGCCAGCCCGCTCTTCTTCCAGCGTAAACTCATGGGTGTTGAGGTAAGTCTCTAGCTCACATGGTTTTGTCGCATCATAGTGGATACCCGCCCGAGAAAAGCAAAGGGAAGCAGGCATGTTTAGCTTGATGCCCAGACCAGAGGAACGAACAAAGCCATCTTCTACGAGGAATAGCTCGACGCCAACGTGTTGGGCATAGTGCATCAAGCCAGAAGGCACTGAGGAAGACCAGCAGATAACGCGACCCTTGTTTCTCTCAGCAAGGTCAACGGCCCTTTCGTATTCACGCAAAGCGATGAATGTGCAGTTATCCTTGCCGGTGAAATATGCGAAATTTTCACGCTTCCAAGGAGTGATGCCTAGAGCATAATTATGCTTTTCTGAAAGTTCGCTTTTGGAAATAAATGTGTTCATATGACTTATGCTAGGTATTCGCAGCTATGATCTTCGTTCACGGCGACGCGTGGAAAATTTATAGGTTTCAAGTTTAGACGATTAATGTTGTTAGCAATGTCGCAGATTGCACTTTCAGCAGAATTAAAATCAACGCCATGAAGAGCTTTCAGGCCGTAATTCCACCAGCAAAGATCCAAGAAATATCTAATAATATGATCAGGATATCGTTTTCGTATCACCGATGAAGGGTTTCCTCCGACGACGGTGAAGGGGGCGACATCTTTCACAATAACGCTTCGCGCCGCAATGATGGCACCATCCCCGATAGTGACGCCCTTCTTGATAAAGACACCTTCCCCGATCCACACGTTGTTGCCGATATGGATCTTTGAGACGCCATGGCCGCAGGTATGGTCATACTCAGACCTAGCTTTGGAGATTACATCTGGGTTGTGGGCGTAGAACTCATCAACGGCACTCCATTTCCCACCCCAGTTTCCCTCAAAGATTGGATGGGGAGCGATAGTGTCAGTGCGGTGCTCCACAGGACCAGCGAAGAGGTTTGGACCAATGGCACAGAAACGGCCGATGGTACCAATATTGCGCGCAATGGTGTTGCCACCACCAAGGTAGGAGAAGGCTCCTATGCGTTCGATATCGAAGCGCCCTGCCCTCAGTTCGCAAGGCGCTTCCATCTCTACGCGGCTATGCTTGCCTACGCCAAAGTGAATTTCGTGATTGGCGGCGCCAAGAGTTACACCGGCTTCTTCGAGGAAATCTCTTTGATCCTTAAGCATTGTCCGGTCCTCCATATACAGCAGCGCCGAACATGCGGACGACAGCGCTTTTGCTGTCATTGAAGAAGCGATCTCTCTTCGTGCGGAATTTGCGTCGCTTTGCCTGGGATAGGAGAATTTCGACACCAGCGCTGAAGAGGCGATGTGTAAGGTGATCAGGCTCAGGCATGAGGGTGGCTCCTTTGCGCTTCCCTCCAGTACCTTTATGGATTTTTGCTTTACGGCCGCGCAGCGTTTCGGCGCCTGCTTTCCAGATCGCAGGGAGGTTCGCGTCTGTAGGAATGATCCAAGAAGCTGACCGACCGCTGTATTGATTTTCAAAACCAATACCTTTGAAGATAGAGGCATCCAGAACCGATGGCTCAGAGAGGTACCCAAGAAAAGGAGCTGTGGCTTCTTCCGGGGTCAGTTTGATCTCGACTTCAAAGTGTCGAAGAATGCTGGTCAGATCCTCACAGAACTCGGCAATGGAGGCATGTAGCTCCCGGCTAAGGTTTGATCGGGTCTCGTCCTCTGCGGAGTCTAGAAAGACCGGGGAGCCCTCTTTAATCCGAACAAAGCTTCTATCTTCATTGAGGAATGCAGTCTCGAACATCAGGAGATTGCGCTTGTATGGGTGGGCGCGATCCTCAGATGAGATATTGGAAGCATAGTATCCTAGGCCAGTGGAGCTTCCCAGATTTTCCTTAATGCCCTCAAAGGTGGCGAAGTAGAGTCCAGTTGTCTCTTCCAGTTTCAGGAGCTTACACAGGCTTTGTTGAATGGTACCGGAATGACCGATATCGACGAAAGCAATTTTTCTGCCGATGCGGCTCTCGTGCAGGTCGTGTTCCGCATAGTATGCCAGCAGTTCTTCGCGCTCGGTCTTCGCATTTGCAAGGATCAGGGCAGCCACCTCCGGGTGGGACACCAAACCAGTGAGTGCTTCGTAATTGTCGATTGGCTGCACGATCTGCTGCGTGGACTGGAAGCCAAAATCACGAAGGATTGCGGGGCTCACTGAGCTAATATCGATGCCAAAACGAGACTCGATGATGCTTTTGAGGGGAGTGGGAGAAAAGCTGGTTTCCAGAATATTCAGGATGTCTGATACCGTTTCGAGAGCTGCTACCCGGCTGGAGCGTCGAGACGCGTAGATGTAGTGTGCACGTGGCGCAGGCGCATTGTCCGTAGCAATTGCTTCATAGCACTTCTTTGCAATCGCCCCATCGCGGGCCAGGAAGTAGATATCAGTGATTTCTCGTTCCCGGGCATTGTCCAAAATCCATTTTCCGAACCCTGCAAACATCGGCCCCAAAACGCCATAGCCAAGCTGGGTGACATCACCTCTGGTGAAGCCTGCATCGTTTGGAATAGCGGCTTGCGTGTACTTGTGTGACACAAGTCCGGTTGCAATGGTCTTGGTATGTGCATCTGAAATGTCACGCAGGGCACGCATCAGCGCTGGGCTTGCATCAGTTGAGATACGTGCCTTGTCAGGAATATGACATGCCTCAAGGCCGAAGGCCTTAGCCTGAGTAACATCTGAATGGCCATTGTCTCCAATCATAAGGATAGAAGAAGGATCCACCCCCTCCTCCTTGATGACCGTGCCAAACAGGTTTCCGGTCGCCTTAAGGGCCCCCGCCTCTGAGGAGAGGTAGGATTTCGCATGCTCCGAGTATCCACAGTTTTCGAGAATATTGTGGATAACTTCAGGTTCGAAGAAGGTGTCCGAGACAAGAATAACGCGCTTACCGGCTTGGCAAGCATACTGATAAAGCTCCTTACCAACCCAGCGAGGGCGAAGGACCTGTTCTTCAGCAGCTACTTCCAGATTATAAAGCGCGGTCTCTTGCTCCGCGTTTAAGCTGGCCTTGTCGGCAATGGCTTTATAGCGATCCTTTAGCAAAACCTCTTCACCGAAAGCTGCGTTTTCAGCCAGCTTTCGCGCACGTTTACGCAGGTCTGTAAAATATGAGGACAGGTTGGCAACAACCTTGTCTGTGGAGGGCGCGATCAGGCCGAATAGATCATTAGGAGAGTTGATGGTCCGCTCTACCAGGGTGTCGAAGATGTCAAAGGCAACGACGTCCGCATTTTCGATCTTGCGCTTGATCGCGGTGATGTTTGCCGAGGACTGACGAGAAGAAATCGTACCGGATGCAGGTTTGGCAGCAGCCGCGCTTTTGATTTTGGCCACTCTCATATTTTCGGTCTTATCGATGTCGCCATAGCCCCAATAGAAGCCGAGCATATCGCGCAGCTTATCTTTTCCGTCGATGAAGGAGACGCTCTCTGGAGATCGAGACTGTGTGAAGAATGGGTGTCCAGAGAGCGTACTGAGGATGGTGTTCCAGAAGCTTGGGTCGATGACCTCATGCATGCGCGTAGCATAGGCGTCAGGCGACCCTTGAAGAGCTTTAAGGGTGTAGGGGCTCTGCATTAACTGTAGGGTCTCTTTGTCCATCAGCTTGGCTTCTGTCAGGACAGAGGAAGAGAGGCCTGCCACGCAGTTGATGCGGGGATGACAGATGAGCTTATAGGAAGGCAGCGATGTGATAGATGTGTTTGGCAGTCCGAGAACAAATTCTAACTCAGCCTCGTCACCGGATTTCAAGAAAGGATGACGAGAGTAATAGACGTGATTATGGCTCTCTGAGAGTTTGGTCATCTCTGCACGGAAATCTAGAACGCTATGGAAGCGGCCATCTTTGAGGACGGACTTGTCGTTCAAGGTCTGCCCGACAAAAAGCGCAGAGTTATCAACGATAATCGGATCTTTGCGTTCCCAGCCTTTGTAGGACTGAATTTTGAGGCGATCTGCATAGAGCTGCATGGTTCGGGAATTGATTTCCCCCTGTGCCAGGGAAGCCCCAAGGTTAGAATTATTGGAGCCCATGGCGAACATAATGTCGTCCATGAAGCGCACCGGGTGAAGCCACAGGTCGATATAGGTGATCCCCATGCTATCGAGGATGAAGCGTGTCTGCTTCGACAGCTCGTAGCCGATGACAAGGTCCTCGGAAGAGATGAAGTTGGAGAGAAATTTCTTGGATGCTTCTGTGATTTTCGCGGGATCAAACCAAGTATGGGTAGCCTGCATATCAAGAGACAGGTCACTGAGTTGAAAGAACTCAAGGCGATTGAAGCTGTTGCTTGCCGTATCGTGACCAATGAAGGGAGTAGGTTTTACGCCTGCCCCCTCCTCTACTGGTCTGTTTAGTAGGTCAGTTACCCACCTTAGGTTGGAAAGCTGTTCGCTCTCCTGTGTCATAAGGAAGTCGCTAGAGATATGAATTTTTGACATAGATAGCGATCCCTTACGCTTTAGGATTTTACGACGTTGTCGATGGACTGAAGGTTGCTCAACAGGGCCTCAAGCTCATTCAGCGGCACCATGTTGGGGCCATCAGAGGGGGCATTGTCGGGGTCTTCGTGTGCTTCGATGAACAGAGCGCCAACGCCAACAGCAGTGGCGGCACGTGCCAGGACCGGAACAAATTCACGCTGACCGCCAGAGGTTGCGCCGTTGCCACCAGGCTGCTGTACCGAATGGGTTGCATCGAACACGACAGGATATCCGGTCTCCGCCATCACAGGCAGACCACGGAAGTCGGATACCAGTGCGTTATAGCCGAAGCTTGTGCCACGGTCGCAGAGCATGATGTTGGTGTTCCCTGTGGAAGCCAGTTTATCAGCAACGTTTTTCATGTCCCAAGGTGCCATCCACTGCCCCTTTTTCACGTTGACTGCTTTGCCGGTTTTGCCAGCCGCAACGAGCAGGTCTGTTTGTCGCGACAGAAAGGCTGGGATTTGCAGGACATCAACAACGGCGCCGACTTCATCGCACTGATAAGCATCGTGGACATCGGTCAGAACTGGAATATCAAGCTTGTTTTTGACGGCCTCAAGAATGGCCAGACCCTTTTCCATGCCTACACCACGCATCGTCGAGATGGACGAGCGGTTTGCCTTGTCGAAGGACGATTTGAAGATGAACGGAATGCCCAGGCGTACACAGATTTCATTGATCTGCTCAGCGGTTTCCAAGGAGTGAGCTTCACTCTCAATTTGACATGGTCCGGCTATCAGGGCGAAGGGGAGATTGTTGCTCACGGCGATTTCGCCGATATGCACGATCTTAGGTGCGGTCATAGTTGGGGTATCCTCAAAAAAATAATGTGAGGGCACCATAGCTATGACCGCATGAATAGGCAAGTAAAAGTTAAAATTAGCGCTAGTAATCCTTGAGGATGCGCATGGCTGATTTCGCAAGAACCATGAATACAAGGATAACAACAATGCAGAAGGCTAGTGCTATCAAGCGCTTCGGGTACTCGGCATAGTCAGGGACATCCGGGTGATCGATGATCATCAGGTGCTTGCGGGAGTGCATAGCCTGAACCTTGGCGGCTTCCAGTGTCTTCATAGAGGACGCGTATTTTCCTTGAGCAAACTCAAGCTCGCTGTTCAGTCGACTGAAGTTGACGCTCGCGGCTGCCAGATCGGTGTTTTCAGGGCCACTGCCTGCCATGCGGGATCTTGTTTCGCTCAATTGGGTCTCGATATTCTGGATAACCTTGCGCTGGGCCTGGACCTTGTGCGTACCTTCTTGGAAGGTGGTAAGTAGGCTCGACAGTACTGATTTTTCTTCGATCAGTTGATTTTCCAGAGCGGAGATAGAACTGGTCACCACCTTGATGTCGTTCTCAGGGTCGACCATCGCGTTCTTCTCTTGAGCGTCACGAATGCGGTTCATGACTTCTGTTACTTCTTGGTATGCCTCATCGACGTCTTGCTGAGCATAGGTAATGAAGCTCGCGGAGGTCTTCTTGGTAAACTCGTTGATATAGTTCTCCGCAGCATCAAGCAGATAGTTGTTAAGTTTGCGCGATGTTTCAGGATCAAAGCCTTGGGTGATCAGTGTAGAAACTGATGCTTCCTCATCATAGGTGAAGTCCACTAGCGCTCTATAATGCGCCAGCAGTCTCTTGATCTCAGTGTCTGCGTTGATGTGCCACAGGATGTCTTTAGAAGGGGCAGAAAGGATATCCAGACCAAACTCTTCTACGACCTTCACCATCATGTCATGCGATTTCAGATAATCTCTGATGACGAGCTGGTCCTGTTTGGAAGCGCTGGTACCGCCCAGAATGCCAAGATCTAGGCCCGATGCGGCGCCTTCAGATTGCGATTTTATGGTGAACCTGGATTCAGAAATGAAACGGTCGGCTGCCATGACAAAAAGGTAGAAGGCGCAAACTGACACCATTGCGATGAAGAGAGCGGTGAAGGAATATTTTTTGGAGAATTTGACTAGCTTTTGCATAATATTATCTTTCAGAAATACTGTTGAACGCCGTGAAGGCTTCGTTGACGTCCTCGTACACTTGGAGTGTACCGCCTCTCAGAATTGCGCACTTATCGCAGAACTCTCGCACTGTCTCTTCATGGTGTGAAATCAGGACCACTTTCGATCCCTTCACCTTATCCTGAAGCATCTCCCTGCTCTTCTCTTTGAAGAGGCGGTCCCCTACCGATATGATCTCGTCAATCAGGTAGATGTCGAATGAGACAGCCAAGCTCAGGCCGAAGGCCAGACGACTTTTCATACCATTGGAGTAAGTCCCCACTGGCATATCCATGTAGTCGCCAAGTTCTGCAAAACCCTCGACCTCTGAAATGATTTTTTGCTCATTCTGGCCATAAATGCGCGCAACAAAGAGTACGTTGTCTCGTCCTGTCATGCTGGGCTGGAAGGATCCTGATAGTCCCATGGGCCAGGAAACCCGACCTTCCTTGTGGATCTTGCCACTGGTAGGCAGTTCTGTACCGGAGATCATCCGTACCATTGTGGACTTCCCTGCCCCGTTCATGCCTAGAATGGCTAAGCCCTTTTCAGCGCGTACGTTTAGGGTCAGATCATCAAGGATGACCTTCTTGCCTTTAGGGGTTTTATAGAACTTTGTGACGTGCTCGAAACGGAGCATTAAGATCCTCGTATTCTGGCTTTAGGATTGGACTCTGCATAGTGAAGAACAACCAAACCTGCGGTGATGGAGATCACTACCACAGCAAGAATAAAAGGAACGTTAAAATAGTTGGGTGGGTAGTTCTGGAAGGTGCCGTATCTCGCCATTTCGGTGATATTGAGCATCGGGTTCCACAAGAAATACTCCCGCGCGAACTGAGGTATCATGCTTGCTGAAAAGAAGACGCCAGAGGTCAAGAACAGGACGCGATTGACAACAGGAACAAATCTTTTCACCGAAGCTGATAGAGAAAGTACGGCAGCAGATAGTATGCCCATTCCAAGGCCTATGCATGTAGCGAACAGCATAGCAAAGAATAGGTATTCAAACCGTGCGATCTCGGGGATCAGTTCCAGATACAGGCAGATTACCATCAAGCTGATGAAGGACATGATGTAAATAAGAGATTCTAGAATAGCGCGGGCGATGACCGTATCGACTGGCTTCAAAACCGGGTAAGATAAAAGGGTCTTGTTGGCATCGATTGCACTCATGCCCATTGTCATAATTTTGGAAAACAGGTGAAATGGCAGAACACCGGTCAACATGAACGGAAACACAGAGGCCCCATGCGGGCCCTGACGGTCGGTTGCATAGAAGATCAGTCCGAAGAAGGCGACCTGCACCAGGGGCTCAAAGAACGCGGTGAGGAGGCCGACATAGTTACCCCCAAACCGCTTCTTTGCTTCCCTGGACAGAAGGGCTCCGATCACGCGTCGACGTGTCTCAATAGCTGCTGTGATAGACATCTTTGATCCTTACGGCGATACGATGGCGCGAGTGCCCATGGCGATCTGATACATGATCCCAACAACGTCTTTCGCTAGCGCCAGGTTCTTGTTGTCTACTTTCGGCATAGCGAGGATCTGATCCCCATTCTTCACCTTGGTGTCCGCACTTGCAATCGAGGAGCTGCCGTCCTGATGGTTGATCACAAAGCGATCAGGGTCACTGTTGTTCGTTAGACCCCCTGACATAGCGACGTAATCTTTCACGCGCAGGCCAGGCTCATATAGGATCGCGTTGGTCATCAAAACTTCACCACTTACGAGCACCACATCACTCTTGCGCGGAACGATGATCGTATCTCCGTCTTGAAGAACGATGTCTGATACTTCGCCGTGGCGGCTAATAGTCACCTTACCCGAAAACTCAGCTTCCCGAGCAGATTGCGTAAAAGCCGTGATCATATCGGCTTCAGCTGCGCGGATCTGGGCTTGGCTGCCGCTAGCACTACGCTGTGTCAGGGCTGCTTGCTGAAGCCGCATCAGGTTTTGCTCCAAGGCTTTCTTCTGTTCAATGGCAACTGACGGACGCTCAATGTGTACAGCTTTCAGGTTCACGATCTTCGCGTCCACAGCAACAAAAGACAGTAGCTGCTTGAGGCTTGCACCCTTCTTCAAGGAATAGGTTTTCTGACCAGCGACTTCACCATCGATGCGAACCGAAATTGTGTCCGATACGGTATCTCTACGGAATGTGACGAGGTCTCCATCAGCCATGTCAAAGGACGCAAAATCCTCCAGTGTGAGATAGATATCCTTATCGTTTACGCCTGTGGTGCGTGTAACCATAGCGTGGGAGATCCCATTGTCTGGGCGGGCCCTGTCAAGGATATCCGCACCATCAATATCATCAGACAGGAATTCGAAGATATTATCGTTTTGTGCACCACCGGAGACTGAAACAGAGAAATCTTTGTCACCCACTACGATGGTGTCGCCATGCCGGAAGTCATACTCGAGCATGTCACCATTCAAGATGAAGTCGTAAAAATCGTACTCGGCTTCGACATAGGTGGCTCGCTTGATCTTGATATCGCGGTAGCTACCAGAGAGCGGGCGAATACCGCCAGCACGCACAATGTAATCCAGAATAGTATCAGACTGGCTGCCTTCATAACGACCTGGGAACACGACGTTACCGGTTACGAACACGCTGATAGGGTTGATCTCAGCAAGAGTAGCGTGGACGGAAACATTGTCTTTGTAGATCTTGCCAACCGCAGACTTGATGGATTGCTGGGCATCAGAAAGGGGTTTACCGGCCACGAGGACCGGTCCCACCTGAGGGATGAAGATGCGGCCTTCAGCATCTACCATCAGGATCTGCTCATATTCTGTGCCACCCCACATGCGAACTAGGAGGCGGTCGCCATAACCGATCTGGCGATACGGATCAGTTATGGCGGCCGCGTTCGAGGATGAGGGAGCCTCGAATATCGAAGCGCCAAAGGGCGCAATAACTTGCTCTTCAACAGGGTTGGCAAACACGCCTTTGACAGACATGAAGATGACACCCATCGTGATGAGGAATACTTTCATGATAATATTCATAAAAACCTTTTGGTCAGATTGACCCGGAGATGATGTCCTGAACTTCAGTCAGGCTATCTCCGGATTTGCAGATTGCCTTAGTTCCGGTACCAGATGAGG
The DNA here is from genome assembly GCF_017743915.1 of Sulfitobacter sp. R18_1. Lineage (NCBI taxonomy): Bacteria > Pseudomonadati > Pseudomonadota > Alphaproteobacteria > Rhodobacterales > Roseobacteraceae > Sulfitobacter > Sulfitobacter sp. R18_1. The sequence continues at coordinate 609,959 of NZ_JAGHRG010000001.1, forward strand.
TTACTGAACAGACTTCTCCGTTTGCCGAGACGAACTCATCTTCACCCTTAGGTTCGGGAATTTCTTCTTCGACAGGCTCCGGGGTTTGCTCGATGCGGAAATCAGTTGGCGCCGGGATGAAGGTATCTTCATACTGTGGCGGGGTGCTTGCACACCCTGCCACCAGAAGACCGACCGGTATGATTAGAAGTTTTTTCATCGATCAGGTCCGGAAGACTCCGACGGGACGCTTCCCATCAACAACGAAGATCGCCGTGACAGCCTTGTTCTGCATGCGGTTTACGGCAGTGGCGACAGTATCTTCAGGGGATACAACCGGCTCTACTGTACGCATCAGATCATGGGCCGACTTCAGCTGCGCGGGCGATGCATCTTTGGCATGTACGATACCAATCAGATTGCCAGCTTCATCGATCACACCTGCAATCGAAGTTTGGACCTTGGCCATCATCCAGCAAATTTCTTGAGAGTCGGTTTCAGGTTGAATGAGAGGCATATCACCACCGCTCATCATGCGCTCAGCTACCTTAGTCGTACTGGTTCCAAGAGAGCCACCCGGGTGCAGTGTGTTGAAGTTATCGCGGCCGAATTCAAGTTTGCAGCTGAGACCTACGGAGAGTGCATCGCCAAGAGCCATTTGCGCCGTTGTCGATGTTGTCGGAGCGAGCCCCAGAGCGCAACCTTCGGGCATCTTAGGGATGATCAGTGGAACAGTTGCGGCTTTCGCAAGAGTGGATTCAACACCCATGGTGATACCGATGATCGGTACCTGAATTTGCTCTGCGTATTGCAGGATAGCAGCTAGCTCAGATGTGTTACCGCTGTTGGAATAGCAGACAAGAACGTCATTTTTTGTGAGCATGCCCAGATCCCCGTGGGATGCTTCAGCCGGATGAACGAAATGAGACGGTGTGCCCAAGGACGCCATTGTGGCAGTGACCTTCTTGGCGACGTGACCGCTTTTGCCCATGCCGGTCTGAATCACACGGCCGTTGCCGCATGCGGTAGCCTTGTGCATCAGCTCAACCGCCTGATCAAACTCAGGCCATCCGCTTTTCAGCAGGTCGCGCATCTTAAGAATTACATTTTGCTCGGCATCGAGCATTTGAATTATCGCCGAATTTTGACGTTCTGTTTCCGAATTCATGTTACTATTCCCTCAAATAATGAAGGATTGTTACCATAGTAGTCCTTTAAGAAAGGTTAACGGTTCATGATTAGTCAAGAAGATAAGGCAAAAGGTGTGCAGCCTGCTAAGCGCAAACGAAAGGGGACTTCGTCTGGTGCTGCCAAGAAAGCTATTGATGTAAGGGTGGTGAACCGGCCCTATGAAGGTAAGGGTTCTTTTGCCAGGTCTGGAATGCTTACGTTCGACAGTGCCCGCCCGTTTTGGATGACGCTGCCCATCTTGCTATGGGGGTTCCTGAAACTACTCTTCCTGCCCTTAATAATCATCAAAGCAGTAGTGGAAGCAGCCCTGTCTGCCGCGATGCTAGCCATCATTGTCGGAATTGGTGCGTGGGGTCTGGGATTTGTCGAAAATAACCAGGCAGCAGAGTTTCTGACGACGTTTGGTGATAGATCTCTGGAACTCGCCCGGCTAATGGGGTTGCCCTACTAACAGGTACGCAAGTCTATCTCGGCGCAGATGTCTGATCCGTATCGTGTGTAGGTGCCGCCTGCGTTGGCGACAAGCCTTGCAACACCGATGTTTCCACTGTGATAGTAGAGGTCGGCAGTTTTCACGTTCATGTCTCGAGCGTGTTTTATGCCTGCTTCAAACAGGCGGGTGCCATACCCTCGGCCTTGATATGCATCCTCTACTGATATTGCGATCTCGGCATGTCCATGCGCTGTCCGGTGAATTTCCAAGACAGCACATGTTCGGTCATTCTCTTCGATACCAATAAGAAGGTCCGGGTTTGACTTCTCTGCGACGGTATCAAGGGCGTCTTCTCTAACCGCTGCGAGAAATCTCTTCCTTCGAGAGGATATCGACAGCCTTCTATAGTGTGCTTTGAGCACTGACCTCCATTCAGGAAGTCCTCCGCGTACCGGAACGGGCGTAGCAACCCTACTTGGTATCGCGGAGCCTGGCATTATCCGGCCCGATAGATGTTGTGCCGAAGGGTGCCGCGTTCGTAGCCCAAATCCCGAAGTTGCTTATCGCTCAGGCTTGAGAGGACTTTGAATGTCCGATTGCGGATGTAGTCCTTGCGCATCCGTGCAAAAATTTCTTTGATCTTGTTCATGGTTGTATCCTTGTGATAGCGATCATTTGCGCTATCCGTACAAGTATTACTATGGATAAGTTTGCAATGCTGCATTGCAGAAAGCGCAGAGCTATGATTACTTATCAAGTAATACTTGGTTATAGCGTGACCCTTGCAAAAATATGCTCTATCTGCGAGCCAACACAGGAGTCTATTCATGTCCAAAGAAATCACGCTATCTCAGCAGCAGAAAACCGATCTCATCTCGCAGGTTCTTAAGGCCCCCGCCCTGCCGAGTTCAGCACAGTCCATAACCGGCCGATACACTGACGAGGAGTCACGCAACTTCTTGGACAATGTGATCGCAGACATCGGGCCCGATGTGATGGAGGCCGCTTCCGGTGTCACTATGAACGTGGTTGATCAGTATTTGGAGGCCAACGGGATCGATAAGGAGGGCTTCTGGGAAGACTACTATGAAAGTCGTGAGAATGGTGAGGAGCCTGGTGTTGTGGTGGACTATGAGGCGCCATTAGAGCCCGCAGAAGCTTCGGCGCCGCGCCTTTCGAAACAAGATCGTATAGAGGTTTCCTCAACCGCGATGGTAGCGGCCGCCCTAAATCAGAGCCGCGACATGATTGCTCCCCTGAATAACGTCAAACTGCATAGCTTTGCGACTGTAGCGCAGGCTCCCGGAGCTCGTATGATGGCGAGAAACATCTTTGGGTTGTTCCCTTGTTTCAGGGCACTCGGTAGCAATGCGGTTGATCGAATGGATGTTGCTATGCACATCGAGGCACGACCTGGTGGTAATGATCCTCAAGCAAGAGCGATGGTGCAGCGCATCGGGCCCGCACGTATGACTGGTCGCGAAGATGTTCAGGGAATTGGTCGCTGGATCAAGGAGCATGGCATGTCCCTTGCTGCAAACCGCGTTCAGATCCCTACTGGCCTCCAAAAATATGAATCCAACGTTCTATTTGCTGTCAGCGATGATGAAACCTTCTTGTTTGTAGAAGAGAGAGCAGATCTGGCGTCGTACTCTTTCAATGATGAAACAGGGCAGCTAACAGCAAGGGTTAAGCCCGGCAAGGAGATCCAGTCTGGTGAAATAATCGCTTACATCCCAATTAATGGAGGTGGGGAGACCGCTGTCGATAATTTTGATCGCATACCCAGGATAAACGGTGACATGGAGCTTAGGCCGGTTGTTGGTCGTCCAAACGAGCTTGCTCTCTGCTATACAGGCGAGGAAGTCCTCGAGCAGCATGATGTCGTCACAGCTAACTTCAATCGCAGTGATCTTGTGCCTGAAGTTCGGGCTATGCGAGAGAAAGTGAAGAGCTTCTTTGATCCCATTGGTAATTTCGGTGGCCATAGCGGCGGTGGATCTCCGGTCGACGCCCAGTTCGTATATCGTTGGCCCGGTGGCAGAAAGTATTTCGAAAGCAATCCGGAGGCGGTTCAGCAGCTTTCCCAGCTGATGGCGGCTCGTGATACTATCGAGATTACAATGAACTTGCAGGAAGATATGCGCCGCATGGGGCTGTTGGAGAGCAAGAAGGAGGCAAAGGTCGCCGCAATCAGTTCTAAAACGGCCGACACGCAGGAAGTTGAGCAGGTAAAGCCTGATCTTCCTCCAGTGACGCCCCCTGCCCCACGGGTTTCCAAAAATATGAATAACTCCAAGCCGGTGAAGCTGATGTCTTTTCTCAGAGAGCGCGGTTACCTGCCGCGTCAGTATAAGGTGGGTGCTGGCCGTCAGATGGTTCTCTTCAAACAGAAGGGGGACGAGTTCCTGGTGATGTCAGCTGCGGACGGTCGTCCACTCCCAAGCTCGCGTGAAATGAATGTGGAGCTGCGGGATTCACCAGAGGATGAGGCAGGTAAAACCATTTTGGCTACCATTTCCAATGCAATGTCCCCTGAAGAGATCATGAATGCCATTGGGAACTTTGAGCCAGAAGGTACAGCAAACACGCCGTAATCTTGTTTAAGCTTGACTTAATCATCGTAGATCAATTATATTGTTGACAAATATTGGAGATTTATAATGATTGGTTTTCTTGAAGGGGTGGTGAGGGTGCGCCGTACTGATGCGCTTATCGTATCCTGCGCTGGGGTGGGATATCTCATTCAGTGCGGGCCTCGCGTCGTAGATGCTGTCGAAGAAGGACAGTCTGTAGAGTTCTTCATCGAGACCAAGGTCAAGGAAACCGATATCTCTCTTTACGGCTTCGTGGATGAGGATGAGCAAGACCTATTCAACCAACTCCTCAAGGTTCAGGGTGTGGGCGGCAAGGTTGCCCTAAATATTCTGGCGATGGGCTATGATCGCTTTTGCCAAGCCGTGATGGGTGACGATGCAAAAGCGATCTCGAGTGCTGATGGTGTGGGCCCTAAGCTTGCGCAACGCGTAGCGACCGACCTCAAAAAGTATGTTGAAGCCAACTTCGATGGTGCTCATTTGGCGACTATTGAAGTCGGTGCTCGTAATATCGCAACCCAAGGTCTGAAGGGTCTCGGGTTCACCGAAGCGCAGGCAGCTAAAGCCTTCGAAAAGGTTGCTGCCGCCAATGACAATGTGGCTTCGATGAACGGTCAGGAGCTTATCAAGAAAGCCCTAGCTCACCTAGGGTGACCTTTATTGCTCTCCTGCTGCCTCTTCGGCCGGGAGAGCAATCTGAACCCCAGAGTCGACAAGCATCTTGTACAGATGTCCAAAGGATTCGATAGAAGGCATGTGCTCCTGCTTGCGCTGGGAAAGAAACTTCTCAGCCTGTTTGGCAAACGCGATAGCACTATCTGTTTCCGCGTCCGTGCCTGTCTTATAAGCCCCAATCCGGATCAGTTCTGCCATGGCATCATATTTTGCGAAGAGTTGCTTGGCTTCCTTCATAATCACGTATTCAGCATCTGTATGGCAGTCAGGAAGCATACGACTTACGGACTTCAAGATGTCGATAGCAGGATAGCGACCGTTTTCCGCGATTGTACGATCCAAAACAATGTGACCGTCGGTGATCCCTCGAACCGTATCGGAGATGGGTTCATTGTGATCATCACCGTCCACCAGAACCGTGAAGATGCCTGTGATGTCTCCCATATTTTTGGTGCCTGGCCCGGCGCGCTCAAGTAGGCGAGGAAGCTCTGCAAAAACGGTGGGCGGATAACCCTTGCTGGTAGGCGGCTCTCCTCCTGAGAGGCCAATCTCGCGCTGTGCCATGGCAAATCGGGTCACGCTGTCCATCAGGAGCATTACCTGAAGTCCTTGATCCCGGAAATGTTCGGCAACTGTCATTGCTGTCCAAGCAGCCTGGCGCCGCATCAAGGGTGGCTCATCACCTGTGGCAACGACCAGGACAGACCTCTTCATGCCTTCCTCGCCGAGATCCTCTTGGATGAAGTCTTGGACCTCTCGGCCACGTTCACCCACAAGACCAATAACGATAACATCCGCATCGGTGTTTCGTGCCAGCATGGACATCATGGATGATTTACCAACGCCCGAACCGGCGAAGATGCCCATACGCTGACCCCGGCATATTGGAGTGAAAACATCCATCGTCTTGATCTGGGTTTCGAGCTTATGCCCTACTCGCTTGCGAGAGAAGGAGTTGAGGGGCTCATCTTTGAAATAGCGGGCCCTACCGCCTTCATGGAGTGGCCCTTGATCATCTAGAGGCTTGCCGAGTGCATTAACGGTGCGCCCAATCCAGCTGTTGTCAGGATAGACAACATCGCCAGCGGTATGGACGCGAACCATGTCTCCTACGGAAACCCCATCCCAAGACCCAAATGGCAAGAGAATGGTGCCGTCTGCGCTTACACCGGTGACTTCGGCAAGTACTTCACCGCGCTTACCTTTAACCAGACAGCGGTCGCCCAAGCTAATTTCGCTCTCAAGACCGGTGAATTTCAAAGACATCCCGGTAATCGCCTTAACTCGCCCCACTAGTTTGCGAGCGGGTTGGGATCGTACTTGAGAGGTCATCTGAGAAAAGACTGTGTGCATAAATTTAAACCGGCATTTAATAATAATCAGTCATGCTATACATGACCTAGATTAATAGAGTGATAAAATATGGACTTGAACAATCTTTCAGTAATGAATGTGGCCTCAAAGAAAATGAAGTGGCTAGCATCAAGGCAAGAAGTTATTTCCACGAACATTGCGAACGCAGATACGCCTGGATATCAGTCTCGCGATGTGAAGTCGTTTGACGACTATGTGGATGGAAACCGTACTAGAACTGGTGTCCGGACCACTAATGCGATGCATATTGGCGGCAAAGGTGGCTCTGGCGAGGTAGCTAGCAAGGTAGATGCAGATGCTTGGGGTCGAAGCATTAATGGCAACACCGTGAGCCTTGAGCAGCAATCCATTAAATCTGTGGAAACTGCTGAGCAGTATAAGATGGTCACAAATTTATATAAGAAATCCGTCGGCCTCTTGAAGATTGCCGCATCGGGCGGTCGCTAAGAGGAATTATCATGGACCCATTGAAATCAATAATGCAGATCGCCGGTAGCGGTATGATGGCACAGGGAGAGCGCCTTAAGGTGATCTCAGAGAATGTGGCGAACGCAAACTCTACTGGCAGCACTCCGGGTGCCGACCCATACCGTAGAAAAACCATTTCTTTCGATGAGATGGTGGACAGAAGTAGTGGAGCTACCATGGTGAAGGTCGATGATATCGGCCGCGACATGTCCGACTTCAAGAAAACCTATGATCCACAACACCCTGCGGCAAACCGGATGGGCTACGTGAAGATGCCAAATGTGAATACGCTCATTGAGATGGGCGATATGCGGGAAGCCTCGCGCAGCTATGAGGCTAACATGAACATGCTCGATACCGGGCGCAGAATGAAATCGCAGACAATAGATCTGCTCAAATAAGAGGTAAAATATGGCTATCAATACTACTACACTGAATGGCGCCGCCCAGAGCGCATATGCGAAGTCAAAGACCCTTTCTGGTCCCGGCAACGGCATTATCGAGGCCAACAAGAAGGCTGGTAGTTCGTTTTCAGACATGCTTACAGATGCGACCAAAGAAGCGGTCGATGTGGTTCGCAATTCTGATGTTATGATGCAGAAGGGCATTAAGGGCGAGGTCAGCGTTCAAGAGGTTGTTCACGCTACGATGTCGGCAGAGACCACGCTGAACACTATTGTCGGTATCCGAGACAAGGTTGTGCAGTCTTACCAAGAAATTCTGCGCATGCCCATCTAATCCACTGCCGCCGGAGGCTCAGTTCTTGCTCTTCCGGCGGTTTATGCTTGTTAATCCTTGCAATCCTTCGGGCCTAACTGTATCATCCCCGTAATTTGAGGGATATTTATGACCGAAGCAGACGTTATCTCCATTCTGAAGGAGGCAATCTGGACAATTTTGATTGCGGCAAGCCCTATCTTGGCTTGTGCTCTCGCTATTGGTCTGTTCATCGCTTTCTTCCAGGCTCTCACGCAGATCCAGGAGATGACACTGACGTTCGTGCCAAAGATTGTTGGTATCTTGATCGCTCTCACGGTGAGTATCCCGTTCATGTTCTCCTCGATTCAACAGCTCTCAGATAAGATCTTCGATCTCATTGTGGTTAGCGGACTTTAGAATGAGAGTCCCCGCAGTTCTTTTGACGTCTCTGCTGTTTCTAGCAGGGGCGACCTCCGCTACGGCTGGCAACTGGTCCTGGTTTCATGGGGGAGATACCCATTCAGAAGTCCCACGCGAGCCAGAGAAGCGCAAGGAAGTGCCGGTTGAAGCACCACCGAGTAAGCCCTTCCCAGATCGATCAGCCTGCGTGTCCCAAATTCTAAAGGCTCAAGAAAAATATGGAATTCCCAATAACATCCTTCTGGGTATAGGACTTCAGGAAACTGGACATCGGGCGAGTGATGGCAACCTTACAGTCTGGCCGTGGTCGGCCAATGCTGCTGGTGAAGGGCGCTGGTTCACGAAGCGTGATGAGGCTATCCGCTGGGTGGAGGCCAAGCTGAAATCAGGTGTGAACTCGGTAGATGTAGGTTGTATGCAGATTAATCTACGTTGGCACCCTACAGCGTTTAACTCCGTGGCAGAGGGTTTTACGCCTGAGCTGAACGTTGAGTACGCGGCCCGCCTTCTTTTGCGCCTTCGAAAGCAGACCGGCTCTTGGGAGTTGGCTGCGGGTTCCTATCACTCGTTCACACCCAAGTACCGCAATAGGTACCTCAAGTCCTTGCGTAAGAAGATTGCGTTTGCCAATCAGAAAGTCGGAGAGTTCCGCCGCGTAGCGCAGATTGATCGTGCTAGTCATAAAAAGAATTCAAGAATAGTCATGAACAAAGTTGCATCTCCCACCCCTTCTGAGGTAGTATCCCCTAAAGAGCAGTCCTCAGCTGGTCTCTGGTCTTCCGGTGGCAATCAGGGCGGGTCTGCATCTCTGTTTTCAAACGGAAAAATTTCACCGCTGTTTGGCGGAAACTAATTTGAGCATGGAATAATTTGATATGAGTACAGCAACCAAATCAGCGAAGTCTGGCGCCCAGTCTTTCGGTGGTAAGAATAAGGATATCGGCTTCGCCCTAGGCGTGATCTGGATCCTCGCGATGCTTTTTGTGCCTCTGCCGCCGATCCTGCTTGATTTCGGCCTCGCTCTATCTCTGTCGTTTAGCATCTTGATCCTGATGGTAGCACTATGGATTCCGAAGCCGCTAGAGTTCAACTCGTTCCCGACCTTGTTGTTGGTGGTTACGATGTTGAGACTATCGCTAAACATTGCCTCTACGCGCCTGATCCTGGCTCAAGGTCACACGGGCACTGATGCGGCAGGTGGCGTTATTGAAGGGTTTTCGCGTTTCATCGTTGGCGGCAACTACGTCATTGGTATCGTTATCTTCGTGATTTTGGTGGTCATCAACTTCATGGTTATCTCCAAGGGTTCGACGCGTATCGCTGAGGTGTCCGCACGCTTCAGTCTGGATGCGATGCCCGGTAAGCAGATGGCAATCGACGCAGACTTGGGTGCTGGTCTCATTGATGAGGAGCAGGCTAAAACTCGGCGTAAAGAGCTTGAAGATGAAAGCTCTTTCTTTGGTGCGATGGATGGTGCTTCTAAATTTGTTCGGGGCGATGCCGTAGCTGGTATCATCATCACCATCATCAACGTGGTAGGCGGAATTATTATTGGGGTTGTCCAGCACCAGCTTAGTGTTGGTGAGGCTGCTAACAACTACACTGTTTTGACTATCGGTGATGGCCTTGTATCTCAGATCCCTGCCCTCGTGGTTTCTCTCGCTGCTGGCTTGATCGTAACTAAGGGCGGTACTCAGGGGGCTACCAACGAAGCTGTAATCCAGCAGTTGGGCAAACACCCTCGAGCGATGTATATGGCAGCCGCTCTCCTTGGTTCCATGGGTCTGCTTCCAGGGTTTCCCATGCCTATCTTCCTTGGTCTTGCGATTGGTTTGGCCGTAACAGCCTATATGGTTGCCAAGAAAACTCGCGAAGAAGAAATGCGTGAGGTTGCAGATCGAGAGGAAGATGATCTCAATACTGCCTATAGCGAAGAGACCCCTAAAGACCTGCTGAATATCGATGACCTGCGCCTTGAGCTGGGTAGCGGTCTGGTCAAGCTGATCTCTAGCATGGATGCTGCGTTGCCAGGTAAAGTACGCAGCCTTCGTAAGTTGTTCGCCAAAGAGTTTGGTTTCCTGCTCCCCTTCGTGCGCATCAAGGATGAAGCCAACCTTGGTGGGAATGAGTATGCCATCGTGGTTCATGGCGTGAAGGTTGCCAAGGGTGAGGTGCGTCCGAACTCTATGCTCGTAATCAACCCTGCAAACGAGAACATCGGCGTTCCGGGAGAGCGGACGCAGGAGCCCACCTTTGGTTTGCCAGCACTGTGGATCGATCCTGCCAGGACTGAAGAGGTTGAGCGTAAGGGCTTCACAGTTGTGGACCCAGAAAGCGTAATCACAACCCACATCACCGAGATCCTCAAAGAGCACATGCCTGAGCTTCTTACATATGGCGCCACTCAAGAGCTTATCGAAGGCTTGGATCGTCGCTACCAAAAGCTAGTGAAGGATATCGGTCAGGGTTCTCCAGAGGTCCTGATGCAGCGTGTACTTCAGAACCTACTGAGTGAGCGTGTTTCAATCCGGAACCTGCCCTTGATTGTGGAAGCTGTAACTGAGGCGAGTGCCCAAACATCTAATGTGGTCGTGATCACTGAGCATGTACGTCAGCGCCTTGCGAGCCAAATCTGTCAGAGCTTGATGGATGAAACAGGCTATGTGCCGGTTGTGGTGATGTCTGCCCATTGGGAGAATGAGTTCCTTGCGGCCGTAAAAGCCAACGGTGATGAGCGCAGCTTCGTGATGTCCCCGCAAAGAGTACAGGAGTTCGTCTTGGAAGCTCGCACGACGCTTCATGATTTTGCGGAGCGCGATGAATGGCCTGCTATGCTTGTTAACCCCGAGGTTCGCACGTTCGTTCACTCCATGATGGAGCGTGTCAGCCCAATGACGCAGGTAATCTCGCACAACGAGCTGCACCGTAAGGTTCCGCTGAAGACAGTCGCGACGATTGGTTCCTAATGGATCTGACAGCTTTCCTCACAGGCCAGATATTCGGGTATATTCTCGTTATCGCCAGATTGGGCAGTGCAATGCTGTTTATGCCCGGTCTGGGGGAAGCCTACGCTCCAGTGCGAGTACGCATCCTGTTGGCCCTTGTATTGAGCCTGGCACTATATCCTATGGTGCCAGTCCCCCCTCTGGTGGAAGGCAATCTAGTCTTTCAGGCAAAACTGATCATTTTCGAGGTTACCATTGGTCTGTGGATTGGCCTTATGGCCAGGATTTTGATGACCTGTCTTCAGTTCGCAGGCTTTCAAATCGGTCAGGTATCGGCCCTCGCGAACGCCTTTGCTTCCAACTCTGGTTCATTCCAAGGATCCACGATGGTCGCAAACTTCCTTCTTGTCTCAGGGGTGGCGCTTATTTTCATCACAAATACGCATCACATCATGATCCATTCGTTGATGAAATCTTATAATATTTTTCCGCTGGGAGAGATCATTCCAGGCGATCTGTCTCAGCAGGCCGCCAAGGTTGCGACCTACAGTATCTATATCGGGATGTCCTTGGCTGCTCCGTTCTACGTTCTCGGCATTCTAAATAACGTGGCCTTGGGTCTCGCCAACCGGATGATGCCTACCTTGCCTGTGTTCTTTGTCGCTTCCTCGATGCTCATCTTCTCTGGGCTTCTGGTCTTCTACATCGCGGCTCCATCCATACTAAAAGGTTTCTTCCAGGTCTTCCGTGTCTGGTTTGAGACCTTTGAAATATAGGGGGCGGGATGTCAGACGAAGACCAGAGTCAAAAGACAGAAGAGCCAACACCGAAAAAGTTAGCTGACCAACGAAAGAAAGGTAACGTCCCATCGAGCAAGGAAGTCGGCACTACGGTGTCCGTATTCTCTCTCATGGTTATCGTTGTATTTATGCTTCCCGGGGCCACTCAGGAGATGGCTCGAATACTTTTCAACCTTATTCAGGCAGCTCCCACAGCCCAGATAGGTGAGAGCCAGCAAGGCCTGAAAGATGTCGGTGGCTATACAAGCGCCCTTGTTCTAGGTGTCTTTGGTGCAATGGGGAGCCTTTTCCTCATGATGATGATTGCAGCTGTATTTGGTGTTCTCGTACAGGGCGAGACCGTGGTCACCACTGAGAGGATTAAGCCAAAGGGTAGCAACATTTCCCCTATGAGTGGACTGAAGAAGATTTTTGGTCTCGATAACTTCATCGAGTTTCTCAAGAGTATCGTGAAGGTCTCCGTGGTAGCCATCATCGGCTTCTTTATCGTCAGAGCTGCCGTTGGAGATATTGCTACCGGAGTTCTGTTCCTGCCGGAGAATATTCCTGGTTACGTTCGCTCCAAAGTGGGTTTGATTCTGGTAATTGTCGCAAGCATCTTGGTGCCTGTGGCGGTGGCAGACATGGTGTATAAGCGCATGTCCTGGATCAAGAAGAACCGCATGAGCCTTAAAGAAGTGCGGGATGAGCATAAAGACAGCGAGGGTGATCCACAGCTGAAGGCGAAGCGCGATGAAAAGCGTCGTGAGTTATCGCGTCAGCGCGTGACTGAGAGTGTCCCTAAATCTACTATTATATTAACAAACCCAACGCATTATGCGGTTGCCTTGAAGTATGAAAGAGGCGTGGACCCTGCCCCCATATGTGTTGCCAAAGGTGTCGATACAAAAGCGAAGTCCATTCGTGAAATCGCCAAAGAGCACGAGATACCAATCGTAGAGAACCGCCCCCTGGCCCGGGCTCTATATGCGACGGTGGATCTCAACGACATGATTCCGGCCGAGCACTGGCAGGCTGTCGCTGAGATCGTTTCCTACGTCATGGACTTGCAGAACAATATCAAGCGTAAGCCGCCAGAAGGATCCGAGCTTAGAGAAGATCTCTAAGAAGCGTTACTGAACTCTTCCTGCATCCAAACTCCTACAAAGGGAGCATCTACCGACTGTCGTGATTTTGGGATCAGTTGATCGTCTACACGCTCGAATTTCAGTTCGATGTTGTTTGCCGCCACTGCGATATTTTCGAGAAGCCATTCTTTCGTGGTGACTTTCGGAGAGATGCTGGCGCCTTCCTCATCTTCCCCAAGGACGAAGCCTTTACCACCGAAGGGTTGATGACCTCCGGTGATTTTAAACCAGTATACTTGATCCGAGAAAAGGCCTTCTCCATCTACATAGAAGCAATCCCCTTTGGCATTCGCCAGATAAACTACTTCATAATAATCTACGTCCCTGCCCTCATATGAGAGGACTTTGTAGATATCGTCGTAATCTGTGAATTCGGCTTCCTGAATGATGTCTTCAGGCTTAAAGCCTTCCTTCAGATTGCCATTTTTCCAGTCGATAATCGTGGGGTCGATGACCCAACCCTTGAATGCCATAAAAACTCCATACTCTGTTATCGAAGCTTAACAGAAGGAGTTTCGTAGGTGCAATGCTTAGGGTCGAGGTGCCGACGGTGCTTCTTCGATTTCGAAGGTTAGCTGGTGACGTGCATTATCAATGGCCATCCAAGCATCAAGCCACGGGTTCTTGTGAACCTCATGATCTCTGAAGAGGTGATCTCGGCCCCGGAACTGATCGCAAAGGTCATCGCGAAGTTTGACGGTACCACCGTTCGCGAGCCAGTCGTCGAAGTCCGTGCCATATTCCTTGTCGGCATCGGCATGTTCGATCATTTCCAGCCATAGGGCGACGGCGTAGCTAAAGTCGTTGTCAATCAAATATTGGGTGACGTCGTGAGCTTTGATCTGACGAGAAGGATGGTCATCTGGTAAATCGATTGCTGCATGTACACGCTTCACTCTTAAGCCTGCACTATCTATCGCCATCCAAGCATCATCGAATGGGTAACGACGCTTCCAAGTGGACCCCTCGGGATCCTGGAAAAGGTCATCTCTATCTTTCAGAGGCATGCAAAGGGTATCTCTGAGATGAACAGTCCCGCCTTGACCGCTATCTAGGATTTTTATCCAGTCGACGAGATTATCGTTGAAGTCATTGTCCTCTCTGGCACGCTCACAGATAGCATCCCAAAGGGGAATTGCGTGTTGTTTGTCTGCATCTACGAGGCAATCACGGATATCTTTGACGTCGATCATTATTCGGCTCCTTACATGCCAAAAATATATGGCTGGGAGCGCAACCCGCAAACTAAAAAGGGCCCTAGGAAGATTACTTCAAAGGACCCTTTTCAATTTTGTAGTGATCGGTTACTTTATTTTCAGACCTGTAAGGTTCTGGTCACCCGGTAGCTTGGACCGCTCAAAGATGATTTTAGAAATGGCTCGCGCTCGCACAGCATCCATCTTCGCAATAATCGGAGCGACTTTGCGTTCCTGCATCTTGCCGAGCACCAAGACCGTCAGTTCGAGATCAAGGTTGTTCATAATCGTAGCGGCTTCAGCAGGTTTCATGCCGCTATAGATGGTGATCAGTCGGTCTACATCACTCGTATGGGCCTTCTTCACGGTCTCAATGAGGTTTTCGATGGTCCCCTTAAGCTCGTTCATCTGATCCATCTCGATGGCAAGCTTCTGACGTGCAAGGTCAACTTCAGCCATCTGCTCTTCGGCATCCTTCTTGGATTGAGCAACAAGCTCTCTCTCATCTGCGATGGCTGACAAAAGAACCTCAGGGGGCTCTTCGCAAACCAATTCAGGATCGCTCGGGGCTGGCTCTTCCTCTTTTTCAGGCTCTTCGGCAGCTAGAGCGCTGAGCAGGCGAACTTCGCCGCCTTCGAAGCTGTTATAGGACTCGTATAGTTCAGGGAGAGATGTCGCAGCTTTAGCGCTGAGGCCGCCAATAAGGACGAGTGCAATAAGTTTTGTGTTTAAAAATACCATTAGTTTCTACCACGTGCGTGTGTGAAAAATTGCGAGATAAGGTTTTCCTTGCCGGAAGTGGGAATCTTCACTTTCGGGGTGTAGGCAGATGTGCTGAGCAGGTCGAGCTTGCTGCGTGCGTCGCGAGCTTGTTCGTTAATCTGCTTAGCCACATCCTCAGCTGTCATCCGCATGTCGGTGATGGACATTCTGGAGTGATCAACTGCCTGGGAAAAGCTCTCGATAGCTGGACCCAGCTCAACCAGGGCTTCACGCAAAGCTCTAAGCTTCTTTGTCGTGACCCGATTGTGCCAGACACAAGCAACAACGGCGAGCAGTAGAACTACATCAATCAGCGCGGAGATCATCGAGCACCTCCTGCTTGCCGTACAGATCACCGGTCACTCTGAGAGCGAGGCTATCATTTTTCTTTTGGCCCATGACACCCTTCATGAGTGGCTTGCCAGCACAGGAGACAATAGCCTCATGGTCATTGTCGATACGCAGGTCCAAAGTGTCGCCTGTCTTCCATGCGAGCACTTCTTCAAGAGGAACCTTAATTTCATGAAGGATCGCCTGAAGGGGAGCATTGGTGTACTCGACCTCATTAGTCAGGTGGGTTCGCCATACCTGATCGCCGCCTAGTTTCTCACCGAAGAATACCTTCGACAGAAGCTTTCTTACTGGTTCGATGGTGGCGTATGGAATGATGAAATCGACATTCCCTTTGCGGCTGTCCAGCGTGACTTCCATAGTGACATGAATGCAGGGGCTCGTTGCCTGGCTAATGGTTGCGAACTGGGCGCTAGTCTCAGTGCGTTCAATCTCAAAGTCGACTTCGGTTAGTTGCGCAAAGCAGTCCTTTAGGTCTTTAAGAATGACATCGGTAAGAGATGCGCCAATTTTGCGTTCGATGCTCGTGAAATTGCGACCTTCGGTCTTAGCAGGCTGCGCTTTGCGTCCACCCAGCATGATTTCCAGGGCTGCGTAAAGCAGACGGGCGTCCATGCCTACAATCAAGTGGCTATCCCAAGGGCGGGCACGAACAACGGATAGAAGTCCGGGGATCGGGAGAGCGCCGGTTGCCTCTTGGTAAGATGTGTATTCCAGCATCTTGATGTTCACGTCTGCCACCGCTGAAGTATGTGACTTCAAGCTGTTGGTTAGCGACAGGATGAGACGTTCAAAGATCACGTCGAGCATCGGAAGCTTTTCGTAGTTCAGCATCGACATGTAGATCATTTGCTCTTCTACGGTTGCAAATGTCGGCTCGTCCGAGTGATCTTTCCTCTTATCTCCAAGGATATCATCAATATCGCTTTGGTCCATGGCAGCACCTTCCTGCCCCATAGCTGCTGCCATCTCGTCATCGACGGACATGCCAGAGTTCTCACTGACATCCTCGTCTTGCTGATCGATGTCGTCCTTACGATCATCGAGTTCATTATTTTCCTGATTTTCTTCAGTCATATTATTATGAAATCGCCTTTATTGAATAACCAGATCACCTATAAGGATCTCCTGCGGGCCCTTAGTACCAGCAATAGCTTTCGCACGCTTTAAAAGTTCTGATTTTAGTGAGAGTAATCCGTAACTTCCTTCAAGGTCTTTTTCGCTCAGCTGACGCATGTAGTCTTGGAATGAATCGCGAATGAACAGCTTTCTGTCTTTGATCTTTTCCCCGTGCTCCTCATCATAAACGATGGAAAGCTTGACCTTCATGAAACGGGTGGTAACACGCCCTTGCAGGGTGCGCCCTGTGATGTTCACGATAAATTCTTCCATGTTCATGATGCTGTAGCTCGTGGGGTGTTCTTCTTCCGCGTGTTCTTCCTTCGTCTCCTCTTTATGTAGGGTTTCTTCGGCTGAACCGGTCAAAATGTCGCCGACACCCCCTATTCCGACAGCAGCCACAAGCCCACCTACCAAAGAAATCGAGCTAAGAAGCACGATGGCGATGATTTTTAGAGGCAAGCCTCCAAGCTTACCCTTCTTGGGGACTTCCTGTTCTTCGGTTGTGCTTGCTTCTTCTTGCACTTTTTCTTCATTATCTGCCATCACGCCTCCTAAATACGTAATTTTTTCCTTGAAGTCGGAAATTTTTTCATGTTTAACCTTGAGGAAAAGGTAGTCATGTAGTGTTCGTATGGATAAGTAGTATAGTTGTTCTTGCTTACACTAATTTAAAACATTTCGGCAGAGGTCATTGTGAACTCAATTTTAGATAACTTAAAAGCGCTTGGTAAAGGTCGCTTGATAATCCTCAGCGGGGTTCTGATCATCACGGTGCTTGCCGTGTTCTTCGGAGTGAGGGCTGTTACCAAGCCCGTGTATTCCACGCTTTACAACGGCCTCTCTCCAACCTCGGCTTCCGAAATGGTGCGGACACTTGAGCAAGGTGGCTTCCAGGTGCAGATTTCTTCGGACAGTTCCGTAGTAATGGTGCCTCAAGGCGATATTGCGCGAGCGCGTATGATCTTGGCAGAGAATGGTCTTCCTAATGATGGCGCCCCTGGTTGGGAGCTATTTGATCAGGGTGGCAGCTTAGGGATGAACACCTTCCTTCAAAAGGTGAACTCCCGTCGTGCTCTGGAGGGTGAGCTTGCTCGTTCCATTCAGACAATCAAGGGGATCGATGCAGCCCGGGTTCACTTGGTGCTACCAGAAAGAGAGGCATTCTCTCGTGAACGTGCTGATCCTACTGCCTCTGTCGTCATCCGCACCAACTTGTCGTTTTCTATGGATAAGAAACAGGCACTGAGCATCCGTCATTTGGTTTCTTCTGCCGTGCCCGGCCTGTCACCCAATAAGGTTACAGTAACGACCAATAGCGGTGAAGTTCTTGCAGCAGAAGACGTTGATGGCGTCAGCGGTGAAGTGACCTTGCAGTCTGTTCGCTCGTCTCTTGAGGACCGCTATGCTCGTGCCGTAGAGAAAATTCTTACTGCTCGTGTAGGATCAGGTAACGCTCGGGTTCAGGTTTCGGTGGATGTGACCACTGAACGCCGTGTCGTTACAGAGCAATCGTTTAACCCGAACGAACAAGTTGTGCGTTCGACTGAAACTTCGACCAAAAGCGAAGAAGATACGCAGCAAGACGCGAGCGATGTTTCTGTAGGTAATAATCTTCCTGAAAACCTTGCTGGCGACGGTGCAGGTGGCCCGTCTAGTAAAAATACACGTGAAGAGAGCAATGAAATTGTTAACTACGAGATTGGCAGCACACTGAGCGAAACTGTGTATGAGCCAGGTGATGTTGAGCGTATTTCGGTAGCGGTTCTTGTGAACGGTATCTTTGAGCGTGAAGACGGTACTGTTGAGTACAAAGAGCGCGATCCTGAAGAACTTGAACTGCTGAAAGAGCTCGTAAAGACCGCTATTGGTTTCCAAGATGGTCGTGGCGATAGTGTGTCAGTTCGCAGTCTTCGCTTTATGGATTACAGCATGGATGTCGGTGAGCCGATTGGCCTGTCGATCATGCAGGTCCTGACTGAAAATATTATGACCATCATCAAGTGGATCTTTGCACTCCTGATCGTCGTGGCGGTACTCGCTCTTGGTCTTAAGCCAACCCTGCGAGCAATTGCTCCCCCTGCTCCTGTTAAGGACGAAGATGAGGAAGCTGTCAGTGAAGATGGGGAAACTCCGTCGGAAGCTGCGGCCAAGCCTGATCAAGGTGGTAGCGACGACGCTGCTGAGCGCCCAACTCCTGATGCTCTGAAGTCAGTACAGGAAAAGGCTCAGAAGGACGAGGAGATGATCAGTGTGATGTCCGTTCAAGGTGGCGTTCGCAAGCAGCGTCTGACGCATCTGGGTGACATGGTTGATAAAGACCAAGAGGAAACCCTCAAGCTGATCCGCGCATGGATGGCACCGGAGCTTTGAAATGACTAGGTCAATGATGAACTGCGTTATCACTCGGAATTTCGATCTTGAAGATCAGGAAGCCGCACGGCGGAAAGCCACAGGGGAAGACAAGGTTTTCTCCTTGGAAGATCACAACCGTGCGCTTGCTGATGCAGTCTCCAAGGCGAAGGAAGAAGCATACCAAGAAGGCTACAATGCTGGAGAGGAAGCAGCAAAGGCGTCCATCTTAGAAGGATGCTCCAAAACTCTGGAGATGATTGCGCCACAGATGAAAGAATTCTTGGATGCCACCACAACGCACCAACGAACGCTTGAAACTGAGGTTGCGGACTTTGCCCTGTCGATTGGACAAAAGGTATTTCCTGATTTGGTAGAGCAGGTCAGCTGGGAGCGAGCGCGCGAAGAGATTAAGCGCGTTCTGGAGAAGTGTATCGGGCGACCGAAGCTGAAGATTTTTGTGTCAGCGGAAGTCCACGAGACTATGGCAGACGATCTCGAAGAGTTGGCGGCGACTGTAGATCATGGCCAGACAGTAGAGATCGTCGTGGATAAAGAATTCTCGAATGGGGATGCAAAGGTCGTCTGGGATGACGGCTTCATGTCCTACTCGTTCGAAGATGTTTGTAACGAAATTATGAAAACGGTCACGGCCGTTCAGAAAACCTAAACCAGACAAAGGAATTATAGAATGTCGGAAATGGATTACGAAAAATTTGAAGACGAAGCTACTCCACAGGAAGCTGAAGTTGATACCAGCGAAAAGGGCAAGAATATCGATGCCATGATGCGCGTATCGATGGATGTTCGTATCGTCCTGGGTGAAACCAAGATGCCGGTTGCTCAGGTTTTGAAGTTGGGTCGTGGTGCTGTTATCGAGCTGGATAAGAAAATCGGTGAGCCCGTAGAGGTCATGATCCATGACCGTGTGGTAGCTCGTGGCAACCTCGTAAAGGTTAGTGAGGGGCGTCTCGGCGTCACTCTGACGGAAATCGTCAAGGACTACGTGCCGGAAGCTTAATCGCTAAAGGTAGAAGGATAATCGGGGCGAGTATGTCTAAGGATCTTGTAAAACTGACGAAGGAGGAGCCGGATAACCTGGTTCGATACCTTGTTGGTAATTCCATTGAAGAAGTCGAGCGGTCGCTAATTAATGCGACCCTCGAGCGCTGCATGGGCAAGAAGGCACTCACGGCAGAATTGCTGGGAATTACCCCGAGAACGCTGAGTAATAAACTCAAGAAATATACTGAAAGCAGAAGCTGAAATGTCATTGAAAAACATCGTCTCACTCATGGCCGTGTCGGTCATGGGGGTCTTCCTTACGGCCGCACCGTCCGCTGCACAGGAGTTTTCAAGTATATTGAAAGCGACTTCAGAGTACATGCAGGCGGATAGTTCGGAGGATACTTCCGAACTTAGCGGGCGCATCCTTCAGCTCTTGGCGCTGATGACCATTCTCAGTATCGCCCCCGGTCTGTTGGTTTTAATGACCTCTTTCACGCGCTTCATCATCGTATTCTCGATGCTGCGGTCTGCAATGGGTTTGAACCAGACACCACCGAACATGGTTCTCACCAGCCTCGCGATGTTTATGACGTTCTTCGTTATGCAGCCAGTCTTTGAAGACGCCTGGACCGGTGGCCTTGAGCCCCTTTTGCAGGACTCCATTACTGAAGAGCAAGCGATGGAGAATATCTCGAAGCCTTTCAAAGCTTTCATGTTCGCCAACACCCGCGAAAAAGACATGCAGCTTTTCCGTGACATGGCAGAAGCGGATCCAGAGGAGGCGATCAATCTGGAGACCGTAGGCTGGCGTGAGCTTATCCCTGCGTTTGTGATCTCTGAACTGCGCCGCGCATTCACAATCGGCTTCCTGATTTTCCTGCCGTTCATCGTAATCGATCTGGTGGTTGCATCCGTTCTTATGAGTGCAGGTATGATGATGCTTCCTCCGATTATGATTTCCCTGCCCTTCAAGGTGATTTTCTTCGTCTTGGTCGATGGCTGGTACATGCTCGTTGGTAGCCTGGTTGAAAGCTACTCTCCAATGTATGGAGGATGACATGACAGATCTAATGGATGACGCAGATCGTGAGGTTTTCCGAAAAGGCTTTCTAAATGATGACTTTCAACGTCACCCGATGGCGAATGACATCATCAAGATCGCAGCGGAAAACGAGATCGACCTGACAAATGTAAGCGCCGTATCAATGGTTTTGGAAAACCTGAAGGGCGCCGAAGGTACCGATCCCAAGATTATACTGATCCTGTCACTAATTTTAGAGTGTCTTGTTCATCATAAAGAGATGTTAACTCTAAAAGAGTTGATGGATGAGCAAGAAATTGATAATGATAACAAAGAATAAATAGATAGCATATATTTATAGCCAAGGTGTTTTATGAACGAGATTAAGAACGATATCAAAAAGCTGAAGGGGTCCGAAAAGTCGGCCGTCCTTTTCCTGTGCCTTGGCGAAGAGCGCAGCTCCAATCTAATGCGGCAAATGGAGGAGGATGAAGTCTTTGCCCTGACCCGCGCTATGGCTGGCCTCGGGATGGTGACCTCTGAAGTGGTCGAAGACGTGATCACCGAATTTATGGAAGGCATGACATCGGGTGGCGGTGTTGTAGGCAACTTTGGCGCAGCCGAGAAATTCCTTGGCAAGTTCCTTAGCCCTGAAAAGGTTGAGGAAATCATGCGCGATGTGCGTGGTCCCATCAAAGGTAAGGATCTTTGGGAGCGTTTTTCTTCTCTCAACGAAGCTGTCATTGCGGGTTATCTGAAATCTGAAAATGCTCAGACCGTTGCTGCGATCCTGTCGAAGGTGAAGGCAGATGTAACTGCCAAGGTTCTTCCGCTCTTGGGCAAAGAAGCTATGCATGATGTCATCCAACGTATGATTGTTATGGAAGCTGTGCCGAGAGATATCCTTGAGCAGATCGAGGATACTCTCGAAGCTGAGTTTATCATGTCGGCTTCGAGAGCATCTGGTCCGGATAGCCACCAGCGTATGGCTGATGTCTTCAATAAGCTGGATCTGGAAACCTTCGAAGGGGTTTCGCAGGCTCTGGACGAAGAGATGCCTGACGTTTTTGCGAAGATCAAACAGAAGATGTTCACCTTCGACGACTTGGCGCGGTTGGATATTCAGAGCCTCGGTCGCGTTATCCGTGCGGCAGAGGGCAATGTAATGCCAACTGCTCTCAAGGGCGCGAAGAAAGAAGTTCGGGAGTATTTCCTGTCTGCGCTGCCTGAGCGTTCGCGGAACATGCTTCTTGAAGAAATGAATACTATGGGTCCAGTTCGGATGAAAGACGTGCAGAATGCACAGTCGAGCTTGGTCGACGTTGCGAAAGCGTTGGCAGAAGATGGCAGCATCCAACTCCCGAGCAACGACGACGATGATGTCATGATTGAATGAGTATAAATAACGTTGGCGGTCCCGTTAGTGGGGCCGCCTTCGGTCAAGGTTCAAGCCTGCCGAAGTCCGCTCAAACTGCTACGCTACTGACGCCAGCCTCGATGAGAGAGCTGGCGAATGCAGGTTGGATTTCTGGCAAAGTATTGGCTGGTTTGGAAAATGGCGCCTATCGAATTGCGACCAATATTGGGGAGATAACGATTTCCGCTCCTCAGGCTTCCCTTAAAGTGGGGAGCGGATTGATGCTCTCATATGAGCAAACGTCAGGAAGGGTCGTTTATACACCCGCATTCCCTGGTGGTGGGTCCGAGGTCCCTAAAGACAGTGAAGGCGCCCAGAAGCCCTCTCCTGTGCCTCCTGCGCATCAAGTATCCAGTGTTTCGGCACCCTTATCTCTAACTTTGGGAGAGATGCCCCCTATTCAGCGGGCAATATCTGCGGGAAGCAGTCACGCCAACCAGACGCTTAGTGTTATATTTCCGACTTCCACAAACGGAAGCTTTGCTCTGATTGCAGCATTGTTCCCGATGGTGGTTCGAGGTGGCGTTCTATCTAAGTTGGCGACAGAGCAGGATCGGAGATATGCGTCCTCCTCGAGGCTACATAAACTGGCTGAAGAGGCTCTGGCCCCCGTCAAGAAGATTGATGATAGCGTTGGGTTCATGAACTGGAGCCTGCCCTTCTTCTCTGAGGGGCAAGCTCATATGGCAAAGTGGTTCCAGGGCGAAGAGAGTGTGTCAGGTGACGATGATCGTAAAGTTAGCCGCACCTTCCTAGAGGTTTGGTTCTCATTCTGCGGCACTGCTCAAGTGGATGCCGTCCTAGACGGGAAGTCCCTGTCTATTCAGATCGTCACTGAAAAGGTTGTTTCTGAAGAGCTGAGGCAGGATATCAGCGATATCGTGAAGCTGCTCGGTAAAACCTTCGAGTTTAACACAGAATTTCATTATGTTGCTGGCGCTGAATTCCTAGAGCACCACTTCGAAGATAAAAAGCTACCCTGATCGCGTATATCTACTGACCAGGGTAGCTTGATTATCTGTAAGCTGCTCTTGCAGAGAACGAGGCAAGAGCGTCAAAATCGTAAGTCAGGGCGCTGAAGCCACTGTTGTATGGATCAACGAGCTGTAGGATAGGTGAGGTTGCACCGGCTGGGGGGCTTTCAAGGTCCTTCAAAACGGCGTATTTGCGTTCAAGCTTTTCAAGCTCTACTGGATCCTTCAGCTTCTCGAAGTCATATTTTTTCTCGAAGAGTTCTTTCTGTTTATCGACATCTAGGTAGATGGCCTCTTTTGGGATACCAAGAGCGGTTCTCATGAAGTCACTAAGCTCTGCATCGCCAAGGATACCGTACCAGGTCTTCACCTCTCCTGCCTTCTCCCGCATCTCAAGAATGGTGCCAGCGTTTGGGCTCGTTTCGGTGTGAGCGTTCCGGTATTGTGTCTCCAGATACTTGTCGACCATCTCCTCCTGCCATTGGCTCGAGAACGTGTTGTAGTTGGTGACGCCTCCCGCCTGGAAGTCGATGGCCTCATGCATTGCTTTCATATTAGAGTCGTTAAGTCGGTTGAGAAGAGACGTCTTATCCTCCCGGTCACTCTCAAAGACCTTCTTCATCATGCCTTTAGCGTAAATCTTTTCTTCCAGATCGAAGGCCTTCATCATGAATGAGAAAGAGTCGTAGTCATTGATTAGGTCGTCAATAGACTCGACATCCCCAATCTTCTCGCGGAAGTTCTCAATTGCGCGTTTGTGGATAGGATCATTGGCAAGCACGTCCATTTGCTTGTCCTTTGTGCGCTCGATCAGCTTTAGCGTTAGTGGCGTGGACATACCTTCGAAAGTCAGCATGGAGGTTACCTCTGTTTCCTGTGTAAACTAACAGATTGCAAAAATAAGAGAAAAGTCAATTCCGGCAACTTACCAGAATTGACTAACTAATTAACCTTGTCGATCTTCGTCACGCATTATTGTGCGGATGCAGGTCAAAGCTTTGTAGTATTTCATCGCGCTTATATTGTTTGCCGCCTCGAAGATCATTCCTTGATGGGATCCCCGTACTGTCTGGACTAACCCGGCCAGTCTTTCTTGAATGTGGGGGACGATCTTTTCGCGTGCATCCGCATAAATGATCGAGGACTGAATGAGATAGTACACTTCCTTTACAGGTGTGTTGGCTTCATCCTGCTGAAGAATATCTTTGCCACGGAGGATGTCTGCATAATTCTCTATGGAAAGAATGGCGCTCTTACCGCCGTTCTTTATGACACATCCATTCACGATGATTTCTTCATCAGGCTTCATTTTTATCTTAAGTGGCATCTAAATTATGTACTCTTAAGCTCTGCCGGAAAGGCCGTTAATGATATTTCGGTTAACCTCGATAAGAGGCTCCACGGTGCCTTCACCCTTGAGGATCTCCGAGGTCTGCTTATCTATCCAGTGCGCGAGGGAGATAAGGTCGGCCTTCAATGATGGAGCCAGTTGGTTTTCTGGGGCCATAAGGTCAGCTTTTACCGTAATCCATAGCTTTTGATTGTCCCACAGTGCCTTTCGTACATCTGGGGTAATTGCTGATTTTCGCTCAGAGGCATCGACATCATCGATGCTTGCTTTTACAGCCTCAAGGTCGCTCGTTACCTGAGATAGAATACGACGCTCGATGTCTCTAGGTTGCTCAGTATTCTTGATGGTCTTTTTATAGGCGGAAAGGCTCATTATTATTTTTCTCCGTATGATATCATTCCTAAACCACCATACCGGAGGCTGGTTAAAATGATGTTGTGCCTTGTTGATATATATGAATTTTTTTGGTGTCTTGGAGAATGGAATTCATAATTCTATTCCGGTAGATTTAAATGGAAAAAGGGCCCGCCGAAGCGGACCCTTTCAATGCTTGGCCTATCGCCCGCTGGTTTAGCGGAAGAGAGACATCAGGTTCTGCGGAGCCTGGTTGGCCATCGACAGCGACTGGGTTGCCAGCTGCTGCTGGACCTTAAAGCTTTGCGAGCGAGCCGCTTCAGCTTCCATGTCCGCGTCGACCATGGCACCAACACCCATGTCCAGGTTCGTTGACAGCTTGGTCAGGAACTCTTTCTGGGTTTCGATGGACTTCTCGGCGATGCCCAGGCTGGTGGCTGCGTCGATGGAGTCCGACAGAGCGCCTTCAGCAGCTTGCAGCTGAGCTGAGATGTCACCGGCTGTGTTGATGTCGATGTTCGCCAGAGTGGACTGGATCGCAGCGAGGTCAACAGAGTTGAAGGTGATGCTTGTGGTCTGGAAAGAGCCACCGGCGCGGCTAACACCAGTTACGACTGTCTGAGCAGAAGCAGGACCGGAAACCAGGGACTGGCCGTTGAAGGACGACTGGTCGATGGTGGTCTGGATACGTGCGCTCAGCTCGTCCAGTTCTTCTTGGACTTTACCACGGTCAGCAGTGTCGGACTGAGCGAAAGCCACACGCTCTGCGAACTGCTTGGCAAGACCTTCGACGTTCTCAGCACCAACGCGAGCGGTGGCAACAGAGTTCTTTGTCAGGGTCAGGCCTTCGTCGATTGCTTTGTACATACCGCTATCGCCAGACATTGTCTTGGAGATCGAGAAGTATGCAGCATTGTCCTTACCCGAAGAAACCTTCAGACCAGTCGAGATGCGGTCCTGAGTTTCGTTTGCACCCTTGTTCACTGCGCGCAGTGTGTTCAGGGCATTGAGGGCGGAATTGTTAGTTAGAAGTGACGACATTTATAATTCTCCGAATTCTTTTAGTCTTTATGTCCGCCTTCTGGCAGAGTGTTTTGGCTTGCGCCTACGAAGCCGATATTAGGCAGCGATATTAAAGAGGGGTTAAAATATTATAGTTTTTCATCGTACCGTTGAGTTGGCATCAAATTCTCGGAGCGCTTACGTCCGGAAGCGGAATACATGCCATTTAGGCTATGTCTTTCCTTAACCTTTTCGATCTCACGGACGACGGCTCTGGTAGCTATTCCCATGCGCTCGAGAAGAATTCCGTTCTTATCACTTTTATCTTTCAGCTCTTCGAACTTGGTGCGCAGGCCAGAAAACTGTGAAGGGTTTTGGGAAAGAATGGTTTCCACAACCGCATATTTGTTTTCAAGTTTGCGTGCGGCATCATCTTTTCTTTCGGCTGTATCTGTGACGATATGTACCTGTCCGGTATCGAGGCCTTCGTTCTCCTCGTTGAGGATCTCAATCATGTCGTCTACGGCTTCCTCAAAGCACTTGAGGTGGGATGTGTCCTGCTCGGTAAGGGCTGGACCCTCAGAGTTCTCTTCTGCTCGTCTACGCGCCTCTCTGCGCATTTTGAAACGAGAGGGTTTTTCATCAGTCATAATTTCTCCTGTCTTTTATTCGGTTCCGCCGTAAGCGCGGATCATGTTTGCAATGCTATCGGAAATGCCTGTGGTCCCTGAATCAGCGACCGCCTGTGCGTATTCCTTTCCCATGAAGCTTTTCCAAGTCTTCTCGGCGTGTCCGCCGCCAAACGCTCCAGGAGACACTGTATCCAGCATCTGATTGAAGGCTTGGGTTAGAAATACTGCTTCGAAGTTCTTGGCGACCTCTTCAGTTGCCTTATTGGATTGATGGGATGCAATATTATGATTGCTTATCGGATGGGGTGTGATCCCCGGTTGTGTTAATGGCATACTAAAATCCTTATGAATTATATGATCTCTAGATCCGCATGCAGAGCCCCTGCTGCTTTGATTGCCTGCAATATAGATATGGTCTCTGTGGCCCCTACCCCGATTGCATTGAGACCATCTACGAGATCCTGAAGGCTGACATCGCCATCTAGCACAACAAACTGTGCATCTTTTTCTTCGACTTCGATTTCTGTCTCTGGGATGACGACCGTAGTTCCGCCGATAGTGATCGGTTCAGGCTGATCAGCAATCTGCTTTTCTTGAACTTTGACGGTTAGTCCGCCCTGGCTCACGGCCACGCGGTCAATGCGCACGTTGGCCCCGATAACGATTGTGCCGGATTTGGCGTCGATCACAACACGGGCAACGTTGTCTGGGTTGACCGTCAGGTTTTCCAGTGAAGCAATTAGAAGGGGGACGTCCTGATTTTTACTGCGGCTTACGGCCACAGTGCCGGGGTCAAGCATTTTAGCCTTGCCGTTACCGAGCTTATTATTGATGGCGTCAGTAACTCTTTTAGCGGTGGTAAAATCAGGAGATCTCAAGGCGATGCGGACATTTTCCAGTTGGTTCATGTCGAAGGAGATCTCACGCTCAACCGTGGCGCCATTTTCGATCCGTGCAACAGTGGGTACACCTTCTACTATAGAGGCGTTGTTACCCTGTGCTGCAAAACCGGCAACCGAGATAGGGCCCTGTCCTACCGCGTATACCTGACCATCGGCACCTGACAGTGGTGTGACGATAAGAGTTCCCCCTCGCAGGGATGATGCATCACCTAGAGATGATATGACGATATCAATGTTCGATCCACGTCTAGCAAATGGAGGAAGTGAAGCAGTAACCATCACGGCCGCCGTGTTCTTCGTCTTGATCGAGTCCTCGGGGAGATTGCCTACGCCAAGACGCTCCAGCATACCTTCGATAGACTTGTTAGTGAACGGGCTGTTAGAGGCTTTGTCGCCTGTACCGTTGAGGCCAACTACGAGGCCGTAGCCTACCAGCTGGTTCTCACGTACGCCTTCAAATGTGGCTATGTCTTTGATGCGAACTTCAGCAAAAGCTGTTGTTGCAGACGAAAATGCCATGGCCACAACGGCGATCACCCCTAGGGCTCGCCCTCTTGTGGAGAAAAATTTAATCATGTAGTAACCTCAAACTATCCTTGCTTTGCACAGTACAGTACTTACTTTAAACCTTAGTGAACAATAGATAGTCCGCAGAATTTAAGTGTGCAGAAACTTTTAGTGAAGGATTTTGAAGGATTTTGAAGGATAGATGAAGATAGTCCTTGACTATCCTTGGTGATTCTTTTAGTTTTGCGATACGGTTTATTAGAGCCCTTTAACACAAAGTTTTTCCAGGAGCAGTCCAGAATATGCAAATTTACTACTTTGAGCCCGATGCGATGATACAAGAGGCCACGGCACGTGAGATGAAAGGCAACGATCTTAAGCCTATCATGATCGACGAAGAATTCTTCACGCGCGATCTTTCCATGCTGGCGCGCGAAGGTAACGCCACTCGTGGTATCGTCCTCTCCGAGACCCCCGACACAATGAAGTACGTCAAGACACTTCGTGCCGCAGGTTGCAACAACCCCATCCTGATTATCACAAATCACCGCAACTCAATCGAAGCGGCTGAGATGATCAACCAAGGCGCTGATGATGTCATCGTTCGCCCGTTTAAGTCCGTGCAGATTATTGCATGCATCAACCGCACAAACCGTCGTTCGCATGGTCATGACGATGCAAGCGTCCAAGTCGGTGAAATCGTCGCATACTTTGATGGTCGCGACCCCGAGGTCTCTGGTCATCGTCTCAAGCTGAGCCAGCGTGAGCATGCTATCTTCAGCCACCTTGCTCTGAACATCGGCCGCGTGATCAGCAAAGATAACCTGTACGATGCAGTCTATGGCATGGATGATAACCAGCCCTTCGACAAAGTCATCGACGTCTATATCTGCAAAATCCGCAAGAAAATCGAATCCCGCACCGGTAAGAAGTACATCGAGACCGTCTATGGTCGCGGCTACAAGCTTGCGGCCCCCGAGGAAGAAGAAGCTTCGAAATCCGATGAGGGTTATGGTAGCTCCGCACTCCAGGCCGTGGAAGAAGTTCTGTCCACCGGTTCCTAATCGGTAACCACACGCTATTACAAAGGGCAGTGTTCTGAGAGTTCGCTGCCCTTTTTTGTTCTATAAATTATAGGTAGTTTTATGACTATAACGCCTGATGCGACGGATTATGATGGTTGGAGTAAGTTGGCTCCATGGGACAAGTATAAATCTGACCTGATCCTGACTGTGCATCACGTTCTTACAGAGCCAGTATGCCCTACTGCATCAGTATCATTTGAGATCCCCGAGCGAGCCGGAGTTCGTAGGTTAGCCACGTGTTGCGGAGATAGTGTCGAGGAAGCAGTTCATCTTGCCTTACAAGCTGCACGGGGGAAGCTCGAAAAGATGGCTAATGGCGAGGATCTGAAAGATGGTTTCCCGCCTCTCACCGAGACGTTGAGGCAAAACTGTCCCGAGGTCGATCTGTCTGATATTCCCTTCAAGGGTGTCGCGAAGGATCCATCTGAAGACTGATGTAGACCACGAATTTCGTTCAAACTGAAAGAGGCTGGCAAAAGTATTATCTTCGCCAGCCTCTTTGCTATTTAAACGATGGTATCCCTTACATGTAGTTCAGGAACGATAGCTTCGAGAGGCGTGCTGTGGTCGCATAGGTGGCGTCCAGCTGTGTCTGAAGGGATTGCAGCTTAGTGGCAGCCTCATAGGGGTCAGCATACTCTAGCGAGACAATCCGGTTGTTATAAATACTTTTCTTATCTTCCTGGCGTGTAATTTCATCATCAAGATATTCTTGTTGTTTGCCCAAGCGAGCCTGGGATTCGTTGATACCGCTGATGCCACTTGCAATGGATCCTACAGCTTCACGCATCCAAGACTGATAGGCTTGAGGGTCATCGATTTCAGATACGTCGGTGCTTGCGAGCATTGCTAGACCTTTGAAAATCTCCCGGAACTGTTCATCGTTTGCCTGGATTCCGTATTTAATGTTCTGGGACTCGGTAACTACCGCTTCCTTACGAGGATTTGGGTTGCCACCACCGTCCAGAAGAGTGGTTCCGTTAAAGAAAGTTCCCTCGAAATTTCGTCCCGGATTCACGGTATTCGTGTTGTCGAAAATGCTGTCGATCTCGCTGATCTTCGTGGCAGCATCGCCGGAGCTTGTGGGTCCTGCGCCGACGATACCTGCCATTACGCCTTCGGGTGAATATCCGGTGCTTGGGTTGGTTTCTCCCCAAGCGTTCATCGTAATCTTGTCCGAGTCTACACCAGAGAAGACGAACTCACCGTTAAATGACGTATTCATGTACGACAGTAGTGCGTCCATAGTGGCCACGGCTTCCTGCTGAATGGCCTTTACTGTGGGAGTCTGGCTTTCTTGGTTGGAAACGGCCAGGTTCAGGAAGTTTTGCGCCTTGTCCTGGAATGTGTTGGTCGAGTCCGCGATTAGTTCGAATTTGTTAGCCGTGAGCTTGTTTGATTGAATAAACTGCTCAGTTCTATCCATAGAGTTGCGAAGGGCAATCGACTGAGAAGATCTCATGCCAAGTTCCTTAGCGACATCGGCTTTCAAGCCGGTGGCCAGTTCCTTGCCGATAAGCTCTAATTGTGACCGGGTGCGCTCAACCGTTCTACGACCGGCGACGTTTGCATGATATGTTGAAAAGGGCCTAATGACGCTGCTCATAATAAAATTCCTTTAGACAATATTGATGAGGATATCCATCATTTTGGATACCGTCTTCATGGTTTGAGAGTTTGCTGCATAGCTCTGCTCGATCAGGATCAGCTTTTGCAGTTCGTCATCGATATTCACGCCTTGCATACTTAAGCGAGAAGCTTCAATGGTCTCAGCCGAAGACCGCGCCGATGCATATGATTTCTCAGCGCTGGTGCGCTCAGTCTGCTGATATGCAACAAGGTTATTGGCGAAAGTCTTGATATCGATGTTTTGCGGAAGATCCGTGTTGGTGGCATACGTCAGCTTGGTGTCAAAGCTGCCCATAAACGCTTGGATTTGAGAAGCATCACCAGCGCTGCCCTCAGACGGCGCACCAATACCATCGCGAAGTCTCCATAGATCTCCGCCCTCTTTTGGCTTCACGGCCGTATTTACGCTGATTCTAGATGCTAGGTCAGTAAGGTTGGTCGGATCGAAGGCGGCTCCTCCATCGGTGAATAGGCCAGCTTGACCAGCACCCAAAGAGGCATCGCTGTTTTCAAAGTTCTGCATGAGGCCACGAGCCATCTCGTCCAGTTGAAGCTGGAAGCGAGGCATGATGTCATCCTTGAGAGCCATTAGGCCGCCCAAGCTGCCGTTACTGAAGCTTCGTGAAGACGGATTGTTGGGGGTGATGTCGATGTTCCCGATCATCAGTTGTCCCGTGCCCTGCATATAGCTGACATCGTTTACGGTCGTGTTCTCGACCATGGCGCTGCCATTGCCGGTGTAGACACTGACGCGTCCATCATTCTGGAATACAGTTCTGATATCCATGATGCTGGACATGTCGTCCAAAATACGACCAATCTCATCGCTCAGTTCACCGCGATCCAGAGATGGACCGTCAGTTTCGATGAGCCGTTGGTTGAGGTCAGATAGACGATATAGGTTCTCGTTTAGGTCGCTGACTTCGTATTTTATCTCGAGCTCAACCTCGGATCCTAGTTGCTTGAGGGTGTTTGAAGTTTCTCGCATAGAGTAAACCATGTCCTCTGCTGCATCCAGAACCGTACCTTGGATGGCTGTGCTACCAGGATTATTGGCAAGAGTTAAAAACGCATTTTCAAGTTTGCCCAATTTGGAAGCTGGGGACTGTTCGTCGTTTGGTTGACCCAGAAACGCTGTGTACTCCTCGATACCTTCGTAGATCGTGCGTTCTTTCGACATTTTGGAGTTTTCATAGCGGTGCATGCGGTCCAAAGAGGCGTCCACCTCGCGGCTGATATCAGACACAAAGACACCGGCGCCGGGACGTGCGTGTGTACTAAAATGGGTCTCTTTGCGGACGTACCCTTCGGTGTTCGCATTCGATATGTTGCGGGCTGTGGATTCAGACCATTTCTGGTTGGCTGTAAGACCGCTTTTACCTGCTTGTAGGGCTGAAACTAGACTCATGAAAAGGCTCCAATAATAGAATAGGTAGGAGAACTAGACCCCTACCCTAGTAGCTTACGAATTATCGCTTGAGACGTGTGGTCTCTTCGAGCATTTCGTCGGTTGTAGTGATGATCTTAGCGTTGGACGAATAGGCCCGTTGCGTTTCGATCAGTCCCGTCAGCTCCTGCGCAATATCCACGTTGGACAATTCCAGAGAGCCCGCAGAAACCGCACCTGCATCACCAGAGTTAGCGTCCTTCAAGGTGAAGGAACCTGCGTCCTTAGATAGCTTGTAGGTGTTGCCATCATCAACCAGTAGGCCGTTTTCGTTGCGTACATCGCCAAGTGGAATCTGATAAAGCGGCTTACGAAGACCGTTATCAAACACACCGAGAACAGTGCCGTTCTTTTCGATTTCAGTGCGAACCAGAGCGCCCGCAGATGTACCATCGCGAGATACTTCTTGCGGTGTGTAGTCGCCAGCGAACTGGGTCATGCCATCATACTGGTTTGGCGCCCCCATATCGACGGTGAAACTCTGGGGAGTGGTCCCGTTGTCGATAGTCAGCGTTGCCTGTCCGGTTGCTGGATTAAAGGCGAAGTTTGATGGTGCGGCGGCCAGGTTGGTCACATTCGACCAAGCAGCTGGTGATCCAGCATTGGGACCGGAGTCGTTGAATGTTACCGTTACCCGACCATAGTCGGTGCCGTTGCCATCGGAAAGTGTCAGATCCCATTCGGAGTCTGTTGCAGTTGGCTGCCATTCAAAGCTCAGCTTCTGCTTTTCACCGAGCGGGCTGTAGTATTCAGTCGAACTGATAAATGGAGAACCTGGTGTCACGAGACCGGTTTCTTGTGCAGGAAGGTTCCCGCTAACCGAAACTTCGGTGGTGGCAGATGATTGCATGGATACATCTTTAATATTGATCGCTTGAAGGTCACTGAATGAAGACCGGTCGACCATGCCTAGGGTGCCGTCTTCTTGATGGCGGAAGCCATGCAGGTAGAATCCAGCGGAGTTGCGGAGGTATCCATCTTCGTCCGGCTTGAAGCTACCTGCACGGGTCAGCATGTAGTTGGACTCGACAGGCTCATTCGGCTGCTTCGCAACAACAAAGAAGCCGCTTCCAGCAATAGAAAGGTCTGTCTCGCTTGATGTGCTCGAAAAAGCACCCTGTTTGCCGATATCATTCGATATTACAGCTTTCACGCCAGCTGGGAAAGATGTGGCGCCTGTAGACGAGCTTGTGGTTGTAACCAGATCAACAAAGGTTCTCTTGTAGCCAACAGTGTTGGCGTTCGCGATGTTGTCGGAGATCTTACTCACCTTCGTGGCCTGGGCTCCTAAGCCTCTGATGCCAGATTGCATTGCGTTATAAATACTCATATTAGATTTTAATCTCCTTGTAAGATTTCGCGTCTCTTTCTCCCAAGATACACGATATGATTTGCTTCTCGGTTAAAGGTTTTAGCTAATCCAAGTAGAATTACGTCTCGAAAGGCGTATTTGCAAATTTATATATGGACTTATTATCTCAGGATCATGAATTCGATTCTTCGATTTCTTGGATCTCTTGGAGCTGTGGGATACAGTAAGTCCATATCGGCCTTTCCCTCAACTCTCTCGATCTGCTCCTTCCGAACACCGGCCGCAAGGATTGCCCGACGAGCTGAATTGGATCGATCAGAGGATAATTCCCAGTTAGAATAACTGCGTCTAGAGGTAAACGGGACGCCATCTGTATGGCCCGATATGGCAATCTTGTTCGGGACATCTTTCAGAACCAGACCAAAGTTCCCGATCATCGCTAGCGCCTTGTCCGTAAGCTCAGCCGATCCGGACTGGAACATAGAGAACTCGCCTTGGTCGATGAACTGGATGCGAAGCCCTTCGAAGACCTCCTCAATAACGATGTTGTCCTCATACTCCTTCAGGATGGGAACGTTCCGCTTGAGATCCTCAAGGTCCTCGGCAAGTTTGGCAAACTCCTGATCAAAGTAATCTGGAGCTTCTTCACCAGCAGCGGCAGCTTTTAGTCCCTCATACTCAACTCGGGAAATCTCAACAATATCCCAGTATTCTAAGGGGCTTGCGAAGGTTTCTTCACCTACGACATCTTCGGCTTGAACAACCGCTTCGGGGTTGCCCTGGCTGTCTTGTATTTCTCTGTCTTGGATTTGTTCACCTGACATCTTACCGCCATCCATGATGGAAATAATGCCAGCGTTTACTTCGACTTCCTGAGAGTTATCTTCCGACTCATAAGGATTGAAGTAATCTGATATCGCGTCACGTTGGTTCTCATCGGTGGCGGATACAAGCCACATGAGCAAGAAGAAG
This sequence comes from Sulfitobacter sp. R18_1, assembly GCF_017743915.1. Lineage (NCBI taxonomy): Bacteria > Pseudomonadati > Pseudomonadota > Alphaproteobacteria > Rhodobacterales > Roseobacteraceae > Sulfitobacter > Sulfitobacter sp. R18_1. The sequence continues at coordinate 644,060 of NZ_JAGHRG010000001.1, forward strand.
GCCATCATGGCTGTCACAAAGTCTGCGTAGGCGACCTTCCACCCCCCATGAGGGATGTGAGCGGTCTTTTTGCGACGACCGCTTTTTATGACGACATGTTCAACCTTCTTCTCACGTAAAGCCATAGATCACCTACACATTGAGGCCGATCTTCTCGGCGGTTTCTTTCATCTTGCGTTCGACCTCCTCGAATTCCGGACGGATTTCTTCGGAGATCGTCTTGCGGGCATATTCCACACAAATCTGAGGCTGGTATCCGTTCAGGAAGCCAATGATGGAGGCCTTGATTGCGATGTAATATGCGAGTTCCTGCTCTCGACGCGCTCTGATGGCTGATGCCAAGGGTCCGACGAAGCCATAGCTCAGGAGGACGCCTAGGAATGTTCCTACGAGGGCGCCACCGATCAGCGCACCAAGGACCTCTGGCGGCTCTGATATCGCCCCCATAGCCTTAATGACGCCGAGTACGGCTGCCACGATCCCCACGGCAGGAAGGCTGTCTGCCATTATCATTAGAGCATTTGGTACCCGATTAAGTTCGTGCTCGATGGTATCGATTTCTGTATCGATAAGGCTCTCCATCTCATGAGCTTTTTCAGACCCCAGCATAATCAGTCTAAAGTAATCCGCAATGAAGCGAACGTTTTTCGGGTTTCTAGAAACGTAGCTGAAGTTTTTGAAGAATGAGCTTTTCAGCGGCTGGTCTAGGTCCCCCTCAATTTTGGAGAGGCCACCTTTGCCAAGGCGAATGATCATATAAAGTAGCGAAAAGAGCTCTAAGTACTCTTCTTTGTTGTGAGGTTTGCCACCAACAAGGGCACGCAGTGATCGAAGTGTATCAGCAATCACCGATCTGGAGTTGGCAATGATGTAAGCGCCAGTGGCTGCGCCGCATATGATAACCAACTCCCAAGGCTGCCAAAGAACCCATAGATTACCGCCCATAGCGGCAAAGCCACCGAGAACACTACCGGCTACAAGAAGGAGCCCTAAAATGAGATTCATAACTGATACACTCTCGAAGATTTCTCTTCATAGGTGTTACAGCTCGATTAACAGGGCTTTTAACGTATCGATAAATCGCCTTATTTCTTTGTTTCTTCCAAGAGCTTCATGGCCTCGTCAGCCTGGATTACTCGTTCAGCGATGTTATCCTCTGACAGCGGCGTCAGGCTACTGGATAACTTGTTAATTTCTTTTGCTATGATTTTCCATTCTGGTTCATCGGTGATCTCCGGAAAGTTTTCTGCAACATTGATTGCTGTTTCCCGGTCCAGATCCCGGTGGGCTGACAAAAGAAGTCGGATCGCATCTCGTCTACCGAATGCATTTGGGTGATCGTTCTGAAGCTCAAGATAATGATTTTTGGCTTCGTTCCAGTTTCCTTGTGCCCAGTAGGCTTCGCCAAGAAGTCGCACATACTCATCTGTACGATCAGTCACTAAGGAATTGATGACCTCTTCCGGTTTATCCAGTCCAGCGAAAACCTTAGCTGCCAGCTGGGCCTTCTCCTCATTCATCGCAGGGTCTTCGAACTCACCAATATTTTGAAGAACAGACGCAGCTTCTTCCTTCTGGCCGCCATCATACAATGCCTTGGCTTGCTTCAAACGTAGGGTCATGGCGTTATCTTTGGACGCATCTTCGTAGAGTTTAAGGTCCACTACGACCTCCAGGTATTCAGCAGCCTCAGAAAACTCTCGGGCGGCCGCAGCTGTGGCGCCTAGATCAGCTAGATGTTGAGCATAAGCTGCATGATGACCCGCGAAGCCATCGAAAAAATGATATTTTCGAGAGATATCTTCGTGAGCCTTCGTAAATTCTGAAAGGGTGATCTCACCCTTCACACCGCTATCATAAACCTCGTTTAGAAGGGACTTCGCTTTGCCCTTGGACTCTTCCGCAACTGCCGAGGTTGGGTAGGTGGCGATAATATCGCCGAGAGCGCCAAGGGAGGCTGGAAGATCCCCCATATTATGCGTGACAACGGCCAGACGCTTGAGGATCTCTATTTCATATTCATCGCCTCTCCAAGACTTCCGGTGAACCTCAAGAAATTTTCTGGCATCCTCGAGAGACATAGCTTGTGTCTTTACGCCAAGGTCAACAATAGCAATCCGCGCTCGTTGCGCATAAACATCGTCCTTCATGGTGGCTTTGCGGTAAGCATCGAAAGCATCGAGCTGCCTGCCCGCCTTATCTGCTGCAAGACCAATAAGAAACTGGAAGGTGCTGCTGTCTTTCATGCCAGGAAGTTTTTCAAGCTCCACCGCCATCTCTTTTGCCAATGTCCACTTCCCTGCATCAAGCGCAGCTTCCAGAAGTGTTGGGATATATGATTTCAGGTAGCCCTCTGGATATGTTTTCGAGATTTCAAAGGATGCTTTAAGGTACTTGTCAGCAAGCTCACTATCATTCTTCACATGATGGAGGGCCGCCCAGAATGGGTAGTCTTGCCAATTATCGATGTGTTCTTCTGAGCCGATCAGGAAATCATTTCCCGCATCTCGCCTGTCGTCAAGTACAGAGAATGCAGTCATCAATGCTTTGTAATCCTGTAGCTGCTGGTCTTCGAGATCGTCAGCGTTGATGGATGACACTATTGAATGACCTTCAGGGATCATCCGATGTGCAAGATAGAAGCGAGCCAAGTCCAGGCGTGCCTTCGCAGCGTCTGGTTCGCGGCTACCGGCTGCTGAAAATTCTTTCTCCAGGCGTTCCTTGTCTTCGGCGAAGTTGTCAATATGGAACTCTGAGAGAGTAAAGGCAGCAGGATATTTGACCCTCATTGCTTCCAGTTGCTCTTCAGTTGGAGTCGCAGGTCCGAACATTTCAGTTGGCTTTGGTTCCGTGACTGGCTTCACCAATGTCTGCTTCATGATGCGGGCCATACGATCTTCGATGGTCTCACTCTCTGTGGAGGGAACGTCAATCTTGGCCGCTTCATCGACATCTTCGGTTTTCATATTTTTAGCAGCTTCCGGGTACCTAATATGGTCCGGTTTTACGATAGGCGCTGGCGTTCCCGCGATGATGTGACCTGGTTTTGGAACCGGCTTTAAATGAGTACGCGCTCCCTCTGATCCCGCCACGACGGGAGTTATCAGAGCAGCGGATGTGAGTAAAATAACCAGAGCCTTGCGTTTCATGTCTTCCTCTTAGTGGCGTCGCGCCGTATATACTATTATTGTTTATTTATGAGTATCCTTTATGCATTGGAAAGTTATTTTTGTAAACTGTCAAGTAACACCAAGAGTTAAACGGGCTTAAACCATGTCCTGTTAAGGTTTTCTCAAACACGGAGTCGTTATGGATAATTCAGCATATGTTGCCCTTTCTCTATCTTCTGTGACCCGCAGAAGTATGGAAGTGGTCGCTAACAATTTGGCAAACTCGAACACAGCAGGCTTCAAAGGCGAGCGTGCTATGTTCGAGGAGTACCTCCACAAGCAACCTGAGGGCGAAGATGTTTCCTTCGTGCTCGACAAGGGTAGCTATCTAGATACCAGTCAGGGCATGCTCCAACACACTGGTAACCCTCTTAATGTGGCTATCGAGGGTAATGGATGGATGGCCTACCAAGATAACAACGGCGTCACCATGTTCGGCCGTGACGGCAGGATGACCCTCGATAGCCAGGGTAACCTGGTAACCCTTCAAGGTAAGCAAGTCCTTGATGCTGGCGGGGCCCCGATTGCTCTCCCGCCTGAAGCAGGTTCGGATATTACGATCTCTAAGGATGGTATGATTTCCGACGCACAGGGTAACAACCTGGCACAGCTGGGCGTCTTTGATGTTCCAGATATTCAAGGTTACCAGCGTATCGGTGGCGGCATGTTTACCGTCCCTGAAGAGCTTGGTCAGCCAAATCTTGTTCCAGAGATGAATACCAAGCTGGTTCAGGGTTTCGTCGAAGGCTCAAATGTGCAGCCCATCGTAGAACTGACCCGGATGATGAGCATTCAAAAGAGCTATGAGCGCGCATCCAAGCTGAGCGAAGGCCATAACGAGCTTCGTAAAAACGTCATTAGCCGTCTCGGACGGCCCGCTTAATTCATAAGGAGAAATATTATGAGATCACTGAGTATTGCAGCAACGGGCATGATGGCCCAACAGATCAATGTCGATACGATATCGAACAACATTGCCAATATGAACACTACTGGCTTCAAGAAGATGCGTCCTGAGTTCCAAGACCTTCTATATCAAAGCCACCAGCGCCAAGGTGCTCTGACATCGGAAGAAGGCACGGTTAAGCCGGTAGGCGTCGATGTGGGCCTTGGTGTGCAAGCTGCCGGTATCGTCCGTGTGAGCACACAGGGTTCTTTGAAGGCAACCGATAATGATTTGGACATGGCGATTGACGGTAAGGGTTACTTCACAGTCAACATGCCGGATGGAAGCCAGGCTTATACACGTGCTGGCGCCTTCCAGTTGAGCCCTGAGGGCATGATTGTCACCACGGACGGCTATGAAATCTCGCCGGGCATCACCGTTCCGGAAGACACCGTTGATATCGATATCAACAAGGAAGGTACCGTAATGGCCTTCGTAGGTAACGAGATTGAGCCGGTAGAGATCGGTCAGATCAATCTGGTGACCTTCGTAAATGAAGCCGGGATGAAGAGCATCGGTAATAACCTTCTTCAGCAGACACCTGCCTCCGGTGATCCTATTGTCGCCAACCCAGGTGATCCGGGCGTCGGCATGATCCGTCAGGGTTTTGTAGAGAACTCCAACGTCGATATCATTTCTGAAATCACCAATCTGATCTCGGCGCAGCGTGCTTATGAGATGAACTCAAAAGCGGTTGAGACCACCGACCAGATGATGAGTACTGCGACTCAGATGCGATAATATGAAAAAGGTTTTCGCGTTCATATTCGGCCTTATGGCCCTCAGTGTCCCGGCTTCGGCCGAGATGCTCTCTTATCTCATCGAAGAGCGTGTCACTGAAGAGTTTGGTTTCGAGCTTCCCGTAGGTGGGGAGTTCGATATCCGCTTGGTGAACGTCAGCGATGCGGAAGCCGTGGTTGTTCCTGACTTTTGGTATGACAAGAACACTGGCCAATTCATTGCAAATGTCGTCATGGAGGATGGCCTGAAGACCCGGGTGACCGGACTTGCTACTTTGACTGTTCCAGTGCCTGTTCCCGTCAGAAAGCTTATGCCTGATGAGATTGTCACCGAGGCAGATTTACAAGTGGTCCCGCTTCCCCACAATCGCGTTGGGGGTTTCGTTCTTACGACTATGAATGACATCGTAGGTATGGAGGTGAAGCGTGTTCTGACGCGAGGCCGCCCGGTTATGAAGCAGTCTGTTACACCTCCAATCATTGTTGATCGTGGTGATCGGGTCGAGATTGTCTACACTAAAGGACGCATGAATCTGTCAGCTCCAGGTAAAGCCATCGGATCGGCTGCAAAAGGCGAAGAAGTTCGGATTGTTAACGTTGTTTCAAACAAGACCGTGGTAGCCATTGCAACCGAAGAAGGTAAAGTGGAGATAATGAATTGACTATATTTTTGAAGAGGTTGGTCCCGGCTATCGCATTGTCGGCAGCTGTGTCCGCATGTGGGATGCAGGATATCGGTAAGGAGCCGGAGCTAAGCTCTATGGTAGTCGATAAGACGACCGCACCTGAGGCTTCAAGCGTGCAGATACCCATGCCCCCACAAGTTCAAAAGAGAGAGCTTCAACGAGCAGAGGGGGCTTCTCTTTGGCAAACTGGGTCGGGCTCATTCTTCAAAGATCAGCGCGCTGGGGATGTCGGTGATATCCTGACAGTCAATATAGACATTCAAGATAAGGCCACCCTATCGAACGCTTCAGAAGCTGAGCGTAGTTCAGGCAATCAGGTCGCCTTCCCCACGTTCTTTGGCTACGCTAGCCGTATCGCGACCGTGCTTCCCGGGATCGGACAGGATCAGCTACCCCAGGGCGATATCGTTGATCTAGGGTCTCAATCATCGCACAGTGGTTCTGGATCTGTGAATCGTAATGAGAAGATCTCATTGAAGGTGGCAGCCCTCATTATCGACAAGTTGCCAAACGGAACACTGGTGATCGCGGGTCGCCAAGAGGTGCGGGTCAACTATGAGTTGAGAGAACTTCGGGTTGCTGGCATCGTCCGTCCTGAGGATATCACAATGGATAACACGATCTCTTATGAGAAGATCGCTGAAGCCCGAATTGCCTATGGTGGGCGTGGACAGATATCTAAGGTTCAGAAGCCTCAATATGGCAAAGAGATGGTTGATATCATTCTTCCATACTGAATAATCTGAGATATTTTATTAGGGCCCGGGACAATAGTCACCGGGCCTTTTCTATTTATGAACTTTTTGTGCGTTATTTCTTAATAACCTTGAATTATTTATTTACAGGTCGATATAGACCAAAGGCTTCAAGGGAAGAAAGAAAAAGCAATGAAAAAAGCACTCGTAATGTTTCTTGGAACAACGCTGGTATTTTCGGGCGCAGGATTTGGCGCTGGGAAGCTACTGTTCACTCCTGCGGATGCTTCGATTAGTTCGGCGGAAGAGCATGTTTCCGGGGAAAAAGAAGACCACGGCAAGTACGAAAAAGAGAAAGAGCCAGTTGTGATCAACATTGGTCGCGTCATGGTTCCTGTATATCGTGCCAAGTCGGTTCGCTATGTTGTCGCAAATATGGCTGTCTCTGTAACAGATGAGAAAAAGGCAGAATTCTTGCAGACCGAAGAGGGAAAAACAAAGGTTCGCAACTACATCATTACAACTATGATGCATCTATCGGAAAAGACATCTGTGATGAATAAACCGAATATTGATCAGAAAGAGCTTTCTGACTTGGTATTCGCTGGTATCCATGAGGAATTTGAGGAGGTCAATGAGATCCTATTCCTCAACTTGGTTCAGACAGAAACCAAGAGATCCTGATAGGTTGAGATTGCTTTTGCCTAATTAGACATCGCAATCTCAACCTTCATATTTTTAGGAAACGCTAAGTAGCTGTCCTGACTGTATGACTTCACCATTGTTGAGGTGAAGGTAGGCCAAGCCTCCATCAAACAGGACTTCTTTGACCTTATTGGTCATCACTGTGTTGTATTTGACTGTTTGGTCTTCTGCATCCTTCGCAGAAATCCGAACATCGTAATGGCCGTCGCCTACATCCCGGCCTTGGTCATCCTTACCATCCCAGACGATTTCATAGAGCTGATCTCCATCGAGTTCACCTTCATTGAAGGTGCGTACGACATTGCCTTCGGTATCGGTGATCTCAACGCGTGTGGATGTGGTCGGGCTCGTAAGTTCATACTCGAACCGAGCTTCGTCCCCATTCAGGTTAAGGCGGTTGGAGTTAGTTTTTACGTCTTTGCCGATTAAGCTGACATCGGACAGGCTTCCGTTTGCACCGAGCAGAGAGTTGATGCTTTCCAGATTGCCGTTGGTTTGAACAGCCTGCTCAACTTGGCTCAGCTGCGCGAGCTGGGTCACAAAGGTGGTGGAATCCATCGGCGCCATTGGGTCTTGGTGCTGGATCTGAGCTGTCAGAAGCTGAAGGAAGTTCTGAAAGTCAGAGTCGAGCTTGGATGCCGCTACCCCGGATTTTGTTGTGGGCTGAGTGTTAGCTGCGGCCGTTGTTGGTGAAATTGTCAAAGTGTGTACCTCAAATTTGAATGTCTATTTTGGTGTCGGAAATGGTTGGCCCCGGGTCGGTGTCTGCGGGTGCATCAGAAACATTGCCACCCTCCCCATCTCCAGATAGGTTGCCCTGTCCGCCCTCACCTTGCTCCTCTCGTTCATCTTTAGAGAAACCTTCGAGATCAAGAGAACCATCTCCAAGATCGATGCCTTTTTGTGAAAGAAGATCCATAAGTTGGGCTTTGTCTGTCTTCATGAGTTCTAGAACGGCAGGGTTTTCCACTCTGATTACAGCTCGCATTTTACCGGAGGCATCGTTCTCGATATTGATCTCGATCTCTCCAAGGCCTTTTGGAGCCAATTCGATACGAGTTTTCTTATCTCCGAGATCAGCGGTCTTAATCTGGGCATTAATGAGGTTTGCGAAGCGGTTTGCCTGAGCTTGCGTGAGAGCATCACTTGTCGTTTTCGATTTGCTGCTGTTGCTCAGTATATCTTCAAAATCCTCCGCCGATACGGATTCAGAAGATAGCTGATTGATAGCTTCAAACGTGTCCAGACGAGCGAAGTCGGGCATCCCAGGCTTCATGGCGCTGGCATCTGTAGCCAAGGCGCCGCCAAGCTGTGTGGACGCCACTGTAGATTGACCGGATACCAGATTGGATGATGTGGCCCCGCCCATCGCTTTCGAGATTTCCTGACCCATGCGGGATGTCGCTTCAGAGGAGAACAGTGTCGATCTCATAAAGCTTTTCAGGCCCTCTTCCATGGTCTCGTCCGGAGCCCACACACCAACGGCAGGGGCTTCACCGACCATGGATTTAGGGGTGGTCTGAGTGATCATACTGACATCTGATGCTACCCCTGCCTGAGGCTTCGAAATTGTTTTCGCAACAGCGTTATGCTGCGCCATCATCAATGTCTGTGTAGCGGTTGGCGCTCCATTTTTGGCGGGTCTCTCAACCCCCATCATGGTTGTGACAGTGGCGATTGCTGCTTCCACGAACTCCAATTCATTCTTTGGCGAGAAGCCTTCGAAGTCCACTTTGAGATCACCCTCGCCACTCGCTGCCAGGTTCTGCATAGAGATCTTCAGGTTTTGCGCAAACTTGGTTCCCGAAGCGTTATCAAAGCCGGATACGAATGCTCCCAGCACGTTGCTGAGCTGGTCCATGAGCCCATCAGGGAGGTTAACCATGATCATTTCAGGTGGCATGACCTGGATGTCTGGTGAAGGTATGCCATGCTGCTGTAGAACAGACTTCATGGCTTTCTCAAGGTTGTTGATATTCGCTGAGAACTTGACCTTTAGCTCATTGAGCTGACCGGCGGTTGCGCCCGGCATAAGTCCCCCAAGAAGAGCATCAGTGCTCTTTTTTACTGACGCGTTGAGCTTCGCATCGACATCATTTGAAGCTCCCTTTGTAAGCTGCGGCGATGCAATTTTAAGTCCTTCCATTGCCTGCTTCTTACTGAGAATTGGCTGTCCATTGGATGCGGCAGGGTTAGCTGATGCCGCTGCAAGGGTACTGAGAAAACCGACAAAGCTTTTCTTTCCGCTGGTATCAGCAGTCAGTGCCTTTTCGGTATTCGCGCCGCCTGATGCCTGCGGACTATTTGGTATAACGCCTGAGAAAATTGACGTGCTGTTCATACTATTATCTCCCGTAATTGGGTTTTCTGAAACTAATCTAATGTAAATATAACACTTAGAGCTTTACGTATGGATAAACGCGGAATTTTGCGAGTTTCCAGGTGAATTTTAGGTGCCCATTATGCAGAAAAAAGATTACGAGAAGATTTACGATTGGATTGATTCATGTCCTTTGCTCACCGGGGTGTCTCCTGAATTCAAGGAGAGAATGGCCACTTCAGCAGAAAAGGTGGCATTCCCGTCAGGTTCTTATGTGTACTTGCAAGGACAGAGTGCTAGCGACTTTTTCATCGTATGTTCAGGATCCGTAGAAATTCTAGCGAACGAGATCGTCAAAGGTGAATGTCGTGTAGCATTTGCATCCGTTGGTGAAATTATCGGCGATGGGGGCTATTTCTTTGGCGGGTTCGACCGTCGTCATAATATGTCGGCCCGTGTCCACGATGACGCAATCTTGCTGAAGGTTGACGCGTCTTGGCTTGAAGAAATTCGTCGAACACACCCCGATGTGTCGGAGCATCTTCGTAGATCTTCGCTACGATCTGTTTTGGAGCCAGCTCCCCCTACCGCTATGCTGGAAATCATCCGCGAGCCAGTGATGGCGACACCTGGGATCGAATGCCCTGTCTTTACGGATGGTGAGTGTGTTTTCCCTGAAGGGGATGTGAGTGATCACGTTTATGTGGTTCTCAGCGGCTCTATTCGGATCTCAAAAAGACAACCTGATGGTGGGGATCTTACCCTGGCTCGATTGAAGCCCGGCCAGCTGTTTGGTGAAAGCGGACTGGAAAACGGACAGAAGAGAGCCGCCAGCGCTTTTTCTGAAGGTAAGTCCAGTCTTCTTCGGATTAGTACAAAAGACTTCAAGAACTTTATGGATACGACACCTGAACTTGAAGCCTGCATTAAGAGGCAGCGCCAGTTCTACTCTAGTGGTTCCAAAGCAGGTCATGCGGCTGGTGCGCTCAGAAATATGAAAATAGCTGACCGCGTTGCTCTATTTTCGGTTCTCTTGGTGTTCTTTATGTCCGCCATTGGTGCAGGTTTAGGTCTTCCATATATCGAAAAGCGTTTGGTTGCTCACTCATATGAGGGGGTCAGGCAAACCATGGATCAGACAACTTCAGATCTAAGCGAAGCATATCGACAAAGATTATTGGTATCTCAGGATGTAATGAAGGCTGTTGAAGAGCGATTGGAAGACGGTAATGAACTGGAGGCTATATCTCTTCCCGACAGTGGCGTGTTTGTCGTGCCAAGCGCCGAAAAGCTGGATGGTGGCCTGCCCGAAGAGTTGATTGCCGCCGTGGCAGAGACCATGAAAAGGGGGCAAGAAGTAGCAGAGGCTCGTATCAAAGAGACTGGCGAAGTGATGTATGCTATAACTTCTGGGGTCAAAGGTGCTGAAGGAGAGATACTAGGTCACGTAGTCACCGTGTTTCAGCCTCATAGAAGCCTGCCTCTAGTAGAAGCTGGCATGAGGCATGTCGGCGTCGATGTCATCTACTCTGATTATCGAGGCGATCCTGAGCCGATATTAAAGGCTTTCGATAAAGACGGCCCACGGACATTAGATGATCCGATTCTTGTGACCTCCAAATCGATAACTTTCGGAGAGCGTGAGATCGTTGTCTTCGGATGGAGTGACCTTGGGCCCCTATCTGATCTCTATGATGCCATCGTAACAGGTATTCTGTTTCTGATCGCTGCTGGTGTGATAGTCGCGGGTTTCGCTAGTCGTTTCTTCGCTGCGTGGATCATATCTCCCCTCGCTGATCTGTCATACTCCCTCGAACGCCTATCTGAGGGGCAGCGCGGCATCGAGGTACCGTTCGAGAACAGAAAAAATGAAATTGGTAAGCTAGCCCGGGCAATCAATGAACTTCAGCAGAAAATGCAAAGTCAGGAAAGGGTTGTTGCTGATCGCATGATCGACCAGCAGCATCGTCTAGAGAGGCAGGAGCAGCTGAAGCAGATGGTAATCGGCTTCGAGCACGGCTTCGAAAGCATCGTGAAGCGTTTCATATCATCAGTTGATACCGTGAATGACGTGTCGTCTCAGATGCTGACCGGTTCCACGTCGGCCGCCGCTGGGGTTCTTCAGATCAAAGAAGCCTTTGCAAATACACGGCGCTCGGTTGAACAAGTTCAGTCACTGGCACAAAACTTGGAACGGGCAACCCATCTGATCCAGGAGAAGACTAATACCTCACAGCGATCTCTTGAGGAGGCTATCCATAACACCGGTCGGGCGAACAAGAAGATTGCTCACTTGGATCAGGTCGTTGATGGTATCGGATCTATCGTGGAAACCATTAGTGGCATTGCCGAGAAAACTCGTCTTCTGGCGTTGAACGCTACCATTGAGGCAGCAAAGGCTGGTCCCTCGGGTCGCGGGTTCGCGGTTGTTGCTACAGAGGTTCGTACGCTAGCCAACCAGACATCTTCTGCTACGGCTGATATCGAGCAACGGATCACAGATATCGAACAGGCGTCTGGCGCTGTTGTGGAGGCCCTGGCCTCTATCACGGGTGTTATCGACCGGATGAGAGAAGAACAGAGTGATATCATTCAGGCCGTTGCATCCCAGAGTGAGGCCACGAATAATATTTCCACTGATGTAGAAAAGACAGCCGCACAGACCCAGGACGTAGCAGACAGCATTGAGGGCATCTCTGACCTTGTTAAGTCGTCTCAAGGCGGTGCAGAGGAGCTGAATGATAGCGCCAATGGGCTCCGTCATAATTCCAAATTTTTGCGAATTGAGATTGAGAAATTCCTCGAGAGTATGGCCAAGAAATAATTTTTCTCATGTTACTTCTTGGCTGACCTTGCAGCGTTGTTTAGGGGCCGTTGACATTTATTCTAATAAGTCATTCTAATGTCTCCGATTTATAGGAGCTTAGAATGTTAGATTTTGCAATGTGTTCGTATTCGAAGGTATCTCCCGTGGAGGCGGGACCGATACTTTTCGAGTATCTGTCTTTTTTGAGCGAAGAGATGGAAGCGGATGACATCAAGTCTGTTGTGAGCTTCATTGATCCTTCCATCAAGCTTCTCGAAGCGGTATTTGAGCGTACCGATGATGACTTATTCAAGCTTGCGAATGCATTTCGGAGAACGGTCCAGAATAATGCGGCTCGAACCACCATTCTTTGGTACCTTGCCTGCACTGATCATGAGATCGCTCGTCAACAGCTCCTTGTGTCGCTGAAAGGCCTTAGGGCTTCTTCCCGTCATACCGGCGGTGAACTGATCAAGCTAATCGACCAGGCGATCTACAGCTGGGAGGATGATGCCTACGCGAACGAACCTAATGTAGCCGACGCTCATCGCATCCAGCCTCCTCAAGCTCTAGAAACCGCTGAAATGGTTGTTGTTCAAGAGATCGGAGACGTGAAAGGCCGTGAAGGAAAAGAGATCGAAAAGAGGTATGGTGACATTATTGCCAAGCCTCTTAAGGCTGCGGGAAACTTGGATGATTTGGCTGCCACGCGTGACCGTATGGAGACCATGTTTCCTTGGGCAGTAGACGCGGTGAATACCGTGTTTGGCCAACTTGCTCTTCTCAACGTCCGTGGCGGTTCTCGCGTGATAAAGATCCCACCTCTTCTGATTGTGGGACCGCCTGGCTGCGGTAAAACAAAATTTTTGACAACCTTGATGTCTGAGCTGAGGATGCCTCACTCACTCCTTCCCTGTGGCGGTACGGCTGATAGCGGTGGTTTGCTTCCAGTGTCTCGTGGATGGTCTACTGCGCGTGCTTCTGGTCCCGTTCAAGCTATGCTCGAGCATCGGTGCCCCAACCCAGGGGTGATCTTGGATGAGCTAGATAAGGCCTCTTCACCCGAGTCTGGCAGTAAGAATGGCAACCTGACCGGTGCGCTTCTTACCATGACTAATGGGGATAAGTATTACTATGATACTTGTTTGATGGCGAATGTAGATTTCAGTGCTGTTAGTTTTCTAGCCACAGCAAACTCGCTGGATGGCATGCCTGAGGCACTGAAAGATCGTTTCATGATAATTCATATGTCTGCACCGAAGAGTAAACACTTCGATGTCATCTTTGATAAGATCCAGGAGGAGGAAGCTCTCCGTCTTGGTTTGGAAAGAGATGATTTGCCAGAAGTAGAAGACTGGGAGGTAGATATACTAAAGGACCTTTTAGAAAGTCCTGATCTCTCAATTCGACAAGTGAAGAAGACCTACCGCATATTGATCGGGACCAAAGCTCTGTCGCGGGAATGCGGGGTATCTCAAGAGATGGATAACCATCTGGCAAGTCAGATCTAGAGATATCGGGCAACCTGTAAGTTTTGACAGCGATAATCATATTGACTAATGGTGGTCTGATGTAGTCTGCTAGCTTGTGATTGATCGATGGGGATAAGGGGCGCCGGGTGGTTATTATTTCTGCCGCCCGGCGAAATAATGATGAAAAATTCAGATGAAGAAACGGTCGAGAATTCACTCGACGAGTTCTTAATGTTGGCAGCCAGATTTGATGTTCTGTGCGCTATTGCCGATGATCAGAAAACAATAAGTTCGGATGTCGATGTCCATTCTGAGGTTATAGATGTCTCCGATAAGATAAAGGACTTGCTTGTAGAGGATCGAGAGGAGTTTAGTGTCGTATCCTGCGATCTGGATGAAATCTGGCAATCCTTTTACGAGATGACGGGGATGCCGAATGAACAAAACATTCAGCGTGTGCGGGATGCGATGCACTGTATTAGAGATACCATATTCTTTCAGGAGAATGGCACTATCGTATCTTTGGGGTTGAAATTCGAAGTGTGGAGATTGCACTTCGTAAATAGGTATCTCGTGCAATCATAGTATCGTAATCGGCTCTCTTTATTTTGTAGAAATCCTATCGTGGTAGCTTCTTAGAGTATCTGAGAGGAAGCCATGGAAGATTTTATAGCTGGTAAGCCAGAACTAGCCGGAGAGCTAGGAGGTTATGCCAATGTCGTAGGGCCAAGACTTGCCCACGAGTTTGCGCGTGTAGACCAAGTACTGCACGAGCAGGGTGTGAAGAGTACGGTTACCATCTTTGGTAGCGCACGCATTAAGCCTGGTTATCAATCTGCTTCTGAGGTCGGTAAAAGCCGCGACCTATCCAAATTCTATGATGATGCGAGAACTCTGTCTCGCCTTCTTGCCTTAGGCGGGAAAGCAGACGGTAGTAATGGCACCTATATCGCTACTGGCGGCGGCCCAGGCATCATGGAAGCCGCGAACCGAGGTGCGTCTGACGCTGGTGCTCGTAATATTGGGTTCGGCATCGAGCTTCCCTTTGAGGCGGGGAACAATGAATTCGTATCCCCTCAGTTATCGTTTGAGTTCAAGTATTTTCTGATCCGTAAGTTTCACCTCATGAAGCGCGCTAAGTGTTTGATCGTCTTCCCGGGTGGCATCGGTTCAATTGATGAGATGGCTGAAGCGCTCACGCTGCGCCAGACAGGAAAGACCGCTGAATATCCCATCATTCTTTATGGCCGCGAGTTCTGGAAACGGGTCTTGGATCTCGATTTCATGGTTGAATATGGAACGATGTCAGCGTCGGATCTGGACTTGATCCAGTATGCCGATACGCCTGAAGAAGCATTCAGGATGGTTCCATAAGATGTATAGCATGATGAACATATGGACCAAGGAACTCCTGAGAATATCGCCTTCCGTCACCGGAGAGTGGCCTGAGCTAGAGTTGCCGTCCCTGTCTGACCACGATCCCCTGATGGTGCTTGGGGAGTTTGATGACGGACCTGTCTTCGTCTCTTCTGCAAGAGAACAGGTGGATGAGTTGGTCGCCAGCCGCATGACGATTGCCTGCAACGGTTCATCCGGATTACTGGCTCTGCACCCTGAGGTGGTTACCAAGGATTTGAGGTTGGTTCGGATGTCTGGTGAGCTTGTTCTTTCTCGCCCATATAGAGGCCAAACGGCCATTCCACTACGTTAATAGGTACGAAACCTAACTAGCATATTATTAGTCTGAATATCGATTGGTGTAACCATGCTTTTTCAGGGCGCTCTAATAAGAGGAATTTGCAGTGAGCTGACTTTGGAATCAGCTCCGCGCACTGTTCTATTCGAGGACATGGTTACCAAGAATATTCCCCTATCAGAGATCGCTCGCAATGCTCACAAGTATGTACGGTGCTCTTTCATAGGCGACAATATTGATGACCTAGATGAGATCTTCGACATCTACAGGACTATCAATGCCACGCAAGTTGTATTCTCGGATATTCATGCGAAGGAGGAGTGGGCGGGAGCGATGCCGCCAGTTGATCTCGCATACCGATTTGAGCTACCGGCAAGAGACAGGTCGATGACCCCATCCCATGTAAGAAAGTGGGAGGCCAGTCGCGGTGTGAAGCTTTCTGATGCGCTCGATATCCACTGGGTATCGCTTGATGATGACTACTACTTCAGCCTTGATGAATATGTGGCAAAGATACTTGTACCAGCCAGTAGTCAAAAAATATGATCCAAGAAAAATAAATCATATTTTTGGTGGTTTCTTTCTAGAACCATAGATAACTACGGGGGTGAACGAGAAGTCCCCGGAGGGAAGTCATGGCAAAGAAGCAAATTAAGTGGCCAGATCTTAGTGTTTATGGTGTTGTGCTCAAGCGTTGGATGGGCCCTGAAAAGGGCGTAGATGCTGAGCAAGGCGACAGGTACGCCGTCATCTATCCTCTAGCAGAGTCGATGGATGTAGACCTTAAGGAGGCCTTGGCGACATCTGGCTTTGAAGAGGCATGGATCGATGGTCAAAGCATCATGCGTCGCCAGGGTAGCTTTGGATCGTCAGATTTGAAGTCGACCTTCCCTGACGTGATCAGTGAAACAGGTTTTGCCCACCAAGTACTTGAGGGTGATGCTCAGATCGAGAAGATCTGCAACCTCCGTGGTGAGTTTGGTCCCGCTCCAGTTCTTGAGGAAGCGCCTGTTGAAGAGGTAGCCGAAGTCGAGGAGATCGATGACGATCTTGAAGGCATGCTTGGCGCCCTTGTAGAGGGCCTAGAGGACGCTCCAGAGGCTGAGGCTACCGAGGCTCCAGAGTCAGAGGTTGTTGCTCCTGAGGTTGCCGTAGAGCCTGCTGTAGAGGCAGAAGTCGCCCCGGCCGTGGTCGAAGTCAAAGAACCCGCTCCAGCCAAGGAAGTGGCCAAAGACAAAGTTGTAAAAGCGGCTCCCAAGGAAGAGGCAAAGGCCCCTGCCCCGGTTGCTATTCGCAACGACGTAGAGATGACAGATAGCTCATTCGACGGTTTTGAAGCTTACCTTATCTATCAAGGTATTCCCGCGTTGGCTCGTGAGGAGTTCATGACTGCCCTTCCTCATCTCGTATCTTTCCTAAAAACACAGGAAAGCGAGAGTGATCTTGCAAAAGGTGCTTGGGAAACTCCTCAGCATCCTGGTGAAGTCCGCAAGCTGTTCAAAGAGAAATGTGATCCAGCAGACAAACAGTTTGCGAAAACGAAAATCATTGAGCCGCTGTACCCTCTCGCCTTCGATTTTGTGGCTGTCCAGTGCGATCCAGAAGTTCGTGAGACCATGAACACATTTGCGGCTGAAAATGGCGCCGAAATGGATGAGTTCACGAGCTGGTATGAAGGCTTCGCACGTGACTGCTTGAATGCTGATGGTAAGAGCTACACATCACAGCTAGAGCGTGGCATGCGTGCCTTGGGTTCGCGTATCGCAGTGCAAATGTGTAAGTCTGGCGAAAACACGCGTAGCGCGGATAGGCACCTGCGTGAGAATGATGTTCGCTTCGTCTTCATGGACATGAAGGGTGCAGCAGTCATGGATAACACTAAGCAGGGTTTCATCAATCCAGTGCGCAAAGATGAAGTGCGCCGCAACCAGGTTATCGAGAAATTCGAGACACTGATGCCGTCTCTTGAAGTGGAAGCAGATGCTCCCAAAATGACTGCCTAAAAGAGCCTAGATGTAGTAAGGGGGCTGGATTTTTATTTTCCAGCCCCCTTTTTTATTCTTCGGTTACATCAACATTCAGTCCGAATGATTTGAGATCCGATATTTCTTTCAAGTTGCCTCCGCCAGGAACCTTCATGCGGACATTTTGAGTCCTGCCAACGAAGGTTTTTGGATCCGGAATGGCGGAAATTCCTAGCTCGTTCTCAGCCTCTTTGCGGAGATCCTTAAGAGCCTGAATTTTGGACTTTGCGGCCACAGGGTCGGTTGATGCACCGGGTGTGCCAAACCGCTCCAGTAGAGCGCCTGCTTGGCCCGATGAAGACCTATTTAGGGTTTCCACTTTGACATCTACAGGGGGAGTATCAGCCTCCGGTTCTTCCGTGTCTTCAATGACTTCCTCAGCCTCAACAAAACTGGGGGTGAACTTTTCCTCAGTCTTCACCAGAGGGACCTTTTCAGCTTTCTTGTCGGCAAAATCGCCAATCATGCCTTCAAGAACTTTTACCTTGTCAGCAATCTCCTCTTGGGCGACATGCACCGAGGGTGTGGTATCTTTCCGTTCAATAATGTCCTGCACCATTACTGTCGCGACCACTGCGAAGGCGATCCCTGACAAGTACAATATGCCCTTATCAAATGGAGATAGCCTCCGCCTGGTTGGTTGTTTTATAGCTTCAGGTGAGCGAAGCACGAGGCCGTTCTGAGATCCTTTTGGTTGTTTCTCTAGAGCCTTTACCTTCCCGGATTTGCTCAAGATACCAATGTAGACCGACTTCTTTTTGGCTTGTCTCGAAAAGATGTACCCAAGAAGTCTTCCCTTCCGATCATATGCTTCAATGATACTCAGGAAATCAGGTCGGGCGCCTTTATCTGGGTAGGGAACATCATCGAATTCATGTGGGAATAGAATTCTCCAGGAAGATGCCTTCCTCATTACTTTTTCGTCTTGTATACGTGCCATATCACTTTCCAAATATCATCAATAATATTAAACGTGTGCAATTGATTGCGAATTAAAATTCGACCTCAACTTCGAAGAACTTATCGAGATCCATCAATCCTTGGTTCTCAACATAGTCAATAAGGCCATCCACTGCCTGATCTACGTGGGGTTCCACCAACTTATCTCCAAGGATGTTCTCGGCGTGGAAGTGACTGACGGCCCCTGCCCCTTCGGTGTGGAAGGACATCCGGCCGCAGTTGTTCAGGGCGTACCACAGAACCCGGTCCATAGGCTTCAGCCAGCGGATCTCAGCGCTTGCAAAGACCCCACCGTGCTTGCGTGCCCATCCCAGTAGTCTGAACATCGCTGTGTTCGTATAGGCGTGCTTATCTACAACCTTGTTGATGGCTGGAAGGAATTTGTCCTCTTTTTCTTTAGTCTCGTTGAATATAGCCTCGATCTCTTTATCGGCTTCTTCTTGAGATTTAGTGCTATAGATCACAGAGATGCGCTCTTTCATCCCCCGCGCATTCTTATCGCGCTTCGCGTTCAGGAAGCAGGCAACACAGATGCCTTTGATGTATGCTGGAGCCTTCTCTACACCGTGCCAGGGCTCACCCAGTTGCGCTGCGAACGCTTCCTCTGCCGCATCTAGATCCACTTCACCGTCCTTTAGGCCGATGTTCATGTCTCGCATCCACTCCATAGGAGTTCGTGCGGGTAGCTCTTCTTTGGATAGTGCGTCGGGATCGAATTTTGCTCCCGGTGTGAAGACCTTCCAGTGTTGGGACTGGTAATCAGCGAGAGATGGGCCAAAGCCGCCTGCAAGGGAGAACTGCCTGGAGAAACCCTTCCCTTTCATTTTGAAAACTGTTCGGATTGTCCAGAATATCATTATGGGGACAAGTACCCATCTTGCAACGCGGCCCGCCCATGAGGCCATTGCATAGAACTCAGGCCAAGTGATAGAAAATGGATCAACATAATAAGGGCTATCGCTACCTTTGTAGACGCCCTTCATGAACTCCAAATAACCAAGCTCCGTGCCGCTGAAGTTCAAAATATAGCTGGCGGGATAAAGCTGAGCGAGGTTCACTGCAAAGGAAAACCAGACGATGAAATCTCGAGCATAGGTCCAGATGAGCCAAATAGTTAGACATAGCAAACCGAAGGCAACGAATACCATCAATTCCTTTTCTGTCTGGTTGTCTTGTCCCTGTTTTTGACTCATGGTGGCCTCTAAGTATGAACTATAGGTTCATATAGTCGGCGGTTTATTAAATGCAGTTCAATATCAAGGATTGCGCGACATCATATTATTGTAGTTTTCCATGAACTTGGATTGGTATCGCGTTTTGTGCTTCGGTGTCCAAGAATGGTATCGGCCAATACCCTCCAAAACATTGCCATCACTGAGGTCTATATTCTGGCGAAGGATCCAAGCGCCCGCTTTGATGTTGAAGCAGCCGTCGTTCAATAGCTTCTGTCTAGCCATGTTTTCATCGCCCAGAAAGAATGTGTTGGCAACTTCATCTATCCATACGCCGTCATTAATCTGCATCGGTCCTAAGTCCAAGGTGCCGTTGGAGTTGGTAGAGTATCGTCCAACCTTACCGCCCTCTGTTTTCATAATTCCGGCGATGATCAAGGGGTCTATATTGAATGTGCTGGCTGCGGCAATGATGCATGCTGTTGTAACCGGGATAAGCATCACATGATATCTCCGATAAAGCCGAAGCCTGAATCTTCATCTCCACCAGATCCTTCTTCCTGAACCTCTCGCGCCGACCGTTCTTGAGACTGCCTGGTAGGCTTGCGTGGGGGATCTTGGTAATCTCTAGGTTCTGGTTTGCGTGCTGGAGGCGGCGGAGATGGCGCAGGTCTTTCCCTTGGCGGTTCTTCCCGCGTGGGCTCCTCTTTAGGCATCATGTCATCAAGTATTGATGGTCTCTCTACACGCTGTTCTTCCTTTGGCTCTCTATGCGGCGCGATCCGAGGAGACGGTTCGGGCATCGGCTCGAGATCATCTTCATCGCCGTGTAGTTGGCTCCACACCTCGGCGCCCTGCATCTCAAGGCCATCAGTTTTCGAAGGGACTGACGGTTTTCTTCTTCCTGTAGGACCTTCGTGCGCTCTGATGGCCTGCATTTCTTCTGTGATTGAAGGCGGAAGCTCTCCTTCTGCCACCATTGCATCAAAGCCCCTCATCAACATACGTCGAAACACGACCTGAGGACGGCTGCGGCGCTTACAGGATTCCCATAGCGCCAGCAGCATGTCGTCTTCATCAAGACCGTCTTTTAGGTATATTTGGATGGACTTTGCGCGAGGCATAAGGCTTAGCCTTTTACCTTGATGTACTTGTACAATCCCATGGCGTTGGAAAACTCAGGGTCTTCAGCGACATGCCCGTTCGGGAAGTGGTTTGCCACTGACTTGAACAGCGCGGATCCACCGCCGACGAACACGACCGCGCTCAAGTTCGCGGCGGATCCTACTCGGCGATGCACTTCCCGGGCAATGCGCCCTTCTTGATCGCGAACCACCTCATCCACAATGTGACTTACATCATGTTCTTGGTTCCAGATCTTGAATTTCCCGGTCCGTACAGCCTGATCGACCTGATCCAAGGGGAACTGATCTCTTACACGGAACTCTTTGCGGATGGCCTTCGACATGGCGTTGTAGACGTCAAGGACGCCGTGGTTCGCTGTGCCAGATACTGAGTGATCGATTGCGTGACCGCCAAGGACGACAGCGATGTCAGTTGTCCGGCCGCCGATATCCACAATAGCAATACGACCCGAAGCATCATTGCGCTTCTTCAGGTTCTCATCGAGCACATAGTCAAACCATGCAGCTACCGCCTGGCATCCGACGCGCACGTCTGACAGGATAGGCATAGGATCTCCATTTGCTGAAGATACAGACTTCAGGAGATTGACGCGTTTCGCTTCGATATGCTCGTGATCGCGCTCATCATCCAAGAAGTAATCGCCTACTGGTAGACCAGTAACCAGGCTCACATTGCGTCCTGAATATCCCGACTCCATGAGAGCATGGTTTACGAGCACTCGGTTTAGCTGAGAGGTGTGAAATCCATCAAACTGCGTATTTTCGGATTCAATCTCATCCGAAACAGTAAAATGATCACCTTCTTCGGTCGCATAAAGAGAAATGCCACCGCCACTGAAGTTACC
This sequence comes from Sulfitobacter sp. R18_1, assembly GCF_017743915.1. NCBI lineage: Bacteria > Pseudomonadati > Pseudomonadota > Alphaproteobacteria > Rhodobacterales > Roseobacteraceae > Sulfitobacter > Sulfitobacter sp. R18_1. The sequence continues at coordinate 665,442 of NZ_JAGHRG010000001.1, forward strand.
GAGACCTACGCGTCCTGCACGAACGGTAGAGCGCATTATTGCTTTTTTGATTTCTCCGGTTTCAGGGCATTCGCCTACGAGCTTTGTTTGAGCATAACCGTCATCTACAGCAACAGGTATAATATTTGAATTCTTGTCTTTTTTGGTCATAGAAACTGCCTCCAGAGAGGATTATAGGATATAAAGCTTAAACTGCCGTTGTCAGAATAGCGGTCTACGGTCGTAATCGATTGCATATCGCATTTTTTCTTCGCTCAGAGGGGGTCTGACGTTTCCAACAAGCTTTAGACGAACAGCGCGAATTGCCGAAGGAAAGTCATATCCAAAGCGTTCCACCCAGTAAAATAGGACCGCAATCGCGATGAGAAGCATGAAGGTCCACATCCGCATATGCAAAAGGAAGCCTAAAAGGAAAAAAGATACCCGTGCATCTAGTACGAAGAATCTGGGAGCGCGAAATGTATTTCTCCAATGTCCCATATCATGTCTCTCTTTTTGTAATATGACGTAAAGTATTTTTGGATATCAGACCTTGATCGTGTAGGCCTATGGCGCAATCAGCCATGCTCTGTCCGATACAGTTGCCTTCAGCAAGAAGACGACGGATAACCTTTGGCCAATCGTCGATCTCGGCAGCGAGCACTTTTTCACGGGTATCATCATCGAATACCATGAACTCGCGACATGCTACTTTACCGCCTCCTTCGCGTGGGAGCAGGATTTGCGTGACGATCATTCTGAGCACCTCTAGGATGTCGATAGCCATGGCTCGGCGTTCGTCCCCCGGGAACGGGGTAACAGCACGTCTGAGCGTCTCTGCGACACCAATGGTGTGCATGGTTGAATACATAAGGTGACCGGTTAGGGAGGCTTCAACGCAGGCTTCAATCGTTGCTTTGTCTCGCGCCTCACCGATGGTGATGATAGTCGGCTTGCGGCGAAGAGCGTTTCTTACACAGTATGCAAACTCGCTTGCTTCATCGGCCTGCGCCCTGGGTCGAAGGTGCTTGCCCACATCAGTTTGGAAGACAACTGATGATGGCATCTCAACCTTATCGTAGACGTATTCAACAGGCTTGGAGTATTCCAATACCTTTTCGTTCGCGTCTGGGTCTTCTAGAACCATGCGTAATCCGCTTGATAGAAGTGTAGATTTACCAGAGCCTGTGGGACCTGTGACAAGAACCATGCCATCCTTTGGTCTGAAGTTCTCCAAAATAGCGGGTTCTACATTTAGGGTGTCGATATGAAGAGGAATATCGGGAAGCGTACGAACAGTAATCTGGATGCCATCCTGACCACTGCTTCTGCCGCCTGTAATATTAACACGAAAACGCATCCTTCCGCCCGGCACGCGGATTTCATGCGATGGGTCCAGGTCAAATCCACTTTTGATCTCTGCGGGACCGTTCTCACCATAAATGTAGCGAACAATCCCATCGACCTCGGGTACCTGAAGTGATTTTTGAGTGACCTTAACGAGCTTGCCGCCAATATCTGCAATCACAGGAAGGTTAGGCTGGATGGTAATGTCAGAAGCACCTTTTTCAGAGCACCAGATCAGAAGCTCATCGAAGTTATCTTCGCCAATGCGACCGTCGACTTCAAAAATTGATCCATCATGTCCGCGTGAGAAACTGCTCTTCTTTTCGTCTTCGCTCATGTTAGTTCCTAAATAAATACCTATTAAAAGGTCATGTATTTTGGAACTGTTTAAGGCTCGTGAAAGGTTATTAATGAAGAAGGGGGCTCTCTCGAACCCCCTTCTCGTTTCCCCCTCCTCTCGCAGGTAAGAAGGGGAAATCCTCAACCTGCTGTACTACTCGACGTTAGTATTGGCGATCCCCGTGTGTGGGGAAGTCTCTGACCTCAACGCTTCCGTAAGGCGTGGCGTAGTCGGCCGCTGGCCCATTCTCGATGGTGGGTGACCAAAGGCTGGGATCAGTTTGCAGCTGAGGATCTCGAGTAATCCTAACTGCACGGTCGTTGACACGCATGCTGCTACCGTCACCAGTGACCCCCAGGGGTGCTTTGGCGAGCATAGGAGCACTTACTTTGCCCTCAGCTAGCAGACGCTTGTACCGGACCATGCCATCATAATCCCGATCAAGGCGATTCAAATCCATCTGGAAGATGTCATTGGCCTGCTTTACGCCGGTCTCCCAACCCTGGCGGACATACTTCTCCCAAAGCTTGCGCTCATTGGGTGTCCGGGGAAGGATTTCCATAGGAGGTTCATTTGGTGCCGAGTAATCCCGAAGAAGGTAGCTATGCCATAGAGGAGCATTCGGCGTGAACTTTGCCTGACTGATAATCTCATAGATATCATCAGCGATCCGAAGGGTCTTCCCTGCGTCATGAACCTCATAAGACTTCTTTGCCTCTGAGATTACGGGAGGAAGCACGACGACGTTATCAGGGCCTCGAATAATGAGACCGGTAAAGTCGTAAATGCGATCCAATTTCGAGGCGCGTTCGCGCAGCATGAGATTGATCTCACGCGACGTATAGGACAAGCCTCCACGCGCACCATAGGCTAGCGCCGTATCCCGCATGGCTGGACGACGAAGACGATCTTCTTCATCCTCGTCCTCTTCTTCCAAGGCCTCAACGGCTTCGATTTTGATCAGCTCACTGAGACCCGGAACCTTCGTCTTGGTGATGGACTCCAATTGTAGATGTCCAGGGTTTATGTCTGATCTATGGGTTGCCGCGCTTCCAGGCGCACCCTCAAGGTTGTCCCCTGTGTGCTTAACCGGCCCGACGCGAGGCATCGTATCAAATGCTGGCGTTGTGCATGCTGAGAGCCCGAAAGCTCCCAGCATCACTACCAATGTAGCGGCTTTATTCACGGGTTTCCCCCTTACTTACCCAGCTTCTCTTTATGCTTACGCACTGCTGGAGGGGTGGTGGGAGCCGCTTTCTCTTGCTTCAGAGAAGGAGAACTCATGGTCGACTTGGCAACAGGCGGAGTGTCGTCTGCATGTGCGTTTGTCAGAAATCGGAACTCGATGCGCTTGCCGTTCGGGTCTACGAATACCTCAGCAAACTGGCTGACCTGGTAACCGATATCTTCGAATACCTTGATAGCAGGCTCATCAACTGCGGAGACCGAAACCATGATATCTACGGGAGGCTCTTGGCCGACTACCGAGAAGGTGTAGCCAATGTTGCGGGCCAGCTCTTCTACCAGCTGAGCTGCTGGACCGGTCCATTCAACGCTTGTGGGGCGCTGCAATTCTGGCGGCATCTTTGCGATAGCATCGCCATCCATCGAAGGGGATGTCGGTGCTGTGCGCGTGCGCTCAACTTGGGCCAAAGTTTCATTGGCTGCTGCTGCGCGTTCGGCAGATTTGGATAGGCGTTCATCGATCTGCTTTGCGGCAGACGATTCAGGTTCCATACGTGATTTGCTGCCAAAACCTGGCATAGCAACGTTGCTGCAAGCAGCGGTGGATAGGAGAGCGCCGATCATGGCAACTCGTGCAATATTCTTCATTTTTATTCCTCCTGCGAATTAAGAATAAATTGCTGTGCCCGAAGGCCGCTTATGCAATATGGTTAAATTATTCATCAGATTACTACAGTGGTATTAAAGCACAGGCATGGTTAAGTCTGATTTAATATACTGCGTGCTTCCTTGGCGTCAGACAAAGCTTAATCACCCGGTGAGAACACCAGTCATGCAGTACTTACGATGCGCAGAAGCTTCTTAAGCGGGCACCGGTTGGTGCACTGGGTTCTCTTTTAGCATGGCTTCTTTCGCCTTCGGCCCGATACCTGATGTATCAATGAAGACGTCTTCAGTGCCTGGGATCCTAGAGACAGTGATGACGCTATCTACCGCTTCGATCAGCGTAGCCCTTTTATCTTCCGGGACAGCAACCACCACTTGAAGTCCTAAGGCCCTGAAGAGGCCCATAAGGCGTTGTGTGTTCGGGATATCGAGACGGTTGAACGCTTCATCGAAGAGAGTGAGGCCCATACCTTCCGTGTCGCCCGCATGGGATTTAGGGTAGTATGCGCTCACCATAGAGGCCGCGATAGCGACATAGTATGGAGCCTGTCTCTGGCCGCCTGAAAGCTTACCTAAAACAGCACTAAGAGGGGTACTCTTAATAGTTGCTGGATCCTTGGGATCGGGATGCTCGATGTAGAGTTCGAAAGTGAAATAGTTGCGGTAATCGCCGAACCTTTTGATGTCATCATCATCACTTTCGAGGATGGCTTCCAGATCGGCAAGTCCTGCGCGAGCTTCTTCGCTCTCAAGGTCACCCTCTGGGTCCAAGGCAGTTTGCACAAGGTCATAAATAGGCAGGAACCTCGCTGATACTGAGCTTCGGAATTGATATGTCTGACCGACAAACTGGTGGCGTTCAAGGCGCCGGTTCAAGCTATCTACCTGTTGCTTGAGGAGCGCAAATTGTTCTCCGAGCTTGCTTACCAAACCCTCTTTGAGAGAGGACTCCATTTCATCTCGTGCCTGTTCCAGCCGCTCTCGGTATTGCAGGAGATCGTTTGCCCGGTATCGCTCTAGTTTGCGTGAGACCCATGCAAAGCGATCTTCATCGTGGGTATCTTCGGCCAGAGGGGCATCCTCAATGAGCCATTTTTGCGCGAAGCTTAGAAGACCGTTGTTACCGCGTTTGACATAAACTGGAGCTGCCCCGTTCCGCACCAAGGAGGCTCTCGCAGCGGCCACTCTAGCACGGTATCCGGTAAGAGCTTCCTCAGCACTGTTTACTGGCATATCCAGCAGAGCAGCGAAGTCTTCCGCATCCATCAGATCGTGATCTGCCTCTTGTTGCACAAGGCCTTCTAGCCTTTTCATATTTTCTGATGCTCTCAGATCAATTGCATCGGCCTCTTTATCCGAGAGACTGTCAATATCGATGTTAGATTGCGCGATTTTCTCTCCTAGAACTGCTATCTGCACCTCGATAGACCGGCGATCTTTTCGCACCTGCTCTAGATCAGGCTTGAGAGAAGCCAAGCGGCCTCGAGCCTCGGACAGCTTTTCTTCTGCTTCGGAAGCCTTGGTGTCGTCGATAGCAGTCTTCTTTTGTCGAAGTGCCCTAGCCTCGATCAATACACCAGAAAACTCCGCTAGCAGGACATCTAGATCTTCATGTGAAATAGTTGAGGCGGACCCGTATCGAGTTATAGCGCTATCAAGTACCGAAAGTGAGGTCTCTGCCTGCGACAGCTGACTACGAATTTCAGATGCTTCACGTACGATGGCCTCGCTGGCTTTCTCCCGGGCACCCTTCCCTAGAATAGACGAACGATCACGGAATACTCGAACTGTCGCACCTGAGTTGGTCTTGCCATTTCGAAGGATCGCTGCACGATGCGACGTCAACTCATTCTCGTCTTCGGCACGTACATAACGTCCTACGGAATAATCTATGAAGCGTCGGATATCATCATTCTCGGTCACCACAATGTCTGCGATGGAGTCTTGAGATCTTCGCTGATCACCTTGCCGGAGGCGACGTGTGTTGATGAGACGAACAGTGTCGAACTGATTGCGATTTTTGAACAGGAGATCAAACGCGGCAGAAAGATCGTCATCAGCCACAAGCAGTGCTTCACGGTTTGGACCCAGAAGAGCCTCCAAGGCAAAGGTCCAGCTAGTATCGGTAACCTCCACTAGTTCTGGAAGGATGGCATGCTCAATCCCTGCTCGATCCAAGGTAGCCATGAAGTCTCGCACTTGTCTGGAGTAAAGCGGAGGGCCAGAGCTTGTACTGGAGACGTCCCCGATCTCATTCAGTCGATCCCTAATTTTTGATGCTTGATCAGATATCTTATCTCTTGAGGTTCGCAGCTCGCCCGAGATCCCGCTGTGATCCAGTATCAGTTTGGTCGCGGATGTGATGTCTGATCGGTTAGCTGCCCATTCTTCGGGGGTTTTGTTCGCGCATATGCTAGCAAGATATCGGGCGTCCGCTGCCAGATCGCGAACCAGTTCAGGAAGCGTCTCTCTATCTAGGTCTTTGAGGTCCACTAAGGGCTGAAGCATCCCTTCAACTTGGCGCCGGATGCCATTTTGTCGTTCAAGACATGTGCGCAACTCAGCATCGACAAGCGCAACCTGGTTGCCTGCGTCTGAACCTCTGAGGATCTCACGCAATGCCTCCACCTCTTTTTCGATCTCGGCTACCCGTCCGGTCAACTCATTGTCACGTTGAATGAGGCCAGCGTCCTTTGCCCGTAGCTTATCGGTATCTGCCGAGAGGGCGCGAACCTTTAAGCGCTGGGCGAGCGTATCAAGTTTGCGTTCCAGAATGGCGATATCTGCTTCCTGGAGCATGATCCCAAAACCCGTCTGATAGTTGTGAGCTATCATCGAGAGGTCAGAAATCATATTTTCGACCCTTTCGACTTCTCCCGTCATTTCACGCCAGATTTCGATGGAAGATTTTACGCCCTTCATATCAAGGGGGATTGGCTCCAATACGAACCGCCTCATGAAATCAGTGGGATCAGATATCTCTTTTGTCAGAAGAGCGTTGGAGAATGCCCTCATGAAGTGCTTGGAATCTGGGGGCAGCTCCGGCCTCATCTCTCCGAGATAGGCGCTCACATACTTGGTGCTGGAGGTATGGAAAGCAAACCCGGGAACCTGATCACGCAAGCGCTCAATGATCTTCTCGTGGCTATCAACAACTTCCCCAGATCCTTTCTTGGACATGTGATCTTCAATCTTGAAGTCGTATCCAGGAGCGACGAACCGGCGGGTGGTCTCAGCATTGTTTTGATCGGCCTTCATGAATAGGCCAATAGCGATGCTAGATTTCTTGCTCTTGTCGGTGAAGGTTAGCACAAGGGTGCTCTCTGCCCGCTCGCGTCGGGGCTTTCCCTCGTTCAAGTCAGAGACGCATCCCAGCATGTAGTCACGGACAGACCGGCTGCGCTCGTTACCTGCGGCCGCGTTCAGCTCAAGCATGTTTCTGTTGTTGCCACTAATGACAGTTTGAATGGCATCCAAAATGGAGCTTTTGCCTGCCCCCGTCTGACCGATTACGGCCGTATGACCGTCGATCCGGATGTCCAGCGCATCGATCAGATACCAGTTGTGCAGCGATATACGGGTTAACTCATACATTTGCTGTCTCCTGCCCCTGCTCTTCCAAAAAGCCAGAAGCCGTTTCTTTTTCTAGCCAGGCTTCGAGCCGCTCTACAAAGTCATCCGATACCATTACTCGTATTCCCGGAAGTATCGTGATGCGGGTCACCTTGGCCTCTTTGTCACGATCTCCAACTCTGATGCATCCAACGCGAGAAAGGTCTCTCAACAGCGTCTCGATAAGTTGTCGTTCGCTTGGTGGCGTTGCCTTGGCAATCTTTTGGTAGACATCCAGTAGTTCTATGGTGTCCGTATGAACGCGGCCGGTTTCATCCATGCCCCCTGATGCGAGCCCCTTCTCAAAGAGGAAGCGCAAAGCAAGCCTGGTGATGGTTTCGTCCTTTTTTAGTCGCATCTGGCGCCACCCATAGGGAGGTTTTTCGTGGTCCTCAGGGACCAAGGCAATCATCTGACTGCGGCTGTCCATCGTGAGCTTAAAGCCAGCCGTGGCGAAGTACTTTTCGAAGAACACCCGATGTTCCTTTAATGCGCTGATCGCCGCGCTGGGAACGTTCTGCATGTCATCGTATATGACCTGATGAAACAGGAGTGCCTGTATGGCTGTTCTGATCGCCTCGGCCTCAGCTTCAGAGTCCTCTACCTTGTCAAGGATCTGGCCAAGCTCTTTTAGTTCGAATGCCATGTTAACTGCTCTCTTTTGTGCGGCGCTCTATGATGAAGTTTTGGCACCTTATCCAACCATTATCGATAACACCCTCGATGTCGCGAACCTTCCATTTGTCCGAAAGAGCGCCGCCCGATAGATATTCAATCCCCCGCAGCCTCTCGAAGACAAAGAAGTCATCCAAACTATTGATCGGGAGGTCCTTGCCCTCTGCGCTTCTGGCGCCCTTGAGGATGCGATCCAGGTAGCCTTCCGCTTTATCAGGGGTGATCACACTTCGCTCGCGGTATAGCTGAATGGCTGTTTCATATTTTTGCATAGCAGGAGACTTTGAGGGTCTCTTGATTGGTTGCGCTTCAATCTTGATCGATTTTTTAGCTGGGCTGAAGAGGTGTACGGGTCCAGAAGGAAGGTGAGTGCCCAAATTGCAATCATTGGCTTCTGTTGCCTTGAAGTCGTGTTTGCCGATCTTCCGCAAGACGCGCTCAATGGTTTCTGTGTTGGCTTCTTCAATGCTATCCAAGAACTTGATCGTATTTCGGATGCGTTGTTCTACGCGCTTTCTGGTTTCCTCGATGATCTCGAGGTATCCATCGATATTCGTGAAGACGGAAGCAATTTTTCGCAGATCAATAGATACCGCATCTCTGGCCTTTTGGAGGCTTTTTGCCTTCCCTTCCCGGATATAGGCTTCAGCAAGGGACTGAAGCTTGAATTCATCGTCCGAGATATTGTCGACTAGCTCGAGGATCCGAACCCGAAATCGATATGGGCTCGCTTTTGTATGAAGCTGTTTGTAATCGGCGATGAGGTGTCTCTCCACATAGTCCTTGAAGAAGGCTTCAAAGAGAGCGGAGAAATCGTGATGGGACGATATGGCTTCTTCGGCCTTCCCCATACCGGCACTCAAGGTGCGAAGGTGGTTTAGAAAGCCTCTTGCAGAACGTGTGGCTGACCTGAGGGCTTCAGACCTGTTCTCTGGATCTCGATCAGCGCTTTCTAGAAGAGAAAGAACCTGGATGACCTCAGCACCGTAATTACGAAGGCGCCCGGCCTTCATATCGAGCAGGAAGTCTAGCAGGATCCGAGCGCCAGGATCGATGTCTACAAGCCTCTTGTAGCTTGATCTCTGCTCTACGAGCCAGCCTGTCTCAACCAAGCGTGCATAGAGGGTGTTGGCGCGCTTTACGCCGAACGGATCATCGCCTTCCTGGCTTCCTATGCTGTTGGCGTTCAGGAACTCCTGCATAGCATCAATGACTTCAGGTCGGTTCACGACACCAGCATCATCGAAAACCTGCTCAGACAGATATTCCAGAAGTTCGGCGTGCAGATGCTTAGAGCTGCCAGAGAACAGCTTGAAGGCATCCGGATGGATGTCGCCGAAGATTGCTTGCTCTATAGTTTGCCCCATGGTGCTATGGTAAACCTAGTTACAAGTCGTGTAAATCCGACTTATTCAAGTATTTGGCATCAATTGATTACGCATATTTGCGGCTTTCATTACTCATGGCCAACTGCTTGCCAAGGAGATTTGTTTTATGGATATCGAAATTGTGCCAGGTACAGAGGTTTACCAAGAAGAGGTAAAGAGACAAGAGAATATTCCTTATGGCGAACCTGGCATGGGTTCGGATGATCCAGAGTTTATCCAGGACCGCATAAAATATCTATATATGGATTACTTGCGTAATGAAACATTGGTCGTCGCCCGTGATGAAGGAAGAATCGTAGGCGCGATTGGCTTGCAAAAGAACCCCTATGACGGGTCAGTGTATTGGCTCAAATATGTTTCCGTGGAGGAGGCCTATAAGAACCAAGGGATTGCATCTAGCATGTACGAGGAGGCAATCAAGTTCGTTCAGAATGAAGGCTGTCAGATTGAAAGATCCAGCTCTTCGCCGGATGGCAGGGTTTATCTCACAAATGTCGTAAGTCGACTAAATGAAAGGTATCCTGGGGTCATAAAAAATCCCCCGGAAGAAGAGTATTCTCCTCCGGGGGCGATGATCTAAGTTCTTAGTCTTCCATCATGATCAGGTCTTCGAACCATTTGGTGTCGTCTTCGTAGCCAAAGTTGATAAGTACCTTGTGTAGGTCTGGGAACCTGGTGAATTGATCCAGGATCCGTTGGCGATGCTCAGGCTTCTTCCATTTCGGCTCTTTGGCCTTCTCGACAGGGCGAATGCCATTCAGGGCACGGGATAGATCATCAGGAATATCCTGCTTGTAGAAATCGGAGAAATCGCCTTCGAACTCCATCCCATAGGCTTCGGCCAGGATGTCTTTGATGCCTTCCGGATTGTCGACGAGATCCTCATACTTCAGGACGAAAACCCCATTTGGGAAGATGCCTGAATTGATGATGGTTGTGATCGCATGATGGGTCGGCAGAATGCCTGGAGCGTTGTAGGTAGGCTCCACCCCTTGAGGCACGAACCAGCAGTGATCTGCGCCGACAAAGTAGTCATCAGGCACGCGCTTGTGCTTTGATAGCAGGACATCACGAGGATCGCGCATGGTAATGATGAGGTCTACATGCTTCTTGCCCTGAGCTTCCTTTAGGATGTTCGGGATGTCGAAAATATCGAAAGGGCGCTTTGTGCAGTAATTGCCCGGCTTATCGAGGTACTGACGTGCTTGCACCTCGGAGTCCGGCATGTTGAAACCCTTAAGGGTAGAACGCAGCATGTTGTAAAATAGAGTGGTTCCAGCGCGGCCTTGGCCTGCAATTACGATATGTCTTTCCATGTAATCCTATAACCTTATTAAAGATGTTTGCGACTACGGTACCTCTTCTTGGTTTATCGTGGTTTAAAGGTGTTGTTGCTTGCGCGTATGTCTGTATTATTCATTACTAACCGGAGGGATTATTATGACGCCTACCTACACAGTCGTATCACTGAAGCTTGATCATGATCTTGAGGGAAACCCTCGATTGAATGTCGGGCACATGTTCAATGAAGGTGTTGAGGGCACCCTGATCACCTCGGATACGATGATCGCCCTTATGGATCAGGGTTTGGACCGCTTGGGTCGTGTCGACGTATATATTTGCAGTACCAAAATGTCGGCCGAAGAGCTTTATAATATGAAAGCCGCAGAGCAGTCTGGCATAAGAAGGTTAGCTTTCGGTAGCACTGCCGAAGGCTCAGGTGTCATGGTGACGTGGGATCCGAAAGCGAAGTTTGAGTTCCGTACTCATGATCTGAGGCAGGCTTCCCGGCTAGTCACGCACGGAGTTGAAACATATGGAAGCTGGATGCTGGATCACGAACAGTGTCGAAATATCGAGGCTACCGTAGGACACGTGGCATCGAACGGCGCAAGACTTCGCCGCGCTAACTTTAATGCCTATACGGATGCGGTCTGGGAAGACTTGCCGACAATTGCCCAACATGACTTTATAGAGAACGCTCAGCTTGAGTTGGAGGAGCACATCCACGGTTGGGTTGCCCCTATCGGTATATCTGTTGAAGATCTAAACACACTGGCAGAAAATGATGACGAGTTCGACGAGATACTTGAGCATGCGACCGATGGTGACGTCAAAGCCGCCATCCGAGAAGTTATTAAAGAGAAGATGAAGCATTCGGACAATGCGTCTACCAGCGACATTTTGTGGGATGTTCGATCCAAACTTGAAAAGATGGCCGAGTTGAAGGCCGACGATTCAACGTTTGGAGCTTAAGGGAAGCATTATGACTGTTCAGCCACCTAAAATCATCCCGCTCTACGTTCCCGAAACGCAGGAAGTTCACGAGATGGGACTTGCAACAGCCTCTCCGGCTCCATTTGAGGGTCTTACTCTTCTAACCAGTGATAACGAGGTGAAGCTTCGCGATGTGGGCCTCGACCAGATCGGTCATCTTGAGATCATTATTTATGACACCCCTCAGCAGGCGCGAGATGCATGCACAGCAATTGGGGAGTTCCAAAAATATGATACAGAGAGCCGTGACCTCATGCCTGGTGTTGCCCCCTCTGGTGAGGGTATTCTGTTTATCCAGAATCCTGCTGCCGCAGTGTTTGAGTACGAGGTCGTGGATCGCCGCATCCGTTCAGAAGAGCATGCTGATGAGTGGTTTGTCAGTGTATCCCTCGATAGAGGTCAGTTTGAACGCATGAAGGAGGAGATCGAGAAAACACCTTTATCCGTTCTGCATGCCCGCAAGGTGAGTTTCCTAGGGTCACAGATCGAGAGCATGGGGCTCACGATCAACATGCAAAACGAACTCGAAAGCCGCAAAGGTGGCTACATCTCACTTGAGACAACATCACCTGAAAGCATTCTCACAGAAAAATCCTATACGCATGGCGGAATTTTTAAAGATGCTCTCGTAGATGATGTTCGTGAGGCTTTGCTACAGGTGGTCGATAATGATGATATCTCTACGAATGAGAGATTTGATGACGCTCTTGAGCGGCGCTTACACGAAGTGATGACACGCAAAGAAGGCGTGCTAGACGGACCAAAAATTTGAACATTAAGGAATATTTCAATGAAGACTATCAATGTAACTAAAGAGACATATGAAGCTGAAGTAACCAACTCCAGCGTACCTGTGATCGTGGACTTCTGGGCGCCCTGGTGTGGGCCCTGTAAGAGCGTAGCTCCCCTTCTTGATGAGCTGGCAAGCGAGTTTGCCGGTCGCGTAAAGATTGTGAAGGTTAATGCTGACGAAGAGCCTGAGCTTGCAGCTTCCGCAGGTGTGCGTGGCCTTCCTACCCTCCTGTCCGTCGTCAAAGGCGATGTGAAAGCCAGCCGTACCGGTGGTGCCAGTAAGTCAGCACTCAAGTCGTGGGTTGAAGAGGCCATCCACTAATGAGGCATCAAACCCATATCGATCTCTATATCGACCCTACGGACGACGACATGCCTTATCGCTTAGAGCGTCCTGACGTCGAAGGTGCCTATAAGGTCACCTATGAAATCGATGAGCAGTCTGAGAAAGACAATTTTCCGGAGGCTCATCTGATAGTGTACGATACCCCTCAGCAAGCTCGGAGATCCAAGGACCTCATTGAGGGCCTAGATGGAGATGCGATTGTCGAAGTAGCCCAGGCTCCTACTGGTGAGGGTCTTTTGATTACTAGCTCGGACAGTCGCGGATCGCTAAGCAAGGTCAGCCTCGCGATTTCAGTGGTAGATAGGAGAGAGGCTCTCAAGGAATTCCCAATTGATCCGAGTTGGGAGCAGCATGACTTCCAACTCGATTTCCGTTCTACGAAGTGTTCTGCCCCCAATGCCTCGTTGATTGCTAGCATTGCCCATCAGGCTGCCGCACTTTCGGCAGATGAATTGGAAACCCTTCACGAAAAACTCTCCGAATTAAGCGGGCCTAAACCAAAAATCTGATATCCGATTTCCCTTATTTTTATGGCGACTTTCGGACAAGAATAAAAAAGTTTAGAAATTTTCGATTTTTATGCTTGCATTGTTCTTGGGCCGATGCTATCTATCGTCTCACAGGCCAATCACGGCCGTTTACCCAATCTAAGGACTAAGCAATTCAATGAAACTCGTACGTACACATAAGCAAGAGAAGATGGCAGCCGCCGTCTCCGCACGCTTTATGTTGAGCGTCCGGGAACTGGGTTGCATTGAACTTGGCCAGACCTGGTCTGATCGCGATTATGCGTTTGAAGGTTATGGAGGGTAAATCAGAGATTGAGTGAAATCATATCTGGTTGTTTCGAAAGAAGCCCCTCCCTGGTCAACCCAGCGAGGGGCTTCTTTCGTTTTAATTCAATCACTTGTCCGGTGTACTTGATCCGGGGGAGTGGGACACCTGGGTCCCGAGAGCGCCACTGGCGGCTTTCAAAGCGCAGGGACAGACACTCGGATAACGAGTGTGCTACGACCGCTACATGGGGCAAATTCCCCGTGGTCTGCCAGATGCAGATGCTGAAGAGAAGGGTCGTAGTCCGGAGGGAACGTAGCGTCTTTGACGTGGATACCGATGGCTGAGAGTTCAAGGAGTTACCAGCCTTGAACAAACTTCAGCACGAAATCTATTCTTGGGATGGGGCGGCTAAAACTGGCTCATCCCAAGAATAACACGGTCCTATCGTATAGTGGTTATTATTCCTGACTGTCGATCAGGAGACAGGGGTTCAATTCCCCTTAGGACCGCCATTATCAATTCAAAGGAGAGAATGATGAAACGAAAACCTGTATTCAAACCAAGGGACTCGAATGTTCCAGCCATGCGCCTGAGAGTTTCGGGTGCTCACGGAAAAACGAAGAAGGCAATTCGGCGTTCAGATAAGGTCGCGCTTAAGAAGATGTTGCCGGGCACTCAAATGGAAAGCAATAAAACTGCTCTCTTTTTGAGTGCCCTAGCTGCCAAACTAATTGGACGGGTAGCTCAGTGGTAGAGCAGTTGACTTTTAATCAATTGGCCGTGGGTTCGACCCCCACCCCGTTCACCAAATCAACATATTTTAGAAAGCTATTTCATGGAAAACGCACTGATAGAAGAACAAGAACTCGAGGCCGAGAAGCAGAGATTTCGCCTCCACATTCGCGGCTTTGAGGTACTCTTCAGGAGCCTTGGCCGGGAAAAGCTTGATCGCCTGATGCTCAAGGTCTGGAAGCAAAACGCCAAAGAACTTGCTGCCAAGATGGATGCGATTGACCGAGACACCTTAGGTCCTCGAATGGCCTTCTCTCTCGCTGCTGCGAAGGGCGTCCTGACTGTCATCGGCAACGATGATGCGATGTCGGCAGAAACCCTCAAGGGCTTGCTGAGTGCGATCTACAAGTTGGGGCAAACACGCTTCGATGAGAGCTTTCCGCACAAGGATGACAAGTACGGGGAAGCTGACATGGAAGCCCTTCGGCTGCTACATCACATCGAGATGGTCAACTTCTCAGATTACAGTGAGAAAGAAATCTTGGACATTCTTGAGAGTGGTAGCGAAGGTGACGAGGCGCAGGAGATCGCCAAATCAATCAGAGCGGCTCAGGCGACCATCAAGGAAACCCCTGATACAGCCTCCAAGAGGTTCGATGAATTGGCCGCTGTCGGTGAGTACGACATTCATGGCTTCATCGAAGCTGGCAGGCTGAAATCATAAAAATGGACCGGTAGCTGAGTTGGTTCTAGCGGCGGGCTCTTAATCCGCGTCATACCTGGGTTCAAATCCCAGCCGGTTCTCCAAGACAACGTGGGGCGTAGCTCAGATCGGTGAAAGCCGTGTAGTAGAGCGGGCATCGTGAATGGTGTCGCGTCATAGGTGCAACTCCTGTCCTCCACACCAGCACGGCGCAGTGACGGAACGGTAACGTGCGGGATTGCAAATCCCAGGCCCCGAAAGGGAGGCGGTTCAACTCCGCCCTGCGCCTCCATAAATCTGCCGCTCTTGGTCCGTAGCGGGGTAAAAGTCTGGCATTCGTGCCGGGGTCAAATGCGGCCGGGTCCAACCGGTTGCGGCTAACGGACCGCCAATAACGCCGCTATAGCTCAGTCGGTAGAGCAGTCCCTTGGTATGGGACAGGTCAGAAGTTCAATTCTTCTTGGCGGCACCATTGTTCTAAGCATCACCGGAGCCATTTCCTCCTTTAGAGAATGAGGAGTTTGAGATGGATAAAGTGATCACACGACTAGAGGTCGCGAAGGAAAACAGGCAGGAACGACTTGTCCAGTACGACGATCCCAATCCAGAAAGTCTATGGGTCCTGAAGGGCTTCAATGCGGAAGGTATCTGTCTGGTAGTTAGCGTTCTTACCGATCTGAATATGGATCCTAAAGAGAGCGATCAGTTCGCCCGTGATACGGGTAAAATGGTTGAGAAGGTTGCCCAGTTTATTGGGGAATGCCCGGATGTAGATGGGAAGATCACTCTCAAGTTCCTAGAGGATAACGAAGATGAGGTTTCCATAGAAGACACTCCTGGAAACATAAGTGATCACCGCCTATCCGAAATCCTAGCAGATGTCGTTCCGGACGATGATCTTTGGGATGATCACTACCTAGATTGTCTCCGTAGTGTCATGGAAGATATCCACGATAAGCTTACTCCGGCGTCTCCGGCGCCGTGACACCACTTCAACCTTGAAGTTGACGACCTGAGGCGGCTTTGGCCGCCTCCTTTTTTAGATATTTGCCGCTTTGGTGGAATGGTAGACACGGTGCATTCAAAATGCGCTGTTCGGAAAGGACGTCTGGGTTCAAGTCCCAGGAGCGGCACCAAGTTACGATCATGTCTATTCATGATTTATGCACCCATCGTCTAGCGGTTAGGACGCTGCCCTTTCAAGGCGGAAACACGGGTTCGATCCCCGTTGGGTGTACCAATACTACCTGCTGGTTGAGCTTTTCTCCCGTAGGATAACAGAACACGGTATCTTCATAGGCATGCATGAGGACTAAGGGGGCGCGGCAGAGCGTTATCCGCCAAACACATTGGAAGCCATTTCATATGGTTTCCTTATGCGGGATTGGCGTAATTGGTAGCCGCGCAGGTTTTAGGTACCTGTGGTTTCGTACCGTGGGGGTTCGAGTCCCCCATCCCGTACCAATTCAATGAAATCAACAGGTTAGTTGGGGTGTAGCCAAGCTGGTAAGGCAACTGTTTTTGGTACAGTGTACCGGAGGTTCGAATCCTTCCACCCCAGCCAAAATAAAATTCGATCCTACGGGATCACCGAGATGCATAGCTGAAGTCTTCCCGTCGTAGGGATAGCAGACCGGGCGGCTCATGACCGACGGATACAGGGCTGACAACCTGCCTATGCGACCAATTTGGGAGAGTAGCTCAGAGATTGCAGTAAGTAAGGCCGATGCGTCTGGAAGCTGTAACAGTGCAGAGCGGCAGGAAGCCCCTGTGACGTCGCTGGTTAGAATCCAGCCTCTTCCACCAAATAACATCGTCTAATAGCTCAGTTGGTAGAGCACTTCGCTGATAACGGAGAGGTCCCTGGTTCAAGTCCAGGTTAGACGACCATAACAATGTGGATCGGTAGCTCAGCTGGTAGAGCGCTGGATTGAAGATCCAGGCGTCGGGAGTTCGAACCTCTCCTGGTCCACCAATAATATTATCTTTCACTGAATGCTTGGGGTCCATATATAGAGTATCGGCACTCAAGGAAACAGTATGGATAGAAGGCTAAAGAAAACGTTTTTCCGAGTTCAGTCTTCGAGTGAAACTGACCAAACTAAATTTCTTAGGGCGCAACAGTTGCCTTCTGGAAGAATGGTGATTTCACTACGCAGAGAGACATATAACTCAGCGAAAGCCGCTGCGGCCCGAACCATGTCTGATATCAGGAATAAACGGTTTGGATTGGCGCGTTAAGTTCAGGTCTTAAATAGTTCCTGATCCACGATTTTACGGACATGTTCTGGTGAATTTCCATCGGTAGCCAGAAAGCGGGTAGCCATAGGAAAATGGCTGAACGGTGCCCATTCGCCGTCTTGTCCACCAGAATACATAGAATACGCGGGTGTAGCTCAGGGGTAGAGCTCTTCGTTGCCAACGAAGTTGTCGGGCGTTCGAATCGCCTCATCCGCTCCAAGATTGGACGCCGTAACTGGCAGCCAAGTATCGCTCAAGTCAAATCCGCAAGAATATGGAGGGTGATCGTTTAGATCGCTATGCCAGTGACGAGGCATCGATACAAGAATATGGGGTCTTAGCTCAGCTGGGAGAGCAGTTGCTTTGCAAGCATCAGGTCAGGGGTTCGATCCCCCTAGGCTCCACCAATTTAAAAGCGATAAGTTTTATCATCAATGAAACTCAAAATTAGAGGAAATAAGATATGTCCAATACAGAATAAATATTGATCTCTTAGGTCCATAAGGCAGGCGTTTTCAGAACGCCCTACTCTCGTGGCCATGATAATTTTAAGAGAATGTCTTTGTCGGGGGCGGCGCGAAATGAGCCTGGGGTTGATCCTCTGGGAGAGTATCGCGGTCTATGTTGCTAGGGCGAAGCTCAGGCCGCAACACCTGAGTGGACTTAGCCCCCGCCATGGGCATTCTCGTTATCGAAAATACGGGCCTGTAGCTTAAAGCGAACAAAGCGCTCAATGCCCCTGGGGACCGCCTCAGGAATTGACGAGAAGATATCGGTAACGCAGCCGGTCAGGTCCATCAAGTTTTGCGGGATAGAGCAGTCTGGTAGCTCGTTAGGCTCATAACCTGAAGGTCGATAGTTCAAATCTATCTCCCGCAACCAAGATCCTGAGGAATCGGGATAGACCCAATCTGCGGGGTCTCAAAATATGGCGGTCGCTTCGGGCGATAGGCGGGGGACTGGATAATGAAGGAAGATTTGGAATCCAGAATGGCAGCTGGGAATGGGTATGCTGCCACCATTAAAGTTTTTATCGGTGTAGCTCAGTGGTAGAGCGCGAGTCTCCAAAACTCGGCGTCCGGGGTTCGATTCCCTGCACCGGTGCCAAATTATGCTGGTCTAGTGTTAGCGGTAAGCACGCGACGTTGTGGACGTCGAAGGGTGAGTTCAAATCTCACGGCCGGTTCCAATTATAGAAATTCTAAGCTCAACATTCATGGAAGGAAATAAGATGAGCTCCCTCGCCCAAATCAAAGCCGACGCTATTAAAGCGCGTAAGGCAAAATCGCCGGAAGCAAAGGTTTTGGTCACCCTATTGGGCGAGATCGACACCAAAAGCAAAACGCTGGCTCCCGGCAAAAATATGACGGATGCCGATGTGGTGGCTATCGTTCGCAAATTCCTGAAGGGTGTCGACGAAACCCTGAAGCTGTTGGATGCAGATAAAGCACCTGATGCGGTGGCCTACGCCAAGGCGGAGCGCGCTGCTCTCGAGGTGTACTTGCCCAAACAGATGACCGAAGCCGAGATCGAGGCTTTCGTGCGCGCAAAAGTGTCTGAGGGCGCCAATATTGGTCAGATCATGGGTTCTTTGAAACAAGAGAAGGCTGGCCAGTACGATGGCAAGATTGCTTCTCAGGTAGCCAAGAGTCTCTTGGCAGCCGCATAAGTTTGATGTGGTAGCTCAGTTGGTTAGAGCGGCGGGCTCATAACTCGCAGGTCGATGGTTCAATCCCATCTCACATCACCATTATTCCTTGAGGTGCCTGACATTTCGATGCTGGGCACCTCAAATATACCATCTAGCGTATATCTCTAAATTATACCTTATATGGTATACGCTAAAATGTTTTGGCCGCTTAGCTCAGTTGGTAGAGCACCTCCTTTACACGGAGATTGTCGGGAGTTCGAGCCTCTCAGCGGCTACCATTTTCCTGTCTTATGAGTAGAGACATCTGGTGTAAGAGCCCTCACAGGTTCGATGCACATCCGCAACTTGAGCGGAAGGAGTGATTTCTCGAGGTCACGTCCATTTATAATGGTCTGGTGTAATTCCAGATGTCCCTACTCATAAGATAATGGCCCCTTCGTCTATCGGTTAGGACGCTAGGTTCTCAACCTAGAAAGGCTGGGTTCAATTCCCGCAGGGGCTACCATTATTCAGAGTTTGGGTGCTCTTCCTCCTGGCGGTCTGTAACACCGTTGCGGTTAAACGTGGAGGCTGGTTTCGCGAGAGGTTCAAGTCCTCGGGTACCCACCATTATATGAACGATAGCATTCCCGGATAGATACCGATGTTGCAGTCGTTCAATCAAGTTTCGGTCGATTACGCGGCCATCAAATCATTTGCTCCCTGAGGCATTGAGTTGGTGGCTGTGGGTCGTGGGGTCAGGGCCCCGGAGAGTGATGCGAGCCCTTCGGATAAGGGTAAACGTGGATCTCAACCCGAGTTCCTTTTGCGGGATAGAGCAGTGGTCAGCTCGTCAGGCTCATAACTTGAAGGTCGGTGGTTCAAATCCGCCTCCCGCAACCAACTAAAACGTAACGCCTCGCCTATCCTAGGTAACATCGGTCGAGTAAAACGCGGGCTGGATAGCGATCTAAGGAAGCGTAATTAACTTCCATAGGCAGCAATTATTCTAAGTGCGGCGTTACAACCAATTCATGCTCGAAAAAGGGTTAGCCTTCACGAAGCATAAAGTGAACTGTGCTAAAACAAATCGAGGAGTAATAATCATGGCCCGTGTTATCTGTTTGTCTGGAGCTGGCTTGTCGGCCGACAGTGGATTGTCCACGTTCCGTGGTGCTGATGGTCTATGGAATAACCATAGGGTCGATCAGGTCTGCAACATCACGCGATGGAAGGCTAACTTTGATGTCGTTCACCGTTTCTACAATGATTTGCGGACCGGTCTTCCAAAAGTAGAGCCCAATGCGATGCACAGACTGCTGGCTTCTTGGCAGGATCGGTTTGAAACCGTTTTGATCACGCAGAATGTCGACGATCTGTTGGAGCGTGCTGGAGCGCGTGATGTTCTTCATCTGCACGGCCGCCTTGAAGAGATGCTTTGTGTTGCTTGCGGTAATGTCTGGAATATTGGTCACCGTGCATACAATCCGATGGAAGAGACCTGCCCCGCCTGCCCTTGTCGCAAGGGCGTGAAGCCAAATGTGGTCTTCTTTGGTGAACGGGCGCCTGCATACCTGGATCTAGGTAGGGTTCTGAAGTCCGTCACTCCTGAAGATGTCTTTGTGGTGATCGGGACGGATGGCCGTGTCGTGCCAGTAGGAACCATCGTGGCAGAGCTAAAATGCCGGAAGGTTTTGAACAATCTGGAACCTGTAAGTCAGGATGAATGGCTTCCAGGCATGGTTCATGAATGCCTGTTCAATAGAGCCATCTTTCGTCCGGCAGTTGATGCCGTGGAAGAGCTTGATGAGATCGTGTCAGCTTGGATGGCAGAAGTGAACGATACCCCTTCGGCAGTGGCCTGAGGGGTATCGAGAATATAGTTTTGCGGGATAGAGCAGTGGTCAGCTCGTCAGGCTCATAACTTGAAGGTCGGTGGTTCAAATCCATCTCCCGCAACCAATTTCCATGAAGATATTATTGATTTTCTGCATGTATAAACATACCTAATAGTTTAGGTGTTCGGATGCGTTGCATCCGGCATCATGTGCGCCCATGCTGGCCTAGTACACCACGGTAAGGCACAACTATTGCATCGTTAGCTCAGCTGGACAGAGCTCCCGGTTTCGGCCCGGGTGGTCGTGGGTTCGAATCCTACACGGTGCTCCACAACAACCGACATCAGACATAATGTTCGATGTGGTAGTCGACCCCACGTATGCCCTGGGGTCGTTAAAGATAAAGCAGGTTCGCCTGTGGGTCCACGCCGCGCCCTTTCCGAGGCCGTGCCTGTAAGAGGTCAGTATCGGGTGTCATGCAGTGGGTGACATACACAAGTTTAAGTTTATCTAATATCTAATCATGGGTATATTTAACCCCTCCTGAAGCATATTGATGTAATGTAACCAAGAGAATTCGACCAAAATGTCGACACGATATCACGCTCCCCAGACCGCGAGGATGGGGTTAACTCGAAACCCTTTCAGGGAAAAGCAGGACAGGACGTCGGGTCTGCAAGCGTGTACTACAAAGACCTTGGGAGTTGGTGGCCTGAGAGTTTATATAGCGGTGAACATCCCAGTGAAAGTAGCCCGCCAACTGTTTGAGCTTGCGCGAGGCAAGTTAGGTTGACTGGACCTCCCAGGGCATTCTGCGGGATGCTCGCCCACCGCCTTCGGGCTATGGCGCAGTCTGGTAGCGCGTCCGTCTGGGGGACGGAAGGTCGCAGGTTCGAGTCCTGCTAGCCCGACCAAACAAGTTTCATCAAGTATTAGAATATGGGGTCTTAGCTCAGCTGGGAGAGCATCTGCATGGCATGCAGGAGGTCAGGGGTTCAAGTCCCCTAGGCTCCACCAAGATTTCAGTGATCCTTGAGTTTCTCAGAGATCCAATGCGGGCGTGGCGGAATGGTAGACGCGCTGGTTCGAGATACCAGTATCTTTGATGTGGAGGTTCGACTCCTCTCGCCCGCACCAAAATTCTCCAGTTAGAAATATGACTCGGAGCCTAGTTGATTAGTTGATCTGGTCTGCTAAAAATTCGAATAGTTTCGTGTGGGAGCATGTGTGCTCTGGCCCTTTGTTGGCTAAGGTAAGAAGAACGGCATCCGTGTTGTTCTCGGTTCAAATCCGCCACTTCCGCACGGCGAAGCATGCAATGACCTGCTGCTTTGCCAGCCCGCCTGCTTGTGCTAGCCGACAGGCGGGCTGTAACCTAGAATTATGACATCGTAAGATATGTGAGATCCCTTCGGGGTTCGGGGAGTATGACAGGTCCATCGTCTCTGACCTCAAAAAAGGCACCATAGATTGAGTACCTGGAAGACCGTTGGAAGTGGCTCCGGGTGGATAAGCGGGAAAAGCTGGGCTGCAAATCCGGCGCAAAGCCCACGGAAGCTCGATCATCAAAGGCTGCTTGATCTATTGACAACTAACGCAACTCACTATATGAATAAGTGTGTATAAATACTGGGAGGTATTTCTATACATGGCCGAATAAGACACTCAGGACCCGGTAATATTTTTGCGCCAAACTTGACTTGTGCTGAATTTTACTTCGCTCGAAATCCAAGAGGAAGAAAAAATAATCTGCACTTCAAACATGTTTAGTCGCTATAAAGTCGGGATTGATATTGAAGAGAATTGAGAAATTCTCACTCTTTTATGGCAACCTGGGCCATGATCAGGCGATTTAACGCGTGTTGTGTTAGTTGCGATCTGAATCAGGTGTAGTCTCAGGCCTTTTCATATTTTCAGGCGGGAGCGCTAGTGCTCAGCGCTCCCGCCTATAGAATTCTGGGTGCCCTTCCTCCTGGCGGTCTGTAAAACCGTTGCGGTTAAACGTGAAGGCTGGTTTCGCAAGAGGTTCAAGTTCTCGGGCACCTACCAAGGTTATTGCAGAGTGGCGGAAAGTAGACGCGCGGGCCCAGATGCCCGTGAGTGCCCGATCAGTACTCGTGTAGGTTCGAATCCTACCTCTGCAACCAAGCTTACGCGACACCTGCTGTCCCGGCGCCGGGAAGAAAGAGTGGTGTGCCCAGTCGGAGAGACGGCAACTTAAACGGAAGGATGGCAGAGTGGTCGATTGCACCCGCTTGGAAAGTTGGCGGTCCTTCGGGACCCGGGGGTTCGAATCCCCCTCCTTCCGCCATAAGCAATCAAGTATTGAAAAATCGAGGCAAGCATATAAATCGTCTTGATGTCCCTGATGTATCTTGGTATGTATCCGCAAAACTTGTCATTTAATGATAAGTTTCCATTGAAAAGAATTCCTTAAATCGGAATATTAAGACGCCCTATGGGTAAGTAGGCTGATCGAAGCAATGTGGCTTCTGGTCGCCCAAGAAAGAAAAGGAATATGACATGGCTTTAGAGATTAAGCATATCGACGTGAACAAGGTTAAGGGCACTCTGGATGGGGTCCTGGACTTCGAAGTAGAACAGGCAAACGGCAGCGTTATCGCACGGATCCAAGATTGGTCTCGTGAACTCGCAGGTCATTCCGCGCGTACAGTTGCTGAGATGCGGATGCTATCTTATGAAAGCATCGCAAGCTACCGCCTTCATCAAAGATCTATGGGCTCCTAACGGGGCCTTTGCTCTCTTAGCTCAGTTGGTAGAGCATGTGCCCCAGGAGGGGCTGGTCGCAAGTTCAAGTCTTGCAGAGAGCACCTAATACCACTTTGTGGATTGCAGTCGGCCGAACATTTTATAGTCAGATACTATGAAGGTTTGGCTGACTTATGTCCCGCAAAAAGATCACCCCCGAAGATGTCGTGAACTCAGCTCACCTGTGTTTGGCGGTCTATGATGAGACGCCAGATGTCACAGGGTGGGAGCCGATTGGCGTTGATGATCTCGAAGTTCCGGACGGCTATGAACCAGATGGTCGCTATGTGAACGAAAATGCTCTCGCCTTTGTGCGGTCCATGGAAGTGAACGGCGAAAAGACCCTGGCGCTCGCTTTCAAAGGTACCGACAAGTGGTGCTTCCAGGATTGGAAGGACAATATCCTCAACATCAATACGCATTACGAAAAGATGCGTCCGCTTATCGATGCATTGGATCGCTATGTCGAGGATAAAGGTATCGACCGTGTTATGGTCATGGGACACAGCCTAGGCGGCGCTATGGCGGCTATCTACATGGAAGAGCACCCCGACACCGAAAATGGCGTCAAGTACTCTGGTGTTAGCTTTGGAAGCCCGGGTGGGGTCTTTGCTGATGACCACTCTGACAATCGCCTCATATGCTTTCGTCATGACCTTGATGTTGTACCACATGTGGCGTCCATGCGCTCTAAGGTCGGTCAAAACTATCGCTCGCCCGGACGGGTCGTAACAGTCGATGAAGGCGATCAAACACGATTCAAGGGGATCTTCGGACGCGTTAAGGCCCACTCCATGAGAGAGTATGTCAAGACAATCGAAAGTCTGGCTACAAAGAAGACCTTTGGGTTGGCTTTGAGCGTAGATCGAGACCTCTTGATGCTTAGATCGGATGATCCACAGCAAAACTGTCGAATGCGAACAGAACCTTCAAGAGAAGTTGATAAAAACAATATTCGGGGGCACGCTCTTTCAGATGAGGAAGCTCAAGCCCTCGATGAGTTGGTCGACAAAGCACATGAGATGGATAGGCATCTCATAGATGCTCAGGACGATGCCTTTAGTCCCGGCCCGTAGGATTTCTCATGAATAGATTATTGATAGCTCGGGCTATTGTTTGAAATGTGGGTTTAGTGTATTAATTATCCATAATTCAAAACGGTGAAAAATATGAGCGATGATGATACTCCCGCCAAGACTGGTAAAGTCAGGGTAACAATCGACCTGCGACGAGGGCAGATGGATGAATATGAAAAGATGGCTTCCGAATGCGGATTGACGCCTCAAGAACTGTTTAACGTCGCCATGACGCTTTACCAATGGGCAGTCAAGGAATCTAGAAAGGGTCGAAGGATCGGTTCGGTAATTCCAAATGATCTGGAAAGCCTTGAGCTAATCGAGATGCCTGCTCTTGCAAGAGTGCGCCCCGGTGGCTCCGACTAATACTAGAGGCAAACGTCTTCTAGCTTTGAGAGGTGGTGGTCAGCACCGCCTCTTTTTATTTTGAAACCCAAATCCAAGGAGAGGAAAGATGGCCGAGAATACCGGTATCGAATGGGCTATGCACACCTTCAATCCATGGATTGGGTGTACCCGAGTAAGTGCTGCCTGTGATTTCTGTTATGCAGAAGTCTGGGACAATAGGTTTGGCGGAGACAGATGGGGGCCAAAATCCCCCAGAAAGAGAACCAAGACCTGGGGCAAGCCTTTAAAGTGGCAAAAGGAAGCTAAGGCATCTGGTATCAGACCCAGAGTGTTTTGTGCGAGCCTTGCGGATGTTTTTGATAACCACAAATCCATCGAAGACAGCTGGAGGAAAGAGCTTTGGAAGCTCATCAAGGACACGCCTGATCTCGATTGGCTGTTGCTGACCAAGAGACCTCAAAACATCGTCAGGTATCTCCCTGATGACTGGGGTGATGGTTATCCGAATGTCTGGCTAGGGGTCTCTACTGAGAACAGAGAAGAGATGCTCAGGAGAGGTAAGGTGTTGGCTGCCATACCGGCGGCCGTGACCTTCTGGAGTGCTGAGCCCTTGATCGAGGACTTGGGCGCCATTCCTGCGGATATCATGCCTTCATGGGTGATTGCCGGTGGGGAGAGTGGCCCCAACTACAGGCCTTCTGCGGTTGGCTGGTTCAGGTCGATCAGAGACCAGTGTGCAGCATCCGGGACACCCTTCTTGTTTAAGCAGTGGGGTGGCAAGTCCCAGCCCGAGATCAAGAAGCTGGGTAGAGAGCTTGATGGTGTAATCCACGACGGCTACCCGGCACCTCGGGTGATCGCATAAAAATATGATGGGCGGGCAATCTCTAAGAGAGCGTCTGCCCATCATTCCCTATAACCGGCGCCAGGAGAGTAGCCATGAAGGATTTCAAGCTCCTGTCTCGGGAGGATTTCAAAAAAGAAGTGTTTGCACGCGATGGGCACAAGTGTGTTCTCTGCCGTGAACCTGCTGTGGACGCTCATCATATTTTGGATCGCAAGCTCTTTGCGAATGGTGGCTATTTCCTCGAGAATGGTTCCTCTCTTTGTTCTGATTGTCACCTTGAAGCGGAAAAGACGACCGCCACTGTGGAAGAAATCAGAGATGCGTGCGGTATTAAGGCCCATGCCCTGCCAGATGGTTTTGATCCATCGAAAACATATGACAAATGGGGAAATGAGATTTCTCCCAATGGCAGCCGAATTCCCGGACCTCTATTCTGGGATGACGGGGCCCGAAAGATTTTGACCCGTGCTGGCATTTTGTACAGTGGGGTCTTTGAGGGTTTGCCCTCAACCTAATACCCGCCTAGCTCAGTTGGATAGAGCGCCTCGCTACGAACGAGGAGGTCGGGGGTTCGAATCCCTCGGTGGGTGCCAATACAGATAATCTGGAAGAATTCTTAGGTGTCTTCCAGATTATCTTTAATAGAATTGATTTATATGCTTGACCATTGTTCTTTTATGATGGTATATACATGACATGCTCTGTACTGAGCGGACCACATGCATTGACATACTTCTAAAATTTTTTATGGCAAATATAACGTCATGCGCCCGTCCGTTCTGTCCAGAGCATGTGCCTTTGTGATGAGACACATCCTTAGCTCATACTTCTATGCAATTTTTAGGTCGCAGGTTCGACTCCTGCCGTCTGATTAATTTCAGGCGTAGCTCAGCGGTAGAGCAAAAAACAAAATGAGCCGGGCTCTTCTCATCTCATGGGCACATGCTCTGGACAGAACAATTAGATTGGAAAGAACATGAATATCGACGCTATCATCATCTCCCTGTTTGGAGCTGTTCGCATTGAGAATGATATTCCAGAGCGCGAGTCCGAAGCGTCCGTTCTCGATCTCATCGCGTTGGCGAGCGAAGCTGGTTATGCTTTTGATGCTTCCGTCATGCGTCGTATTGCAAAGCTAACCCCAGGCCAGCGTGGTATGCTCTTTCATCGCCTAGGCTGCGGCTTTGAAGATGCGGTTTCCGGATTTGCGAAGCATACGTCTCCTCTGTATCGGGCTTTCCCGAACCACAAGGAAATCCCGATTGATCAACGTCTGGCGTACTTTTTCCTGCACCTTGTAGGGATCGAAGTTCAGCACGACCCTGCCCTCTATGGCGCTCATCCGGTCACAGGTTTCCAGGACTCCCTTTTTGGGGCCTCCGAGAAGATGGACGATGAGTTTTCGGTTCCTCTTGAGGTAAGCGAGCGCACGTTCCGTTTCCTGCGCCTCGCAGATGATGCGTTCATGAATGATAAACTGTGCGCGATGATGGAAAACCTGACTCCGTTCAGCGAGGATGAGCAGTCATTTGTCAAGTTTGCTGTTGCCCAAGACGGTTTCGATGCGGCTAGCCTTTCTGGGGTCAAGTTCCGTGAGAAGCTGCCGATGATCTATGATATGGTTGATCGGGAGACTTACGCAAAAGCCTGCAACTCGGTGACCGATGTGATGCGTCTGGCGGCTCATCTGTCTGGGCCTCGCGTGGTACATGGTACTACTCGTTGGGCAGCTTCTTATCAGGTTGATGCCGATCTCTCTCTGAAGTCGGCGCCTAAGTTCAATCTCAAGAAGTCGCAGGCGAAGGGTCTGCTGGCAATCTTGGAGGCCATTCTAGAGCGTGGCACAACCGATTATCAGACTGACCTCATGCGTCATGAAGAGCCTTGGAAGCGATTTGCTTCGCATGTTCGCGTTCGTGGCTTTGAAAAGCGGTTCCCGCAGGCAGTTGCTGCGCTGAATGATCTTCGTTCTGGCAAGCTGCGCTCTTGGGAGGCCAAATACGCGTCCGCTGATCTCACTCAGAAGATTGCTTTGGCCGAGAACCGTCCTGGTGTGTTTATGCGCCGTATGACGGCCCTGGGACGCCTTGTGGAGGCTTCTGGTGATGATGCTGCCCGAAACATGCTTGCAGAGGCTGCTACGCGCTCCTTTGCGTCTGTGGACCCGTTGAAGCTTGTTCAGCTGCTCGTGCATCTGGAGCGGACTAACTTTACCAAGAAGCGCTATCATGCTCTTCCTTCTGGTGGGGTCATGACGTCCGAGGCTGCCCCTATTGATATGGGGTATATCGCGAAGCTCCTGCGGGAACATCTTGGTGAGCGACTCTCTGGTGTCGTAAGCGGTTCCAACAATGATGAGCTTGCGAACATTTTCATTCCGACCTCTAATCGGGGTGCGTCTTCTTCTAATGTTCGGACATCCAAGGGTGATCGGGTGAAGTTGAGCTTCAAAGATGAGGACGTGGTTCGCTTCTTCCTTCATTGGCATCACCGCTGCGATGTAGATATCTCTGCGTCGTTTTATGATGCAAATTTGAAGCGTGTTTCTGAGTGTACCTACTACAACCTCAGAAGCGCTGACTACGCTGCACATTCGGGAGACATCCTTGATGGATCGCAAGGCGCTGCGGAGTACATCGACATCTCTGTGGGCCCTGCTCGCAAAGCTGGTATCCGTTATGTTCTGATGACTGCAAACGTCTTCTCCGGGCTGACTTTCGACACGTTCGATTGTAGCGTCGGTGCGATGCTGCGGGATGGTCAGACAGGGCGTCACTTCGAAGTCTCCACTGTCGAGACCAAGTTGAACTTGAACAGCCAAACACGGCGGACCAACCCGGCTATCTTTGACCTGGAAACAGGGGAGATGATCTATGTCGATCTGCACGGTAAGTGGGGTCAGGGCGAAAACGTGTCCAGCGGCGCAGCTGATCTTGCTGATGTCATGGATTACTTCGTGAACTTCCATAAGTATCGCGCGACCTTCGCGGATATTATCCAGTTCACAGAGAATGCGTCTGACATGGCTCTCACGGCCGATGCAGTGAAAGAACGTCAGGATGAGATCTTGAGGGATCTTGCCGCAGCATAAGAATACTCAGGGCGCTACGGTGTCCTGTATGCCCAAGTGATGAAATGGTAGACGTGGGGAACTTAAACTTCCCTGTCCTTTAGTGACGTGCCGGTTCGAGTCCGGCCTTGGGCACCAATTACAATTGTGATGAAAAGGGCGCCTATATCTCAAGGCGCCCTTTTCATCTTTAGATGATTTTGGCAGAGTTTTCTGAACTTAAATCAAAGTCGTTATCCATGAGCATTTCATGGGTGGCCTTGAACAGTTTGCTGGAATAGATGTAAATATAGATCGCAAAGCCGATCATTGGGATCCCGATGAATGCGCCAACAATGGTCAGTGAGAGCAAGGCTCCAATAATGATCAGTGCGAGTGGGTAGCGGGTTTGAAACTTTTTCATCCGAACTTCATTCTGAATTGTTTGCACATCGCCATTCTTGAACCCTAAAAGATTTGCGCCCGTGCTATTCTTGATAAAGGCAAAGGTGCCTTCCCAGCCAGGATGGAGGTGGCGCGACATTTGACTGTCAGCTTGCACGTTGAGAACGGTGATCTCTTTTCCGGTCCCTTCTTCTTTGAATACAACGGTGCTGTATTTCCACATCCTATGGGGATTGTTGCCCTTACGCTTTGTGTCGCTGACGGCTTCTCCGACGTAGGTGATTTTGCCTTTTACTGTAATTTTTTGCACGGATGAAAGTCTCTCTTTGCTAAAAGTGTTGAATACATTTAATCATTGCAATTTGGAGTTGTCCATGCCCTATTTGCAGTTGTCATGAAAATTTGCTATTTTGTATGCGTTAACCTGAATGAAATGCATTCAGGTTATTGTGTACTCACCGTTGGGGTGTAGCCAAGCTGGTAAGGCAACTGTTTTTGGTACAGTGTACCGGAGGTTCGAATCCTTCCACCCCAGCCATAATTCCGAATACTGTGATCTTGACGTTGTTGGCTTGTTTGAGCTTGCAAGCTCAAGTTCTCATGAAGCGGCCGCCGACCCCGCGTGAACCGGTCGGCACGATTTCATAAGCTTCCGATTTCCCGGCGGTGCCGAACAAGAAGAGATAGCATCCTTCTGCCTGAGATTACGCCCACCTTCTTCAGTTCAACCAGGGTATCCTCGATTTCGTCAAGCTCCACGCTGTCACCGGACAGTTCGGTTATCTTATCGGCGAAGATGCGACCGTAGGTGATTTCTGGCAAGATGAGTTTGGTTTGCCTGATGTACCTAGAAACCACCTCTGAGACCGTAGGGCTTGCCTTTAAATGAGCTTTGTTCAGGGCGTCACACATGATGAGTTATCTTTATTACCAACTACAGGAAACACGAGGCTTCGTACTTCAAGTAGGATCTCTTCCTTTAGCTGGCGTTCATCTTCGGTTGCAGGCTTCCAATTTGTGCTGATGTAGCCAGACACCGCATCGAGGGTCGACAGCGCTTCGTCTCTGGCACGGTATCTAGGGGTGAGATCGTAAGCCTTAGTAATCCTTTCGTGCAGACCGATCATCTCAAA
Organism: Sulfitobacter sp. R18_1; assembly: GCF_017743915.1. Taxonomy (NCBI): domain Bacteria; kingdom Pseudomonadati; phylum Pseudomonadota; class Alphaproteobacteria; order Rhodobacterales; family Roseobacteraceae; genus Sulfitobacter; species Sulfitobacter sp. R18_1. Next base: position 695,597 of record NZ_JAGHRG010000001.1, read on the forward strand.
GGCTTCTTCAGGAGATGTTGGACGGCATGCAGAAAGGGCTTCCTCCTGCACCCTTCTGAGGGCGTCTCTTACCCTCGGAGGTGCGACTGAGGATGGCTCACGTTTAATTTCCGGACTAACCCCAAGCGCTTCCCTCACATCCTCCAGAAGTTCCTCTATCTTTGGAGATAGCATCCATTTTTCAGCGGCTAGAACGATTTCTGGGTCATTTGACCAATCTTGGGGCTCGTCGGATAGAGTGTAAATCCGTTCACTGTCATGGCTTATGAGTGGTCCCTCGCCAGTAGGAGTGAGAAGCCTTCCGAATTGGTTGGCCGTAACATCTATGTTGTAGCCAGTCTTGTCGTGGTTCAGCCAGACATGAGGAGCACTTATGATGTCTTCATCTCTTATACCATCGCCATCCACATCTGTGATGTCTAGCGGGATGTCATCGTCCTCGTCGAAGGGAAGTTGACCAAACTCAAGGCTCCAGCCCGACTGTCCAAGGATCTCTAGAAGGAAGAGAGTGAAGGCGGAAGACTCGCGGCACAGATGGGTTGAGGGGATGTCAGGCACCTCTTCGCCGGTGATTTTACGATGTTCGATCCAATGGTCGACCCAGTGATCAACAAGGAATTCATGAACGTAGAAGGCGAAGATTTCAAGCTGGTGAGGGTCAGTCATCATTCTTAATTCCAGTCGGTACATGTGACATGTCGAACTGGATCGCTATTTTCAAATACTTTCGCGCGGTAGCTCAGCGGTAGAGCACCTGGTCGACATCCAGGGGGTCCGTGGTTCAATCCCACGTCGCGTGACCAATAAAACGGAAGGATGGCAGAGTGGTCTAATGCTCCGTCTTCGAAAGGCGGCGATCCTTTAGGGGTCCGAGGGTTCGAATCCTTCTCCTTCCGCCATTATCAGTCAAACCCCATATAATTTAATCACAATTAATCAGCCACGTGGTAAGGTGCGAGTTAAGAATAAGGGGTTACGATATATGACTACTACTGAAGATACATCTTGCAAGCTGTGCAATACACCTGACTCCGGTTTCGTCTATCACTACGATGACCACATGGCGGGTGGGTACGGCTCAACGCGCTACGATATGCGCAGGCTGGTGTGGCTCAAGGATGCTCCAGAAGAGCTTGATTACGACGACGGTGTTTGTGATCTCTGTGTCGATAGAATGGTCAGGGATGACCTTCTGGAGGAAATAAAGAATTCTGGTCTATCGCAGAAGGCATTCAAAAACATCTTCCTGATGGGTGCCAGAAATATGTATGCCCAATACGCCTTGGAAAGGAAGGTTCCCCAGGAAGCATTGGATCTGGATGAGAATGGGGTAGCAGCCATCGAAAGGTTGAGGAGATCTATTTTCCCTGATCCAAGTACCCATCCTCAAGGTGCCCTGAGACTGGATGAAAACTACGGTACTAGCGCCTATAATACAGGGAAATCTCACGCTGTTGCGGCCGTAATGCTAGGGTATGCCTGCGGAGAGAGCCCAGACTTCAGTGCTGCTGCGGCAGCCTATGCTGAAAACATGGTCGAGCATGTTCAGTTCATTGAGAGATTGCTCGGAGAGTTGAACGACGCCGTGGAATTGGACAAGGACGACTAAGTCGACATGTGATAAATACAAAAGGCCCCTGTGCAAAACACAGGGGCCTTTTTGCGTTTTAGATGTCTTGTTCGTGCCTTTCGGGCTCTCTTAGCAACTCTTTGAGGCGTGCCACTTCCCTAAGAGCGGTATCGCGCTCTTCTGCGATCCGTGCATTGGCCAAGAGATCTGCGAGAAACTTTACTGCTACCGCACCTTGCGCAGCGATGATGTTGTCCGATCTTGCCATTTGTTTTGAGATGCGATCAGAGTGAAATTGCTTCACCTCGATATGCACGCCCTCTTCGCTGAGATGGAAGTCCAACGCCTTGTTGACTTCGCTTCCAGGTTTACCATCTTCCGTGAATGCAAAATCGCCTGCGATTAGGCCATCGCGTAGCATCTTCTCCATAGGGTCATCTTTGCGCGGTTTCATCTTAGTAATCCGGTATTAAGTATTTAGAAACCATACCGAACTGCTTTATCCATTGCAATAACATGAATAGATATAATTAATTGTGGTTTACCTCATCCGTTCACATCAAGAGAGATTGCTTGCCATGCTTCTTCGTCTGGGAAGTATCTTATCTTCCCTTCGAAGCGTCCTCTTATCATTGCACCGAAGCCATTTTGTGCATCAAAGGTGCCTACAACTTGGTATAGGCAATCTCCTAGGTGCTTGGTGCCCTGCCCTTGCCGTGTGGGGAAATCCGCTGTGGAAGGGGCTTTCAGGCGCTCTTTAACGTATCCTTGCATCATGACATAGGCGTACCCTTCCTTGCCTGAGGTGCAGGCTTGCTGGCGCTCCTTTTGGGCCTTGGCATAGCCTTCTTCTCTGCGCGCTGCGGTGACCGCTGCATATTCTTCCGGATCCAGTTTCGAAAGCTCTGTAAGCCAACGTGTATCGTCATGAGACTTCAGCAGCTCAAGATAGGCAACCTGATCGGTATCCCTCAGAACAGCGAGCTGACTTTCTGTTTCTTGGTTCATTAAGCCGCCTGCCACCAACGTAAATGACCCGGTTATCAGAAATGCCATGAAGGCTTTCCCTCTGTGTTTAAAACGAGGAAGGCCTATGCCAGTCAACATAGTGAAGGTTGCCACAACACAGAGAACGAGGCCAACTACACCAGCAGTAGTGTGGTCTATTTCGATTAGAATAGCGAAGCCGACCACTAAAGCGATTAGTTCAAATAGCCCAAGAAAGGCGCTTGTTGTTTTGCTCATAACGTAATGTCTCCCATAATGCGCCGATGAGAGCATTCGTTAAGGTGGGAGAGCAAGGAGGCAGTAGTCTAAATGAGCCGAATATTTTCTTTCTGTGTTCAGTATTCAACGGTTATGAGGACGCTATCTCGATATGTCCCAGAAATAGCTTCCTGACCCGAATGGATTCGACCATGGACTTCAAGACGCTGGGAAGAACCTGCTCCCACGGCTTGAAAGGAGTTGAACGCCTCATCACCCCAGGGCTGAGTTCTGCTGTGATCCATATAGAGACCATATCTGAGTAGATTGCTGCCGTTTGACATGGCGCGAAATTCAGGATTACTCACACCGGGGCTAGTTCCAGGTCCAAGCCTTACATTGAATGGAGTATCATGGGTGCATCTCACCACAATATCCGTGGAAGCATCAATGGGATCGTTGATGGTGCCTGGAACGCGGCCGAAGCCTAGGGAGGCCCCATCAACCTCACAGCTGGATGTCAGATGCGCTGATGCGGAAAGCCCTGAGATTTTTGCGGTACTGTCAGTCGGCATGCCGCAGCTTTCGACTCCGATGTCCACGTAAGAGTGACCGGTTGGATAAGGAGCCTTATAGGTTCCTGTGCGGTGTGCGCCCGCCGTGGCTAGGATCTCGGCATATGCTGTAATGGAAGCATCAACTTTTCCGTTGTAAACCGGTAGGCGCTTGAAGATCCCATTCTCCCACAAAGGGTAGCCGCCTCCGTGGCCTCCATCTCGGATCACATATGTGATCCGATTGCTGGCATTCCTCTTAAGGTAACGAGTGCCGCCACCACGTTCGTTGCCGTGCCCGGATCCCAAGTGAATGCATACGCCTAGCGTGGGAGTTTCAATCCGACGGCATTCGATCTCAATGTTTGTAGATGTACGGTTGCTGACCCCGTCCCGGATCGCCACATCTCCGAAATTGATTGCAGAAGCCCGGGCCTTGCAATGTTCTTTTGGCTTGGCTTGGGCATCGCCAGAGATCGAACCAAGGCCGAGGGTAAAGATTATGGCCAGAAAATATGAAGTCAGTCGCATGTGATGTGATCAATCTGTTGTTGGATGTCATCTGTTGGTGAAAAAGAAAATCTGCCGGAGCATTCAAACTCGGTGCCGACCAGGGAAAAGGTGTTGTTAGCTGCAAGACCCGTCATCCAGGCCATGCCGTCATAACCAACCGTTACCGGCTCCAAGCCATTAACGCTGATCTCGGATCCAATCGGGGCGGGGGTACCATCCTTAAGGTGGATGACACCCAGTGCTTCACCTGTGGAGGCAGAAGTACCTGAAGTCCGCATATCAACCAGAACGCCTGCTCCGCGCGCTGGGATGACAGTGGCAGCCGTCACACCCAGAGCATAGGTTTCAGGCAGGCTGCTGGGATCGATAGAGACTTGGTTCTCACGATATGAGTTTAGGCCGGTGACGACCGCCCTACCCGTCCAGCCCGTGTGAGCGATCTCGACGTGCTGAAGTTCGACTGGAATGTTAGGTTCGCCAGCATCCACAATAGCAAAGGCATCATCAATCTGCGGGGCAAGAGCGAACTTACCACCAGCGAATACAATGGCGCCCTGGGCACGTGCTTCCATGGAAGATTGCTCATCCTCATGGCGAATGCTTCCAGATAGCTTCCCATAGCGGTGCTTGAACTGAGCACTACCGACGAGTTCAAGGGCAGACTTTCGCTTGGTAATATGGGCCTCATAGCCGACGCCATCGGTTCCAGGCTCTAGAGCCTTGGAAAGGGAAACCTCGGAGGAAGTTCCGCTATGGCCGGTAGACACATTAGATCTGATGTGGTGGTTTGCTCCAAGTTGCATTTGAAACAGAGCGCCTACCCGGGCAGTATCTCTGACGAACTCATAGCTTCCGCTGACATTAATAGAGGCACGTTCATCAAAGATGTCGAAGCCAATTCCGGCAGAGGCAATCTGATCCTTCCGCGATCCTCGCTTTGAGTTCACGAAGCTCATGTTTAGACGTCGTTCTGATTTTGGGAGCGGGATACCTACACTAAAGACGTCTTGTTGACTGGGGAAAGCCATCTGATCGGTGGCGGGCATGCCGCCCAGTGCCTGCATGCCATTGATCATCGCGAGATCCGCATAGCCATTGTCAGAGCGCAAAGAGCTGGCCTCGAAGTCGATCCCCTTAAAGCGAGCATCCACGGCTGCATAAAGAAGGCGGCCAGTCTCTTCTTTGTGTTCGCTATAGCCAGAAGCCAGCGTAAATTCAGCCCACTTACCAATAGTGGATGAGATCCCTCCGCTGACGTTGATCAGGTCAGATGCGCTTTCAAAATGCCCGTGCAGAGTGATCCGGTCGCTCCAGCCATAGCGAAGGGATGCTGATGTCGACAGGCTGCTTCCATAGTGGCTAGAAGTGGTGCCAAACATGTGGCGAGCGACACCAGTCTCGATGGAATATTCCAGCTTCCCCTTTTTCATAAGGTTGTGGCCAGCAAAGAAGGGAACCTCACGAACGTTCGTATCGCCGCCCTCCTCTCGCAAAACAATGGTAGCCTCGCCTGAAGAGGCAGTTGTCGGTACATCTTCCACACGGAATGGCCCCTCATGAACCTCCCCGCTGTAGACGCGATTATTATCGATATAGACTTCAACCGTGCTTGCCAGATGGGCGGTCCCATCAAATGACAGCTGAGGCCCATCAATCAGATCAGAGCGAAGCCCGAAGTTACGTTTGACTTGGATCCCACCCATGCGAACAGATCGTCCCCATGCCGGTGCAGAGCTCTTGATGTCTCCAGCGAGATAAGAGACGCCGCGCTTCATGTCATCGTGTTCAATTCTAGTTTCCAAACGCATGAACTCGGCGTTGCCATCAGCATCGATATCAAAGGTGCCTGAGCTTCTCAGAGAGCCTGCTGGAGTAAATACCCATCCATCAAGGCCTGCTGTGTAGGCATCAATGGTCTCGCCATTGCGTGTGTGGCGTTTCGCGCTCAGATCATAATTTAGGACGGCTCCGTAGCCGGTATCGGGCTCTTCCAGCGGTTCTTCTTTGCGGGCAGACAGGACCGTAGGATGCAACGCAGAGTGCGGCGCATAGAAAGTGATCGATTGGGCGAATTCATCGTGTTCGACGCGGATATCATCAAGGTTTTCGAGGTTGATCGACGTGGGCCCCAACATCGACAGCTTGATTCCTGCCTTTTGCAGTTCGCTTCGGGCACCGAAAATTTCGCCGGTCTCCATGTCTTGTTCAAACTCTCGGATCACCTCAGTGTCACGGCCGTTGATGAAGACCTGCAAGAATACTGGGAAGCGATCTGGCATAGCCATATCATCATCGTCCGCCCAAGCGCCGCTCGCAGGGAGCACAGCGCCGGTGCAGGCCAAGCCAATACCAAAAATATGATGAAGGGGGAGATGCATGGGGTGACGGGGCGCCTCTCAACGCCCCCTTCTAAGCCTACGGATTAAAGCACAATGGGATCGAGTGACGCAGGCGCAAAGCCAACTTTTGGGATCCCTTAGGAGGATCAGTCGGAATGCGATCCACCAAGACCCGGTAACATTCACGCTTGCGCAGTGGCTTCTTCGAAACTCGAACGGCGCGAACAGTAAGTTCCTGGCGTGGCTTCAACTTGGACATCGGTGGAGACACCACGACGTCGCGTGTGGGCTTCAGGACGTTGGCAGGCTTGTTTTCATCCCATGCCATCACTCGGACTTGCACGACACTGCTCTTTGCACCCTCAGCCTTGATCGTCAGGGTGGTATGCTGACCGGTGGGTTCGAGTTTGGTTGGCGCAACAGAAATTGAAGCAGCCGAAGACAGCGAAGGCATCAGAGCGCTGATCAGAGCGATTGCGGCGAACGTTTTACGGGTCATCTGTGCTCCTCTTAGTACGTCAGCGTCACAAGGACGGTGTCTGCATAGGAACCAGCGGTGTAGTTACCCTCGGGCACCTGACCGTAGACAGCGATGTTCTGAGGCTGAGCTGTGCGGATCGGGCCGGTATAGATCGAGCCGTCGATACCCACTGTCTCGTTATGAGCGGCATCGGAGTGCAGCATATAGGGAACCGTTTCTCCACCCGAGGAGACCATTTGACGAAGACTGCCGTCAGCGCTTTGTCCGCCATCTAGGGTAACTGTGACATTCGGCTTCTCTGCGGTACAGATGACTTCAATGTTACCAGCAGTGGTCTCATCACCAGAACCGCTTGCACTCAGCTGGCCGAAAGCGACGGAGGTGGCAGAAACTGTGCAGTTATCTTCAACCGTGGCCGAAACGCCAAGGTTTGTCGTCCGGAATTCAGCATGGGCGGTGGATGCCAGAAATGCAGTGACGAGGGCAGCTGCCCCAATTCTTAGAGTATTGTTTTTCATATATTTACCTTGTTTGTAGGCAAGACTATTCTTGCGTGGTGCCACTTTATACAAACATGATTAAGGCAAGACAAAGACTTTGGTAAGTTTAAAAATTGGAATTTGCAATTTATATATGGATATTTATAACTTATCAAGTTAAGGTAACGCAACTCAAGCCAAGGATAGCACTGTGTCAGAGCGTATCGTCATCGAATATTCAACATTTGGGCCTGGCAACACCTATCAGTATACAGTGGCTGCTACGGTGTCTTCCTCGGAAGCCTTCCTTGAGGCGCTGGGAGCCGCTGCCCAGGAATCTTACGATCAAGGGCATACCCGACATCCTGTCGATCTGGATGTGGATGGCATCCTCTTGCAGTCCTTCCCTGTGAAGGAATACCTTGAGGATAAGTATGCGTGTGAGGTCTTGAGCACCGACGAGTGGTTTGAGCAAAAAGAGATGGAGAATTCATCTCAGGAACGCCTAGAACGCCTAGACCGTCTGGCGGGTGTGGTCGGAACCTCTCCTCTTTAACCTTGTTTGCACCGAAAACAGGTATGATTTCTATAATATTTTTTGCAAAGGATAACTGAAATGGAACTCAAAGAAGCAGCGGCTCTCTTGAATGGTGGCGAATACCGCCGTGATGAATTCAAGAGAGAAATCACTAACCAGTTGAAGGAAGCCGGTATCGTTGCCGTAACGGGTGAAAGTGATGATATTGTATCGCTATACGGCGCCATCAGGGATGAGTGTGGCTTCGAGGTCATGTTCTTTGATGGTGAGCTTTTGCAGAACGCCTGTGATGATGATCGCTGCCCGTATTTCGAAAAGCTTACCAAGAAAGCCAAGATCATCAAGGCAAGCTTTGATGAAGGGGAAAACGATGACCCGACGTGGCAGTTTACCGTTCCTGTAGATCACGAGACCTTCGACCTCATGGAAGATGGCAAGGTGTTCTCTCGAGGCGCTGTTTTCTATCTGAAGGATATGTAGGATGACGCCGAACTCGATCAGGTTGCAGGTCTATACCGATATGGCTCTAAAGGCTAAGGGGTCTCAAGAAATGTCCGAGGTTATCCAGGCAGCGATGACTAACGGCATGGAGCAAGGTTTTGCGCAAAAAGAGCGTGAGGTTGAGCAAGCAATGCGAGTTTTAGGATTGCGCGATGGGGCCTTCTCAGACGGAACCGAGAATTAGATCGGTCAGTTAACGCGAACCACCTGTATGCCTTACTGCGGTATCAAACAGGTGGTTCGGCAGATCCACATCTACCTTTAAGGCTCCAAGAACGACTGTCGTCGAGCCCCCATTTCCGTTATTAATAACCCATTGGCGTAGCTCTACAGGCTCACCGGTGAATTTCATCTGGATGTTACCATATTCGGGTTGCTCAGGATCCTGTGCTGTCACAGTCGTGGCGGTGCCGTTATAGCTATGATCAGTTACCATCTTGGCGCGGCCCAGATCTACGTGATCTGCAAGGATCACCGAGAGAGGTGTGCGCGATAGAGGAAAGGTCTGAGCCGGTTGATTGGATTTCGTGTCATAGATCATAACCGTGTTCGCGCCTGCTACTACTAGGCCGGTGTCCGGTTCATTGTATTCGAAGCGAACTTTCCCAGGGCGCTTGATGTAAATCGTGCCTGAGCTGATGGAGCCGTCATCGTTGATCTGGGTGAAGTCCCCTTTAGCAGTCCGCAGTTCATTCAGGTAGCCAGAGATGTCGCTCAAGGGTAGCTTCTGCTCTGAGGATGCCGCGATAGAAGCCGTGCTGGCGAAGCTGAATGCCAATATCGAGAATAGAATTTTGCGCATACGTATATGTCCTTTGTTTCTTATTGGTTTTTCTGAAGCGTCCGATGAGATCGGTCGAAAAGTTCGAAGTCATGGCCGTTCTGAATGCTGTCTAGCTGATCCTCAGTGAGGCTATTGGATACAGGCTGTTCGTTTTTATGCATGATGGAATCCGTTTTATGCTTGTGTGATGTTATATGTTGAATTCTATATCTGCAATCGTAAAGCTGACTGAATTTCTCTAAGCCGAGCCAAATTTGGACGGTCTACAGCAATGACATCTTTATATGTAAAAACTGTAGACCTTATTTCATTGACCCAAGGGTTGCACAGCTCTACAGTTTGTACATATAGGTATGTATAAACTGTAGAGCTGATCTGTTATGGACTTTAAGACGTCAATTGCCCGCCTCAGTAAGATGGACAAGGAGCTAGGCAAGCACGTCTATTCGCTGGCCGATCTCCGGATGCTATTTCCTGAAGATAATCAGCGGACCCTGAACGATACCTGTAGAAGGCTGATCGAAGGAGGGGCCCTAGAGAGGGCAGCGAATGGGGTCTTCGTGTTTACCTATGCCACATCGCTGAATACCGACCTCCTAGAGCGTATCGCGAATACCATCCGTCGAGGAGAGTATAACTATCTCAGTCTCGAGTCCGTGCTCTCCAGTCATGGTGTTATCTCTCAGATTACGCAGGGCTACATCACGATGATGACCACCGGTCGCGAAGGTCTATTCACAACATCCTACGGAACTATCGAGTTTACTCACACTGCAAGGTCAGCGGCCGAGATCGTTGAGAGAACCATTTGGAGTAAAGAAAGGCCGTTCAGAACGGCGCCAGTCGAGATGGCTTATGAAGACCTTAAGAGAGTGAATAGAAACCTGCATCTGGTGTCCCTAGATGAACTAGAAGAGGTGACCCATGCGAAACCATGACGATTTCAGACAGCTTGTAGATCACGCCATCACACGAGATGATCTTGTTGGTATCCGTCCTGTCGTCGAGAAAGAGCTCTTACACTACGAGATCTTGAACACGCTTCATAAAAGTGGAGCGCTAAAGCACCTTGTCTTCCAGGGCGGAACCTCCCTGAGGCTGTGCTACGGCTCTCAGCGTTATAGTGAAGATCTGGATTTCGCAGGCGGACCTGATTTCGCGAACGCTCACATGTCTCATCTCAGGGATATGCTCGAGAAGAACGTTGCCAGCAGGTACGGTTTAGAGGTCACAGTAAAGGCGCCAAAGCAGGTTCGCGAAGAGCCTTCTAGAGATGGCGTCCAGGTCGATGCTTGGCAGGTTGCGATCCAGACTGCCCCTGATCGCAGAGATGTACCAAAGCAGAAGATCAAGATCGAGGTGGCCAACGTCACCCCCCACACCCGGGAAGTGCGTCCGATCAAAAATAACTGGGTAGAAGCAGCAAGTGGATTTGATGACCTCTTGATCGGTGTGGAAACCATGGAAGAGATCATGGCAGACAAGTTGGTGGCGTTGCCTGCTGTACAAAGCCATGTGAGGAACCGTGACATCTGGGATCTCACTTTCCTGGCTCAGCGTCGCAAGAAACCTGCCATCTCGATGGTGTCGGCAAAAGTAACAGAATACCGGGTTGATGAGTATGACGCTAAGCTGGCTGACATGATCGAGCGTCTGCCTGATATCGTTGAGGGTAATAACTTCAATCAGGAGATGCAGAGGTTCCTTCCCCCTGCCCTTGTGCGGTCCCGTCTGAATAATCCGGAGTTCCGGGAGTACATGAGAAAAACGGTTGGAGATCTTTTGGAAGAGGTCCGCCGGGGACTGGATCCTGATCACGTCGATATAAATGACGATCCATTCACTATCTGAAATCTTCGGCTATCAGCGATGGCCCTGAGTTATCGAAATGAAGTTATTTTGCCCCTGCTGCCGAAAGATCGCACGGTTGGTGGAGCCAGCTTGATGTACTATCGCCTGATTTTCGATGCCCGCCACGGATCCTTGTATGAGGTTTGACGTGCCCCACTGCGTCAAATCCGCAAGGTTGTCTTGCCCTAAGAGATCGACATCGATGCTGTGTCCGGCGACGAGCGGAGATTGCTGTGACAGGATCTGATTTAGATCACCTGTGTCAGTGATCTCGAGGATGTTTTCTTTGAGTAGTGGGTTGGCACTGGCCAGTTGAGCAGAAAGAAAGCTCAAAACGCATGACGAGATCACTGTTAGAAAGCGGATTCTAGGTCTTGAGATAGCTGTCATGACGGGTCTTCTGTGCGCTGTAAGGGTAAAAAAGCCAGGCCGAACGATGGCCTGGCTTAGTGCTTACACGAAGCGGAGACTTACTTCGGAAGCTTGTACTTTTTCTTGACTGTCAGATACTCGTCCAAGCCTTTGCGAACTTTCTCCATCAGCAGCTTTGCGTTCTCGTCTGTGGTTTTAGTCACAGCCATGACGACTTTCACGTTGGCCCCATCTGCGGCTGTACGTGCAGCAAACTGCGCCTCACCATAGCGATCTGTGAGGGTGGTCGTGCCGATCAGGGACTTGCCCTCGTCTTCTTCATCTACCTTAAATCCGGCGTCTTTCATGCCATGCTTGAGACCCCAGTAGACGTCATTCGCGGATGCGCTTGCTTGGACCCATGCCATTGTCTGTTCGGGCGTCACTGCGGAAACCTTGTTGGTTTCTTCTGGTGCCTTCTCAGGGGCCTTCTCCACTACTGGTGCGGTCTCTTCCTTTTGCCCAAAGAAGCTAGGAACGCTTGAGCAAGCAGACAGTGCGCCGACAGCACAGAAAGCGATAATAAGTTTTTTCATGAATATCTCCGAATTCTAAAAAGTTAACACGTCGACAATAACATAGTAAGATTAAATTAACGTTTACCTTGCCAAGGAAGCTTGAAAAATGCAGATTTATTCACCCTATTATCCATCTTCTCTTGGTTTATTTTTGTTTCGATACTGCGGTGGATCTTATTCGCAAGCCGACCGGCCATCTTCTTACTGAGGTCACCGTTTGCGCGTATGCGAAGGCCTACTGACAAGGCATCTGGTAGAATCTCATAGGTGAGATCAAAGTGTACCGGCCCACCGTATAGGTGTTCGACGGCCGCCTTGGCTGAGACTTCCCCTTTGGCGCCGTCATCCTTTTTATCAGTGATAATCAGGCCCGCGAGTTCAATGCCTTCGGCTACCACTTTGTGCCCTGTATCGCCTGCATACTCGAAGTGCCAATCGCCCTCAGCCATGAGATATGTGGATGCCGAAAGCTTTTTAGGTTTGTGATTATAGGTCACTTCTACTGAATCGGTTTCTTGAGATAAGCTATCGGTAATATGCTCGAATTCCTCAAACGAGATCTTGTCTGATCTTTGAAGTCCGCAAGCCGATACCGCGAGTATCAATGATGATGCAATGAGTAGTCTTTTACGCATGGTGGTGCCCTTTTCAATAGGTTCTATCTAGGGCACCACCGGTTACTTGAGCGTTTATGTGTTAGCCGCCATAGGGATCATTGACCCCTCCGAAGCTTGGGGCGAAGTACTCCGGTCCTGGCGTTGCAACAACGGGATCAGGTTCTTGTGGTGTCGGGGCAGGCGCGCTGACTTGCTTTTTTCCCCAGAAATGATCGAGATCTGAACCGTCCGTAATGGAGATGGAATTGTCTTCGTAGATGGGCCTACCACCACTGGATGGTGCTCTCTGGGCCGGAGCGGCATAGCTTGAGGTCTGCTGACGTGGCTGGGGTGCCCGGTATGCTGGGGGCTCATCGTAGATAGGCTGCCCAAAGCCGTGATTAGCTCCTCCAGGGGCATCTACATACTGATAGCTGCTACGGGCGGGGGTTGGCGCAGCTGGCCTAACCCATCTGACCGGTGCTCCTTCGTAATCGTGAGCAATCTTTTTTAGATGATCCTGATACTCTCCATAAGTCATTTCTTGGCTACAAGCGGCCAGCGAAAGCAGAATTGTAGAGGCGATAATAATCTTTTTCATTGTGTGTGTCCTTTATATTGTCAGGATGTGTCCTCCTGAGTGGTTTCAAGTTAGTGCAGTGATCTTACCGGAACGCTTAGGCCTTCAATCTGAGCGACGATGCCTTCGCGGATTTCAGATGCAAGCCTGTCAGCAAGATCAGGGCTGAAGTCGGCTGGGCCCCTCATGCTGAGCTTCACGTCGATTGTCGCCGGACGAACACGGTAGGTTAGGCCTACTCGTATGTTGCCGTAGATTTCCGTCAACGGGTGCTTCGCCATCATGTAGCGGGTCGGGCCGTGGGTCTTTACATCAACGACATCGAAACCGGCATGGGCAAGACCTTCATGCATGATCATCGCGCTCTGAGAGCCTGTGTAATCAAACGTCCAGAACCCTTCGACGATCTTATATGTCGCCTTTTGCGCCTCAGCTTCCAGCATGCTCTGCTTGGCCGCTTGCCTATCCACAGCGTGTGCGGCTCGGTTCATTGCAGCATAATCGACCTGACGATCAGTAAGCGGATCGACCACGCCAGTTCCACCGCAAGCTGCGAGGCCAAGTAGGAGAGGTGAAGCTATCAATATTTTTCTAAGCATAGTGACCTCAATTATTTGATAAGAAACTCTGTAGTGTAATGTTGGATTTCTCGGATCGCCTGGGCGGCGGCTTCATCATTTTTGGAGCCGGTGACCAAGAAGGTAATATTGCTGCCTCGTCCATCCTCGCTTTCGATATTCACTACACCGCGCTCCGATCCTCGAACGGCCGTGATCACCCCGATCAATGGTGCGAATGATGTGAGCGTGAAACCAGTGTTCATTAGTCCACTGCGAGCTGCGCGCAAGGAAACATACGTGGGAGTTTCCGAGAGAACTGTATAGGCGGTGTGGCTGCCTACTGACTGCTCCTCAACCGATTTAGCTTGTTGGGAGCCCGGGTAGATTGCACCGGTAACCTTGTTGGCCACGTCATTTGGCATGTCGGCAAACCGCCCCATGGGGAGCGTATCCATTGTTGCGCATGCGCCTAGAAATGGGACCAATATAAGGGCTTTCAAAAATTTCATCATCAATTGCTCTGATTGTGTGCAAGGGATGAAATAAACAAGAATGGTTTAAGAATTCTTGATTGGAAACAATCCAGCCAGGAAGTGTTAACTGTCTTTAGCTGTGGTTCGACTTCGTAAGAAGAGTTACGGAGAAGGAAGCGCCCGCTCTTCGGGCTTGTGATCAACACCACCAAAGTTCATGAGATCATAATACTCGCGGAGAAACATCTCATCTTTGCTGTGGACTTCGTAATGCGGGAAGTGAATTCCGTTTTTGAAGTGCCTCTTGTCGGCTGGCGTTAGATCTGACCATAGATAACCGTTGGCGGGGAGCTCATCGTTCAGATATCGCTCAATTGTATGTAGGCGTTGCTGACCATCCAGAATGAGGCCATCAAATGGGTGATCGTAGTCTTCTGGAAGAACATTGATTGAAAATGTCCCGAGAGGAATGCCGCGCCACGCGCTTTCAAGGAAACTCAATTGTTTTTCTTCAGACCAAACTAGGTCCCTTTGAAAATCAGGAACATTAAATCCTAGGATACTCCGCATACCCTCTTGGGGCTTGAAAAAGGAATCCACCTGATTATTGACCAGGTATCCCATCGTAGACTGGGTGTGCTGTCCAAGCTTGAAAGACGGAGGCATAAGACGTTCGCTGGTCATAGGGATACCCATAGTTTTATCTTGCTAATAGCTACCAAATGGGGAGCTATTAGCAAGAGGCAATCAGCGCCAGATACCTTAGTCTGCGGTAACGCTGGGCTCTACGCGAGACTTGGTTGTCGACGGCGCAGGTTCGCGCATTTTTTCGACGAGGTGTTTGATCCGATGTCTCTGGGTCACGAGTATGTGGGTGGCGGTAAAGCATGCGATAAAGAGGTTCGCGGTCCAGTCCAGATATGTCGTCATTAACGCGGCATAATAGATCATGGCTGGAGCGCCAACTGCGAACAGTGCTACCCCCAGCGTGCCTCCGATCAGCACTCTTGCAAACCGCAGTGGTGTGTCCGTACGTGTCCGGAAAAATTTGGCGAGCGCGGTCGCTAATGCGTTGTTCTCAAGTGCTTTGGTCATGAAGAATACTCCTGTATCTCAGGTAAGTACAAGACATGTATTAAGCACGAGTTGAAATTTATGGTTGAGTTGTGATTCACAAAGACCACATACTCAAGTGGCTACCCCAAAAGGTGGCCGACTAACTTGGGAGACTAACTATGACTGAACATCCTCGTCTTGAAGCGCTTCAAGCTCGTCACCGTGAATTGGACACAAGAATCCAAGAGGAAGAGCGCCGCCCAAGTCCGGAAACAGACAAAGTCACAGCTCTTAAGAAAGAAAAAATGAAGGTGAAGGAAGAAATCACCCATTTTGAGACAGAGAACGCCTAGGCAGGCACGACCCCAGCCCTTTTTTATGAGGGCTGGGGAGCCTCACTTCATATTGCTGGCCACTTGGTTTCATGATAAACGTAATATATGAAACCAAGCCAAGAACTAATTGACGCATTCCAAGCAGTAGCTGACCTGACAGCGCCGAAATGTGCGGCCTGCCGGGCGCCGTTTGCGTGTTGCTCAAGAGATCAGTGCGAAGGCACGAAGGACTTTGCGAAAGAGCACTTCGGTGTCACCTTGGAAGAAACTGGCGGGAAGCTTCCGTTCTTGGGTGATAACGGATGTGTGGTGCCACCTCACCTGCGGCCGCTATGTTCGGTTCATGTTTGCGAGATGCACCTATCAGACCCTGAGTGGTCGGAAGCCTACATGGATGCTAGAGCGCGCGCGGACGAGGCTCTATGGGCATTGCTGATGCCGGACGACGAAAATCAGTAAAGCCTCCCCTACCCTGCGCTATGCAAAAATAGACATGAACATTTTTTATAGAAAAAGATCTTGAATGGATAATTCGGCTTCCTATCTAGGCTTTGCCTTAGGATGCCATGAAGGGTCCATAGGCAAAATGCCCGTCGAAAGAGGGTAATTAACAACATTGCTCAAAAGAGGATGACTTTACTATGAAACACTTTGATTTGACCCCTATCTACCGTTCCGCAATCGGTTTTGACCAAATGGCCAGCGCCATTGATCGTATGATGAGAGAAACCAATGTTCCTGCGTATCCGCCATACGATATTGAACAGCTGGGTGAAGACAGCTGGAAGATCACCTTGGCTGTCGCAGGATTTGCTACCGATGAAATTGATGTAGAAGTGCGCGATCAGGTTCTTGTTGTCTCCGGATCTCAGAAAGAGGATGACACGAAGCGGGAGTATCTGCACAAAGGTATCGCTACCCGCAACTTTGAGCGTAAGTTCACTTTGGCTGATCACGTGAAGATCACCGAGGCAAAACATGAAAATGGCCTACTGAGCCTGAGCTTCGAGCGTGAACTTCCAAAAGAGAAAAAGCCTCGTAAAATCAAGATCAACTGATCCTTTCCTGATGTAGTGTTCGGGCCTCACCGATTGGTGGGGCCCTTTCTATTTGGTGTGTATCTCCATTGCGCAGGAACGGCATTGGTGCGAAAATATGAAGATGAGAAGCAATACCACCATCGCTCCTACTGAACTGTCCGTCCTCCATGGCCATTCCATACACTTCTGGTGTCCTAACATGCATGTCCAGAGTATCCTGGTCAGTGACCTTTTAGCGTTGCCTAGTCCTCCTCAGACGACCGCTGATGCGTTGGGCAGGGCCCGCTGCAAGACCTGTGGACAGATGGCATCCGAAATCAGGATATCATTTCAGGGTGGCGCCTATACAGGATAATAGTATGGTCTCCATTTACAAAGCATAGATCTAGAACTATACTTGCTTTATTATATGGAGACTTACGATGGATTGGACTGAGAAAGATCAGAAAGAGTATGATGCTATTGTAGACCAATTGCGTCGGCAGGGTTGGGATCGGTACGATGCAATGGAAGAAGCCGATATCAAGATGTCAGAGCGCAAAGAGCATAGAGCTAAGAAGGAAGCTTCAGAGGAGTAGCCGCTTCCGAAATCTCTTGCTTGCCAGGTATCCCGGAACAGCAACTGGGGAGCGGCGGCACAAGACATCCAGCAAGCAAGAGGCCACCAAAAGGCGGCCTCTTTTGATTAGTATCCGTTGCTAATTTGCGCTAGCTCCCTACTCCCAAAATTTGGAATTAGGTTGCCAAAATGCAACGAGGGTTTCTTACATCTTGGGAGTGCTAGTGGAGGCCTCTGGTTGCCAGGTCGCAGAAGTGTAGCTGGTGCCCTTGTAGAGATTGCCTAGAAGGCCTGCCTCATAGATCGCAGTAAACACCCGCTCTGCCTCAGCCTCTGTGGTGGCCTCCGCTTTCTCTTCGCGTTCCTCCTGAAGGATGTAATCGCAGGTGCCCTCGAAGTTACGGGGCTTGATGGTGAGATAAACGTAGCCGTAGCCACCTTCGTCTTCACGGATCTCAAGGTCGTGAAGTTCGCTATGTGCAATTGCGTGGCTTCGTGATCTCTGGTTGAAGCCTGTCCAGGTAAAGTCATCGGGTAAGCTTTCCGCAATGTCTTCGAGGGCATTATCCCAGGCGAATTCACGGCCATCGATATCTTCGGAATCGAGCTCTTCAAATGGCTCGAAGTGAATAGTGACCCCTCGGGAGTCGTGATAATGTCCAATACCCATCTTAGTACCTCTCTCGTTCACTCATTAAGTGATACGTTGGGTGCATTGATCAAGTGAGGAGTTATCAGAAGCTCAGTTGGCTGGCGAACTTGCTTTTCCATCCTCCGGTATCGCCAAAGCAGCCTACGGAGATTTCAACGTGCTGCGGGATTTTTTCGCTATCAATGTCTGCCCAGTATGAAATCAGACCGAACATGATGCTCACTTTCTTCTGTAGCACATTATAGCGGGTGTAATCGCCCCAAGCGTCACCATCCTTGATCTTACGGCCGACTACACGATAATTGCCATCATCCATTGGCTTTTGGGTCATAAACTATCACCTTATTGCTATCAATTGCGCGAATATCCAGCGGACAAACTGCTTAAGTTAGCTGCGCTATAGTAATTAGATTATAGATAGATTGTCAACTATTCAAGAATATTCGTAAGGGTTGCCAATCTAATCTTGGTATCCTTCATGGCCCCGGGCTGCTGGGTTCTGCGTAATGGTCCCTGGCGTGGTTTTCCCACAGAAAGCGCTGAGCTTCATCAAAAGACAAGGTGGAGCACTGTTGGTTGCCACAGATGACATAGTATGCTTCCGGATCTTGGGCTTGATCGACAACAATCCAGCTCCCATCCTCGTGTTCGATGATGTGAGTGTAGTCTTCCATCATGTCTGCGACGGCAGTGTCTTGGGCTTCTTCCATCGGAACGGTCTTGGCCGTTCCCTTCCATTCATCAAATGTCATATTTTCCATCCTCCTAGCCTAAATCTACGCCAGTAAACCAAAGTGGCAAGGGAAATTATTGCAGCCTCATTGTACTTGTCTATAGTTGACATTGCATGGTCATGATGTGATAAATAAAGAAATATAAGGGTTTTCGATGTGAATAAACTTGGGAATTTGGCTCCAGGAACTGTTTCTAGACTTCGTCGTGGGGTCTTTCTCGATCTGGAGGCAACCGGCTTGAATGAAGGCAGCTTTCCCATCGAGATTGGGTTTGCGTACATCCATACTGATGAGGTCGGCCGCGATAGCGTGCGCTCATGGTCGTACCTGATCAAGCCCCATAGAAGCTGGGATATTGAAGCTGTCTGGAGTACGGAATCCGAGAAAATTCATAAGATCCCGATGGCTGATTTGGCCTTTGGTGAGCCTGTTGAGAGAGTTGTAGAAGACTACACGAGAATGCAGAAAATGCGCGAGTGCTTCTTCTCCGATGCGCCATCTTATGACTGCCGATGGTTGGCCCCGGCAATGAAGGCCGGTCATAAAAGCGAGGCTTCATGTGAAGAGATTAGCATGCAGCTGGAATTTGGGTTTAAGCATCTGTTTTATGAGGGTCTGTACGATGTGCCGAGTGAGATCGTGGGCAATGTTATTAGCTATCTTGATCAAACGGCGCCCAATAATACTCCACATAGAGCGGGGCCTGACGCCGAGCTGATGGCCTTGCAGGCACTGGGGTTGGTTAGGCATCTCGAGGCGGGAACAATTACTCAATTCGAGAGCGCTTACGAATAGGTAGATGTTAGCCTTGCTCGATGTTTTTGTCGGGCAACTTTCGAGAAATATGACGATATATCATTTAAGCAAGACAGGCGATTGTATGGATAACTTTAGAGAAATGATCGAGCTTACCCCAGCTCCGGGCGAATATATCGACTTCGAGCGCATTTGGAGTATTTGGCCATATCGAATGACAGCGATGGACGGGTGTCCTCAGGATCCTTCATACCATGCTGAAGGTGACGTGGGTGTCCATACGCGTAGTGTGATGTCAGCTCTTGTTGGCTTGCCCGAATGGCAGCAGCGCTCTGAGGTGGATCGCTTTGTTTTGTTCTGGGCTACCGTACTCCACGATGTAGCTAAGCCTGTTACGACTGTGGTGGATGACGACGGGCGTATCAGTGCCCCCAATCACTCTCGTATCGGCGCTCAGATTGCCAGAGAGCTGCTCTACAAGGCGGATGTCGATTTCTTCATCCGTGAGCGTATCTGCGGGATCATCCTGGCCCACCAGCGACCCTTCCATTTCATGGAGAGCAGTGACCCAGATCGTGAGGCGATCAAGATGTGTTATATGGCCCCGGTTCGGGATGTGGTGCTGCATGCCAAGGCGGACCTGCTGGGACGCGATGGAATCGGGGTGGACGATGCGATGGAGAGCACTGAAATGCTTCTATCAGTTGCCGAGGATCGCGGCTGTGAGAGCCGCAAATATTGGTTCGATAGCTCCACCGCTCGGCTAGGATTTCTGCGTGATAACAAGCCGATCTCCTATATTCCTCATGTAGATTTCGGCAGTAAGGTTACGATGCTCTACGGTCTTCCTGGGTCTGGCAAAGACACATGGATCAAAAATCATGCGCGTGATCTTCCTGTGGTATCGACGGATGCTTTGCGGGTGGAGTTGGGTATCAAACCAGACTCCAAGCGGCAGGGTGAAGTGATGCAGGCTGCCAAAGAGCGTGCACGTGAGTACCTGCGTAAGAAGCAGGATTTCGTCTTCAATGCGACCAATATTGATAGCCGCATCCGCACGCCTTTCGTGGACCTTTTTCACGATTATGGAGCCCATATCACCGGGGTAAACATTGAGGTCGGATACCGTGAGTGGCGGCAGCAGAACGCTAAACGGCGGCATAAAGAGGTTGTGCCAGATGTCTACTTGGATAAGTCGGTTGCCCGTATGGAGCCGATAAGCTTTCGTGAAGTCCATGATGTAGATAACTTCGTTCAGCGGTTCGACCACAATCTGAGCCCTGAATTGCCCGCGTCCTCTATGGACGCAGGGCTATGAGTGACCTGATGATTGAGCTAGTTACCTGTACGCCTTCTCTGAGGGCGTACAGGATATAGTTTCAGTGCTTCGACCTAGTTAGGACAAAAGTACGTTAGCGATCCACTGTAGTGTCTGGTGGTCAGATGCAGATAAGACGCGCTTCAAGGCTTCTAGAGGCTTTCTCAAATAATCGAAATACTCGTATAGTGATATATTTAAGTCCAGAGCCGCCACCATGACCTCACGGTCAAGTACTCCTAGTAATTTTAGCGCTAAAATGGTGGTAAGCAGAATAAGAATTCCTAGTATATCCATAGCGTGTTCCGCTGACACGGGCCGCCATTTTAACCCTGTGAACAAACTATCTCGAAGAATGCGCTTTCCAATTGGCTCTTTTAAATAAAACCAGGCGATCCCGAATAGAAATGTATAACATAGTAATGTAGCTGGATTGCTCATCTTTAGTTTTCCTCTTAAGTTGGGGCAAAATTGCCTTCTACTATAGTAGATGATGACATTCTCAGGTTTTCCAACTTAGATGAGCAAAAAAGTTGACTCTATGTCGGTTTCATTTGCGTTATGTTTGAATGATCAAGTGGTCTCACTAGGATTATGCATGCTAAAGTTATACCTAGGTGGGGTATGAATAGACAAAAATATGATTAGCAATTTAGAAGATGGATGCCGTATGAGTGACCTGATGATGGATCCTGTTACCCGAGATTGGCTGGAAGATGACCGTGAGGGCGTATATCCGGTCTCTGACGAGCTTATGGCAGTCGCAGCGGCGTTCTGCCTAGAACGGTGGAGAGAACGCGCTGAGGAGCGTGGTTTGCCTGTCCCTCGGGATCTATCTTATGCCTGTAAGTTCACAAGCTTGTTTTTGCGTGAGCTTATTGGTGGCGAGATCAAAGGGAACTGGGATCATCAGTTTGTTGAACTCGATGGTGAGATTTATGATCTCAACCGGTCAGCCGAAGATGTAGCCAACTTGGTTGATCCTTGGCATCATGATCCTGAGTTCATGGGCAATCCAGAACATGTTGAAGCTCTGGAGAGCTGCATTCCTAGAGTGCGCACATGGGTAGAGAAATTCATGTCTCAATATAGTCCGGAGCCTGGCGCCGACTTTATCGGGTCAGAACCCTGTAGTATTAGCATGTAATTTGAGGAAGCAATTATGAGCGATAAACTTGTCCTAACCTACCAAGACTTCGAACTCACTCGAGTGGATGCGCCCAGAGATTGCTTTCCTAAGGGCAACCTTTTCAGTGCTGGTCCCCTGATGCCGGATACTCCGGTTCATATTTTCCATCAGGATTTCTTTGTTGTCAGGAAGCCTGATGGTCAGTGGTTTTACACCTCTGAAGCCCAGAAGAACGGTAGACTAGCAGAGACCTTTGATGAGGCTGTCTGGCGCCTCTACATGGATGATTACATCCTCAGTAGCCTGGATCCGAAAGATATCTCTGAGCCAGTAGTTCAGTCGATCTACCATAAGTATGTCGACCGTGAAGGCTTCCCTGACCTTGGTGCGGAAGAGCTGCTAGATGATATCACCAGTGGAAAGATTGAACTTTCTGAGGCTGATCGTCAGCATCACAAGATGATTTTGCTCCTCATCATCGAGCTTTATGAAACCGTAAAACAGTCAGCGGAAGACGAGGAAGAAGATGAGTGTGATATCATTGATAGTATAACCGAAACCGACATGCACGAGTCTTTAGTTACCGTGTGGGCCGCCCTCAACGACTACCGCGAAAAGGTGCTTACTGCCGGTGACCCGGTAAGCGATGAGAAGTGGAAGAAGATCCGCAGCGCGATGATCGATGTCGCGGAAAGCGTGGATGATGAGCCTACTTACGGAATGGGCTTCAGGTAAGGGATTTATATGACTGATTTTATCGAAACTTTTAACAAGCATGAGGAAGCCTGCTCAGGCATGATCCTTTGGCTCAACGAAAATGCCGATTTCCTGAGCAAAGAATGGGCTCTCCATCATAGTGGTGGTGGTTTCACTCATTATCGTGCTGAAGGTGACGTCGACGGACGTCAGTGCTACTTCCTTCTTTGCCATGACGGGGTAGCAGAGCCAGATCCCATGCAAGAGGAGGCATGCTGGACACTGAGTGCCAATCAGACGGACAAAGCCGGGGAGGATGTTTCCTTTGCGGTCTTGGCTGAGGACTTCAAGGATGCCCGGGACGCCGTTAAAGCTGCCAAAGAAGCTGTAAAGAATCCTGAGTGGGAAGATCTGTCAGCGCCGCCTGCCCCGCGTTGATCACGGGATCATCTTCATCCTGTCTTCCAATCCCAGCCCAGATCTCTCTAAGATGGAGCGCAGCCCTGCGTCACCTGGGCGCCAGGCGGTAAGTTTCTTGTCCGGCGCTTCCATCGTTAGAATGGTGCCGTCCAACAACGACCAAGCGTAAACACCACGAGCCCCTTCTGTCAGAGGTTTCATGGGAAGCTCGCAGAGCTGCTTTAAGATATCCGGATCCTGAGTGGGTGTCTCGATTTTAGAAGGTGGCAAGAAATCAGCGATCTTTTCACCGCTCCACTCTTCGAGGGCCTCCTGATCCAAAATTTCTGTGAACACGAAGCTTAGAAGATGGATGCGCGCAACGGGTTTGAGGTCCTCGGAAGGAGCTGATCCGTAAGCAATGCTGGGTGAGCGAGAAGCCAGGCGTCCAGCTGCGCACTGGCACCTTTCATAATAACGTTCAAGATTGGCGGCTTGATTTGCGTTGCCTTCAAATGCGAAGCGAATTTGACCGTTCTCTGAAATCACGGGCTTGCCATCTACCGAAGCGCACACAAGCGCTGATTTTGGCAGCACATCCGTGATCATCATGCGTCCACTTAAGAAAGGTCCGAGATCTTGGACGAGTGCATTTGGGCTAGGAACAAGGATCAATCCTTCAGTGGTGGGTCCATCGAAATTAGCAGGCCAGGACATCAAGAATACCTCTTTTGCATATAAGCCCTAATTATCCTCGTTCCCCTTAACTTTGCAATAAGCAAGTTCCTGTATCCTAAGAAGATACCAGTTGGGAATGAGCCAGTGATCGATAATAGAAGTTGGGATGCGCAGTTCGAGACAAAGGTCTTTGGTGGAATCAAAGACATCTTGAGAACCCGCTTTGGGGACAAGTCGGTGACGGATAATGTGGTGGGTGCAATCCTAGAACGGTACAAGTCGCAGCCTGCCATGATCAGAGATCGCGTGCATGCGGCTGCAACTCTGTTTGAGATGCTCCGCCATCAGGATTCTGGCGGGTTCTCTGAGCAGGAAGCTAGCGTGCTGGAAATCTCCTTGCGGCCGTCCATGCTAAAGCTGTCTGAATCCCGCCCAGAGTATTGATGCTCTCTAGTCTGACTTAGTGGATCGCCGGGGCAATAGAGATGTCCAGCTCATCTGCGCGTTTTTGAAGGGAATCCTCTTTATTTTATGGTTCTGGGCGTCTTTGAGGTAGGATTTCGAAGACTTCGTCATCGGTCATAGCTCCGACGTAGTCCTGGATGACGCTCTTAAGGTAGTCTTCATCGGACTTGGCGCTGTCGAGCATGTCACTACGCACGAAGTCACGGATGGAGTCCCATCCTTCAAGCATGTCGATTGAATCGGCTCCATAATGGTTGGTCATGTGGCTCTCAAGATCTGTTTTGCTCATCTGTGAAGTCCGCTGGAAAACGATCCCTTCGATGTTTCCGCTATCTTCAAAGCAGTCCTCCATCAGGAGATCGACGGCTTCTAGGCGCTCAGGTGAATTATTATTCATAGGTGTCATCTTCCATATTGATTGAAACACAAGAATAGAGTATCTCTCTGTCATGTATTATAATTGATAGTGCGAAAACTACAAGCATACTTGAAAGAGCAGGATACTTTATGACGTCGCCAATGACGGGTGATAAGCCCACCTTCAAGATCAGTGCCCCTCTCCTTGAGGGCTCCTCCCTAGCGTTCGCTTATGAAGTGGGGACGGAAACCGCAATCGTGAGAGAGCGCCTTATGCCGACACCGGTAAGCCGCTTCATCTATTTCTCTGACAAATCTGAAGCGATGGCTGAAGCCGCCAATATTCAACTCGGGATTCTTCGTAAAAAATATGATGAGGTCGATACGCGCTATAAGCGCAAGGAGCGTGCCGCAGCTCGTGAGAACCTCGATGCGCTGATCACGGAGGTCGATGCGGGTGTGGCTTCCGGCGACTACCGTTCAGTTGAGTTCATCCCTTCGCCTGCGCGTGAAATCGACGGTAGCTACCTGCCTGTTGGAGCGCCAATCTATGTGATCGATAACGAAAGCGATGATCCTAAAATCGATACCTACAAGGTTTCTCAGTATCTCTATTTCGGTGGTCGCGTACTCTACTACCAGTGCATGCCGGTAAGCACAGAAGATGACGAGGCTGCCGACTTCCGGATTACTTCTGATTACCTCCGTGAGGATGGTCAGGTATTTTTGCCCGCTTCCCGGGGTGAAAAGGTGTCCATGTTCTGGACGAAGTTCGCCGCTTCTGAGCGGCTTCACGAGCTTCTTAATTCAGATAAAAACCTGAACGAAGGCGATGCCGAGATGACGAATGCAGAACAGCTTGATGAGCTTTTGTCTCAGCTTCTGAACCCGCTTGGGGATGACCTTGACCAAGAGTCAGAAGGTCCCTCGATGTCGATGGGGTGACGAGATGATCAAGCGTTTGAGAGATATCTGTCTTCTGAGAATTCGAGCTGATGGCACCGATTGGTTCTGTGTGTTCGTGGTAACCTGCCTCTTGAGCGGTTTGGGGCTTATCGTCCTGATGGGTATCTATCAGGACGAACAGGCGCCAGGCTGGCCTCTATTGCTGATTTTATCGATGCCGTTTCTGCGCGGCATCTATGAAATCGTCATCTGGCTTGGTAAGATCAAGTTCGACCCACGCGGCCGACGGTTGCGCTGACTTAGAATTCGATAGCCAGTGTCAGGCAGGGAACGGCTGTAGCGACGATATCCATCGCCTCGACGTTCCCGCGCCCGGTACTGTCATAGAGTTCTTTACCCACACCGAGCGCCACAGCCGTCGCACAGGCGGCCTTACGGCTTTTTGTGACCTGGTACGCCCCGAAGGCGCCAGCGCTTCCTGCGGCCATGTGCATGTACTTGTCTTGAGCACATCCCGACGTCAATGTCAGTACGCCTAAACTCACAGCTATAATTCTAAAACGTGGCACACCAATCTCCTATGACTGATGTCTAATTGCGCCCTTTTGGTTTCTCTAAGTTGAATTCATGTGCCGTGTAAATCGTCCATTAATCACTGTTTCCGAATGTAGAACGATCACGCCAAATTAATGGACGATTAACCATAGAGGCGGTGACCTTAGTAAATCCTATTCATGTTCAAAGAATAGGATTTACTTGTGACACACTTAAAAAAATATGTGGCAGGCGCTGCTATAAGTACTGCTGCTCTCACTGCTGCCCTGCCCGCACATGCGAATGAAGCCGTGTTCGTTAATAACATGCTGGCGACCTATGAGGCGCATGCGATTGACCAGGATTATTGGAGGCATCAAGGCTTCCGCAGTAATAGCATTGTTGAAAGCGGTGAATACCTAGGCGCCCGTGCGGTGGAAGAGTTGTCTTATCGGCTAAGAAATACCTCGGGCGGCAACTCTCTATTGTTCCTCGCACAGCTGGTAAACTTTCAATATCAAACAGCCAACGCCATCATGTTTGGCCATGAATATGCGCATTTCGCGATGCACGACTGGTACGGTTTGGGTGAACACTACTTCTATAATCACGACGACAACGAAGAGATCAGCTTCGGTCAAGCTTATGGCTACACGTTGCTGTTCGGCGGACCTGGCGGGGCGTCGGCAACTTCGCGTAGCGGTGGCGTGTCTTACGGTGACCCGGCAAAGCGTATCCGTACCACGATGTCTGGTGTGAACTGGCAGATGAACTATTCCGAGAAGTGGCTACAACGCAACCTTCAGGGCCGCCCAAACCACGCCTATTCCTGGCCTGGATATGTCGCAAACCGAATTAAGACATTCACCTATACCCTTGGAGATCATCGGGAAAGTGATACTGCGGTCCAAGGCGACATGGTTAAGATCGCAGCTCATTACGAGGCGCGCGGATACAGTGACGCAGATGACGCTTTGGGTGAGATGCTTCTCTACAGCGGTATCGGTAACCTGCTGTCTCCAACCCTTTGGCAGATTCCTAAATCAATCAAACATGCTCGTAAAAATAGATTCGAGATGTCTGACCCCTATTTCCACCTAGGAAATGGTCTTCAGTTTACTTGGGATGTGCCTCAGTACCACAATCCGGATGGCATGACCCTCGCCCCTGCCTTCTATCTAAAAGCCGGACCTTTTGTTGGGGGCGTTCAAGTGGAGAAGGCTGTGATCGGCGATGCGACAGATGAGTTTACTGGCATCATCTTGAGTGATTTCCACAATGCTCAAGCATCCTTGAGCTATACTGTGAACCCCGATCTGGAAGGATCTCACATCGAGGCGAGCTTGAGCTATGACTTAACCGAGTTGCTTGGTTTCGAAATTCGCCATATCTCTAGTGATGGCATAACCCTGCGTGGTGATCGCAATAACCACAGTGGTACAGACGCCACTATGATTGGTGTTAAGTTGCGCTTCTAATTCACTAACTAAAAACGATTTACCCCTGAGAGCTTGCCTACCTAATATGGAGGACTATGCTCTCAGGGGTAAATTATAGGTGACTTCATGAAAAAAGGTTTTGCAGGTGCATTGGTAATCGCGCTGCTGCCATGTCTGGTCTCCGCAGAAACTCTTCCGAGTGATGGTTTCTGCGAGCGGATAGACAAGCTGTCCTCAGGCCTGGCTATCAGGACTTCCGTCGAGTGGAAAGATGGCAAAGCTACCGTAAATCACTATAGCAGGGAGATTTCTGGCGAAGTTGTCGGCATGAGATCATTCGATGGCGGATTCCGCTTTTCGGTCCAGTATATGGATGAATGGGGACTTCAAGAGATTGCAGTGTTCCAGCGCGAATATGGTGGAAAAACTTCCGCATCACTCGGGTGGGTTGGTTACGAAGAGCTTGAGAATGGTGAGCGGGTGGTAAAGACCGTGCAGGGATTTGGGCCTGCTACCTGTATTATAAATAGGGGCCTGTAAGTAGTCCTGGCCCCTACTATCAGTCTAGAAGTGTCTGCTTGCCATGCAGTCCGGTGCTCGCCTTCGCGATGGTGGCAGGATCGGATTTCCAGCCATCGAGAAGATCAATAATGGCATCCGCATCTCGTTTTGTAAGGAAGTTACCTGTCAGCGATACCGGCCGACGTAGGTCTCCATATCTTGCTCTGATAGCGTATCTGCGCGAGTTCGGGTACTTCGGTGGCCTCATTTGGTCAGGGTCATCCTCATCGGCGATCACGGTGGCATAGAAATCGTGCAACAGTTGTTGGCTGAGGATCCTTCCATCCGGGTTGATAAGCATCGCTCCCGAAAATCTTATCTGGTTCCTTTCATAACCGCGACGACTTTGCCGCCACAAAGGAAACCCTGTGATTGCGAGCGATGCAACACAAGACCAGAACACGGCCGCGCCTTTGCTTAGAAATGGAAGCAGATCGAACACAGCTGCAAACAATGCCGCCGCAGTCAAGGAGAAGGAGCCTGCGATGGCTATAAGTAGGTGTGGGTCCGTTAGGGGGCGTGCCCTACGGAAGCGAATGACATAGTCACCGCGATGTCGAAAAACGTCTGGTTTTCCTTTGTCTTTTTTCTCTGAAGAACGCGGGCCCCCACCCTCGTTCTTGGCAGCAGTAATCATAACTAGTATCCTTGTAGATAAGGCCTCAGCTTATGATATATACATGCTTCTGTCTATTGATGTGACATGGATAGAAGCCATACGTTAAGGTTCTGGTAAGCTTTAACGTATGGCTTGGCAGCTATCAGCCCATGCTTGGACCGTCGTTCATTGGCGGACTTTGTTGTGCTCTGATTTGGTTGCGAGACATGATTACGTCTACGAGTCTTGTGTTGGCCTCTTCCATAATTGCGAAGTCTTCTATGTCGACTGCATCCACAATCCTGGCGAGTTCACTTCCGGCGCCCAAAGTGGAGATGCGTGCAATACCAGTAAAGGGAGGCATGCCGGTTGCGGGGATCATCTCTATTTTCTGATAGGACGGCTGTGTTTCATCATCGAATGTTAGGGCATCTTGCCCAGGCTCCATGCTGCCTAGACCCACAAACATGCCACCTGCATGAATTGAGGCCTGCAACAGGGCCTCAACATCGGGACGGCTCCAATATTCGTGGGGTCCCATGTCGATATCCACGATGCAGCGGCCATCCACTTCATTTATGGAGTGATCGATCATGTACTCGATAATCTGGGTTTGCAGCTCAGGGCTGCGCGCGGGTCCTTGTATGGGATAATCGTAAACCTCAATGATCCGCTCCAGAAGATCCTCGGTGCAGGCTTCGTCGATTTCTGTCTTCAGGTTTTTGATAACTTGTGGGTCTTCGTCGGTAGCGATCAAAATTCTCATAATAATATCCTCAAAAATATGATTTCTTACATTGAAGGTGCGGCTTCCATCGCGTGGTCGTAGTCCACCTGTATTTGCGTCTCGAGGGCCTGCATTGCGCTCAGTACGTTTTCATATCGCCCTACAAGGCCTTGGCTGTCTGGATCGGTCTGGCGCAGGTACTGTGAGCGTACTGAGTACAAGGTGGCGCCAAATTCAAAGCCTGGATGACGAGAAGCAATAATTGCGTAGCCATCGTTTTCTTTGTCGAACAGTGCGAAGTGGGCACCCTTGCCTTCCGGGGCCTGTTTGAAACGTGTTGCCTCGGCGATCACATTCCAATCTCTAACGAGATCTTTCGCATGAAAGATGCTGGTGATCTTGGTTGCATCAATGAAGGATCCATCCGGCGCCACGAGAGCGATCATGACGGTGCTATTGGTTTCTGGATCGAACTTCTTGGGGTTCTTCAGGTCCCATGCCATAGCTTTCATGCCGCCCTCAAAGGTACGGGTCATGAAGACGTCTTTCTCGTCATTCTTGGTTGCCTTGAACTCCAGGTCCTTCAGGACGCGATCTAGGTGCGACATCGTAACTTCCTTCTGTCTCTAAGCGGAGATGCTTGAGAGGACGCAAGTTACGATGTCCTGGTTTCGTCAGAATGAATTTTTGAAGGAGATCAGGGCCAGGTTAGTTGGGACCCTCATGAACTCTGGGGCTATCTACTGACTTTCGCTCTCCATGTATTGTTGTGTAGGAGAACTTAGCGTTAGTCCCGAAACCCAGGCTTCATTGAAGCCGTAAGGCACCTGAAAGAATGAGCACCCCGGTAAGCACTATTTCTGTACCGGGGTGACGACCAAGCTTAGTCGGCGCCGATCATCTTTCTGATAATAACTGTGGCAGCCATTGCATTGCCGGTAGCATCTACAATGGCGGAGTGACGCTCGGCTACACTTTTGGCATCTTCTGCGTTCTCAAAGAAGCCGACCCGATGGTTTTCTTCGGAGAGGAAGTTGTGCACCAGATTCAGCGATACATGCGAGGTGGAGTTCGAGATGGATTGGATCTTATAAGACCAACCAGCCACATGACCCACCATGGCACCCCCTCCATCCTCGGTGATGTTACCGTACCAGTTAACATGTGGCGCTAGCGAGCCCGCGCCCCGATATTTTCCGATAGTGTCCCTGATCTCAATCAAGGCAGACTGCGCGCTTGCCAGGAAAGTGTCATGGTGAGCGTGCTTGATCTGTTCTAGCTTATCTACGGTAGTCATATTTTGCTTTCTTCTTGTCTGTGACCTTCGGCATCTGACTAAGGTCAGTCCTGCGGGGAAACACCGTGGTAGTCTTCATCCACACAGGTGATGTGATAGCGCGAACCATCTACGGTGACGCTATGACCCAACTTATCGAGTGCCATCACCAGAAGATCGGCCGGGCTGTAGTCCTTGCCATCATAGCAGGCAGCCTCACCCGGTTTATTGATGACTTCCTCACCATCAACGACAACGCGACCGCCTTCGGCCCATGCTTGACCACAGTCATCGCATTCGTGCTCGTCTTGATCGGTGGTGATCTCAATCTTCATACTTATTCAGCTTTCTACTTATCAATTTAACATCAAACAATGCCGGTTATCGGACATCTAACTGGAATTAATAGTAAGGCTAAATCTGAACAGTTGTCAACTATCTATGGTTAGACAAGAATACTTATCGGCCGGGCCCTGAAGGACCGTTATCTTGATCCG
The DNA here is from genome assembly GCF_017743915.1 of Sulfitobacter sp. R18_1. NCBI lineage: Bacteria > Pseudomonadati > Pseudomonadota > Alphaproteobacteria > Rhodobacterales > Roseobacteraceae > Sulfitobacter > Sulfitobacter sp. R18_1. The sequence continues at coordinate 726,263 of NZ_JAGHRG010000001.1, forward strand.
CGCTGGGCATTCTCACCTCTGGTTTAGCGGGCTTGCCGAAATGATTTGGGCTGGGCTCAACTTCCATATCGAGCCTGATATCGCATTTTTCGAAGCCTAGAGGATGGCCTTGAATACCAGCAGGCGACAGGGTTGGTTTGGCGTTCTTCAGGAAGTCTACGGGATGAAGCTCGTCATAGATTTTTGAGAGATTAATTGAAATCTTATCATCCCAGTTCTCGATAAAATACTTCGGGTTCGGATCGCGTGTAATCAGCTTCCATTCCTGGTTTTCAGGATCCATGTTTGGCTCTGCCTCCTCAGAGGTCGCGATCCACGCCCAACCATCTGAGTGCATCAATGTGTGGACTGTGAGAAAGCGGATATCCGAAGAGAATTCATTGCCACCATTAGCTCTCTCCCTGGCGCCACGGGAGACAGAAAAGCGCATGGTAGAGATCATCCCAGAAGGTTCTTCGACATCTTTTGTAGCGTTCCGGTTGGCCTTAAACTCGTTGAGCAAGGTTCCTTTCGCAAAAGTGCATAGGGATCGAATATGGGAATGAGCAGAGATGGTTGCGGTCGTGTTTAGAAGGTATCTTCTATCAGATGATGACATTGGTTCTCTCCTGTCTGTATGGGGGTAGATATGGCACCGATTTCTGCAAGCGGCCATCCTTGAAAAGAAAAAGAGGACCGCACATGATGCAGTCCCCTTTCAGTTCAAAAGAAATCCCACACGAAACGGGTGGTATCCTGACGACGAGGCGCGGCAGCCTCATCATAATAGTCTTCGTCGGCCGCATTCCGGCAATAGATAGCGTTCTGACGACGCAGGTGCCGAGCGCACTTCTTCTTAAATGCCTTACGGCGGCCACTTTCGGCGTAACGGCCATCCATGATGGAGTGCCGGTAGTCCAGTTTTGCCTCAGCCCAGATTTCCTCCTCGGAGGGGCGGGACAAGAGGCTCCAGTTATAAAGCCCGTTAAGCCAGCGATACTGGCCCTCTACAGAACGGCTCAGCTGGCTACGACGATAAGTTCGGCTCATGTTGGTCTCCTATGTATTTACCTACATAATCGACCTCCTGGGCTGTATGTTTTCATGATATAAACTCACACTTATTTGAACCTTGAATATACAAGTTTGACAGGTATCAGTCAAGGTGAGAGTCTAATTAATTGAAGGCAATATTTTATCTAATCATGTTGACACATGTATAGTTTGAATATAATGTTGACACTAACGGCGGTGATCATTGTCTATCGCCATTGGTTTTGGATTTATGGAGAATATAGATGGCATATGGTGATTATAACGGTCCTGATAAGGATGACAAAGGCCATGAAGGTGGTAGCTGCAATCGCACGCTGTGTCAGGCCCCGGACGCCATCTGGTACAACCATGGTTCCCTTTCTTGGTATTGTGCGGATTGCCGTCATGAGATCGAGAATGACATCGTAAATAAGCGCGACTGGGCGCTCAACTTTGAGCAAAAGTGCGGTCATCCGATGTTCGAGACTCGTGAGATGATGGATGATCGTGAACAGCAACAGCGCGATGACCGCGAGGCCGCATTGAGCGAAGCTTACCATACGAGACATTTGGACGGACTGCGTGAGATCATTTTGGAGAATGATGAAGAACGATACCAGTTCCCAGAGTTCTTCGGCACAGAGACAAACGCAAATTCCGGTCGTAAGGCGCGTGAGCAAGTCCGTGCTGCCACCGTTGAGGCGGGCGTATTAAAGGAAACCCGTCAGCAGCGTCGTGCTCGTGAACGGGATGCCGCTAAGGGGCGGTAAGCCGATCTTTAACCGACTATCTAGGGGCAAGCATCAGGTACGATGCCTGCCCCTAGATAGTCGGTGATCGTCTCGATCAGGTGCTCGAGAAATGTTAGATGTTTTGCTTGCTCATGCGCAGAGCGGGTACCGCAAAAGCAACAGCTGGTATCCAAAGCCAGAAGGTGACGAAAGCTCCCGCAGCAGCGAGGATACCAGCAATACTTGCCAAGAACCCGGTCATAACGATCTTCATGATTTCTGCCTTGCTCAAAGGACTTCCTCTCAACATGAGTTTGGGAGTTGGCTCCCTTGTGTTTGGGGCAACTAGCACTGTCCTTGTCTGTCCGCAAGCTGGTCTTGTCTGATTTTGACAGATGCCGTTACATCTTGGGACCGGAAGGTTCCGGGGCAGCTCTCTTTTCACCTAGGCGAACAGCGTTTTCCATCGCCATATCCAGATGTTGGAACTCACCGCAATCTTTTACCCAAAAGGTGGCATCATTATTGGGGTCATCCTGACCGTACTCGTTCAATACGTAGGAGGTGCCTTCTTCATAGGCACAGACCTGGATCCTGATATTTTCATCGGATTTCAGGACGTATTCATCGTCTTCTAGTTCAGGATTTCTGGCTTGGTTGAAGTTGAAGAGGTCTTTGGTCATCGTGGTTGCCCTATGTTTCTGGCTCATGCTCCCCTGTATTTGTCAGAAAATATGAAATCCAAAAGGGGTTTTGCGTCCGGCCTTCCAGGTGGCGTCGATCTGTTTATTCGCTAGCTAACGGAACTACCCCAACCTAGGTGAGTTAAATCAACACTGAAGATCATCAGTTCACTCCCACCTAAGATGTCCCCTGTGGCCCCTTGCTGAACGCTTGGGGCCACTTCTCATTTGGCTTTTGCAGTCAGTTGAATATAGCCTTAAATCGTGTCCACAGCTTCTTTTCGTGGGCTTCCTTTAGGGCGCTTTCCTTAGGAGCTGAGGTATAGGTGTAGTCTTCACGAGCGCCGGGTATAAGATCTGCGAAGCCCCATAAATCGAGCTGTGGTGCGTAGAGTTGCACTGCACACTGAGCGAACACGTACTGAAGTTTGCCCTCACCTAGCTTGAAACACTCAGGTGTCATCTCCAGGATAAATGCTGCCCCAAACGCCCGGGATTGAGCGATTGCAGTATCGAAGGATTTTTGTGAGACTATTTCCTCTGTTGCCGGTGCGATGATCGTAAGCCTACGGTTGCTAAATGTACCGTTTTTAGATGCGTATCCAAAATATGATGTTATATGGGCGATCATATCTTCTTCCGGAACGGAATGCTCACTTTCATATCCTTCACGATACCATTCGACTTTAGCCAGCGCTTTCTCAGGGGACTTGGAGTACCACATCAGCGCATCATGGTCTGCGTCACTTAGTGTCGTTTTTCCTCGAAGGTCGATAATGCGCTCCAGCTGCCCCTGCTCACTAAGGTGGCCCGACCGTGCAGCCAGAGCCTTGCCGACTAGGTAGTCTGCCTCATGTTTGATACGGCTAACCGTAAGTACTGAGAATGCCTGAAGATCTGCGCCCTTGAGTTCTTCAATCGGGAATAATTTTGATGTCATATTTTTGCTCCAAGTAATCCTTGTTGTGGATCTACCACGCTCACTCTTAATGTGGGTTTTAAGCATTAGATATGATTGACCTGTTTTGATTAGGCCAACATTCTGACCTGAATTCTGAGGAGGTAATTATGAGAATTTTAGGTTTATGCTTGGTGGTGTCCCTATTGGTGGCCTGCGCTCCAAACACAGTCGGGGATCTGAGAAAGTCGCCCGGTTCGGTCACTGAGATGCACCTGAACGAAAACTATCAATCTGTCTATCGACGACTGACGACCCAGGGGCGTGCTTGCTTTGATGTGAACCTAGTCACGGCTCAACGTATGATCCGCTCTGAATTGTATAGTGATCTTGGGGTGGCCGAGATCAGCTACGAGATGTTCGGGGTTAACAACGAGGTCTACGCAGTCGCAGATATCGTAAAGGACGGGGACGGTACGACGCTGAAGATTACTTCCGCCAAGGGAGCTGAAGAGATGGATGGGGTGATCAAGAAACACCTAGCCGGACGCTGCTAAGATCGCAACAATGTCGCTCGGAACATTTTCCAAAGTGAAGTGTTGGTAAGATACGGAAAACGTTCATTTTCGTGTGCGATCCTCAATAGATATCAAACTGGTCCCTAGCATATCAGCTAGGGGCCTTTTTTCTTTTTGTTTTTAGGCGTTACCACCATATTAATTATCGTTCCCTTTATTTTAAGAATTGGTTCTACGTGAGCTAATGGATTGAATAATATACAGAGGTTTTTTCATGAAGAAATTAGAAGTCGATCAGCAGATGCTTATAGAACAGCGTGTAGCGAACGAGGCAAAAACGCCTGTCGTGGCATATTTGCTATGGTTTTTCCTTGGGAGTTTTGGGGGGCACCGGTTTTATCTAGGTAAGAAAACCTCTGGCATCGTGATGGCGGTCCTGACCCTGGTTGGTATTCTGACCACAGCTATTCTGATTGGATTCCTCATCCTTATCGGGGTCGGCGTCTGGGTTCTGATAGATGCTATTATGATCCCTAAGGTTCTGGCTGAGCACCGCGAAGAGCTCCGCAAAGAGCTCGAGGCCGAATATGGGGCAACAGATGCTCCCAGCGAAGACGACGAGATCGGTTTAGCCTGAAGCCATCTTGAATTAAAACGTTTTAGCGGGTCTCCTTCGGGGGCCCGCTTTCTATTTTTCGAATGTTAAAGCATTATACGCAAAAAATTGACATGACACTTGCTTCGCAATCCCTTGAAAGCAATATAAAATACTGAAAGGGAGACTTATGAAATCACTTACAGATAGAGAGCAGGCATTTGAGAAGAAATTTGCTATCGATGAGGAAATTCAATTCAAGGATGCAGCGCGAAGGAACCGCCTTTTAGGCCTTTGGGCGGCCAAATTGCTAGGCAAAGAAGGATCAGATGCCGAAGACTATGCTGAAGATATCGTCAGGCTGAGCTTTGAAGCCACCAGCGAGCAAGGGGTTGTTGACCGCGTGTCTGCTGACCTAGGTAATAAAGTCGGAGATAGCGGCGTTAGCATTAAGATGTCAGAGCTAATGGCCGAAGTTATCGCTGAGAGAATTAAATCAGCAGCCTGATCAAGGTGTTCAGCATGCCAATATCGTCAGTGGTTTCCTGCTGACGATATTTTTATCTGCATATACCATACTGGACGATGAGACTGTCATGAGGGTGACATAACCCTCATGACAAGGCTAGCTAGGTTCGAGGTGTGAAGGAACCATCCTGCGTTTAGATGTGCTATATGAGAGCTGAGCCATAAGGATGCCATCAATGAACATCGAACAGATCAAGGCCCGCGCAGTAGAAGTGATAGGATCCGAGGAGGCCGCAGAGGAGTGGCTATCCTCCCCCGCTATTGGTTTGGAGAACCGTAGGCCTGATGATGTGATGGCTACCTCTGAGGGCGTTCAGAGAGTTGCTGAGTACCTCGTTCAGATCGAGTATGGGGTCTATGCGTAAAGATGTGTGGCAGCCCGCTCTGATGCGCAGCGGGCTGCTTAAGGTGCTATCGAGACGCTGTAATAGACGCTGGCAAATCTTCCGGCTTCTTCTTGAAGTAAAGTAAGAACCCTGTGGGCCTGACTTCATTGAGGTCCGTCATCATGTCTGCGAAGACATCTACCATCAGGTCTCTCTGATCGCCTTCTAGATCAGCTGCTTCCATGGCGTGACTTAGCATGTGAGCAATCACACGCTGGCGTTCTCTATTCATTCGTTGGGCTGCTTTGGTCGTGGACATCTTACTCTCCTATCGAAATGGAAAGCAGAGCCATCCGGCTACAGGCGTCATTAGCAATTATAGCTTACGATTAAGCGCCTATCCAGGCGCCGCCACTACTTGTGGTTAGCTTATGAAAAGAGGAAGACGGTGTCAATATGATCACCGGCTTCTACTTCTAATTTTGGTCTCAAGTAAACAATCAACGGTTTCTTTGGCTCCAAATTTCTTATGGAAGAGATCATTCACTTCTTTTCGATGTAATTTCAGCAACTCTTTGGCGTCCGGTTTTGAAATGCCTCTTGAGTAAAGCTCAGATAACATCATGATCCTGTGTTGAAGCGAAAGGCATATAGTCACGCAGGCCATAATGGTCACGATTGATAAAATGAATATTAGGGTTCCGGTTATCATAGTCCCATTTAACCTTTGGATGCCAATTCTCACTCCATCCATATATGGAGTGAGAATTCTCGACAAATAATCAAATGTTCAGATTTCGAAGTGGACTAGTTATGAGGGACCGAGCGACGGTGAGCTATTCAGTTCCTCTTCAATAGATTGAACTATTTCCGAAAATTCGTTTTCCGCTCGTATTTTTTCTGTTTTTTGAGTTTCTTGCGCAATCCTATTGCGTTCCTGAACAGCATTATTGTGGTAATTTCCTAGTGGTGATGCCGATTAGATATCGAGACAGGAAGAAAGTAACCAGTTGTATCCGGATCAATCCATAATGTCGATGTGGCGCATCGAATGTACGATTTGCGCCCCTTTAATTCTATTCAGGCATCCTCCTAAGTATCCATAGGAGGAAGACCATGACACTAAAGAGCAGCTTGAAGGATAACTATTTCTCGTTTTCAGGAAGGGCTTCTCGCTCTGAATACTGGAAGCTACATTTGTGCTATATAGTCATCAATGTAATCATGGGCGCTTTCATTGCGGCCTTTGGAACCAGCATGGCGTCCCCTAACGCTATCGGCGGAGCAGTATTCATCACCATGTTGTTTGTATCTGCCTACTTCTTCATTCCATTGATCTCAGTCAGTGTCAGAAGGCTGCATGATCTGGAACTCTCGGGGTGGTGGTCCCTTGTTCCAGCGATAATAGGCGCCCTTCTGTTTGTAAGAGTGTATGCGTCAATATTGTGGTCGGTCTCGTTGTGCTTGTGCATCGCTTGGCTGATCCTGGCCTTCATAAGGGGGACGCATGGGGAGAATGAGTATGGTGATGATCCTGCAATAGAGGCGGCGAAGTAAGCCGTGGTTCTACGTTGGAGAGCTGAAGCTGAAAATCAGCATTCTTAACAACTTTTAGAATGTCTTATGCCACCTGATCCTAAGGGTCAGGTGGCTATATCGATAAGCTCTGCCTGCCCTTGTTTGATGGGGGCGGCTTTGAACATCGCAGAGATCGAAACAGCAGTATCTGATCTCGCAGCAAAGCCGTTTGACTGCGATACCTTTTTCTATGATCTCATTGATGCCTATGGAGCACCCGCATCTACAGTTGCCCGGATCTTATCAGGAAGCTCTGGTAAAACCGATGTGGATGGTGCGTTGTTATGGGCCCCTAAAATACACTACGCCCACAGTACAGTAGTTGAAGTCCCCGATCTCTTGGATGAGTTGGCTAAGGGAAAAGCGGTTGGCTCCAAGGCTGCCAGGTTCTTGGTTGCCACGGATGGGGAAGATCTGGGGATCCGTGACACGAAACTGGATGAGACCTTATATTTTCCAATCAGCGATCTTGGGGAGAGGTTTGGATGCCTTCTTCCGGCGGCCGGTTTCGAGAGATACTCAGCCATTGAAAAGAACCCGGTAGATGTTAAAGCATCCAGCCGTCTGGCCAAATTTTATGATGCGATCATCAAGGAGAACCCAGACTGGGAGGATGAGGATCGACGTGATGCCATGAGCCGCTTTATGGCTCGCATGGTTTTCTGTTTGTTTGCTGACAGTATCGGAGTTTTTGAAGGCAATGCCTTTGCTAAAACGCTTGTTGATTATGGTGGTCGGGATGGGAGCGATGCCCCTGCCCTTATAGAGCGCATCTTCATATCACTGGGGACATCTTCAGGCGCCCGGGAAGAACTGGGATACCCAACCTATCTAGCATATCTGCCGTGTGTGGGTGGCGATCTATTCTCGGGCAGGATTGAGTGCCCTTCTATATCCAAGACAGCTTGGAGGCACCTTAGAGGAGCCATGGACCTCGACTGGGGAGGTATCAATCCAGACATCTTTGGCTCCATGCTTCAGGCTGTAGTGAAGCCCAATGAGCGCGATGACTTAGGCATGCATTACACGAGTGTGCCCAATATTATGAAAGTCCTCGGACCTTTGTTTTTGGATGGCTACAAAGCCCGGTATGAGGCTGCTGGACATAACGTTGAGCTGCTGCGCACCCTCTTGGTTGAAGTACGGCGCACCAGAGTGTTTGATCCAGCCTGCGGATCCGGAAACTTCTTGGTCGTTGCCTATAAGGAACTACGATCACTGGCCGAGATGATAGAGGGCCGCCTACGCACGATCTCCGGGCGCCCACTCCCTCCTGGTCGGATTCCTCTATCTAATTTCTATGGCATCGAAATAGATGACTTTGCGGCCGAGACAGCCCGGATAGCTCTCTGGATCGCGGAGCTTCAGGCTGACAAACATCAAGCAGATAGCCTTGATCAACAGATAAGGTCGCTTCCCCTTGGGTCGGGTGCAAACATCAGTTGTGGCAACTCCCTGCGATTGGATTGGTCTCAGGTCTGCCCCAGACAAGATGGCTATCATACTTATGTGGCAGGCAACCCGCCCTTTCTTGGTTATGGCCAGCAAAGCCCTGAGCAGAAGGAAGACATGAAGGCCGTGTTCGACGGCCACCTGAAGTCACCAAAGCTTTTAGACTTCGTGTCCTGCTGGTTCTTCAAGGGGAGCCAGTTTCTAAAATCTGGTCTCTGTTCTGGTGTGGCTTTCGTATCCACCAACTCGATCTGTCAGGGAGACAGTGTGCCAACCCTGTGGCCTCATATTTTAGATGGATCGGTTCGCATCAGCTTTGCTCATAGGTCCTTTAAATGGTCGAATAACGCCTCTCAAGGATCAGTGGTGACCTGCGTGGTGGTTGGGCTGGAGGCAAAAGGTAAAGAGGATGATAGCGATAAGCCGGTCATCGGGCCCTATTTGACCAGCTCTCTATCTATAGTGACGCCCTCTAGGACCCCTGCTGAGTGCTTGCCGTCCATGTTGCTGGGTAACGTTCCCAAAGATGGTGGAAACCTATTCCTGACCTCGGAGGAGCGAGAAGATCTGCTTTTCTATCATCCAGAGGCAGGCCGCTTCATCAAGAAGTTCGTGGGCTCCCAAGAGCTGATAAAAGGCATCCAAAAATATTGCTTATGGATACCTGATGAGGAAGTGGAGCTGGCGAGCAGCATTCCTATGATCTCTAGGCGCATAGAGGCTGTCCGCACCATGCGTCTTGCCAGCAAAAAAGAAGCGACGCAGAAGCTATCTGAGCGAGCGCACCGGTTTGGTGAGATCAGATGTGCGCCTTTTCATAGCTCTATTGTGGTACCCAGAGTGTCATCTGAGCGCCGGTACTGGATACCCATCGGCCGGTTGGGTGCGGATTACATCATTGGTGACAGGAATTTCGCTTTGTATGATGCTCCGGTTTGGAACCTGGCGATACTGTCATCTCGCCTGCATCGCGTTTGGATTGGCACGGTATGCGGTCGCATGAAGACTGATCTCAGCTACTCGAATACTTTGGGATGGAACACCTTTCCTATACCGAAGCTCACGATAGCCGAGAAGCATGATTTGTCCGCCTGTGCCCGCGCTATCCTGATAGCACGCGATACACACCCCACCAGATCACTGTCTGAATTATATGATCCCGATAAGATGCCAGACAATCTGCGAACAGCTCATACATGGAATGATCTCGTGATCGAGAAGATCTACGTTGGCCGTGTTTTTAACAGTGATCTAGAGCGCTTGGATCATCTCTTTGAGCGATATGAAGAAGCAAATTTCATCGCTCCCCAAACTGACTAAGACCTTTAACTCACGTTTCAAAAATAAAACGCAACTGACCCTTAGGGGTCGGTTGCAAAATTTCGCACAGCTGCTTGCCCCTTCACGACTTAGGGAGCAAGCCATTGAATATAACAGAGATCGAAACCGCCGTATCGGACCTCGCAGCTAAACCATTCGATCAGGAGACCTTCTTTTTCGATCTCATCACAGCCTATGGGGCCCCCTCCTCTACCGTTGAACGGATCCGGACAGGAAGCACCGGGAAATCAGACGTAAACGGTGCCGTTCTTTGGACCCCTAAGATCCATTACGTCTACAACAAGATGTCGGAGCTGCCTGCACAGCTGGATGAGCTGGCAGCCTCCAAAAAGACGACAAGCAAGAAGGTCCGCTTCCTGGTTGCTACGGATGGTGAAGACATCGGCATCCGGGACACCAAGCTTGATGAAACATCATATTTTTCGATTTATGAGCTAGCAGAGAAGTTTGGGACCCTTCTGCCTGTGGCTGGTTTCGAACGCTATTCGGCCGTGGAAGAAAACCCGGTTGATGTGAAGGCTTCCAGTCGTCTGGCCAAGTTCTACGATGCGATCATCAAGGAAAACCCGGAGTGGGCGACGGATGAACGCCGTCATGACATGAACCAGTTCATGACCCGGATGATTTTCTGCTTCTTTGCTGAAGATACGGGCATCTTTCCTCAAGAGAATATGTTTGCCAAAACATTGCATGAGTATGGTGGCAAAGACGGCGCCGACGGCCCTGCCCTGATTGAGCGCATCTTTACGATCATGGCGACCAGCATTGATGGCCGGGCTGAGCGCGATGATCCTCCGTATATCCGGCACTTCCCTTATGTGAATGGCGGCCTCTTCTCGGGGAGTGTTGAGTGTCCTGTTCTATCCAAGACTGCTTGGCAGTATCTGCGGGAAGCAGGCGATCTCGACTGGGCTGAGATCAACCCGGATATCTTTGGCTCCATGCTTCAGGCCGTGGTGGATCCCAAGCAGCGCCATGAACTCGGCATGCACTATACGAGTGTGCCAAATATTATGAAGGTTCTGGGCCCCCTATTCCTGGATGACTACAAGAAGCGCTTCGAAACCGCCGGACGCAACCGTAAGAAGCTACGTGACCTGCTTCGGGATGTGACCCATACCAGAGTGTTTGATCCCGCCTGTGGGTCCGGAAACTTCCTGGTGATCGCCTATAGAGAACTGCGGATCCTGGAGGAGCGGATTGAAACCAAGCTGGGCGAGCTAAATGGCGGCGCAAACATGATGATGTTCACTCACATCAACCTTGAGAACTTCTACGGTATTGAGATCGATGACTTCGCGGCCGAAACCGCAAAGCTAGCTCTTTGGATTGCAGAATATCAGGCAAACAAGCTTCTTGAACAAGCAATCGGCCGTCGTGTTCCATCGCTGCCCCTCAGGGCTGGTGCGAACATCCATTGTGGAAACGCTCTCAGAATAGACTGGGCCGAGGTCTGTCCGAAGAAGGATGAATATCTGACATATGTGGCTGGGAACCCGCCGTTTTTGGGGTCAAAATTCCAGGATAAAGAACAGAAATCCGACATGATGTCTGTGTTTGATGGCTACATTAAGGCCACACGCAACCTAGATTTCGTAGCTTGCTGGTTCTTGAAGGGCAGTCAGCACCTCAAATCCGGGAAATGTACAGGCGTCGCTTTCGTGTCTACCAACTCGATCTGCCAAGGCGACAGCGTTCCTACGCTATGGCCTCATATCCTTGATGGCTCTGTCCACATCACCTTCGCACATCGATCCTTCAAGTGGTCGAATAATGCATCCAAGGGTGCAGCGGTTTCTTGTGTAGTAGTCGGCTTAGGGAATTCGAACAAAGATGCAGTTATATATGATGGAGATGCTGCCAAAGATGTTTCGGTTATAGGTCCCTATTTAACCGGCTGTCTATCCTTTGTGACGCCTTCCCGCAGTCCTATTTCCTCACTCAGTAGTATGGTGCTCGGGGCTACCCCAAGAGATGGGGGTAACCTAATTCTGACTTCAGATGAAAAGGATAAGCTGATTTCTCGTCAAACTGAAGCGGGTAAACTAGTAAAAGATTTCGTAGGATCTCAGGAATGGATTAAAGGAAATAAAAGATACTGTATTTGGATCACTGATGACAATATACTATTGGCCCAAGAGATTCCAGAGATTGCGGATCGGCTAATCAGAATCTCTAATATGCGCTCTTCCAGTAGTAAGGCCGCAACCCGAAAATTAGCTAACGTGCCGCACAGGTTCGAGTACTCCAGTGGTACTGCCTGTCATCATTCTATTGTCATTCCAAGAATCGCGTCTGAGAGGCGAAAGTACATTCCTGTCGGGATCATTAATTTTGATGCAGTCGTTAGTATGAGTATGTTCGCCATGTATGACGCCCCCATCTGGAACCTATCCATCCTGTCATCGCGGCTCCATAGAGAGTGGATCGGAACCGTATGTGGACGCCTAAAAACTGATCTCAGCTATTCGAACACCCTAGGTTGGAACACGTTCCCCGTCCCTGCTCTCACAGATGTCGATAAGGCCGATCTGGAAGCCTGTGCACGTGGCATCCTTGAAGCACGTGACATGCATCCAACGAAGACCCTGGCTGATCTCTACGATCCGGACAGGATGCCCGACAATTTGCGGGCTGCGCACGAGCGCAACGACGAGGTGCTTGAGAAAATCTATATCGGCCGCCGATTCAAGAACGATACCGAGCGCCTGGATCATTTATTTGAGAGATATGAAGAGCTGACCAAGGATGACTGAAGAAGTGACGACAAGCACAGAGCTAGGTGAGCCCTCACTATGGGAGTCAGGGTTCACCTTTCTTGGGTTCCTGACAGGGTTTGCGATCAATGTGGGGCTGACCCAGAACGGGATACTGCCAGCTAAGGCGTACACGTTGTTGGCTGGTAGCACTGTCATACTAACACCCCTGATCACAGCGATGGTATTTAGTTGCGCCTACTGCTTTGTGATGGGGCTTCTGGCTGGATCTGATAAGGTGGCGGCCAAGCAAGGCTAGAGCAAATGGAGACTATCGATGTCTGATGAAGCTGGGAGAGTATTTTTGGGATCGGATCTAACCTCGAGACTGGAAGCTATAGCAGAGCGAACGGGTATCAGCGCCGAAGACTTGGCCGCCCGTGCGGTGAAGATGTATGTCGACCAAATCGAAGAAATTCAGGCAGGCATTGATCGTGGTTTGGCTGATGTAAAGGCGGGTCGAACGGTGACTATGGATGAAGCCAGAGAGACCATTCGAAAGTTAAGAAGTGACCATATTAAGGGTGGTGGTAATCACTGACCTGATCTCTTCAATATTCAAAGGTCATCTTGATGGTTTCTATCTGTGTCCAATCTCCTAATTATAATGACGGAGACCTGACATGGGGATTGAGCTTAGAGATCGTGTAAAACGCTTATTCGGATTGCAGTCAGTTCGGGTAACGAGCGATAGTGGTCCATCATACCAGATCGACACCCCTTCCCCTTACGAGGCTGAGATCAAAGAAGCCTATAGTCATCTGCAAGCGCTTCGTCGGAAATGCAAAGACTTCCAAAACCACGTTTATGCAGCAGAGGTATCCAACCCCAGGATCGAATTCTTGGACGACGATGAACTCGGTGAGGTGAAGCGGTCTGCACGAGAGATGTCCGGTCGAGTGGTTGCAGAGGCGCTACCGGGTGTTGTGAAGTCCTACGGCACATTGTTAGGCGACTACACGTCTGTCCTGATGGAAATCAAATATAGTGCCTCCGTTGGTGACGATCCTAGCTTATTGAACACTGATCAGAGGCTCCTGGACTTCAAGAAAGAGATCACTGGTTTGATTGATCATCTTGATCACGAAATGGCTAACTATGATGCGCAATCACCCTTTCAGTATCCTGACAATGAGGATCAAGTCCCCGTTCTCTCACGGCCCTGATAGAGATCCTCAATCCTTTAAGATCGGTTAACGACACCCGCATAGGTTACTCATTATGGCAAGCCTTTATGTTTGCTGGATAATAATGAGGTGATCGATGAGTGACATTGGGTTTGCACGTACAGGGCGCAGCAAGAAATCAGATGAGCGCGGAATGCGCCCGATGCAGGCAGAGGTCTATAAAGAGCGTGGCGCCCAGTATCTCCTTCTGAAAGCTCCTCCGGCCGCCGGTAAGTCACGCGCGCTCATGTTTGTGGCTCTCGATAAGCTCCGGCGCCAAAAACTCCGTAAGGTCATCGTTGCCGTCCCTGAGAAATCTATTGGGGGTAGCTTCAAGGATACAGACCTGAAGTCCTTCGGATATGACTTTGATTGGCACGTCGACGAAAAATATGATCTCTGCAAAGCCAGCTCTGAGACCTCCGCAGGTACAGTAGCTACCTTTCTTGAGTTTCTGGATGACGACCAGGCTGAGGTTCTCCTCTGTACCCACGCCACCCTCCGCTTTGCCTTTGAGAAAACCTCAGTAGAGAAGTTTGATGACTGCTTGTTGGCGGTGGATGAATTTCACCACGCAAGTGCGTCGGATGGGAACAAGCTCGGCAATGTAGTCCGCCTGCTCATGCAGCGTGATCGCGCACATATCATGGCCATGACGGGATCATATTTTCGAGGTGATAGGAACTCGGTCATGCGCCCCGAAGATGAGGAGCGCTTCACACCTGTGACCTTTAGCTACTTCCACCAGCTGGACGGATACGAACACCTCAAGAACCTCAACATCTCCTACCACTTCTATAAGGGCTCCTATCTCGACAGGATTGCTGAAGTCCTTGACCCCGATAAGAGAACTATCCTGCACATCCCGAATGTGAACTCAGGCGAAAGCTCTGGAGACAAGCGTGATGAGGTCGGCCGCATCATTGATCTCATAGGTAAGTTCACAGGCACTGATCCTGAGACCGGCTTCCTACTGGTAGAGCGGCCTGATGGGACAACCTTCAGGATCGCAGAACTGGTGGATGATGAGCCTCTTAGACGGTCCAAGGTTGTTTCCGCGCTTCGCAATATTGAAAGCCGCGAAGAGCTAGACATGGTAATTGCGCTGGGCATGGCCAAAGAAGGCTTTGACTGGGTGTGGTGTGAACGTGCCCTGACCGTGGGTTACCGAAAATCCATGACCGAGGTTATCCAGATTATTGGGCGGACAACACGGGATGCACCGGGCAAAGAAACCGCTGAATACATCAACATGATAGCCGAACCTAATGTAGAGGATGAACTGGTTATCTCGAATGTGAACAACCTCCTGAAGGTCATTTCAGCCTCCCTTCTGATGCACCAGGTGATGATCCCCAAAATCCGGTTCCACGAACCCGATAAGGACAAGGAGGATGGCGAGATCACAGTCGATGCTGAGACCGGCGACATGGATGTTATCATCAAGGGTATTAGAAAGCCGACCTCTGAAAAAGGTCTTCATATTTTGGAGAACCAGTTGGACGATGCGCGGGTCGCCATCACTACGGATCCTGTTCTCATGCGTAAAAGCATGGCCGGTGTTCCCGCTAGTGCTTTGATAGAAACCGATATGGCTGGCGTTCTGATCGAGAAGTTCCCAGGTCTCATCCAAGAGGATGCTGAAGCGATTGCCGAGCACCTTGTAGCTGAGAAGTTTGTCTCTCGCATGGCCGATGAGATGCCCGGACAAGGATCGAACAAGTTCCGGAATATCGGGCTGGATGCTGACCTAACAAGGCTCAATATAGACCTCATCAGAGACATTAACTACTTCGAAGAAGCACATGAGATCATGTCTAAAAATATGGATTCAGGTTTGCTTTCGCAGGTCGATTCATTGTTATCAGATAGACGTGGAGATCCAGCCCTCTCACCTGAAGAAGCCCGTGCTCTCTACGATAAGATCAAGGCTTTCATTGCCAAGAATGGCCGAGAGCCGAGTGTCGGCTGTGATGATCCCATAGAGCGCCGTCTGGGCCAGGCACTGCGTGAGCTGCGCCGGTTGGTAGCTGAGCATAAGGGAGGCGCCTGATGCCCCCTAGATCGATAGAAGAGATCATTGAACTCGACACTGACGGCCTTCTAGCAACCAAGCGGAAGACGAAGCAGACAACTGCGGAGCAAAGGGTGATCGCGATCATCAATGAGGCGAACAGTTTTTATGAAACTCACGGCCGCCTTCCCAAAGATCCGAGCCCTGATGATGACCTTGCTGAAGCCTCTATCGTAATCAAGCTCAAGCATCTTACTGGTCCAGATATGGACATTGCGAAGGAGTATGATGCCTGTGGCTTCTTTGAGGATTCAGAACAGCATGTGGAGGACATTGAAGCCCCACCAGTATCTTTAGATGCCTTGCTCAATGATCCTCTGTTCTCCGAGGGCAATATTTTTGAGATGAAGCATGTCACGGCTGTTGCCAGTGATATTAGAGAGGGAGCTAATATCATCGGGCGCCGTGAGCCTTGCAAGGATTTCTCGCGCTACAGCGCTGCATTCCAAAGCGTCAGCGATGATATCGATAAAGGTGTCCGTAAGGTCATGCCGTTTAATGCGGACTACCCTGATGAGGGAGATTTCTTCATCCTGAATGGTGTGACCGTCTATATAGCTGAGCTTGAGGATTTCTACTTTGAAGATAACGGCAAGATGAATGCCCGGGCCCGCTTTATCTTTGAGAACGGCACAGAGAGCCGTGGTCTCCTTCGGTCATTGCAGCGGTCACTATATGATGATCCCAGGGCACGTTTCATCACCCGAAGGAATTTCGGATACATCTACGTGGTCTCCAGCCTTTCTGACAACCCACAGATATCTAGACACGATGGCATGCTCTATAAGATCGGGATGAGCACCACCTCGATGAAGAAGCGCCTCGCAGGCGCAGATAAGTCCAGCACCTACCTCAAGGCCCCCGTTCGGCTTGATAAGGCCTACTATCTGAGTGCGCCTGAAGATGTGGCGCTAAGCACATGGCTGAAGGAACGCGAGGATAAACTGCATGACTTCTTCAGAGTAGTATGGGCCGACACCATCGTTCCTGAGATCGGAAGATCAGCTAGACGCCCCAGAGAGTGGTTCTTTGCGCCCCTTGATGCGATCAATGAAGCGGCCGAACTACTATGGCAGGACGAGCTTCACAACTACCGCTATGACCCGGACCTTCAGGAGGTTGTTAGGTCGTAGAAATCTACCGGTTATCAGGGGGATCCGAAGGGCGCGTGGTCATCAAATATCTGATCGAGCTCCGGGTCTCCATCAAGGCGATCACGCGAGATATAGCCGTTATCAATCCCGCTGTAAAAGCGATCCCTCGAATTCTCCCAGTGATCCTTCAGCTCATCCGTTGAGAGATCACTCAGTTTTGGAAGTGTCTCGAAGTGAGTTACAGCAGCCTCAACCTTTTCAGCTTCAGAATCGTAGTCCTCCAGGTCAGCAATAAGCAGATATGCGTCCGATAAGCGGATGCGATCCTCAAGATCAGCCCGGGAAATTTCGAGGTTTCCGTATTTACCATCGATAGTAAGCTTTGCTCTTCTGTCTTTGGACATCGTTCTCTCCTTTGAATTCCTTTCGTACGTTGCCCACTACCGGAAACCCACAAGACCTGATACGATTTTGGAGCGTATTTCCCGGAAACTCCATCCTGAACCGTCAGGTTAGGGTGGAGTAGTTCATACACTCTGAAGGCCAACACCGGCACGCTGGTCTTCAAGGATACTACTTGCATGAGTGCTGAGGGTGTCGCGCTCGATGTAAACAAGATGATGATCGCAAACCGCATCACAGCGCGTTACTCGCATGCCGATGCGGCCTTCTTGACGAATGTCGAGGATCACAAGCCAGGCAGCATGTTGCAGGCTCGCGGGATCTGCATCCAATCAAAAACCTATCCGGCTATCGGAGTGGTGCTCGAGTATCAGATCGAGGGTGACCATATTACGGGTGTGAAGCACGCTATGGCTGTGCAGGGGTGCAAGAAGTAAGGCGAGATCCGGGCGCAGGTATCTGTGTAAGCCGCCTGCCCCGCTTGTATATTTCATCAACATATCAATTTGATATCTAACTATTTTAAGTAGCGAGATATCGATATGACCCCGAAACTATTGGAAAGAGTTCAAGATTTTTTTGGGATGAAGCCCCAGGTTTTTAAGGCCAAGGAGGATACGATCACTCCTGATGCAGTGGTCGACTACAAGCCCACCCTTGCCCAGAGGTTTGCTCATGAGCTTCAGACCATAGTAGACCAGATGCTTGAGTTTGAGCGCGAGGCTGACCGGTTTAAATCGCACACCTACATCAATGAGCTTGGTAAGAAGAACTTTGGAAATATGAACAAGGGGCCTGCGCCGAGTTTCCAGCAACAGGCTATGCAGCTCGCTGAGAAAGCGCTTGATGATGTGGTCTCCTCGTTCGGAATGCCATTTGGGACGCCCTCGATGGCACTTGGGAAGCAGCGTTCAAAGCGCGACAAGGATGCATACGGGTATGACGCATCTAGCGATGCTGATCTCGATATGTCTAACAAGAGATCCTCAGTCACCCTCTTTGACGGGACCGTACTGACCTACACCAAAGAGGTCGCGTCTGACGGTGAGATTAAGGCCACCCAGCCTAAACTTGAGATCCTCACCACCGATGGTGAAAAGCTAACTGCAAACCTGTCTGACAGAGATGGGATCCAACGGATCATTGATGAGGTTCCCGAAGGGCAGATGGACAGCATCCTTTCGCAAGAAATGAGGTCACTTAAACAGTCCATCAATGCTTCTAGACATGCACTTGCAGATGCCCAATTTGGTGACTTTCTGCCGGGTCCAGATTTGGACAAGATGATGCTAGACGCTCGCCCAGGACCGAATGGACCCAACTAAGGTTTGATAAAGCTGGCGACTTGATCCGGCAGCAATAGTTGCCATTTGAATTCATAGTGTGCAAACTCTCCTTACCTTGGAGACGCTAACTATGAGCCCAGTAAGAGAATTCAACCCCGAAGACCTCGTCAACGCTTGGAAGGCTGCTTGGACTAAAACAAGTAAGCCAAAGCCGGTTGGGGGTAAGTATTCATATTTTATCGACATGGTTCACATGGGCTTTGACCAAAGCTTCCTCGATGAGAAGTTTCTCGGTGAGGTGGGTAACCTTATGTCAGCCCAAGATTTCTGGAAGCTTAGGCAGTCAGTGGAAGAGGTCGCAAGTGCATGGGCAGATGAGATCGCCCTCCCAGGGGGAAAGATGACCAAATACTTTGTCGAGACCTTTGTTATTCCGGTTGCTGGTAGAGCAGAAGATATCTCCAATATGATCTCTGCGGAGGATGGTGCAGGGATCATCCCCGAGGCGATGGCAAGAAGCGGGTTTTGTGGGTCAGGGTCCATGGTCCTACTGGTGAGCGGTAGCTTTGCGCCAGGCATGCTGAGCGCGTTCAGTCCCTTAGATATCTTCCGGCTTTCAGGGTACGTCCGTGATGCATACTTTGATCGGAAAAATCAGACCGATCACCTCAACAAGATGCATGATCAGATTGCAGATTTGATCGAGAAGTGCCCCAATTCTGAAATGCCAGATTTTGGAGATCACAAAAGTGGAGATGTTCACTATCTGATGGGCGTTTCTGTGCGGCCGGTAAGAGACGGGATGGATCACAGCGGTCTCACCAAGGCTCGTAAGAGCAGAGATGTGCTTCCGATCTTTGCGAAGTGGGACACACTTATCGGTAAGGCGTCAGATAAGTATAAAGTTATCTTCAGTATGCCTACTCCGTGGGACATGTCATCAGAATGCGTTGCCAGTACGATGTTCAATCATCAGTTGGCAGCTTTAACCCATAAGGTGATCTCCGTTGAGAATATTAGGGATCTTATGGTCTTTTGTCAGTTTCTACCAGATGGCCTGCACTTCACTCTATTTTACGAGAAAGAGTATCTCGGGAAGATTGGCATCCCTATGGAAGTTATCAAATACTCGACCCGGGAAATCCTGAGGTCCCTTGATGCGGTATTCAATATCGAATTTATGATGCCGGACGAAACTCTACCGGCGGCCAGGGTTCATTAGCGCGAAAGGGCTTCGACGTGATGATGGAAGTGGCCCTCTTCTTTAAAAATCACTTTAATATTAATTTAAGACTTCTTGTTTATGATGCCTCCAAACAAAGGAGTGTGTCGATGAGAACTATGAGAGAGCCGTGCCGAAAATGTGGAGCCAAGCCAAGTGAAAGCTGCCGTCATTCGATAGGCTGGACGAAGTCTTAATAGAACATATTAATCCATCAAAGGGGCTGGGATTACACTCTCGGCCCCTTTTCTTTTAGACGGCGATAAATCGAGTCTTGGATAAGAAATATACGTGAGTAATCGTGTTTTTCGAAGATTATGCCTGGTGATATCCGGCATTCATAATGACCACCGCATATATAAATACCAAAGCATTGTTACCAGCCATGAATCCGCAAGCTTAATTCTTGCGAGATTAGGCTCACATTTAAATGACCATTAATGCAAGCAAAGCATATGGCCATTGTATACGCGGGAGACATTTGATGTCGGAAGAAAAGAAGTTCAACGTCAAGAGTGAGGCAACCAGCATCGTAAAGGATGATTTTCTGGGTGCTGATGAGTGGAAAAAGTCCAAGGTTGGATACATTACCGGTGTATCGGGCATCGCTTCGGGCGTTAGAAAAGTTGGCTCGTTGGGTGCAGGTAGCATCAAACGCACAGCATCAGCCGCCAAGTGGCTGTTCTCCCGCGATAAGGCGCAACCCTTGCCGACCACTTCTGATGATCCCGCCCAGAGGTTTCAGGTTGCTATGCAGTTTTATGGTCGGACAGAAGAGGATATTCAAAGAATAACGCGCGCATCCCGCACGCACGCGTTCACTTGGATGTTCATTCTCTTGGCTTTGACGGTATGGGCATTCTATCAAATGCCGTTTGGCATGCAGGGTGTCAGCCTACGCCACTGGCTGTTCCCATTCTTCGCACATCTGTTTGTCGTTCCGATGACGATGCGTTCGTTGTTCTGGAATTGGCAGCTTAGAACTCGACGATTGGGTTCATGGAGCGAGTTTAAGTCAAACGCTTCCGATTGGCTCCCAGGTGTCAGTACGGTCACTAAGGCTATGCTGGGGATCGTTGCAGTGTCGGTGGCCTATGTTGCCGGTGCCCCGCAAGCCTTGGCGAATATGGACCCCTCAGATGGGGTCGCCGGTGTTCCAGGCGTTGCTTCGGGAGCCTTGGACTTCCTTTCCAACGCAGATAGCGGAAAGATTTTCTACCAGCTCCTGCAAACACTAGCGCCGGTTGGTCCAATTGAGCCTGGTGTTCGACTAAGCCCATGGGCTGGACCTCTTTCAAATGCTTTCGGCACTTTCAATACGATCTTGCTTACCGTGTCCGCAGCAATGCTGGGTTGGCAGACAGTTGCAGGTATGATTGCGACTGCGCACGAAGGTAAAATGCTGGGCCAGAGATGGCACCAGATCTGGGCTCCAGTTCGTGTTACCGCCGGTGTTGGTACCCTCGTTCCCATCGCAGGTGGTTTCAGTGCCATTCAGCTAGTTGTCCTTCAGATCGCTCTGTGGGGCTCAGGAATGGCTGATGTTGTCTGGAATAGCTATATTGAAACCTTCAGAACGACCAACTACCTCACGGAGCTACTCGATGGTCGAAATCCGGGTGAGCGTCAAGAATATGGAGCGGCTGTGCGCGAGATCGCGGACGGAGGTGATGCTCAAGATATCGCATTGGGTCTTCTTCAGAAACAAGCCTGCGTCGCAGGTATATCTCAAATTGCTACCCAAGCATCTAAGCTCCTCGCGGCTCAGGACCCAACCTGGGATCGAGATGTAGAACTCTATAGCATAACTGAAGCAGAATTTGACAAGCTCTACAACAAGATGTCGCAGATTGCTCCACAGCTTTCTGCGGGTATTACTTATGACGGTGCAGGATCTTCCTTGAAATATCAGGAAATGCTCACAGGCGCCGTGAGCCACAAAATTGGCTTCAATATCGGTGGTCAGAAGATTGCGATTGGGTCCGCACCTCCGTCCAGTGAGGATACGCGTCAGGTATTCCTAATGCAGGCTGCCCCAACGATTTCATGGTCGTTTGGTTCTTGTGGTTCGCTTAGTATGGACTTCATGGATGTTTCCGCTCTCGAGCAGAAGCTTGCTTCATCTGATCCCACTCGCCACCAAGAAGAAGCCGAAAATGTCTGGTTCTGGCAAGATGAAGGTGAAGTCGACCAGGAGCTAGTGGACGTCGACTTGGAAACCCACAAGCAAGCCTATGACTTGATCATGGCCTCTGCTGAGAGAGTTGGGGCCGCCATTGACGATAGTGTGCTTCCGAATACAGCAATAGCTGCTGATTTGCTAGTCAAAGCGGCGGTGGGGGATTCTGATAATGGAATACCTACGCAGCCTTACAAGCAGCAGCTTCACTCGTTCAATGGACCAGCTGTTCAAAGTTTGGCACACGCATATCAGTCATATGTTGATATTGTTGAATCCGAGAGATTTTCCGTCAACGAGTCAATCTTCGAGCTGACTAGAGACCGAAGTGCCTTCGAAGCATATATCGATAAATCTGTAGAAATGGGCTGGGCGTCTGCCGGGTCGTTCTATATGATCATTGCGAGAATGCAAGAAATGAACCACAATCTAGACAAGATTACTCTTGCAAATAGTGGTAGTTGGCCTCTTGCATCTTTTGATGCTGGTGAAGATGTTCGGGAAACTTGGATTAGTATTACTGAGGAATATTCAGATTTTGCTGAAAAAGCTCTATCCATCACCAGCCCAAGAGAGCTTCAAGAGAATTTCGCCTGGGATCTGAATTCTAGCCAGATGGCCGGTGACTCTGCACTAGGTGGAGTAATTGACAACCCAATCGTCGACTTTATCAGAGCTTGGGCTGGTAAGTTGCTAGACCAAATCGGTGAGGCCTTCGTGCTTCTGATCCTACAGATGGAGCCTGATCCTTACTTTGCATTGGTCGATATGGTAGAGTTTGGCCAAATGATCGTTGGCATTGCTGCACTCCTATTCATTGCGAGTATCGCTGTATCCCTCTTCTTCGGAGTTGGTGGTAAAGTGGTAGAGGCTCTCGCTCCAAAGAGCGTAGACAATCTAGTATCAGGCATTGGTTGGCTGCTGAAGATGACAGGTATCATCATTCTAGCTATCGGCGTTGTCCACGCCTACATCCTTCCAATGATCCCGTACATCATGTTCAACTTCTTCGTGGTTGGCATGTTGATCCTGATTGCTGAAGCACTGGTTGCGGCGCCTATCTGGGCATTCATGCACGTTCGTATGGATGGTCAAGAATTCGTCGATCAGGTCCAGAGACCAGGCTATATGATTGCCTTCAACCTGTTCCTGCGTCCTACACTGGCGATCTTTGGTCTCATCCTTAGCTTCTCAGTGTTCAGTGCTTCGATCTGGTTCCTGAACGCTACCTTTGAGATCGCAATGCGCGCTACGATGGCTGAAGGAAGTACGATAGTTGGTGCTTTGGTTATGCTGCTAATCATGACGTACATGCACTATCAGCTCGCGATCCGTAGCTTTAAGCTGATCAATGAGCTTCCAGATCGTGTTGTCCGCTGGTTTGGTCAGGGCGGTGAGCAGCTTGGTGAAGCTGATGAGGCGAACCGTACCACCGCACTATTCGTCGGTCAGGCTGAGGATCGCATGCAGAAAGCAGGCGCTGGCTTCCAAGCTGATAAAGACGGCGCAAAGGCACCTGGAGATACTCCAACGGATACTAACCCAAGTGGTGGAAGTAAGCCAAAACCTAATGGAGACCTTAAATAAAAATAAAGAGGGCGGGTTTCCCCGCCCTCTTTTCATATAACGGATATTTTCCGTATGAGGCTTTTCCAGCTGCCTATGTGAGGGCAGTTGTTCTCGATTATTCGCTTCAAAGAAGTCAAAAATATTCGATCCCGTTCCTGGATATTTTCACCTTCACGCTCACCATTCGGAATAACGACTTTAGTTTTGCTTTCCGCGCGGTAAGGGTTGTTCTCAGGGCCACCATGTTGAGCATCTAATGCTTCTAGAAGGGTGTCGATTACCTCACCCCGTGCTGAAGCCACGGCCGCCCATCCCCATACGTCATTTTCCAGCTCTTCAATTCGATCATTCTTTTCGTTGATGATCGTTTGAGCCTTGTGACCATTATGGCGAGCGGTGCGGGCCACGCTATTCGCGTACACCCGGTTGTAGGTATCAAACATGTCGCTCATCTTAGTTCTCCAGTTCCTCTTGGCGATCAAGTTATCCGCTTAAGTCGCTTCGGGCAATGACTGCCTTCGAAGGATTTGACTTCTAGAATAACTTCTTCACGTCGCCATTTATTCCTCTTTGCTTACACTTAATATAGCTTAATAAAAGGTTAACGTCAATAGGAGGCATGGATATTTGTCAACTTTATTTGCTTTATCTTGTGCAGAGGCCCCGCCCATCAACGAAATTGCACTGGCGATCCGGTAATCACTGATTATTAGCGGCTGATTAACGCATGTGTAGCCATATATTCACTAAGTTCACTCTGGAGTTCCTGATGAAAAATATAATGATTGGCGCCGCGCTTTCTCTACTGCCAACAATAGGGCAATCATATGAATATAAGCCTATGTTCACGGCACAAGACCTTGATGTCATGGCACCCATATATCAGGAGATGACGGGGGATCAGCCAACCTCTATAAGGCGACTACGCGCGATGACCATTGATCTAAATGGAGATGGCGAAAGCGAAGTTCTTATCAGAGATGAGAGCAAATGCAATGGGACCTACTTCTGTAATATTGTTATTGGTCAATTTGACGAAGAGGATCGCAAGTGGAAACTGCTGGGAGAGAGTTATGGGTATCAAGTCTCGCTCGGTGAGTTTGGTGAAGGCTACAGAAATATTTCTATTGGGTCATATTCACGTAGTGATGTTAATCACCTGACATATCAAGATGGTCGCTATAAGCGTGACCTAAGCAGATATGGTGAAATGGTTGCTTTTACCGACGCAGAGACCGCATTTGAAGGGAAAGAGGATTACCTTCAACGCGTATTGGCTCGTGGGTTGGGATCTAGATTTACGATGATAGAGCAGGCTATTTCTGACGATGATCGTACACTGGTAGCTGGGGCAGACCTAAATTATGATGGCGAGCCGGAATATATGATCTACGCAGATTATGCGGCGATTTGTGATAATTCAGGATGTCCCCTTATGATATTCAGCGACCTCGGTAAGAGGCCGTTTGCTATTCTTCACATAGCGGATACCCATCTGGCGATATCAGATGAAGTTAAAGAGGGAAAGCTGAAATCAATCATCAGCGAGAAAGGGTCCTTTGAATGGGATACTACTGGATACGAATTTAAGGAAGTCGATCAATGAAAGACAAGATTATTGGCTTCTTTAAAGGTCCACACTTCAAGAGGATGCTGTTAATTTGGATGGGGATCATGCTCTCTCCGCTTTGTATGGTCGGTATGGTTCTGGGTCGTATTAATGGTGCTTTGGAAAGGCTTATAATCCTCTCTGTAATTGGAGGGCTTCTCGGGTTTGCAAACATTCTTACAGCACAGTTTATCAATGTTACATTAGGTCATATTGAGGGCTTAGGTACTCACATAGACCATGTGATAATTTTCACTATAGCGGAAGTGGTTGCGCTACTTTTGGGTTGTATATCTGTGTCTGTTGCTCGCAGGATTCCGGGATCAATCCAGTTGGTTGGCTGGGGAGTACAAAAGTCTACATTGGTTTATGCTTGTGCGGCCGTCATGTCAGCTGGTGTCTATTTTGGGTTAGATGCCCAAGGAGGAGATGCATTCGCGAAAGCTTTCCGCGCCGCGAGCGTTATCAAAGATGCTGATGAAGAGACCCAACAAGAAATTCGTAATCGCTTAGCACCTTATACACTAATGAACGAGACGATGTCCTCTGAGGGTACTCAGGCTGAAGGGGAACAGCCATGACTGACGAAGTAAGCTCTTCAGACATCAAGGATGCCATGGATGTGTTGGCAGCCTCTATCGAGATCGAATACCGCCACATGACCGAAGAACAGGTAGCTGCAAAGTGGTACTTTGAATTCGATCCGGATAAGAGCGTGGAAGCCAACATGTACTCTTTTAGCCAGCACATAGAGATGTATCGCAGCTCATGCCGCAGATGGGAAACCATGCATCATGGCAGCAGCTGTGTTGTTGAGAGAGTACGCGACAAATACCTGATGCCGAAGATCAAAGAGTTCTCCAGGCAGGTTCTGACGACTTATGGTCACTGACTAGGGTCAGTGACCTGGCGGCTCTTAGAAGGC
The DNA here is from genome assembly GCF_017743915.1 of Sulfitobacter sp. R18_1. Lineage (NCBI taxonomy): Bacteria > Pseudomonadati > Pseudomonadota > Alphaproteobacteria > Rhodobacterales > Roseobacteraceae > Sulfitobacter > Sulfitobacter sp. R18_1. The sequence goes on from NZ_JAGHRG010000001.1 coordinate 752,209, forward strand.
CTCACAGCCGCCAGGGATAGCTTTCAGGCATCGTGGATGGGCTCGACGGTTTTGAAGCTGGTGACAAAGCTACGGTGCGTCTCTGATCCATCCTGATCGTTATCATTTGAGGTTGACGTGATATACTGCATCATCAGGTTACCAGAGATTAGCACAGAATGATGAACACGCACGGGTTCGCCCTCCATCATAATTTCATATATGACCGTCCCCAGGCCCTGCTCATCGCCATCCTTGAACATCGCCGTCTCAAAGCTTACAGCAGATGGATCAATGAGGGATTGCCTAACGCTGTCTTTAATGGCGTCCATCACCATTTCAGTTTCCGGGACTGATCCAACGGCAATCATCTCAACAATGAGTTTCGCAGCTGTGCGATTGGTTCGCCACACGAACAGACCTTCAGGGGCATTCTTGTAGTGCATGCGCTGCCAAAGCTTTTTTGGGCAGAATTGGTAGTCCATTAAGACTGGATCGCATTCTTTTGGTTTTGCAGCCAAGGGGCCTGCGAGGCCCAATATAAGGGCAGCGGTCGCAACATATTTAAACATGGTATCTCCAACAATAAGTGGAGCTACGCTATCCGAGGATGATTAACGGCAGTTTAATGTAGGCGCCTGTTCATTGGTATGCGCGGAAACCTGCATTTCAACATCTCGGGTGAGATGGCGCCGATCAGATTTTTGCGAGCCTTTTCGAGCGAGTTAGTGTTGTCTTTCCCGGGCATTCTGCTCGCCTAGTCTCCAGTAGTCGCCTATGGGCTCCGCTTGGCTTTTGTAACCTCGAGATCCAGGTAGACACCCTCATCTGACAGGTACTTGTCAGGTAGCGGACCATTGAGATCCTGATAACCAATACTAGTCTCAGGATCGCCCTGCCACATGAACACGCGAGGCTTCTTGTCTTCCCCTTCAAAGGCTGACCGTAGATCGATCTTCGAATCCATGAACTTTTTCAGGTCTTCCTCTGAAATCAGTACCGAGGCGAAGATGTCATCCCCGATATCTCTGTTCTCCACCGGCTCGGCATCTGCGATCAGAATGCAAAGCTCCTGCCCGCGATCCGAAATCATCGGAAATAGTATCGGCCGATCATACCAGTATAGGTCTTCCTGAACCTCTACTTGGGTATGCGATTTGAAGTCAGATGGTTTCTTTGAAAATGTCATTGGATGTCCACTAATGTCTTACAGTTTGTACTCTGACTTTGCATGCTCATGGTCCACGTACGCCCCCTCTTCACACAGATATTTCTCCGGCAGAGGACCTCCAAAATCCTGGTATCTGATCGCGTTTACTCCGTGTCCAGCCCAAACAAAGGCCCTAGGATTCTCCACATCTTTGAAGGCGTTACGTAAATCGGTACGGCCCTCAAGCACTTCCTTGAAATCTTCATCAGAAATGGGAATGGAAACGAAGATGTCGTCACCATAGTCGCGATCTCCATAAGGATCAGTATCGTCGACCAAGATGCAGAGTTCCCGTCCGCGATCTGTGATCAGAGGAAAGAGGATGGGGCGGTCATACCACTCAAGGTAAGGCAGTACTTGGACACTGATTTTGTCCGCAAAATCGGTATATTTCTTTGAAATTGGCATCGTTGTCTTTCTAAAATTTTGGTTTTTATGGTTTCGGCCCGGACTGGGCAGGCTGCGGTTCAATATTATGGCGAGCCAATACCGCGTCTAGGATTGCGTTGGCATATTCTTTGTGTTTGCCGACGCAGCGGATGGGCACGAAAGGCTGCATGTCGGTCAGTCCGATAGCCTTAAGAGCTACCTGGATATCTTCAGCACCATGCTCGATACCAACTAGGGTGTTCATCACCCTGCCCGGCTCTTCGATCCGTTTGCGGAATTTGGCCTTCGTCTTATCACTTGCCGAAGTCGAAGTTCGGCCCAGCAGAATGCCCGCATCAATCATCTTGAGCATGGTTTCATCATCAAAGCGCTCAGTCAGACCCCCGTCACCGGAAAAGCTGAACAGAACCTGACCACCAACAAATTTGCCGTGACCATCGAAGACGTCTTCATCAAACATGACACGAACCTGATCTAGATCATGATCCCCGGTCTCGAGCTTGTCTGAGAGCCACTCCATGTAACGAACCGGGCGGGTCTCATCATCACGGTGTTTGATTGTCTGGGAGGCGAACAGAAAGGATGGATCGCTTGTAATCCATTTTGCTTCCTTATCGTCTGATGTGCAGAATTCGCCTACATCCTTAAGGAAGGCTTTGTCGTAGATGTCTCTAACACCATGGCGATAGTCATCATTGTGCTCTTCAGGGATGTCGAAGGCGACATCGGCATTCATTCTCACATCCATCTGCTCTGACTTGGGAGCAAACCATTGTCCGTTATGGCAATTGGTTTTTACATGGCCGAAGAAACGCATTTGCAGTTTATCGCTGAGCGCCATTTCGAACTCGAAGTGAGTATCCACGGAGGCCATCGTGATCGTGGCGAACTTAGGGTTCAACCCAAGAGCCTCCGGCTGCACGGCGGCAGGCAGGTTTGCATGAATCTTATCTAGAATTGTTTTGCTGTTCGAACTATCTGTCATGACTATCTCAATTTATTCTTTATATTCTAACTTTTATACATGTTGAGGTCAATCGAATTTAGCAAGTTGACGTAAGGGTTCTGGTGATTGACCGCCCTGCCCGGTTGTGAAACTTAGCAGGCATCAAACATCTGGAGACGACACATGAAAATCCTGCAAGTTGACTTCCCCATGCTGGGGCCTCTTGATAGCGAAGCTGAGAAGCAGTTCGAAGAACTGGCGCAGTCCATCAATGATGAGCCAGGGTTCCTTTGGAAAATATGGACTTGGAAGACAGATCCTTATGAAGGTGGTGGCATCTATGCCTTTGAGAACGAGGAAGCTGCTCAGAGCTATCTTGAGATGCACTCTGCCCGCCTGCGTGGGATGATGGGCGCCGATCTAGAAATCCGGGCGCGCATCTTCTCGGTGTCCGAGCACCTGTCTGGCATCAATAAGGCCAGCGAGATGATCGTTCGATAAGAATGCAGAGCTGATTAATTGGAATGCTATATTGATTTTCGTTCTCTTTGTTGATACATTGAGATCAAGATGATGAGTATATCCTAGAAGCCCTCAAGTGTTGCTGCGCTTGGGGGCTTCGTCATTTCTGCCTTTCATAAAATAAGGCTATCTATATCTGAATTATAATGGAGCACTTTATGACACTAACCTTTATGACACCGGTTGTTGAACTAGGCATCATCATCTTTAATGAAGGCGACGAAATTGGCGACGACACAATCTTGGTTGCGGCTGATACAGAGCATCAGGCTCGCAAGGTCTGTGATCGCTATCTTGATGATATTTGCCACCTGTGGGATGACAGGCTGCATCATAAGGCTTGTCATATTGAGTTTTCCCTGGTCGAGGATGCGGAGCCTGACGCGAAGTTTTGGTGCTTGGAGTCCAGCTCTGGTGATGATGACCCCAAAAATATGAAGCTGGTATCCAAAACGTTCTCTGAGTGCATTAGCACAGCTGGGATGACCCCCTAAAAAGGGGTGGTAGGTCATCTGAAATATAACCTATGCGGGTATATGGGCATCTGCTAGGCTCTTGGTGTTTTAACCAATCATAGAGACCTATTATGTCTATTCTGAAATCCCAAAATTCGTTTCGAGGGTTCTTGAAAGAGCACCTTTGTTTTCTTGTAGTCTCCTTTGTCTGCTATAACACGATGCCAGCTGTCGTACATGCTCAAGGGACTGGATCACCTACAGTTTTTACCGAAGCCCTCCCATTGTCGCGGGGAGAATATGTGCCGGGATCCCAAGGCGGTTTTGTGGTTCCTAAGTCGATGTGGTGTCCAATGGTTCTTAATGACTGGGGATGGGAATCATGTGATGGCATCGACAAGCTTCTGGTGGCTACCCAAGAGGGGTTAGACACCCTGCTTATCGAGAAGCCTAACTCGGAAGGCTATGTGAGCTTTGAAGACTGGGAGAGCAATGAGCGCGAAGAGGTAATTGACGACATTGAGGCTCATCTGCGTGCAGGTGCTAAGTCTCAGACTGCGAACACTGGGGGCGATATCCGGTTTGAGGGGTGGCAAGTCTACCCCACTCTCAATAAGGCACGCGGCTACATGTACTACGCATCCAGATACAACTGGGATGGGCGTGTCACGAGCAACATCACGGCTATCGTCTTTGATCGGAAAGGCTACGTTGAGTTCGGTATCGTACCAGAAAACAGCAACCTTTCAGAGCCGCAGGTTGTTGCGATGATCAATGGGGCCCTGGACAGCTATAAACCTGCCCCTCAGCAGAGCTACGCGAGCTTCGTGACCGGAGACAAGGTGGCCGCTGTAGGTGCGGTTGGCGTTCTTGCGGGCCTCGTGGGCGTCAAATATGGCAAGGCGGCCGCTACGGGCCTCATGGCGCTTGCTATGCTCCTTCTCAAAAAGTTGTGGATCCTTGTCTTCCTACCCTTCATCTGGATCGGTAAGCTGTTCAATCGTAAGCGCCCAGAGAGTTGACTGCCGCAAAGCGTGTCCTCAATAAGGCTGCCATCAAGGCGGCCTTATTTGTATGTGACGTGATATAATTCTTGCTTGACCTTGTGTTCTAACTTCTATAGTTGTCTTAACTTAATTTAAAACTTGTTCTAAGAGAATTTCTAATGAATAGCTTCATTGATGGGCCCCTTACCGCCGATACTGGCTTCTTGCTGCGAGAAGTGGGCGGTTTACTGGGTATCGAGGCCAAGCGCGTCGAGTATATCCGCAAGCGAGAGGTGTTTTCGGATGCGATGTCGTACCGTCTTAAACATCGCCTCAAAACCCATGTGATGGTTCGTGCCTGGGGCATTCCCCTGATTGCGTTCTCTTTGAAATATGAGGAGAAGATGTCCTTCTCGCTGCGTCATTCCTTATTCGCTGAAATGGGTGGCTACCTTCGTGATCACTGGGATGAACTCTGTTCTGATCCTTCGGCAGCCAAATTTTTCGTGTACGAGAATGAATCTGTTCTCATCGCCCCGGGAGAGGAAATCGAAGCTGTTTTGACGGATGCCATTCGTTTTCATGCTGCGATGAACAAGTTTACCTCTGACCCCGACGTCCAGGATGACAAGGCGATCTTCAGAGGTACAGAAATCAACGCCTATGAGGTCGCGAAGTTGGTGAAAGAAAGTGGTCTTGCCGCCACCCTAGAAGCCTACCCAATGCTTAAGCGTGATGATATTAAGGCCGCCCTGCTGTATGCGACCCTTCATCCTCGCGGCGGGCGCCCTAAGGGGGTTCCCAATAAACCCAAAGAAGAACACCTCCAGAGCACCTGAGTTGAGAAAGAGAGATATCGCATGTTGAACATTGGAACATATGAAGGCTTCGGGGCAAACTCGGTGATTTCTTTCAAGGAAGCGTCAGTGGTTCTTGGGTTCGACCATGACCATGTTCAGAACCGTATTGGGAATGAATGGTTTCCGGAACAAGCTATTGCGCGCAGATACCGCAGCCGTGCCTTGAAGCTTTCGGTCATTCCAGTGATCCCGTTCATTATCGATGAGGGAGAAAAATTCACGTCACCTTTTCGGTCACGCCTCGTTGTCATGGTCCATAATTTCTGCGCAGAGAACTGGGATAAGCTCAGGGTCGACCCTAAAGTCGCACAAGACCTGGTGATCGATAGCGGGTGCATGAAGATCCGCTTCGGAAATCGTGTGAGCGATGCCATGGCCGATCTGAACACCAATATCCTTTCGTTTCAGCGTATCTCGTTTGATACCAATGCAGATTGGCAGGCTCCCACTCTTGGAAAGCAGAAATATTGTGCCTTCGATATCGCGAAAGAGTTTCGGGATAATGGGATCGAAAAAACCTACGCCCGTTTCCCGGGTCTGGTTCAGGAGGACGTGGATGCGGCTGTACTGTATGTGAGCGCCAATCCTAAAATTGGGGCTGCTAGCGAGGCCGCTCGTGCAAGCCGAAAAGCCAGGATCACCGCGCCAAAAAGCGTATCAGCGCTGCAATGTTAGCTTTCGTATCTTCACATGCCGTAGCCTTGGTCTGACCCCATGTCAGGTCTCTCATAGCTCCAATCCCAGCGGGTCTTCTGGATCTGTTCAGCGAACCAAGCAGCGGTACGCCCCATTGTGGGAGCCTCATCTGTCTTTTCGATGCCAATCAGAGCGTGGAATGGGTGGTCGTCCTCATCCCATGGACGGCCGGGGTTGCCCACCAGCTCCTGAATGTCGTCTAGGCCGATCTGACCTGGAATGAAGTATCCAAGTTCATCGGTGCCCAGCTCAATCCCAACGCTGTTGTTGTCTAGGCAGGAAATGATCTCGCCTATCTCAGCGACAGATAGGGTGCCTTCCAGGATGATATGGCTCTGGGCACTGTACCCGGCGTGATCGGTGTAGCGATAGGTGATCTTGGTGTTCTGGCTCATGATGTCTGCCTCCTGTTTTTTATTTAAGTGCGCGCTACGGTGAAATCGGCAACCTGCTCTTGTGCTTCTTAGTAATCGGCGTGGCGGCTTGGCGAGTGGTTTATTCTTTCCAGGTGGAGACTCCCTTACAACTGAGTGGAAAAGTTTTATTCCTTCTTTGTCAACTTTTCATGATTAAGGGGTTTATTTTAGCATCATCTATGTTTAGATTTCTTCTATTCATGGATGTTTGCATCATTTGGCTGATATCCGATCTTGATTATAGGAGACTTTGATAATGAAAGAGCAGACACTTAAGGCGCTTGAAGAAGCAGGCATCCAGGATACAGCCATGCTGGTGAAGCGGCGCACCGCTTCTGGCACCGCCCGGGCCTATTTTACGGAAGCGGGTGAATATGTCGATCATAACGGAGAGGTGTTGACCATCAGTGCTGAGCAAGCTGAAAAGGGCGCCGTTGTAATTACGGCCGGAGATAACATTGGGGTCTTTACCTTTGAGGAAGCTGGCCTGACGGCTGAGGATCCCAACGTCATCCATGGCTTCAGCCAACACCTGCCTGCCTTCGATACATATGCCGATGCCGAGTACATTGGCGTGAACGATCAAGGTGATGTCGTCAGCATGGACGATGATGGTCAGCTTTCTGACACCTATACCGAAGAAGACGAAGATGGTTATGAAGAAACCTACACCGATAAAAAGGATGAGGCCTTTATTATCCGGGACATGGTTTTCGTGGACTCCGACGAGAATGTGGTTGTCAATCCAGCTGGTAAACCAAGCCTCAACGTGCAGCAGACACGTGAGCGTCTGATTGCGAATGCTGACAAGCTGGCACGTGACCCCCGCCCCTTCCTGAAGGGTATCCTGAAAAAGTATCAGGCTAAGATCGATGCGGCCGACGCTGAGTATGCCGTCACAGGCGCGATGCGTGAAGCTGTCCTGCTGAACAACACTCTGAACCCGCTGCCTGATGAGCTACCTGGAGAAGGTGTACGTCTGTCTCCGGTCCACGAAAAGCAGACCAAAGAAGCGTTTATTAAAGCGCACCCCGGTCTGAGTGCAGTTGTCGAAGGTACGCGCGATCTGGGCAGCTCTATGATGCAAGGCATGGGGGATGCGATCTATCAGCGGGCCCGCCTGATCTATGCAGGTGCAACCCAGACGCCGATGCAGGACATTCACATGAACATGGGTCATAGCGATTACGACTATGATACCGGTGAAGATCACAGCATGTCTCCACCTGAAATGCTGAACCTGATCAAAGCAGCTGGTGGTGTCGAGAAAGAGGTTTCCGAAAACACCTCTGTCGCGGTTGCCTCGATGTATGGCCGTGCTCCGAATACAGGTGAAGGGAGCGTGCAGATCAAGCAAGCTGAATTGGACGGTATGTCCTTCATGCTCGTGAACGACGGTATGAGCGGTGATGTCATGTATCTCTGGCCCACTACCCCCTTCTTGGTCAATGAAGCCGACTATCAGGACGAGCTGACGTATATGGCAGAAGAGCATAATACTGATCCGGAAGCACCTGTCCCCGGACAAGGCTTCTACTAAAGCCTAGGACATAAACTACTCAGCAGGCGTCTTCGGGCGCCTGCTTTTGTTTTGCACCCTACCCTTCTTTTTCTTAGCGTTCTGACAATTGGATCTGGGTGGTTGGCTGCTTAATAGGTATAGGCGCCCTCTACAACTGAGTGGAAAAGTATTTATTTTACTCAATAAGATGGTAGTGATCCCCTAACCAGAACACATGATTAGTTGACAATTATACCTGAATTGATGCATAATTTCTTTAACAAATAAGGTGTATTCATGTATTTCGAAAATCATAATTTTCCGACCGTTGGCTCTTTGCTTAAGGCTCTTGAGCCAAACGCGTTGAAACCGGTACGTTTCGAAGTTGATGGCGAGTTCCTTCATCCCGTCCGGTTCGGCACCTATGCTGATCCTATGGCTACCCCTACTCAGTTCATCTTTGTAGCCAAGGACTCAAAGGACACGCCTTTTATACCCGTTCATGAGCTGGTCGAGATGATCCAATACAAGCTCCATACCAATATTGCTGAGGAGACCGGCGGGATCGACGGTTTGGTGCACGAAATGGTGCATGTCATGGGGATGGTATCAACGCCTGAGAAGGAGGCTCACATGCCCCTCTCCCTGCTCAATATGCGTGTCGACGGTCAATGTGTGACCATCGAAGCTACCAGCGAGTGGTGGATCACCTTTGAGGCCTACTACGCTTACCGTAACACGGAAGCTGGCGCCGCGCGTATTAACGTGGCCCGTCTCAGTGATTTTGATCTTACCGACTTCTGCCCGAATGACGGAGATCCTAAACCTGATCTGGAGAAGCTCTATTCAGATGAGTATCATCCCCTAGGGTTTCGCTACCTGCATACGGAGGCCCGTGTGCGCCTTGGGGTAAAGAACCCGAACTGGACTATCGGCGATATCTGGGTTCGCTTGATCGGATGCGAGCAGCGCGGTCGCGATCTTGCCTATATCGGATTGCTGGAGTCACCTTTTACGGATGGAGAGGTGAAGTTCCGAGCCTCTAATGTTCTCGAGATCCACAATCAATATATCGACACCCCCTTTCTCTGAAGGGACGTTACCCTCTACAACTGAGTGGATTTTTGGTAATTTCATCCTTAGTAGGTGGAGTAAATGAACAAGATGATAAGATATTAAATATGAGTGATTATAAGATGACCGATGATCAAGTTAATGGGCCGATTGAGCTTACTCCTGAGGCTTTTACGGTTCCTAGAGGTAAGATCGAGGCGACCTACAAGAAGGAGGTTGAGTATCCGGATAATCCCGGCCAGGCTTTCTACCTTCATGAAGGCGAAGTAATGGAAGTTCCAAACGGCACGGCATACTACATCAAAGGTGATACCAAGTGGTATCATGCTCAGTTCTTCGAAGACGGTAAAATGACCGGTCCCGTCGTTTATGCCGAGGCAAAGATCGGGTGCATAAAAGATGTCTATATGAAGGATTTGGGTGGAAACGCCACACTCGTGGTTGGTGTCCCGTTCGCTGTTTGTGGAGGCATTCTCTCTTACGCACTGTCCCTCAACGTATCCCACGCTATCGGATTTGGGGGAGTACTTTCCATACTATTCATAAGCCTGATGCTTTTGACATTGTGGGTGTTGGTTAGCGGCGTCTGGATTTCATTTGTTACATTGCGGTGTAAGAGCAACAGTAAATATGCCATCAAAGCGATCAAGAAGGCGGAAAGCAAGTCGAGCCCGTATATTACACCTGGTGGTGTGAAGGCCGCTCATTGATTTTGTAGTTTGCCTTTTCAAGGATGGCTGCCAATTTCGCAGATCCACTGGATTTCTCAAGAGTGTTGTTTAGGTTGTTTACAGACTTATAACATCCCTCTAAAGTGGAATGCACATTATTAAAACTAGGATCGGTATAATGCGTCTTATTGGTAAAGCTTTGGTGGGTTTGATGCTTCTCGGCGTCATTCAATCATTTATTATTATGGCCAACGAGCGGGGTGGTGGAAGCTACCTGGTCTTTGCTATCATTGCTCTAGTCTTGGGATTCCTCGTAGTTGGTTCTTACAGAAAGGCTAACGATTCATTCGTAAGGAAGTCCGAAGGTACTGACGGAATTTCTAATGACAAGTTCGTCGAACGTATTCTGGATCGTGCTGAAGATATCTTGAATGACAAGATGCCTGACGGTGACTTCTCATTCAAGTTGGCAGATGTTCAGACGCGAGGCGCGAAGGATGAGTTGCAGGCGTTCTTCTACAAACTCTCAGATCCAGATATCGATCAACAGGAGGATCATGCAGGCAAATCCTATGGCTTTAGCTTCCTGATGAGCAAGAGTGCCAATTCATCATGCGTGATTGAAAAGGTTATGGGCATGAACGATCAGATGAAGGCCCTTGCAAAGAAAAGCACCTCTTCAGTCGAGCAGGGCGCAGAGTTTGTTGCGCAGCATTCCATCTCTGTTTCTAAGAATGCAGCGCAACGGAACAAAAAATTGTCTCGGGCAGCGTAATCGAACCGTAAAGGCAAAAATTTTCATCCATTCTTGGTGGACACTAGAGCTTTGATGTGAGAGCACTGTACACGGATAATGGCTCGTGAAAGCACCCCACTGATGGCAGAATATGAACTTCCTAGCTTCATCATCGAAGGCGTAGCCGAGCGCCTTCGACACGCAAGGCTGGCGGCGGGATACAAAACCCAAGCAGAGTTTGCCAAGGCCTTAGGGGTCGGTAAAACTACCTACAATGCCCACGAGAAAAGCCGGAACGGCATCCCCGTTCCTTGGGCGCTGCGCTACTCTAAGATGCTGAACTGCGATCTTGCATGGCTATTGACGGGAGAGGGCGCAATGCGCCCTGACGTTGTTGATGATAACGCCCTGCGCCTTCCTGAGACCTTACCGGAAGATGTTCAAGAGGCCTTGCGATTATTCTTATCACGGCTTGGCGCCAGATCGTTTGCAATCACAGGAGATGACGGTACGTCTTTCACTGATGTTGAGGTATCGATATTGCGAGAAGCCATCGATCTGTTCGAGCGCGTCCATGGTGATGCACGTCCGAACGATGCCAAAGTGGCCAAGTCAGCACTCGCCAAAGTAAAAACGTCTGGCACCTCTTAAGCCACTCGGAACGACACCCCTGCCCTCTGTCTACGGCATGCCAACTCCGCATGCTCAGTTTTCCATAGTTACTTAAACCTAATGAAATCGCAACCTAGTATAGGTTGCGCATCGTATTGTTTAGGGAATTATGGAAGGCAATAATTATGCGCGATGAAACGGTAGTCAAAGACACCTCTGCTCCAGTTGGACGGGAGCTGCCGAAGCAGGCGGTGCTTGCCCCCAAGGGCCAGGTGAATGCAACAATTAAATGGGAGGTAAACGAGCCTAATAATATCGGCACGGCATACTTTCTTGACGAAGGTGAGACCATGCGGGTCCCAGAGGGTAAGGCTTACTACATCAAAGGACGTGACAGCTGGTACGGAGCTCAGTTCTATGAACCAGGGACAATGATCGGACCGGTAGTTTATGCGGAGGGGAAAAGCCGTAAACCGACGGAAGTATATAAGTCCCTTGGTGGCGACTCCGGGATATTTTATTTTATATTTGGATGGTGTGTTATCGCTCCACTGATTGTATTGTTTGCAGCGAATTATCATTCGCAATCTGGCCTACCAACAGCTGCGGAGACTTGGTCACCATTTCAAGTCGTAGTAGCCACCCTCGTGAGCGTGTTCTTATTCTTGGTGGGTGCTGGTGGCCTCAAGGATATTTGGGAATCACGTTCTAAGGATGATTGTGCAATCCAAAAATTGAAAATGATTGAGAGCAGAAACAGTCCCTACATCCCGTGTGGAAAAATCGATATACCGATGGATGAGATTACGGCTTAAGATATATAATATGAGGGGGCGTCATATGTTAATGACGCCCTTTTTTATAGGTGGACTTCAGTATTGCTCACCTGATTTCACTGGTCGATGGATTTTTCGAATACATTAATTCGGTAGAAATGAATTTTCTATATCAATGCAATCGTATACGAAAATTACTTGAGGTATAAGATGACAAAGAAGACAGCTAATCCCCAGAAGAAATCTTCTGGTCCTATCGAAATAACGGCGGATGACGTCCCTAATTCTCTCGGAACAATTGATGCCACTATATCTTGGGAGCTAAGATGCGAACCAGAGGACTCGGGACGGATGTTTTTCCTGCCTCTGGGTGAAGTATTGGAAGTATCCAAAGGTGAGGCGTTCTACATCAAAGAAAGCGATGGAAATTGGCATTTTGCACAGTTCTTTGATGCAGGCACAATGAAGGGCCCATTGGTTTACGCTGAAGCAGAGATTATGAGTCCTAAGAGGGCAGTTGAAATTTATGAAAGTGTAGACCTTTATATACCTTTGATTGCAGGTATTCCCGCTACTATTCTCCCGGTTTGCCTCGCTATCGGTTTCCTCATGGATGCGGATAAGGCAATGGTGCGATCAGATTTGTTAGGCCTTATGTTTGTGTCTATTATGTTTGCAGCTGGAGTTACCTTCATTCGTCACTATTTCAAGATTGCTGTGAGCGATAAAGGCGCGTTAAGCCATCTGCGTAAAAGAAAGACCTGGATGAAGAATAGCTTTAGATGTAGCTATAACCCAAAAAATGATTTGGCGCCCAACGAATAAGGTGGTCTTAGGCTTATAACCTTACTGTTCCGAACGGCCACTTCCAGAAATGGGGTGGCCGTTTCCTATACTTGAACTTGATGTATTAACTTACTCGACTTATACTAGAATGAGTTGTAAAGGATAAATTATATGAATTACTGGAGTTGGGATGGCGTCCGTTAGGTAACAACCTAAGGAGAGCCAAATGGCCCGAACACATAGAAAACGAAACTTCCCCCAGTTCTTCTTTTCCTGGACAGAAGAAGACGTAAAAGAATGGGAAGATAACCTCGCCGGTCGTGATGGGAAATCATTCCGGTTCTGGAACCCAGAAGTGAAGGCAGTGACACGTCGTGAGCGTCGTCGTGACTGGAAACGTGCTGAGCGACAGATAATGAAGATCGACGATTATGAGGAAGTAGATGTCCCCCGCCTCGAGAAGAAGTATCTTGGGGAAATCTGGTTCTGGGACTGATCCTAAATTTCAGGTCTTTGACCACTCTCGTAGCCAGGCTAGAGTTGCTGGGTTACGAGAGTGGATCGCTTTGTGGTGTACGTTACAAACTGATATTAGGTTCTCGACCTCATTGCTGCCGCCATCCGCAATCTCATGAATATGATGGAGCTCTATGGTGAAGCGTGGGTCCCCTTCTGATCGATCTGCGGTAGACCAGTTACATCCTGGGTGCTGGCACCTCGACTGGTCCCTCTGTAGCACCTCTAACCTTACCTGATCACTGATGCCCCGGTCGTGCGGCTCGTCTTGCTCTGCGCTCTCTAGCACGTATACCCCGGCTGGGAGATCTGGTCGGCCGGTCTTTTGGGTTTTGATTTTCCACCCCAGCTCAACGCGAAGCTCTCTGATGCGCCTGGGCCATTCTGATATACCGGCGATTGTGCGTAGAGCTTCTCCTTCTATGGGCTGCCCGATACGTTGAAGAAAATATGAAAGAATTCTGCCACGTGCATCCTTGTCATCAATGCCATTGAGAGACATCCCCAGACTAGATAGTAGCTTGGTGGCGTGTTGATGATCGGGAAGCAGGTCGGCGTCCAGGTCACCTTTATCGACCTTATTAGACATTCTCTTCAAAACGCGGATGATGTCTTCAATGTGGTGCTTGGTAAGATTATCTTCTCCAAAGAGAGAACCTGTGGAAGACATAGCGAAATACCCTTTAGTAGGGCATGTTGCTTTCACAGTTTAATTCATGGTTTCCGGTATGATGAGTGTTTTGGTGTCATGCAAACCGTCGTCTAGATACATAGTCATTGGATGAAATGGATATAGAAAATATGACTGATTATAGCGAACATCACATGGTCGTTGAGGTCACTATGTTGACCGACGAAGAAATGCTTCACGAAAACGATGTTGATTCAGACGGAAACTGTAAAGTGGACGGTATGTATTTCATGAAGCTCGTCGCCTGTGATGAGGCCGACGTTGACCCCGTCAAAAAGGCACAAGAGATCGTCGAAAAATCAGGGCACATCGACTGTGTTTCCGACTTCGATTTTCACATTCGGACAGCTACGGCCGATGAGATCGATAATGCTAAGATTAGCAGTAGTTACTTCCGTGATAACTTGGGTTCCTACACCCTGCCGCTCTATACGCCCCGCCCGGGCATGTAACTGAGGTTTTCTGATGCAAAAATTCTGGCTTCTATCTCGTCATGATGACGGCGCTTCAATTTATGAGGTTTACGAGCCGGTCATGGCCCGGTCAAAATCTGAAATCGAAGGCAAGATTCTGGCTTGTGCGGAAGAAGTCAGGAAAGGGTATCGAGCGTACCATAAGGCAGATATGGAACTGCGGGACACAAAGAGAGCGGACGCGGATCCAGCCCTTCTTGATGCAGCGGTAAAGCGCGTTATGGAGGCCAAAAAGAAAGTGGTGAGGTATGTCGACATCAATGGCTTCCAAGTAGACCAGATCGTTGATGGTCAGGGTTCGATCTGCGAAGATTTTGAAATACTGAGCAATGATGAGTTCTTCACCTATAAGGCCAATCGGACCCCCCGTCTCGATGCTGAGGGAAATCCCGTACGTAGTGTTGAGGTATCAGTAGAGCCCCTGGTGGCACCTAGTGAGATGCATCACGATGACTTGGATCTGACAGGCCGCCTAACGGTAGCTAGGCGCTACCTGGTGATCATTGAGGGTGCCGACAAGGACACAACCAACTATGGCATCGAAGATGCGGCGCTTAATGCCTTCCATAGTGAGGTTTCGATATCTGGCCCGGAGTGTTTCTCGATTACCGCCAAGTGTACCGATCAGACAGACCCGGATCACCTCTATGGCGAAGTGATCCGGACTAGTTATGCGGAAGAGGCGCCCTCCCCTAAGTTCTAGTAAGGCGCCTTCAGGTAATCTCGATATCCATTCCGAATGACGCGCGATAGATTAGCTTTCGCATCATTGTCCTTAACTCCTGTAATGCCAATTTCGATGGAAGCATCATCTTCAGGACTGTGGGTGAACTTCGCCCGCACTTGGGCGCCAGAATATGGACTGTCCGATTGAGCCACGCCAAAAATATATCCGGAACAGATATCCGATTGCCTGACTTCAATATCAGCGTCTGAAAAACCCTGTTTGAGTGCGAACAGGCGCTGCCGGTTTTCTACCTGGTTCGGGCATGATGCGATCTTTTTGATGGTCTTCTCGGAGCGAATGTCAGTCTTTGTGTTCGTACAGGCCGCCATAGCAAGCCCTGCGAGCATGGCGGCCACCAAGTATGATCTCTTCATTACTTAGCGGCCCTTCATCTTTTTGTCGAAGCCTTCACGGAACTGATCCATAATCATTTTTGTCGTTTTCTTGGCATCCAAGGCTTTAATTGTGTCGGTTTTTGATCCGGTCACAGACATTAGCACACGGATGTTATCACCCTCCTCCGAGAAGAAGGTGTTAACCTCTGCGTCGTGGACGGCCGTGGATTTACCTTGAACGTATCCATCCGCAGGATTGTTCAACTGAACGCCGATATCTGCATGTTTCATGCCAGCAAGAACAGCCTCATAGACCTGAGTGATGTTTGCATTAGGAACCACCCACTCTGTGGCGTTCCATGCCTCGAACAATTCGGTTGCTTCCTGCGGTGCTGCTTCCTGCGGTGCTGCTTCCTGCGGTGCTGCTTCCTGCGGTGCTGCTTCCTGCGGTGCTGCTTCAGAAGGGTTGGTTTGGGTGAAAGACGCGCAAGCTGCCAGAGCAAGAACGGAAGTGAAGGCGACAATAAGTTTCATGTGTGTGTCCTGTAATTTCGTGTCCCCTTAATAATGGCAGAACATGAATAATATTGATTTAACGATGATCTATTGTCTCCAAAATCTCTCTCTTTCTTAGTCAATACCTAAGAGATGAGAGATCTCCTGTCCTAACTAGGTTATCAAGACTCTCTACGACTGAGTGGATTTTACTTATTTCTTCTCACATTAAAGCTGCCTTAAGGCAAAATTGTTACCTCACGAGAAAACATAGATATCATGGAGAGATGTATGGCGACTGAAGATTATGTAGTATTTGGGGGCAAGCTGAAGATGCCTGGCACCTTGGAGTTTCATGACCCAGACAAGCTGCATGTTGTTGGCAGATTTGCTGAGTATGACGATGCCTATAAGGCATGGCAGTCGCATGCCTACAGCACCATAGACGATGCCCACGCCTGCTATGTTGCTAAGAAGGTAAGTGACGAGGTTGTGACCTGGCATGCAGAAAAATGCCCTGAGTTAAAGACTATCCTTGGTTAATCCAAGATTAGAGTTGACTGAAGCCCCATCTATCCTTATTAATTCACGAAATTCAATGGTAGATGGGGCCCATTATGGCTGATGAAACAGATTATCGAGTGTATGCGCTGGTTCGCGATGACGTGAGATCGCTTGTAGAAGACAGCGGTAAGCCTGCTGCTCAAGCCATGCACGCTCAAAGCGCCTCGATGAAGCGTGTTTACTGCAATAAGCAGTGGGGCGACGAATGGGCAAACCTCTACGATCAGTGGCTCAACCAGTGCGAGGGCGACTTCGGTACTGTGATCGTGCTCAAGGTGCCGATGGAAGAAATCTATGGTCTGACGAAGGCGCTGGTTTCCAATCCTACTGGGATCATCCACGACCCGAGTTTCCCCATCATTGACGGTTCTGTAGGCACCACAATGCCGCTTGATACCTGTGGCTGGATCTTTGGTGATGCCAACCATCTTGCACCGTACATCGGTCACTATGAACTTCTGTAAATTCGTTTTCTAACAAGGAATTATGATGACAACCTCAACCTCAACTAAAACAGACAAGGGCATGGAAGCGCTGGCGGCAGCCACAATCCGTGCTCGGGAACTGGCTAACATAGCAACGCCCAGCGCTCCTCGTCAGATGCGTCCGGTAGTCCTGGACTGGGTTCAGTCTTCCCAAGGTCTCCATGAATCTTGGAACGCCCGTCACCCGGTGATTGGCAGCTATCAGATCACTCGCAGCGGATACGAAGGCCCCTACGAGATCGCCACCCCCTTCTTGGCGGGTAAGGTTATCTATACGTCTCGCGAGACCCTTGAGGAAGCCAAAGAGTTCGCCTCCGAGCATCTGTTTAGCGTGGCATGCAGCCTCCTTGCAGATAGCTGATCAAGAGAGGCAACGAGCATGAGCAAGAATAACGAGAAGACCGAAGCCAAGGTGCGCAGCCTTCATTGGGAAAGAAACACCACAACTGCGGTGGATACTTGGGAGGCTGTTAGCCCTCTGGGCCGCTTTACCGTCGCCCGTCGTTTTATTGGCAACGAAATGTACATGTGTACGCCCCCTCTCAACGGAGTGGTCCACGAAATCAGCTGTGTCGACTTCGATGATGGCACCCAGAAAGCTGAAGGTTTCATCCGAGACCTTATTGCTGAGCTGTCAGCTTAAGGGGGTTAGGTGTGCAGGCCTTGATCAAAATTGGAGTTGACCAAGTACTACGTCCGTTCGAATGGGTCGTCGCAGACGATGGATTACTTCAGCGGGCGCGCACCCCTGTAGGTGATTTCGAGCTAAGAAACACCGAAGGAAGCTTCGTTGTGAATGTGCCGGAAGCCATCAGCTTAGGCACCCCAGCGCGTGTCATTGAACGTTATAATCTCGTGCGGGAGAGTGAAGAGGCAGCGAAGAAATGTGCGGAAACGCGGCTGTCTCTTCACGTCCGCTCAGTCTTGTCGGGCCCCTCCATTCGCTTTACTAGCCAGAAAGACAAAGGCTGCTATTCTGCACAGCGGTTGGATAGTGATCTGGGTCCTTGGCTGGTCGGATTTCTGAGCGCTAAAGATGGCGCTGCTGGCTTCATGCTTCAAGGCAGTCAGTATGATAAGGAAGCGGCCAATCACTTCCCTGGCCCAATTTCTTGGAAAGAGCTTCGCGATCTCGCTATGGAGGAAGTGACCAGGCTCGCTCGTTCCTGCTTGGTAAGCGTATCTTCCCTTTTCGAAAATATGATCGACGATGAGGGTTACCCCAAGTTTGTTTGGCAGCGGTGTTCAAACAGTGGCCATCTGCATGCTGACACTCCCCTTGGCCGGTTCACAGTCGCTCCTGCGGATCTAAAGGAAACCATCTGGTCTGCGAGCCTACCAGCCATCGTTCGAGAGAACCTTGGTGTATTCAAGGAGGTCCATGCCTCTACTGAGGAGGACATCTGCGACGCGACAGAGAACCTTTTCTTACAGGTCGCCACCTATTTCATAGGTAAAGAGAGAACGGATCACTGAGATGCCTGATATCAAACCTCTTATCTGGAAAGATGGCCCCAAGCCTGGAATGTGGGTTGCCCCCACCGGTTTTGGAGACTTCCGCATCACGCAGTCCATTAGGCGATCTGAGTTCTACTGCGTGATCCCGGATGACATGGTGGGGCATGTGGTCACTGATAGCCGGGATGGCGGTCACTTCACCCGAGACAGCCTTGAAGGCGCTCAGGCGGCCGCTCAGGAGCTTGTGGCGTGTGTTGTGCAGGATATCGATGCTTCCCTCTCCTCTTTACTGGTGTCTTGGTCGAGAGATCCCAGAGTCCCCAGCCGAATGTATGTGGTTTCCCCTGTTGGGGTATGGACGATCAAACCGGATAGCCATCAGGGGTTTGTTTGTACGCCCCCTGCTTCAATGACCCGCATGAGTGAGCCTCGCATTTCAAATCAGAAAGCGGAGACGGTCTCCCGGCTTCAGGAATGGGTGCTAACGAAGCTCTCCGCTCTCTCAGACGAGATGAAGGCCCTTGAACCTCGGCTTTCAAAATCAACCATTTAAGAAATCATATTTTTGGAGATAGTTTATGTCAGATAACAAAATCACTTTAGATCAGCCACCAGTTCAGATGAAATACAAGAACTGGCGCGGTGAGACATCCGTTCGCACGATCATTCCGATCTCAGTGCGCTACGGCAACACTGAGTGGCACCCTGAGATGGGTTGGCTGATGTTGGCCTTTGATGTCGACAAGCAGGCAGAGCGCGAGTTTGCCCTGAAAGATGCCGACTTCACGGATGTAGGGTAAGCTATGTCCACGGGAAACGGATACTCGTCCCTACAGGTCGCTTACACCCTGCTGGAGCATGGGCCTGCGTCTCATATGAAGCTGCAAAAGCTGACGTTCATCGCCTATAGTGCTCATCTTTATAACGGCTTTCTTAGCAAGGCAGAGACCGTAAGTCTCCTGAATGAAGAACCAGTCTGCTACAAGTATGGGCCAATATTTCCGTCCATGTACCGTATTCTGAAGCCGCACGGGAAAAAGGAGATTGTACCCCCTGGAAGCGATGAGGGTGCGGTGTCCTTCTCGGTCCCGACGTCTCATCGGGAGACACGCGAATTTTTGAACGATATCTATCAGCAGTATGGCGCCTGCACTGATCTTGAGTTGTCTACGATGTGCCATATGAAAGACAGCGCCTGGGAGCGGTTTGCGCATAATCGCAAGTACCTTGTAGGTGAAAACGAAACGATCCCGGAGAACTATATAATCTCAGGGTACAGATCATTAATTAAAGGACATATGTGATGAAAAAGAACATACTTCGAATATTGATTACGGCAGCGGCAGTGGTATCAGGACCGGTTATTGCGTACGGTGCGGTTGCGATAAGCAATGCTCAGGGTCAGATTTTTACCGAAATGGCACTAACCTTCGCGGCAGAAAGCACTTCGAAGATCCAGTATGACCACGAACCTAGTGGTAGCAGCGTATTTAGATTTGGATTAAATGGAGCTTACTCAGTAGAATGCCAAGACGGATCCGTCGTTAATTCCATATTGCCGCGAGGTGCGTCCCTTCCCAGAAACGGCTCTGCTGAAACTGTTTGCGGTAAAATTAGCTGATAGTTCACCGCTACAGGCACTCCCAGAGTGAACCGATAGATTTTTAATAAAAACTGCATAAAAAATGCTTGCTTTTGTTTAAGGCTAGCATTTATGCTTGTCCTACGGCTACACTATCGACGAAAGACTTCTTCTATGAAATCGCTAATTCGATACTCGTGGGTCGTGGACTCGCCTTAATCATTTGGCGGAAAAATCAAGGAGAAGACGAATGCCTACTGGCACTGTAAAATGGTTCAACACGACAAAAGGTTATGGCTTCATTGCCCCCGACGCTGGCGGCGGAGATGTATTTGTTCACATTTCTGCGGTTGAGCGCTCCGGAATGACTGGCCTCGCAGACAACCAAAAAGTTTCCTATGACCTCGAAGATGGCCGCAATGGAAAAACCAGCGCGGTGAATCTTTCGGCGGCCTGACACAGACCGTCTGAAAATAAGAGGGCTGTCGATAGGGATATCGGCAGCCCTCTTATTTTTTAGTAGACTTCAGAATAATCGTCTCCATAAAATATGACGCAGAAGTGCCCGCCATGCGCGCATGTTATCCTTGAACATGTCGTGCACAGTCGGTTCTGGATATGCATTCAGGTCACGCAGAAGGTGCTCTTCATTACAGAGTGGTACTGAATGATTGATAAGCATGCCGTTGCCTGCAATGCAGCCTGCGTAGGACGTGTCTAAGGGGTTCGGCATAACAGCATGTGGAGAGCAAGATGTAAGGGCGGCCGCGACGGCAGCGACGCTATCTGTATCCCCGCCCGCTTCTATAGATAGCCGGATCGCTTCCCGAACGTCTCCATTCGCCCTGACAGCAAACCATGCCGCAGCGAAGGCTGAGTGCAGGATGTAACCACTTACACCTTTGCGGCACCCTATGGATTTCATCGCGTCTTCCGGATCGGCTGTATTGGGATCATGTTGATCGATAGCATTCATCATGGACTGCATCTCGGCTACATGATTTTGAGGGCATGCAAAATCGTTCAAGGCGCGATCAAGGGTTGATTTGACTTGGGTCCATAACAAGGGACCATCGCAGGCTTGGACTATAAGATCGGCTAGGAACAAAGCCATTACGACGGCTCTGGGATCCGTATGCGTGATCTTTGTCGAGACTCCGATGAACTCTCTCATCTTTTTCGGGTGCTCACGATACTTGACCGCAATCACGGGGACGCGCATCAAAGGACCATTCCCGGCAGACTTAACACCAGAGCTGCTGGGAGCCACTCCACAGGCCATCTTAAAGCACGACCGAAGGGTGGCGCCCCCGATGCCGGGAGGGCACGCCATAAACCACCGTTTTAGCTGTCGACCTAAAATTCTTTCAAATTGCTTTGGGTCATCATTTGCTTCTCCCAGAGAGCGTGCTGTTAGCAGAGCATGCTCTGTGCCGTCACTTAAGAGTGCCTCACCGCTTGGAAGCATGATCTGCTTGATCGCAGTTTTCTGGAATATCCTATTTACGTGAGATCGGCTTAGATTTTCGAACGGTAAACCAAGGCTATCGCCCAAGGCGGTTGCTAAGAGAACATTGTGTCTGATCTCTTTTCTTCTTGCATAAGTGTCTTTCATTTTTCCAGCAGCCTATAATTTTCTAATCATATAGACGCCAAGAAATCCAATAACAAAAATGGCCGCGATGAAAATTCACCGCGACCATTATTCCGATCAGATTTTGAGTTCTTTTATTCGCGCTCGCCCATCAATGACAAAAGCATTTGGAAGAGGTTAATGAAATTCAGGTAGAGACCCAAAGCTTCGGCGGCCGGGCTGATCGCCCCTCCCGTTCTGATGAAGTCAGACTTGATGCGCTGGGTGTCAGTCGCTGTAAGACCAGCGAAGACCAGAACACCGATGATCGTGATCACAAACTGGAGGGCGCCGGACCCGATAAAGATGTTCAGGATGGAGGCGGCCACGATACCGATGAGTCCCATGAACAGGAAGGACGCGATGCCCGAAAGGTCCTTCTTGGATGTGTAGCCATAAAGGCTAAGGGCCGCAAAACTGATGGAGGTCACCAGGAAGACCTGAACGATGGAGAAGTCCGTATAGACCAAGAAGATCGAGGACATGGAGGCACCGATGAGGCCCGAGATTAGGTAGAAGATACCGGCCGCCTTTCCGTGCGACATGCTATCCATCTTGAAGCCCATAAGGAGAACCAAAGCCAGTGGGGAGAACATCACGATCCAGCCCAGCATTGTGGGGGATCCGGTTTTCACGTCCAGAATAAGCGACAAGAGTGCCGGGGTGTTCGCGAAGAGCCACGCGGTCACGAATGTCAGGAAGATGCCACCGGCCATTGTCTTATAGACATTGGCCATGTGCGCCTGAAGGCTTTCACTAAATTTGGTAGGACTTCCGCTAAGAGCCTGTTCTTGAAAATTCACTTTATTTCATCCTTATAAGTGAGTGTTAATGGTATTAACATGGGAATTGGCTTTACCCGTTTCAATAGATAAGTTAACAGTTTTATGATTTTCGTTAACTGTTTTTATGGTTCGGGATCTACTCGAAGTAGTTCTTTTTCGTAGCGATCTTTCATCCTGAGCAATCCACCTAATAGCTGGACAAAAATGAGGATCAACACGATCTCAACCGCAAAGCCGTGCATCCAGGTCACCTCGGCAACGACAAGAAAGGAGGCTACAATCAGTCCGAAGAAGTCGCCTGCCAAACCGAGAATGATAACGAGTGCGGTCGTTAAGATACCTGGGCCCCTTGCATCAAGGGAGAAGTTGGCAACAGTGACAACCGCCAAAACTGTAATCAAGTTCTGATCAAAGTCATCATGGGTGCTTACGAAGAGCCACAGCGGCCCTAATGCGCATGCAAGGAAGACATAGAGAAAAAGCTTCAAATCCAATTTGGAGAATGGTTTCATATTCTTCAACATCTTAGTTTGCCGTCCCTTCTGGCACATCCAAAAGAGGCAAGACTGCCAGGCGATCTTGTAGCCATGCCCGCATCCGCGTGAGTTCATCGTTGAACTTGAGGTCCATGACTTCCAGCTCCTCTGGATCCTTCACGGCCGCCTGGCGGGCCTCTAGCGTCTTGGCCAGCATTTTTATGCCATCGGCGCCCTGCGCTCGATAAGTTGGGTCATTCTCTCTTGCCCGCCAATCTGCGATATGGGCTTCGATGGTGCGGATCGAGGCAAGAAGACCGTGGTCGTTCACCCGAAGGTAGTCTCTGAGGTCGGGGAGTTTTTGCACAGTTTCCTGAGCTTTTTGGGTTCGGCTGTTGGACCACCAGATCACTGCGATCAGGACGGCCAGCCCCACCAGCACTTGGATTGAAAAGATCATTATTATCACCTGTATTTTGTAGCGGCACTATAATAGACTTTGTGTTTCTCCAAGATTAAAGAGCACATATCATTGATACCGCGAAGTAAATCCTTCCAATAATTGAATTCTGCATGTATAGTGCGACATGGCATCATGAGCTTATAATGCTCCCCCTTGCCATCGGACACGGAGTTCCAGAAAATGATTGTGAAACTATTCTCAAAAAACGCCTACAGACTACCCGCAATTGAAGGTCCTGCTAACATCGTGAACACGTCGGAGAAGTCCCCGAGTGAGTTCGCCTCACCAGAGGAGATGAAAGCGTATCTTTTGGCTAAGATTGAGGACATGTCGGCCGACACGCTGCGGTTTTACACCACTTGGAACGATGATCGTGAGGTATCCGATCTCAGCTGGGCCGTGGCGGCTGATGCTCACAACGGCACGATGATCCGCTATAAGGATGGCCGACTGGGTTGGGAGCGGGCAAATAACCCCAATATCCGCTTGGATAGCAAGTCCTACTTCATGTCCCGGGAAGAGGCTTTAGAGACGCCGATGCGCCGTGACAATTTCTTCATGTCCCAGGCTGAGATTGCGCAAGGAATCCAGCCCTTCCCGGTGAATATTACTTATGAAGGTGATACGAGAGCCCTCAACATCGGGGCTTGGATCATGAATGAGAAAATTGGGGAGTGCGACATCGAGGAGTTGGTGGCGGGTTACTCACCGGCTCTCAACGATCTCGTGATAAGCTATAAGCAAGCTGGATGTCCGTCTGTCGATCACATCAAGCCACTCAGTGATCTTGAGATCGAGGTTGATGTTGAAGCCTTGCGTGAGTACCTCGAAGACCAGCGCCCAGAAATTATGAACTTCCAACCTGCTGTGAGTAAGCCGTGAACCAAGCTCAAGAGATCCGAGGCCTTCAAGGCCCTTACAGGTTCCTCTCTAACTTCCACTCCGCACGGGTCACCATGTACGGGGTGGAATTCCCAACGAACGAACACGCTTACCAGGCTGCCAAGATGCCGCAGAGGGACCTTCTGCGCACTCAAGAAGAATGGCTCAAGGATCTCAAGGCATTTGCCCAAATCGAAACCGCGAAAAAAGCCAAACGTGCAGGTCGCACACTACGAATGAGAGATGACTGGGATGAAGTTAAGTATGGGATCATGCTTGAGCTCACCCGTCGAAAATATGTCAGACATCCTCTTCTCGCAGGCAAGCTACTCAATACCGGGACCGCCTATATCTGGGAGCTTAACGACTGGGATGACACCTATTGGGGTGTCATCGAAGAGGGCGGCAAACTCATTGGTGAGAACAATCTCGGCAAGATCTTGATGCAGGTTCGCAAGGAACTGAATGGCGACTGATCGCTGACTTGCAAGCCAAACTCTTACATTACTTGTTGACAGCTATCCTTGTGTAGGGCATTGATAGTCAAGTATTAGGAGAAGCAGGCAATGATTATTATTTCGAATTTGATGAATCGCATGAAAACGCGCGCAAGTCTGGATCTTATGGGCCGTTATTCTGGTGGTGGCCGTCCGGCTGTGAACCGTGAAGCCCCTTTGGCTATCCGCGAGTATCACCGGGTTTTTGGCAAGACAGCGAACGCCGATGATGTATGGAAAGCCCGCGAGGCGCGCGAGGAAAGCCTGAACGCCAAGCGCCTGGCAGACTATGGGTCAATGCCCGCCTGATAAGTAAGAGGACATCCTATGGCCACTGATGCTCACACACTAACATTCTCCTTCCAAGATGGAGAACCTGTGGTCTCGCGCGGGGATCAATGCCCTAAGGATGTCAGCTTTCTTGAACTTCTGACCACCCGGCGCCGTTACATCACCTTTTCGAACGGCAATCCCCATATGCAATTCATCTTCCCTCGTGCGGAACTGAGTTTTGTGGATGACCTCGAAAAGCGTGGATACGATCTAGATACGTTCTCCCTGAGTCTGACGACAAAAGATGGGAAAGCGCCCCCCTCTGAGGCCCAGGAAGCGGACCCTGGTGAGCTTTTGCTCTGGTATGGTCTCGGCGATGATGAGGATGAAGGAGAGGATTTCCGGGGTTATTTTGGTGCCGAGGGTGCGAACAAGGCAGACCTGAACCTTGCCTTTTATGAACTCATCTCCAAGGACGACTTTGAATGGGATGATGAAGCTGGGGCAATCATCGAAAAGCCCGGGTTCATCATGCAAGCGGAAGATCTTGGCTACGACGTAACCTCGTTGACGATGAAGGTCAGCCAGAAGACACACACGCCCTTACCATCCCCTTAAAGGTCACATTGCGGGCGCAGGTGGCTCTGCTGAGATCTCCGCTAGGTAGTCTTCCAAATCGATCTGAGGAGCGCTTCTGCGGCGCTCAATCAGCGATTTGGGTGGTATTTGACCGTCATCTTCCAATTCAAGCACCGGTACCGATGGCCCGCAACTGCCACAGAATGCTCCTTTGGGGTCATCCATGATGTTGCTTCCAGACTGACATCTTGCGCAGCAGAGATTGGGGGTTAGTCCGCCCATTGTTATTTCCTGATGAGGCATAGGCCCGTCTTTCCAAATTGTATCCGGTCAATCTATCCCAGAGAGTTTAAGAAAAAATAGCGTCTGGCGCCGCCATGCGCAAGCTCACCCGCTTTTGTTTGTTTTCTTTGCCTCAACCTAAGTGTCAGCCGAACCTTAACTTTATCGAAAAGTGGCTTTGGTATGAGTGCGGCATGACGAATAGTTTTCAAATTAAGCAAGTGAATGATCGGGATGATACTTTAGCTGTATCATTGGACAGCAAGGCACGGGGAAGATCTCATGAGTGATATAGATAAAATGAGTGCCCTCATTATCGAGGCGCATGCAGGCCAGGTGGACAAGGCTGGAGAGCCCTACCACCTGCATCCTGCCGCTGTGGCCCGACGTCTTCAGGAAGAGCACGGCATCGACGATGAAGATCTGATCATCGGCGCTCTCGGGCACGACCTGATTGAAGACACCTATCTGACAAAACAGCTTCTTCTGGATATGGGGTACTCTCAGCGTTCTGTGAACTGCATCCTTTCAGTGACCAAGGAAGATGATGAGAGCCGCAAGGCTTATCAGGCTAAGGTCTTAGCCAATATCGACGGCTGCTACGTTAAGCGTGCCGATCTGGAAGAGAACATGGACCTTTCCAGGCTCGAGGAAGTCACGGATCGTGATCTCCGGCGGAATGAGAACTACGCGCGTTTCCATATAAAAATCTGCGCGCGTATCGAAGAGTACGAGGCAACTCTGAAAGCCTCATTGCCATAACCGGCAACTAAATCATATTTTTGGGATCATATTTTAATGAGTAATTTCACAGCTGACGACCACCACAGGGAAGGACAAGATTTTTCAGGTTCTTCTCTTACGCAAGATGACACCCTTTGCCTGGAACGTTTGGCGCAACTTGCGGAAAGATGTGATGGTAGCGTAGAGGCGCTTCGTGCCTTTCACGCAGAGATCGATGCGGTAGATCTGACCAGTATGATTAGCCGAATGCCTTTGGTGGATATCAGTACAGCATTCGAATCTCCACGCGCAGCCCTCGGAGCGGTCGAAATCTTGAAGCGCCTTCCCTATGATCTAGGAAGATATGTCAGGGATGCTATTAACACTCAGTTTTGGGTCAACGGTATCCCACCGGAGATGGCAAATGATAAGCGTGTAGTACTGGGTAGCATCGGGCTTTCCGCCATATGGTTTGATGGATCCAATGAGAGTATGCGAGCGCTGGCGACTGTATCTTGTGCAATCTCAACCGTAAGTGGATGGGACCATGTAACCGGCGGTGATATAGCTTCCCTCCTACGAGGGCCTTCCTTCGATCAGGCCAGGGTATTTGCTCTCAGCCATCTCCCGCCAAACCTATTCACGAAAGCAACCATCCTGTCGCAGTGCTTCTTCACACGGGATCATATCGAAGCCATCTTCCCGAAGTTCACGCATAATGCCGCGCCCACTGCGGAAGAACTGGAAGTTGTCTTTCCAGGGGCAGGAATCCTCACTCACGGCGGTTATTTCAACGATGACCAAGTGGCCTATGAATATTTGCATTCGATCACCTGCATCGGTGACTGGGATCTCATGTATCAATCAGCCCCAGCCTCATGGATTACAATGAAATTTTCAGCTGATAATGGCCAGTTCGAAGTCAATGACGTCGTACTATCAAAGCGCAAGTGGTCTGATGGCATTCTAGCAATCATGTTACTTCGCAAGAATATCCTCGATGAAAACATACAAAGACTTCAAGAAGATATGGCCGATTGAAGGTTCCTTTTGGACGCCAAATTGCACGCATTCTGACATAGAAAGATATGAATTTTATGATACCTCGCCCCCTTCCCATTGGCAGCAAAATGCTGTTGGCCAGCCACAACAAAGGCAAGATGGCCGAGATTTCGGATATGCTCTCCGGGTCCGGTATAGAAATCGTATTTGCCCGTGACCTTGATCTTCCTGAACCGGTTGAAACCGAAGAAACACTTGCTGGAAATGCACGTTTGAAGGCACATTCGGCCGCCAAGGCAACAGGTCTCCCTGCCCTTGCAGACGACAGTGGCCTAGAGATTGCCGCTCTTGACGGGCGCCCTGGTGTCCATACCGCAGATTGGGCGGAGATTGAGGGAACCGAGTACGGCCAGGCAGGGCGTGACTACAAAATTGCGGCAGACCGTATCCTGCGGGAGATTGAGGAAAAAGGCGTCCAAGGGGAAATCAAGGCTGCATTCAAGACGGTTCTCTGTCTTGCATGGCCTGACGGTCATGATGATCTCTTCACTGGTGAAACTCCGGGGTCCTTCCTACGCACTCCCCGAGGTGACAATGGTCACGATCTCGATCCCTACTTCCTTCCTGAAGGTACCAACCAGACATTTGCTGAAATCAGTATGGAAGAGAAGAACCGGCTAAGCTCTAGAGCAGAAGCGATTCAGATTTTCATCGAGACCTGCACCCCTCAAAAAGCCCCCGGAATGTGACTTAACGTAGGGTTAAATGCGTCATCTATACTTGCTTCTATCCGTTGACACGAAGAATAACCAAGATTAAACCACTATATATTAGTTATCGGGTCTGGTTATGATTGGAATCCAGTCTCGCATTATAGTTAGGTGATTGGAGTAAAGGTGTTGGACGAGATAAGTCTGGAGAAAGACGACAGAGACGAAGTCCTTGAAGAGATATCTAAAGCGGCCGAGGCCTGTTTGGATGGGGACGGAACCCTAGATGTCTTCAAGGCACTCGTTAAGTCGGCCGAACGGTCAGATTTCTTCAGATCAATCGGTCCCATAAGGGCAGCTCGCATCCTCAAGGCATACCCCAGATCTGCGCAAGATATGGTGCTGGATGAGTTCTCAGACGCGAAGGCGGATGAAATCTCTTTGGTCATCACAGCCTCCGAGGAGCTCGATGGCCTGATCGTCGCAAAAAATGCACTCAAAGCGTCTCGAGTGCCCGAGTTCATAAGCTTTGTGGCCGCCTTCCCTGACGATTTTCTGACGGTCTACGTGGCGCTACGTGATGACTGTGAGAAGACATTAGAGCTACTGATGGATAAGGCGCGCGAAATTGGCTTTGAGTTCACCTACTCGGCCGGTCGCTGGGAATGTCATCGCTACAATGAAAGAGAGCAGAAGTTTGATCTCGTAGTAAGGATACCGGAGACGACATACGTTCACTCCGGCATCCAAACACTTGTCCTGGCTCGGTTCTTCGAGCTGGACAGCGCCCTGAGAGATCTCACGTTCTGCGAACAAGAGGGTATCGGCAATGAGTCAGAATGATCACAACACCTCCTCCCCATACGGCGATCTTCCCGAGATCGCGCCACGTCCTGAAGGTCGGCTTCGGCGTATGGAGTGGGAAGAAGGCACCTATCAGGACGTCTCCGGTCACCGTTATAAATGCTGGATGTCTGTCGAGCGTATTCACGGCCTGAAACTTCACATCCTGGATACGAGAGATCTTGAGGCTCCTATTCTGATTTCAGGACATGCCTTCGACATCAGCAAGGTGCCTGACGAAGAGCGCCCCGCAAAGGCCTTCCTGCTAATCAATGCGACGACGACCAGGCCAAAGGTAGAGATCCCAATTTCGCTTCATCCCACCCGTGGCGAAGCCCAAGAGAGAGCTGAAAGGGTATACGCCAGATCAGTATTGCAACTGTTCAATGATGGATCTGAATTGGAAGGCAAGCCTGGCCAAGCGGCGAAAAAAGGCTTTGGTAACCTTATCGGGATTTTCAGGTGAAATTCACCTGCAAGTCACTATGAGAACCCCGCACGTCAGAGTGACTTGCAGGTGGTTCCGACATCACAAAAACTTGTGAAAATATTTCAAGATAAATCAACTATTTAGAAGTTAAATTTGTTCCCAAAAAATTTTGGGGGTGTGACCATGCTATGCGCGGGCAATGTTCCCATTAGGGAATGAAACCTTTGACAGGGAAGGCTCAGGGGAATGAATATCAATAAGTTGCAGGGGACCTTGGGGAAGGGGCGCTTGCAGAAATTTTACAACAAATCGTCTAAAGGATTTTCATCAAACCTGCGTAGCGCAGTGATCGGGATGACCATAGGCATGTCTACATTCGCGGTATCGGGTGTGTCGGTGCAACACCCGATATCCACCAATCTGATTGACGCTCAAGGAAATGTGCGCGGCAAACTAAACGTCGAAGAGCAAAAGGCAGAGCTGGAATTTGATGGTGTGGTCATCGAAGATGATGACAATATTCTTTTGAGAATACTTTATCAGACAACTTCGGAACCATATCCGATACTTCACCGTGAAATTTCTGCGCCCACAATAAATGCTAAGGATACTATAAAACTAGATCTTGGTGTCGCTCTAGATGGTGTATTTGAGGGATGCAATGCTCACAATACATTCTTGTTTGATGAGTGCTTGCAGACAGAAGCCGCCCCTGTGGTTGAAACGATTAATCCACATATCGACAGAAGTGGTACTGAGTCATTCTACAAACCTGCCGAACAAAATTGGGATAAACCAGAACACGAATCCCCTGTATTCGCATTTTGATAGTAAATACATATACTTGCAGTGCAAAGTTAAACAATAGCATAAAGTGCTGTCAGGCTATGCATCTTGAGGCGATTCCTCCGGAGCGTTTGTCTCAAGAAACTCTTGCAAGCCTCTGATATCGTTCTGCATCGTGACTTCTGGCATCTTCTGAGCGATTTTTCTGGCTTCGGCCGGATCGTCAGATGGAATGCGGATGAGCTGGGTGTAGGTGCCCTGATCGCCAGTTCGGCCATAAAGAACCCAGTTGGCGTGTCCCACACGCTTCGCCAACGCAGACATCAAACCGATGGCACGCGCAGCATCGCGCCGTTCGAAGATGAGCGAGTAGACGGCAGCTGCCACTGAGTTTTGGGCTGCAATATCGTCCTCGTTACCGGTAGCTTTCCTATACATATCCATGGCTTCATCGACGATCTTAATGTCATCTTCTGTACTGTCGTGAAGAAACCACCCACCCTTGGAGCGCATTCCATCAAGCACCACCAAGTAGCCCTTTGCTGTGTCTGGAACCTTCATTTCGTCCAGTCGTTCGATAGCCCATCGAGCCAGGCCATTTACGCCGCCAAGCCAGACTTTGTGCACCAGCTGGGAAGCTGCATTGATCACGAACATCTGAAAGATGGAATCTGGATCACGCCGGAAGAAATGTGAGAGAGCAACTCTGACCCATGCCTGATCACTGTCGATCTTGTTATCCCTGAGCTTACGGCTGAAGCTTTCGTCCGCTGCCATGATCCCTTTGGTGACCTTACCAACATAAGGATCCTCTCCCATCGCGTTGGTTTCCCTCAAAAGTGTTGCCACTTCAGGATCTCTGACCGCTGCTGCCGCACGCAGAGAAATGAGCTGTGCTTCGGTTGCCTCTACACCTTCGTCAGTAAGCCTGGAGGCAAAGGTCTCCGCCCAATACCGGTCATCACTCTGGATCTGCGCTGAGGCTCTCTTGATTGCCGCTGTGCGTTCCGTAACGGATTTGAAGACCTTCAGGTGAGCCATTGCCTTCAGAGCGGGGCTCTTGATGTTGTCATCCGCTGTTAAGGGGGAAAGGCCGGTGTGATTTCCAAGCATATGGTGTCTCCGATATTTTGGAGAAACCTACCATTCAATATTAAGATTGTGAAGCTTCAATAATGATTAGTTTTTCCCATATTTTTCACTTATGTTTCTTCTCTTCATTGCTATTTATTGGATAAGAAGAGTTGAACGATCTCTAAAACCTATCTAGAATAGACCGAAATGCTTCAATTGATGAGTGAGCCGATTGACTGATTTTATCGCAGACATTTTATTCTCAATGGGGCAATCCCCTCTTCCTCGAAAGACCGATGGTGTTGACCCGGATGAGCTGGCATATCTTCAAGAGATGCGCCAGTACTCCGAGCGACTTAAGGGTCGAGAGCTTTATTCGTTTGACGCCAGTGCGATGCGCGCGGCTGCCGACCTAAGAGTGGATACCCCTGAACGCGTCGAGCGTTTGGTTGCTGCCGTATTCTCCGAACCGAGACAGCTATTTTTCGAGGTTGATGTCAGTGATCGAGATAGCGCCATGGCAGAATTGCGTGGCTTCTTTGGGCACCTTCAGTCAGATCGCACCCCTGCCCAGCGCTTTGGTGTTTTTGTAGATGTTCTGGGTGAGGGCCGCGCCACCATTCAACCTATCTGGCTGCATTCTCGCTATACGGTAAGGGACCACCCTGCCCTCGGTCAGCATATTGCAGGCCATAGAAGCTATCCGGTCTCTGTGCGATCTGCTCTCTCGGCCGCCTACCGCCTGGCGCCATCACCACTGATCGGAACGATGGATGTCTCCAAGCATGTTGGGATCTCTAAGGCAGAGTTCGAGTTCGTCTTGGGGAAAGTCAAAGCTGGCTACGATCCTCTACTGGATAGAGCCCAGCGCGAGATCAAGGCGACAGAGGGCGTAAGGGCGACCAATCAAGCCCGAGATCGCTTCTGGCGCATGATGCGTTTCCGCGACATCACAAAGGTGGTTCCTTCTCCCGATTATCAGGATAGCGAGATCAGCAGTATGGTGCGGTCAATCTACCCGCGTGAAATGCTGGATCCCCTCGAAGAAGGTCTGCATGTGGTCGCTATGATGGCGCTTCTGGAGGTCGACACCGGGGATATTGCCAAGGAGCCTCGTAGGCGTTCCTCAGGGGGCCGTAAAGGGATGCCTAAGGGTAAGTCAGCCTCAAAGGGTGATATGGCGCCTGGTGTCTCTGTGGTAACCCTCAATATCGAGGATCGAGGGCTACAGCGTTTTTATGAGACGGGATCGGCCGGTTCCTTTGGTGGCGGTGGGGATTCATCTGCACGTGCACGCCACCCCGTCCGTGGACACCTTTTCCTCGCGAGGAATGGGAAAATTACGTGGCGCAAGGCACATTGGCGCGGGTCATTGGAGAAGTCCACCCTTAAGCGTGTTGTGGCGCCCTCGTACACATCAGAGTGAGTTGACCGGTTTCCACGAGCTAGCTTGGACAAGGGTCTCTCGATCCCATCGTATCTTGCATTCGGGCACCGTAGTTATGGTTTAGCATCCAACGGGCCAAACAATAGATAACAGAGAGATACAATATGATCGGCAACCCAAAACAAATGATCCCCGTGATCGACTTCAATGGCCAGGCGGCCTTTATCCAACGTGAACAGCTGATCCGCATGCTCGGCAATTTCGAGGCCAGCTCATTGATCAAAGAAGCTGATAGGGGTGAACTTGATGGCATCCTGAACATGACAGAGAAGGGCTTCGGCGGCTTCGAAAATATGTCGGATGGAAAGCTTACGAAGAAGTGGGATGAAACCCGTGATGACTACGAGCGCATGAGGGAAGGCGGCGAGCTGATTGCCGAAGATCACATCGACTTTCTTTTCGTTGGACCCGACGAGCAGGATGACGTCCTCAAGCAGATCGATCAGGCCTTGGAGATGCAAAAATATGACCCGCTGATGGTCCCTGTGGATCTCAGTGATTGGCAAACAGAAGATGAACGGTCCCCAGACGCACCGGAAAGCCTTCAGGGCCGGGTCGACGTTAACAAAGAGAGCATCGAACTGGTCATCTATGACTCTGAAAACCCCTTTGATCTAACAGCCGCTCGTACGGTGTCGGTTGAGCTTCAAAACGGCGATCTTCGGGTGCGCAATTATATGAGTGACTGCGAGGCTCCTCTGGTGACCGAGATGCCTGGCGATGGCGGGGAAATTCGGGTTAATCGTCACGACTACGACGTTGAGCGTATCAGTGCGGCCGAAGACACGCAGTCTGGCCCCAAGATCTGATCATGAAAACTTTTAGAGGGCGTCGGGTGAATACTCATCGCCCTCTAAATTTTAGACTTAATCAGGCATCTTTCTTGATCAGATCAGGGTGATCTTCCAAGAATTTCACCCGCTCATCATCGTACAAAAACTCAGCCCGCAGTTCGGGATCAAGATCCAGCAATTCTTTGGGCTCAAGATATTTCATATGCTCATAGTCTGTTCCAGAAAGATCATGAGTTCGCAGCTGTAACTGCGCTTTAGCATTCCACGATGGGCGATAGCGAACGATGTAGCTTTCGTACATGTTAGGTGGGTGCATTGGTCTAGTCTCCTTTTTGGTTTTCTGTCTTTGGTGTGGCTTGAATGACTTCAGATAGCCGCTCTCCATGCTTCGCATGCGACCATCCACATGTCGCACAGCGTCCCGTCGTGGGGGCTACGGATTTTTTGTGGTGCTTCAAACAAGCCATCCGAGAGAACAATGCCTTGAGAGCAAATGCCGCCCCGAGAGCCAGGGCAGCACCCAAGAATATGACGAGGCTGTCGGTCACCCGTCCTTCTCAGGTCTTTTAAATTTCACGCGCCGTGTAAGGGTTCCGCCGCTGGATACGCGATGAGGGTTTCCTAGTCTCTTGAGGAGGTCGTTCACTCGCGAAGCGGGCCATCCTCCGCTCTTCTTACGCAAGTCTCCTCTTTCAAAGAATGACTGCCACCAACGTAGCTGTGCTCTCTGCATGTGGATGCGGTGCTCCAGCTTCTTGATGTAGGCGTCTTTATCCATAGCTTACCCCTTTGCGTTCAACGCGCCGCCTCTCAAGGAGGCGCTATAGTTGGAGTTAGCGATCAAAGCTTTCAAAAGAGCAATCATCCAGGCTCGAGCTGTACGATCCCCCTCCCCTTTTTGCCACTCTCCGGAATCGTCGAGGATTTCCACGCCACCCGGAATCATAATTTTGACCTGAGCATCCGGCAGCATGTTGGCCTGCATGCCTTCTGCCGCACTCATGTTGCCACTCACAGCTTGGATCAGCGTGTATCCGGTATTCCAGTCATCAAAGATGGCTGTTGATGCGAGCCAGTCCGGGCTCAAAGATTTCTTCTCAGAGACCTTTTCAAGAATGGCGCCCAGCACTTCCGTATCAAGGGAACTGTTCTTATTGCGCTTACCCATGTAACTATCCTCGCTATCACTTCATCAAAATCTTGATGTCACATCGTGAGACATCAAGAAATCCAATATATTCTTGATTAATACATGGTCTTTCTGATGTAATCAATGGTATAGTGAAATGACTTCAGAATTTAGGAGATAGTTATGAAATCCGTTATCGAGAAAATCCAGGAATACGCCTTCCTCTCTGGCTTTGTTGCCGCCAAGAACCTTCCGGCGCACGAAGACTACAATGGCGTCAAAGAATATGCCAAGTTCGAGACCTTTCCAGACCACCTTAAAGAACTCGCAGAGCTTGAAGCCAACATCGTTGAGCCTGCTCAAGAACCCTACAACAAAAACAGTCCGCGATACCCTTACACCTTTGCGGCCGACTGGATTTGTCAGGCTGGCTTGGCCGCTAACCGTTCTGAGGCCAGCCAATGGTTGACAGACGTCGCCGAAAGCCGTGGTGTTACGCATGAGGAGCTTTGCTGCAAGGCTGCTGACCAACTTATCAGCTATCATAGCCGTATTGCCGCCCTCAAAGGTCAGGCGCTGGAGCAGTACGAAGAATGGGCTAACGAGGCTCCGGCGGACACGCCAGCTAGCATGCAGCCATAAGCGCGATTGGGGGCTTATGGTGTATGAGGAAACCTATAATATGGATTATCTCTAACGATCTATATTATAGGTTTTCCGAGTACCTAAAATATAGATCGTACTTTACGCAGATATCAATCTGACTAATCGGTACGAACACCACGCAGCAGATCGTCAAGATTGCGCTTTTCGCCCTCGTGGTACCGAGCCATCCGCGCGCGAAACCTCTTTCTCCAGACCGGCCCGGCGATAATCATGCCTAGATCCACGATGAGGGCGCCCAGCCTCCCGCGCAGCTTGGAGACCAATCTCCTTCGGGTATTAGGAAGCACGTTTTTTCTTCGCCTTCTTCTCTTTCAGGAAAAAGAGGCCCAATGGATATCCGTTGCTCACGTTGCACGCCCGCCCGACACCTACGCACTCATACTTATCATCGTAGTAAGCCTCGATGAACGCCTTCGCTTGCGTCTTAGTGCAGCTATCGATCCCGCGAAATTTGGATTTT
The DNA here is from genome assembly GCF_017743915.1 of Sulfitobacter sp. R18_1. Lineage (NCBI taxonomy): Bacteria > Pseudomonadati > Pseudomonadota > Alphaproteobacteria > Rhodobacterales > Roseobacteraceae > Sulfitobacter > Sulfitobacter sp. R18_1. The sequence continues at coordinate 788,085 of NZ_JAGHRG010000001.1, forward strand.
TTGCAGGCCGCCTCGTATTTCTTAGGATCCCACTCACGCATTCGGTCAGAGTAAACACTGTCGATGCCATCCATACGTTCTTTGTTGAAGTCACGCCAAAGGTAATAGGGATCAAAGCTATAGCGATACTCGTCAGGGTTCCGCTTTTCTTGGCCGTCATCAAAGCACCAGTCATAGCGAGCGCTCATGATCATCCCGTAAATCCCGCCCTCAGTATAGCGTTCCTGCATTACGTGCCTCTCCAATGTTATCCAAATATACGCATAGAGTATCACCAAATTATCTGAAGTGTAAACGGGTTAATACATGTCACGCATGATTATCAAAGAGTAATCCATGTATAGATCAAAAAATCTGGGCCAGATCACAGCTTCCAGCCACTCGTTTTCTCAGATGAGATCAACGACCACCCTTTCTTGGTGATCAAATACTGAACGCCGGTCGCCAGAGCCATGCCAGCGATGACGTCGCGCCAGTAATGGTACCTGTTTTCCACGCGGGAGTATCCCACCAACATAGCTGCTGCGTAGGCAACCAGGCCAAAAGTGGGGCCATATCTGAAAAATATGAAAGCGGCGCCTTGAGTGGCATTGGAAGTATGCCCTGAGGGGAAGCTGAGGTCTCCCTCATTGGGACGACGTGCGTTGATGCCGCGCTTGATCGCGATTGTCAGGACCGAGTTCCAGATGGCACCTTCAACGACTTGTCTGGCGCCCTGCCTGTCGGACTTTCCGATAGCCATGAGAAGACCGGATATGGGGATTCCGACCTGACCAATATCTCCATAGCTTTCGAGCTTTGGGCTTTTTGATGCAGTATCGTGGGGCCCAGATGGTAGGCCTACTCCAAACGAAATTAGGGATGTGATAAACTTCCTACGATCCACCCTAATCTCCTAATATAGTTAGAATATTAGCGTGGACCGTATAAAGACGGGTTAAGGCTGGGGCGCTTAGAACTTCCAGCTGCCCATCACGTTGAAGCCACCCATTTTCGGGGATGCTGTCATCGACCAGCCTTTTTTGGTCACCAGGTACTGAACGCCGGTCGCGAGAGCCATTCCTGCGGCTACATCATGCCAATAATGGTAATCGTTCTCGACGCGAGAGTACCCAACCAGGGCTGCGGCTGCGTAGGCAGGAATGCCATATTTGGGACCATAGCGGAAGTAGATGAAAGCTGCGCCTTGGGAGGCTGCCGATGTGTGACCTGATGGGAAGCTACGGCCGCCTCCATTCGGGCGCTCAGCATCAAGACCGTATTTGACGGCCTGAGTGATGCCGAAGGTCCAGAAGGCACCCTCAAGCGCCTGTACGGCGCCCTCATAGTCCTCTTGAGCGAAAGCCAGAAGAAGGCCTGCTGCCGGAATGCCAACTTGCGCGATGTCGCCGTAGCGTTCGAGCTTGTAGTTCTCTGCGTCAGCTGATGCTGCAAATGTTGTGGCGCCCAGAATAAGGGCAAAGAATGCTGAAATGATTTTGCGTGTCACGATAATTCTCCAAAAATGTGGCTGGAGATTACCGGCGGTGTCTTAAGTCTCGGTTAAGTTTGGGCGGAATTACGCCTAAAGATAAGAAAAATTGTATCCATGCGTCTAGCGCATAACCGGTTTGCCATTCTGAGCATTGTGCAATTGCAGCATTCGCGCATGTCAAACGCATAAACCTCAATTGAATTTCAAGGAAATACCATGTCCATAGCACTTATCTCTAACGACTCCCCTTCCATTTTCCGGAAAATCGTAGAAAGCGCCAAAAGCTATCTGCGAGCGAGAAAAATGTATCGCAGCACTTTTAACTCTTTAAGCCTTCTGTCAGACCGCGAGCTGTCTGATATCGGTGTATCACGTGGAGAAATCCGCCATATCGCTACTGAGGCAGCAGAAACAGTTCGCTGATATCTTGTATAACAAAAAAAGACGGCTTGCCTTCGGGCGGCCGCCTAATGCTAAGGCCAGACCTCTGCCCTTTTCTTAGAGCAAAATAGTGCCTTCACGCGGGGCCATGGCTTCCTATCGTAGGCTTTCTGAATTGCCTTGCTCTTGGGGATCGACTTAAAAGAGTAGTCTTTGGGATCAGAGTCGAAGAGCCAGATGTATCCCCACCGGTCGAGATCAGGCGCATAGAGGTGGACCTGGCATAAATAACTGATTTCACGGAGCTTGTTGATGCCCAACCTGAAGCTTTCCGGGTTCATATCAAAGATCAAAGAAATCCCATGTGATCGTGCTTGCGCTAGGAATGCTTGGAAGACTTCCAGGCTCGCAACTTCTTCGGACACATCAATTGCAAGCGTTAGCCTGTCACTGCTCTGAAGCGCGTTTTTGCGACCGATGTACTGAGCGATGGCTTCCAAGCAATTCGGAGATTCCTCTACCTCCAGACTTTTCGATAACCCAAAATAAGCTATCAGGATCCTATGGTCGTCTTCAGATAAAGAAACCTTTCCGCGCAGATCCAAGGCATGATGTTCAGCGGCATTCTGTTTCGCATAATCTGCATTGCAGGTGACCACCTTGTGGATAAGATCGTCTGCTTCTTCTTTTGATCTTGATACGCATAGAGCGTGTGTAAAACCGACGGCATCGACGTCAAATTGTGAAAGTGGATAATACGGTAGATCACTTACGTGCATTCATTTGTCTCTATAGGTAAAGCTATACTGTATAAATAACATAATCTAAAATCATTTTCTAGCGTGCCGCTCCATTTGTTCTGTATAAGAGGCGAAAACCTTAAACTAGATGCGCTATATATAGGTTCATATGGGGAACCGATTATGACAACATCAGAACTTAAAGGTGAGGCTTTCGACAGAGCTAGGGAACGCGGCAAAGAGAGGGCTGAAGAAATAACTTCAGGACCCGAAATGATTACTGAAGAGGAAGTATCTAAGGTGATCGGCATGTCGCGATCCATCGTGGATGTATGCCGCCAAAACGGCCGCTTGATCGGCTTACCCAAGGATGATGGATACTGCTATCCTGACTGGCAGCTCGACAAAAAACACGGTGTTGTCGTGAAGGGCATAAAGGATGTGCTTACGGCATGTGATGGCTGCGCCTGGACCGCCTATCGCTATTTGGTGGAAACTTACCCTGACGAGCACGAGCAGACAGCTTATGAAAAACTCCGCCAAGGTGAGGTCGAACTAATTCTGAACCACATTGGCGCCATCCAATCTGGTGTGTTTACCTGAAGCTCTGGGGTAGTGATCAGAACTTCGGACCAGGCACCTCTTCCGGATCGATAACCGCGTAATTGTCGTTCCGGAGGTCACGCATCTTACCATCCTCGAGGAGAGCGAAATGCTGCGGTAGGACAGCCGTCGTGTTCACCAACTCATAGAGGTCGCCTTGCAACTCCTCAGCGAGGCCAAAAATGCGTATTCTTGCGTCCAGTGACTTGAACTCTTTCCCTGCAACTTCGATGGTTTTAATGAGGATGTTCGTTTTTATGATTGCTTCTAAAATATGATAGCCAAGTGAAAGTTCAAAGGATGCTTGCAGAAGCTCCGATTATATTATCCGCAAAGGAGAGTGCTATGTTGGATGATAAAATACAGGTTCTTGAGTTTGATGAGGCCTGGCACGTTGGGGATATGGACGTCTCAAAGCGCGATGTGACCGGGTACGAGGCTGACCTTCTGTCTGTAAGCTACACACCTGCGTCCTGGCGCAAGATAGCCAAGCTATCAGGTGATCTTTGGAAGTTGGAGCGCAGCGATAGCACCCCTGTCCGGTTGCTAGATGCCCACGCCTTCCACGATAATCACTGGCATCGAAGCTCCTTTACGTCTTGGGGTGTCATGCAAAATCTGATCAAGAACACTACGATCTTCATCGCCTCCTGGCATGATGACGAGATGGACACTGAAATGTCCCAGTGCTTTGAGACCATGGAAGAGTTGGAGCAGGAGCACGATCCTGAAGATGTAGATATCCAGCAGCGCTACCTAGCTTTCGTGTTGACCGATAAGGCGCTCGAAAAATATGGTCTGATCCGCAATGGCAGCCAGTTCAACTTGGATTATGCCTTCGTGGACTACGCACGTACAAAGCTTATGAACCAGCTGGATGTGGATGGCATCTACTGGGATGATGAGTTTGATCCCCTGAGGTATTCAGCGCCCAGAGGTGGCATTTTTAACGAGCGCCTGGATCAGTTCGACCTGATTTTGGAGCGCGGCCAAGAACTGGATGTTGAAGAGACCTTCCTTGAAGGGCCGAAGTCACCGGCTCCCTGATGTGACGCAACCTCATGTTGCCAGATGTCCTTAACGCGCCTATATTAGGACAAAAGGATACTGACATGCCGCTACAGATGATCGAGACATCGACGCCAGATTTCACACCGGATCCTATTACGGATGCGGAAGGGCTAGCCATGCTTCGTGCCGTCACCAATCTGTTTGGCAAGTGGGGTCTCACTGACGAGGATGCTGCCATCCTTCTGGACCTCCATGTGCGGACTTACCGGCGCTGGAAAATTGGCCAGATCAGCCGAATGGACAGAGATGCGAAAGCACGTCTGTCCAACATCCTAGGCATCCATAAAGCCCTCCGCATCATATTTTCGGATGCCCAGCGCTGCTATGATTGGATTAAAGCTCCCAACAAGGCTTTCGGAGGGGCGTCTGCACTTCAAGTGATGCTCGGTGGCGAGCTTACCGATCTCATGCGCGTACGGCGCTATCTGGATGCTGAACGCGGCGCATGGTGACATTGGAAGACGTTCCTGTCTCCCATGTACATTGGCAAGCAGGCACCCGCATCGTTCGAAGCGTGTATCCTCCCATTGATCTGTTCGAGGATATCTCGGATCCGGAAGATTGGCCCCTGCTAATTTCTGGGGAGCAGAAGACCAACCCGAGACTGATGGATACCATCGGGAACCTGGATCTGGTCCCGCCTGAAAGACGTGTTGGGGGCGCTGGATCAAGCTACTTGATGGCACCCTTCACCCATACAGGTGTGGATCGCCCTAGCCGGTTCTCAGATGGCCGTCTTGGTGTCTTATATATCGCAAGTGACTTCGATACTGCGGTGGAGGAGACCATTTATCATCACGCTCGCTTCATGTCGCTGACCAATGAGGCGCCGGGATGGACGTCACAGTTCAGAGAGATCGTTATGGAGGTGGATGCCAATCTTCATGATATCAGAGGCCTTGATCAAGCCGATATCCTATCTCATCCAACAGACTATTCTGCTGCCCAGCGCTTTGCAGGTATCGTACGGGCTGCCGATGGAGATGGTGTCGCTTACACGAGTGTGCGGGGGCCCGGGGACTGTGTAGGTCTCTTCTATCCGGACCTTGCGCGCAACCCCATCCAGGGACGTCATTTAGACTACCATTGGAACGGGAAGGCTGTTGATCTGGTTCGAGACGCCGGTACGGGGGATGTTTTCAGGGTTGTTCCCGTCACACAGTAAGCTTTGGCTCTTCGGAGATGCCCAGCATACGTGCTCGTTGCTCCACCACTTCGAAAGTGACTGCAAAGCGGTCTTTTGCCTCTTGGATGCCCCCTGATGCAATCGCTTCACGAAACTCATGTGCGGGCAAAAGAAAACTCACTGCAAAAGTGTCGGCCTCCTGCTCACAAAGCATCATAATTTTGTCTTCAGCATCTCCTCGCCGAGGACACTTCATTCCGACTCCGGGGGTTTGCTCTTTTAGCTTTGGCCAGTGCAAGACATAGTGACCCAACTCATGTGCCAGAATGAAGTTGTTCCGTACTCCGGGGCTAATTTTAGAAACACGTGCAACAAAAGATCCGTCTGGCTCAACGATCAGGGCGTCTTTTTGATTTTCCGTGTACTCATCAATCATCTCAACCTTGCCGTCGTTGGCTTCCATAAGGTCTCTGACCTGAAAGCCATTCATCAGGTTTGACTCCTTCCGAAGGTTTTCGGCAAACGTGGAGATTGCATCGCGCGAGGCGTTGCAGGGTACAGGCAGAAGATAATTGACGTCAGACATAGGTACTCCTCAAGGTATTCATGATGCAATATTAGCGTTACGTTGTATATACTTATGTAACATTGTTATTACATTATTTAAGCATGGGAACAATCAGAATCCCCCCTTTTTTGGGGGACAGAAAACCCCGTAATACTTGCTGAAGACATATTCTTTTCCGGGAAGTGTGCTGAAACTTATCCGGCTGCGGACTTTCACTGCATCGCTGTGATCGTCTTCCTGTTTGAATCCGGCAAACATACGGTGTTCATTGTAGAGATACCCAATCACGTTCAGAGATGGGTTTACGCGCTCATCGATCTGAAGGTTCGCATAGGGACGATTTCGAGTGAGATCATAGAAGGAACCATCCAAAGCACGGTAGATCTCTACAGTCCCATCCCTGCCCTCTCTGAAGCGCCGCAGCCTTGCATGGTTGGCACCCACAGCTGCCCCGGTGACCTCCATATACTCAGGTACTGAAGGCTCTCTGGCAAACAGTTGGGATTGGACTTCCTCTTCCAGATCAAGGCTGACATTATCAAGTTCGGTCTTCAGTACGGCTGTCTGGTCAAATGGGCGCTCCAAGACTGACCGCATGAGGTCACCAGTATCTAAAGAAGGGATCGTGCCAGGGAGGTCGATATCCGCGCCCTCTAGGTCTGCTTTCACATCCTTCGTGCTGATAGGCGTCTGAATACCAGGATAGGATATCTCCCCATAAGGTACAGAGACCAGAGGGCGTTGGAGGGCCACCACATTAGGCGTTTTGCAAGGTGTCCGTCTGTGACGGTTGATGCGCCCACCCAATTGTACCAGCGAACGGGTCATCGATAAGCTCGAGGGATCGACGACAGCCCAGTCGAAGTCAAGATCATTCCCGGTTTCGATTACGGGGCTCGCAAACACCAATATCTGAATATCACGCTGCCCATCGCGCCGGGCCATCTGAAAGGTTCCCGTTGTGTCGACAAATCGGGCAAGCTCATCAAGGTGGCTTTTCATATTTTTGCGATTCAAAACGCGATGCAGCATGCTTTCAATGCTGTCCCGGGTGTATGCCATCATGTTTGAATGCAGAACGATACTGCGCTGGGTGCACCTTCCATTCTGAGGGTAGCACTTCAGGAGTTTTACCAGCTGGTTGATCCTGGTGACCTTAATCAGCCCGACCGAAACCTTAAACTCCTCCATGCTTTCGGGATCATGGACCTTAAGGTGGTGATCCTGATGTAGAGTATTGGCTTCTTCCTGAATGATGGCAGAGATCTCATTGAAATCGTCTTCGCCACTCAAAGGACGCGAGAGGCGAAACTTCCGGTAATCAGCACCCTTGCTGGCCTTGAGGCGAGCTGCATTCTCACGCTCAATAGAGACCACACAATCCGCGTAGGCTGCGCTGATGCTCGTACATCCCGGCGCCGGTATCACCCCGCCCTCTGCGTGGCTGGCCACAAGAGCGTTTACCTGATCCCGTTTGTCATAGAGCAGAGCGAACTCACTGTACCCACGTCGGTAAGCCTGAAACAGTTCTTCCACGACGCTTTCCCGGGCCGTGGCAGAGGTGACCATAAAGCGTCTACCGGCCGCCCCTGTCAGGTAGGCTAGACGACAGATTGCGGCGATGTCCTTTTGGCTAAAGAGATCAATCTCATCAATAAGGACGTCTGAACTGGTCAGTCGCAGGGAAGCATGTAGGTGATTGGATCTCTCGGCTTGGGCCACAGGCATCAGGTGATCCAAGGTGGCTACAAGCAAGGGCTTCACAAACAGTCGACGTAGCTTCTCGGAGTTTCTACGGCTGCTTTCAATCAAACCGTAGGCAAAGGGGGAAACCTTATATTTTTCGTCCGGCTCACAAGGAACTGCCGAGGTAACCTCTTTATCTGGCTGTATGGACGCAATGAAGGTGGCATCCAGGTCTTCTTCCACTTCGTCTGTGAGGTCTGCCACAACTTCTTCATCGGCGTTCGGATCGCTCATCAAGCTTTCACCAATGATCAGGCCAATATCAGATGCCGCAAACCCAAGATCTCGGTGAAACTCTGAAGCATACTGGCTGGCCAGCGTTCTTAGCGGGAGACCAATCGCACAGCGCAGGCCACGGTTGCCTTCATCTGCGTCATTGAGAGCCACGGCCGCCATGGTGGTGATCCCACCTCGGGTTTTACCGCGACCGGTGTCTGAAATAATAGCACCAAAGAAACCGCCGACTTGACTTGCCGAAAGCTCTGCCGCTGCCTGGGCGGTATCATACTGCCAAGTGAAGGTGGGGTTATCGGCCCGTACAGGCGCCTGAATGGCCCCAGGGACGCGTTCACCCATCAACATGGGGTAGTCGTTGCGCTCAATCGTCAGGCTGCGCATAGCGGGCTCTACAGACGACATCACTGCCAGGGTGTGGGTAGCGAGATCATCTGCCGGATACATGACACCAAATTCATCAATGGTGTTGGCCAATGGTAGGTCTGCACGCGACCTTCTTGCCTTCTTGCGACGCGCGGATCCCAGGTGGTCAGCCATCATCAAGGTATTGCGTGCCAAAGCAGCTACCGATGGACATCTGATCAATTGCGCCGGGATACCCATTTTATGAATATTGCCTGCTGCGCTCTTAATGCGGACGATCAGTCTTTTATTTGCGAGAACATCCATTTCCGGATGGGAGATTGCAAAATAGTCGAGTGCTTCGGGAAGCCCTGCCCGCCCCTTCTTGAGGTCAGCAAGGTATTTCTTGCGGCCGGTCACATAGAAAGCGCTTTTTGGAATAGCGTCGCCAGCTTCAAGGTCATAGGAGAATGCCCGGTGGTGGGTCAAGATTAGGATGCCCACCAGTTTGCGCAATGGGCTTTCACTGGAAAAGCAGGTTAGCTCACCCAAGGATCGTTGATTACGCACAACTAGATCATAACAGAAAGCTTGCGCTTGGGATCGAGCCAGTGATCCGGTGTTGGTATCAAACGATCTCAGAAGCTCTAGGATCTCAGCGTCCCGCATACCTTCTGTCAGAAAGCTCCAGAATGCCGCAGAATAGAGTTCGTGACGTACTGGATCTGAGATAACTGCCCGTGTGCGGATGCCTTCGTTTAGCTTGTACTGGAAGCCTAGCGTGGCTTTACCGACGTCATGAAAAGCAGCCGCAAGCTTGATGATCGAGCACAAGCTGTCGAGCTGTCCTGCCACCAGTTCAGGCAATCCATACCCATGGTGCCAAGGTTGCTGATAATTTTGATCCTGCATGCCGACTTGGCTATAGCAGGATCAGTAAATTCATGAGTTAACAGCTAGTTAACGTTTTCGGTTAAGGTGCAGGTGCGGTGTTTGATGCGCGCACATCCTCAGCATCTCTAATCGCTCGATCAAGGTCCCGCGCCGAACCTTCAATCTGCTCTGAGCTGAACTTGAGTTTGATCCCCATACGCATCGAGGTCGCGGCCATGATCGCTCTCTCACACGTCTTTACATCATCAGAACGCGAGTTGCCGCTATGGTCAGTTGCCTGGAATTCTTTAGAAGCTTCATCGAAGACTTCAAGGGTTCCTTCCATATCCCAGCCCATGCCGTAAGCAATCAGCATGTTTTCGGCGGCATCGATCACTTTTAGGTGGGATGTAAGATCATCTGTCATAGTATTTTCCTCCTGTTAACAGGCATATGGTGGAAAGGTATGCACCCTTCCACCATATGCCTTGAGAAAATCATTCTTCAGGAAAGACGATTTCAGGAAGGCCAAGGACCTCTCGGGCTTTATCTCTGACCAGGCTGTGATCGTCCTCAGTATGGAAGTCTCCACTAGCAATCGCGTCCTCGCAGATTTCGCCAATTTTGGAGAATATTGGGTCATCCGTCAAATCAAGATATTGAAGGTTTGCTTCCATTGAAGATAGGTAGAGAAGTTCCCCCTCTTCGTCTATCAGGCAACTGTAGAATGGAACATGTGAGATGCCTGGAAGAACGACAGGTTCTTCAGAAATTCTGTCTTCAAAGGACAATTCAGATACAGGAATTCCAAGCTTTTCAGAGAGTATCTTATCCTTCTCTTGTGAAAGTTCCAACGTGCCTTCGTAGTCGATCATAATAACCATCTTTGAAGACTTTATCACCGACCGCAGGGCAAAAATAGGTTCTGATCCCAAATTATCTGGCATGAAAGTAGTCATTCCTCTATAGTAATGGGACCGTATCTTTCGGCTTATAGGGCCGACACCTCCACTGGTATCCAATTCTCCAACCTGTACGAGTACTGTGCCATTCTCTCGATGCTGTACGAATTCATCCACTGATTTCTCATACTGTGATCGGTTGGAGTCGATTAAGTCGCGCCCGCGCTTTGCGTGTTCGATTTCATCTTTGAAGCTGAACGATGCGACCACGCCAAAAAGTATATAAAAGGGAATCCCCGCTGCCAGCATCATTAGAAATGTGCCCCGGACGAATCCCGGCCAACCCTTTTTCGCTATATAGTGAACTACTGCCGCTATAATTGCGAGATGAAAGGCCAGATCGGTCTCGTTGAAATAGAGGCACACACCCAATATAGCTATAGCTGCCGCTATCACGTAATGTCTCTGCAAAAATTTAATTGCCATCATTTGTTTTCCTAAAAGTATTGTGTTGAAATTTTATATTGGAATTGTTCTTAATTTTATTCAGGAGTCACGTTATCCTCATGATCATGATTTAAGCGTGTTTTGGCCACCATTGCCTCCCACTTATCGCCCCCATGATGAATATTTTCCGCTCCTCGTCTTTCACAGAGATCCCGTATAGGGGCGAAGATGGGATCCTTCGTGAGATCCAAGTTTATGAGCCCAGCCTCAAGTGCGCTGAAACGGATGAGTTCATCGTCACCGTTCAAGAGACAAGAGTACACTACAGGTCTTGAGATCTCTCCAATTTCGGGATTTGAAAACAGAGGTAGACGCTCGTCTGAACCCGAAGCAATACTTTCAGCCTGAGATGCCTGTTCTTTCAGGTCGATCAGCATCACCATTTTCGATGCGTCTGAAATGGTAGCAATGGGAATAATGGGGTCCGGGCCAAGCTCATTTGGGATAAATGTATTCGCAGATCCCATCATGAAATTGAAGATGCCGACACTTGCGGGTCCCCAGTCTGTATGAACCGGTTTGAGAGAGTGGACTAGGCTCCCGACCAATCCTGCGTCCGCATTCGCCTTAAAATCGCCTACGAATTCCTCGACCTGATCTTTTCGATCATCCAGCGATGCCCGAGCGGTTCTTGCGCTTTCAATCTGATCAGTGAACAGCGCGTACCCTAAGATTGCACCAATCAAATATAGAGGAGCGCCAGACATCAAGAATATAGCTGGAAAAAGTCTGCGTTTCCTAGGAAGTCCTTTATGCATCCAAGAAACCACGAAGGTCGCAATAATACCTAGGTGGCCAGCAAATAATGGCTCATTGAGCGGGATAGCTATAATTACTGCTATAAATAATATAGCATAAATGTGCAGATCGAGTTTCGATATTTTCTTCATTGGGCTAGGTTCACTTTTAGTGCTGTTATTCATGCAGCTTACCGAAGTGACGTTAACCCATGGTTTCTTAAGCTAGATTTATTACGACCTACTCAGCATCGCGCTCTTTGGTTGCCTCATCCAAAAGCTTTTGGGTTCCGTGTAGGAGGTTAGATAGATAGCGAAGCTGTTCTGCGGCTTGCTCTACATGGAAATAATGGATGCCGACTTCACGTCCAGCATCAATCATGCGATCAAGCTTCTTAGCCAGATCTTCGATATCAGTGTGACTTGCGGGTGAGCGGTCTCTAGGCATTTTTTGTCCTTTTCAGAAATCTTGATTTTGCTTGGCTTATCTCAGTAATATTTTCTCGGTCGATCTTTGGGATTGTAAGGGAGCCTGAACGGACCGACGATGGTTTCCGAGTAGAAGTTGAAGAAATCCTGTCGTGCACAGTGCCACCACATTTTTAAAGGTGGCTTTCGAACAGGATCATAATGGCATCTACACATAGCGGTAGCGATCCTGTATCCCTGCCGTGCGGTCCGTTGCACTTCATGTAGGATACCCATCACAAAGTATCCAACCACACAGACGCCAATCGCAGCCATGATCCAGACAAGGATCATCATGCTGCCGCTGCGCCGTTTTGCAGGGAGATTTCCGCGTATCTTTGTTTGAGGAGTTCATAACGCTTTGCGACGTCAGGATTACTCAATAGGTAGGCCCGAGCTTCAGCGCCTTGCGGTCCCTCTCGCAGCTCTGTTGTGGTCCCCAAAGGATATTGACGGATGGTCAGGTCGACCCCATCGTTCCAGTAGTGGCTATCGGTACTGCCGTCAGGGAGAGTGGCCACGCCTCTCTGGACTGGAAAGCCATAGATGTCATCAACCAAAAGTGCGGTGACCGCACACTGGTCCGTTTCTGGACGTTCTGGCGTCCATTTCTCTGGGTCTAGTGCTGTCTCAGCACACCAAGACTTGCGGATAGTGTTAATAATATCGGTTTTCGCGAAAATCATATTTTAGTTTCCTGTATCTTTCTTATTGCTTGGCTTATTGCTCAGACCGCCATATCTACAAGGGTTCCGGTAGACCGGTTGCGCATCGCAGGCACATTTGGGTTCCAAGAGAAACGGTAGCGTCCCACGAAGGTGTCATCGTCGATCTGCATGAATTGCTTGAAGGACGCGATTGCTACCATCTTCACTGTTGGATACCGACGAAGTTTCTGTGTACGCGCCTGTGCTGTCGCAATTTTACGGCCCATACGAAAAGATCGGCGTACCTCCCAGGCAACCATATAGATCCCGAGGAGGTAGCACAGTGTACTCATAAAAACTGAAGGAACAACGAAACTTGACCACGCCATCACCATCAGATTACTTGTAGCCCCGCGAGGTGGGGAAGTTCGCAGGCATATTGCCAGGGGTTCTTCGCTGGTGCTCACGAAAGCTCTCATCGGATCTGGCGTCAGCGCGGGCTCCCGCGACTGCGGCGCACATGATGATGCCAGTGCTCAAGGCGGAGAGAGTTCCGAAGCCGATTAAAGCGACCAGCTCCCAAGTTTGCATGATACCGTCAAATGGCATGTAAGTTCCCCTTTATCCTTATTCGAATATGACGACTTTCATGCAACAGGTCAAGCATAGATAAGGATAGAATGGGTTCTTTCGTAATTGCGGTGCGTTTTAGTCATTGATATTCTATGCTGTCATGATATAAGTGAGTTAAGAAAGCGGTTTAAGTCCGATGGAGACAATGATGCCAAAGCAGCCCTCTACAGATGATGCTTCAAAGGAAGCGGCCCGCGCAGAATTAAAGCGCCAGAACGCTGCGGCGAAGAAGGCCCGCGAGCCATTTAGTCGAGGTGTGCATCCTCGTGTTGCTGCGATCAAGAACAAGAAAGACTGAATGATGTCCAATTCCCCATGGGTTCTCGTGACAGACGAGCCGGTCCCTGAAGATCGCAGTGTGATGCTGTATCTGGCAGAGGACCGCTTGGGCTCACGCTTTGCGATCAGCAAGGTCAATAAGATTTCCAATGGCTACATGCGTGTGATCGATGGTCTGTTTGACTTCGATTTCGATGGAAAGGTTCTGGCATGGCGTGACATGGAGAGTCTGGAGAGAGAGCTACCCCTCTCCCTGACTGGCGCCGAAGAGCAGCCGGTAAAAAAGCCTCGTGCGAGACTGGCCGATCAGGTTGGCATCAGCTTCGAGCAAGCTCTTGCGCTTGTACGCAAGCATGGAGGCATCGTACGCCCTTTTGAGGTGGATGGTGAAGGCAACTACGTGAGCCATGGCGTTACCTCCTCTGACAACCTAGTCGTTCCCATCCCAGGGACAGAAGCCTGGGATAATTATAAGAAGCGGTTTTTCCATGACCTGCTGATCGAACAAGATGAAAATGAAGGCAAAGACCAATGAGTGAAGAAACCAAACACGACAAGTTCCTGCGCATCCGTGATGCACGCATGGAGAAAGCAGTCAAAGCGATCAGCTTGCTGTCCAATCTGTCGAGTTCAAACTACGAATTCGAACCCCATGAGGCTCAGGCGATCATTGATGACATGCTGGGCGCTGTCGATGAAGTCCGAGCAGAGTTCAATCTGCCAGCTCCTTCGCTCGCGGTTCAAACAGAGGTTCCTGCTGCTGAGCCTGAGCAGGAAGCCGACGAAGAATTTGAAGACGAAGGTGTGGCAGAGAAGGTGGCCAAGAAAAAGGCACCGGTAAAGCATGACGGACCAATCGAATATATTGAAGTTGATCCAGCGGGCCAACCTGTCGGCGGTCTCCTTCTCGGCTGGGGACTTGTTGGCAAAGCTATGGAAGCTGTTGAGGATAAAGATCTCGATACGGCCCACGACTTCTTGAAGAAGGCTCTTTGCGCATAGTTGATGTGATTGTTTAAGGTCACATCGCAGTAAGTTGAAATTGGTGAATATTATGAATGATAGCCGTACTGATAAAGAACCTGAATGCCCGTCTTGCGGCCGAGAACTGATGTTTTTCCAAGACCTTCATGGTTCGGGCTTCAACTGTCATGCGATGGACTGCATGGTAACCTGGGATTACGACGAGATCGTTGAGCCGGAGCCGGTGGAAGCGATCCCAAAAGACCCGGATGCCGAGATGTGGAACAACATCGCTATCGTGGCGGCCAGCTGATGAGGGGTATCGCAAAAAATCATCCAGTTTGGGCCTCCATCGAAGAGATGCGAGGCGCGCTTCCCCCAGCATGGATTGATGCCGCCACGGCCATTCTGTCGACCATTGAGCGCGGCACTACCTACTCGTTCGGTGATCTTCGCTCCATCTGTGATGATAGCGCCACCGATGAGCAGGTGGTGGGATCTGCAAACTTCCTAACGAACTGCTGGGACGCCGTGTTTGATATCGAGCTTTTCCTGAAGGATGAAACCGGCCGTCATGTGCTCACAAGGGAGCAGGCTAACTTGGTACTTAACGATACCCCGTTTCGTCATCCAGTGACCGGAGACCTAATCGAAGAGCCTCAGAAGGCCACCTACCTATCCTACCGCTGCCTGGATTAGGCGAACCATTCGCCCTTTAGCGCGGTCAAGATGTCGTGTCCCTTCGGTCATCAATGAGTATCAACATCAAGCAGAAGATACGGGAATATTTTAGGTTAATCGGCTGTGCAAAGTTTAGGGCGACCAGCAGTTTTCAGTCCTTCTCGTAGTGGCCGAACTCCATCTTCGTCCAGATATCATCAAAGAAGGCTTCGGTATCCGCAAAGTTCTCAAAGGAGATCTCGACGTCGGCCACCTTCCCGTGCTCGCTTTCCACATGGAACTGAACCCAAGCACGGGCACTCCAGTGGTTGGAAGCTCGGATGCTGACAGCCCCCATATCAAACATGTCGATATTGAGAAAGTAGCGGGTACCATCATCATCCGCCACGCGCTTTTGGATCGAGCCCTGATAGAAACCAGGGGTTCTCTGGTTTTTCTGCGCTTTTAAGCTGTCAATATAGGGGCGATAGCCGCGCTCCTCACCTTCTTTTAGAAAGGCTTCATTGTTTTTTTCTCGAATGATGCTGTCCATAATTACCTCTTGTGAGCCTAGATCAAACTAGACTTCTGCCTCTTTAAATTTGCGCGCATTGGCGATGGCTTCACCGGAATTCCAAGCCAAGATGGCTTCCTCTTTAGTGCTATACCACTCGTAGAGATTGAGAGACCGAACTTCGCATCCCCATGCCTCAAGAGGGGATGTACCTTCCTTAAACATGGGATGCGACAGGTAATACCCGGTCACAACACCATTGCTTTCGATGGATTCGAAGAAGACCTTGATGTCGCCGCACCCGCAGCACGGACATGGGTTCGGCTTAGGCCCATCCGAACGAGATTTGATCGAGTTATCAACAGGCGGCTTCATGCTGCACAAATTATTCATAGTTATAACCTTTACTTACGAGGCATTCTTAATGCGATGGTTTAGCTGAGGTGCCCGCAGGACAATCATCCCGTAGCCATAAGATTTGTGGCGGCCGACGCCAGATAGGAGCCGATCCTTGAATGCCTTGGGATCAAGGACTTTCAGATTTCCCGTCACCTGAATTTCGTTGTTGTAGCGGATCTCGTTTCGCTGCCGAGGGACGTTCTCGGTCACAGTGATAGCAGTTAGCTCTCTGTCGAGCTCTGCGAACCCTTCGAGGCGCTGAGACAGCCAAGTCATATAGCTCGTGAGGCGGTCTGTGCCCGCCGTTTCTGCGTCCCGCTGAAATACGCCATTTCGCAGATCAAGTTCGTAAGCATCAACCTCTGTGCTTACGTGCGACCGTCGAACAGGGATGGTTTTCAAATCAAACCCAATGACCTGATCTCGCTCAAGGTCTGGCATGGCCTTCATTCGTAGAGAACCCATGCCGATAACCGACAGGCTATCGGGACATGCGACCAGCTGCGAGATTTGCTTGAGGGCTTCCTCATCCTGGCTGGTGTATCCGATCACTTGAAAGGTGTCTCCAGTTCCCGGATAAGCGCGGAAGGGTTTGATGGCACTGGGGCCAAACGTGGAATCCAGAAGATAGTGCAGGCTCGACTGTTGATCTCTTTTCCCACGGACCTTCAGCCACTCGTCATATGCGGCCTTATCGACATTAAGAGCAATCATCTGCACCATTTTATGCATCCATTTTAAGTCTGTTGGAAACACAATACAAGAATACGGAAGCACAGTAAAGGTCTATGCTTCCGTATATTTTGAGGGATAAACATCCCCGCTTTAGCGGGGATACCTGCCACTAGAGGCGCGTCGGTCAATTACTGGTCCATCCCCGCTATTGCGGGGGTTAGTGAATTGGTGACCATTATAATAAGCCCTCGAGTAGATCCCCGCTAAAGCGGGGGTTAATGTTTTCTGCAAAATGGCAGGGGCCGTAATTTGGTAGATCCCCGCTAAAGCGGGGGGCTTGGCACACAAGCATGATAGTCAGGATATTTGTGGTCCATCCCCGCTATTGCGGGGAACACCTTTTTCGAAATTAGACTGCATTATATAACCTCGGTACATCCCCGCTGTTGCGGGGAACACGCAACCTAAGCGAAAGTAACGCCGCCTTGTTCAAGTAGATCCCCGCTCTTGCGGGGAACACGAGGTTAGGAAACCCTTTGGCTTTCAGGTGGGCGGTACATCCCCGCTCTTGCGGGGAACACTCTGTCTGCAAGCGCATGAAAACATGCTTTAATGCTACCGATCTGAAATCCACCAGTTCAAAACTCTGCTTCAAGAACCTCCACTTCTGCGTTTCCAGAAACGCCTTCAACAAGGTTTTCAAAGCCTTTGTGCATACCAGATTTCCAATTGCGCAGGCCCGGATCGGAAACTACCCGAGAAACAGCTGCGGTATCATCAGGCCCCTGCCCCAATGGCCAGCGCGCAGGAACGCCAGCTTCAACGATTGCATTCAGAGCTTCATAGGCAGTGTCTGCCTCAAGAATACATGACTCGTTAGAGGGTGGCACCATAGGGGCGCTCGGCAAACAGGTTCTCCGACCAATGCTGATCGGGTAAACTGGACGCCGGAATGCCTCTGCAATTTCTTCAAGAGTGAAGCTGGATCCGTCCTTGAAGCCGATGATCAAACGCAGACGGGCGTCTTGCAGGTAATCCTTTGTCCGTCTTACTGATCGCTCATACGTCGCATCTCCACCATCCCGAGAGACCGGAGAACCTATTGTGGTCCACATCTTCTCCACAGCCAGTTTTGCGTTCTGCATATCACGCAGAATACCGTTCTCTTCCTCCAAAGCGCAGGCAAAAATGATCTTGTCTTGGAGATCCTGAAGCGCTTTCACATTAGAGCGCTCCAAGCCCAGTGCGGCCCCGATCATCCCGACAATCATCGACTTCGACGGGAAGCGCCCAGTAGGCGCAAACCGGTCAACGTTGATTGCCCCGAAGGACATCATGGGTGCTTGAAGGGTAACCTCAAGCCAGCGCATCGGCCGCTTCCTTAACAGTTTCCTCAACCCAGTCAGCCAGCTCAGCCACAGTGGACTGGTTGCCAAATGGGAGGTCTTCCAACACACGAGAAGTAGCAAGCATATAACGGCGATCCTCCTCGATCCCATAATTATGATCGATGACTGTGGCGAACTCACTCATTGCTTCCAGAGCCTCCTCAGTTTCGGATCCCGTCGGCTTCCGGAAAGCTTCCACATAGCTCATTGGAGCGCGATCACCTGCGGAGACCACAATCGAACTTGCGCGGGTATAAGGTGCTGTGGAGCCTGTCTTACCGGTCATGCGGGGCTCAGCGATCATATAAACGAAAGTCCGGGCAATCTTAGCGGCCAGCTCTTTGTCGCCGCCTAGGTTGTTCAGGAGATCACGGATATTAAGAACGGTGTAGCCGTAAAACAGGGATGTGTTTACTTCGGTTTCGCCCATGTGACCCGATCCGTTTTCCACAAGATCATCAACAGCGGTAAAGGGATCGATTTCCGCCTCGCTTTCGTGAACCGTGACAGAGTGGGCCACGCTTACGGCGCCATCAATATCAGCGTTACGATCCCCAGTAACCATGCGGCCGAACAGGGCCCCAGGAATGCCGCCAGCCAATGTGGCCTTTTCACGCATGGCCTTGAAGTTGTCCTGCTCATCCTTTGCGATCACTTTTTTGGCCACATCAATGAGCTTGATGCCTTTCTCTTTTTGTTTGGCCGTGTACTTGGCGTTTGGATGCTTCAGAAGCTCACCGTCATATTTTGTATGGCCATCAATTTTATCGATGCCAGCTTCCGTCTTCATGTCAGAGACCCGGATCGCAGCTTCCCGAACGCGCTCCTTCAGATACGCGATTTCTTTCATGCCAAAAAGAAGCATCGTCCTTTTGGTCTCGGCGGCTTCCTTTTCTTCGTCATCGTCAGATTTCTTGGCGGTAGATTTCTTGGTTTCTCCCTGACCGTAGACGGCTTCGTTCATAATTTTACCCGTCACCTCGAGAACATCGGCAGGGAAGTCTTCCGCCAATTCAGGAATGAGCAATTCTGTAACGAGGTTACGCGTGCGCACCGAGCCCATGTCTTCACCCAGATCCTGAAGGGTGTTGGGACCGTCCGCATGACGCCAATGGTACTTGAGACACTGAGATGAGACGCGCGTTCGAAGGACGCCACCAAGGCTGATTGCCTTTGCCCGGCCGAAGTCGTCACGGTTCAGGAGTGAGGGGCCAAAAGGGGTGAGGCTGTGAAACTGAATGAACATATTTTTCATGGTGTATTCCTTGGTCTTTATTGAACGTGTCGATAATATTCGCGGGCGATCTTGCGATCTGGAAAACCGGATTTTTCATCGAGAATGGCCCAGGCCAGTTCTCCAACGTTGATCCTGTAGGGAGGGTGGGAACGCGACTTCACCATTTTCATTACACGGTGAAACTGCTGACAGCGCTGCGTGCCACGAAGCTTTGTGAGATGAGCGAGCCTTACTTCAGATAGCAGAGGCTTCGTGGTTCGCCCTTGATGCTGGATGCCACCTGTTGCGAGCAGCATGCCAAGGGGAGCTTTAAAATCATGTGTGAGAGTTCGACCCCGACCCATGCCATCCGCAGTGATAAATTCTGCAAGCGAGGCTACGATATAAATCCACCGCGCTGGGTTTTTGTCGACCGTATCCGTAAATTTTGCTGCCAATTGCCAAAACGCTGGACATCCAGTTTTATCTGCACGCCGAAGTTGGGCGAGATCCCCGGCGGGCAGCATTGATAAGTGTTTGTAGACAGATATCGCGTCTCTGGTAACTGTGTCGAGCATGTAAAGTATAGTTCCCAATTTATTCTTTGTTTATACTTGTTATGCTCAGATTAAGTCAAGCGGCTTTCCTTTTCATTCCTTGAATAAGTGCATCTCTTGCCCGAGATTCCGACCGCAAACGCGTGGACGATGGAACCTGCCCTCTGCTGAGGAACTCATCGAACACCTTCCAGCACGTCTTCTTCAGTCGCTTCTCAAAGACCACCAAGCGTTCTTCCAGTGCTTCATCATCGTCAGCAACATCAACAATGGCAGCCCATTCACGCATGAAATATCCGTCGATATCCAGATGCGCCTGATCTGAGACCATATTAACTGCTGCTCCGGTGGCTGGTTTCCTGATGAATTTGATATCTCTGGCACGATCCATGTCCCCTCGGGCAACATAAACTCGCACCGACTTTGAGAGCGAACTTAGATACTCTTTTGTGAGTTCTATCATCTGTTTCATAATGCTGTTTTTATCTTCCCCACCAAAGAAGATGTCTTTGGCTGCACGCGGCAAGGGCACGAAGATGTGCTTATGGCCGAGTGTCTTACCCTGCCCCTTGCGTACGAAATCTATAAAGATACCGAGGTTGTCAGCTTCCCAATCCACATAGTCACGGTGAGCGAACCGGTACTCATCGTTGGTGAGGAAATCACTGATCATGCGGTAGTCGAAGGCTCTTGGGCTCTTCTCCGGATAGCCCCATGGGGTGTAACCCACCTGCCCCTTTTTATCGTCCTTGTAGGCAAGGATCGCCCAAGGATCGGTGTCTTTTTGAAACTCCGCTGCATGTACGCGTTCGGCGGTAGAACCCAGCGCGATAGCCTCAATCCGACCATTATGTTGAAACAACTTCAGGACACGGGCTTGATCAATATACAGCGGATCAAGTGAGGTCACTGGAAGACTGTTTTTTGGGATCACAGCCCTTTTTTGCTTTTTCTCACCCTCTTCTTTGCCTTCGCCTTTTTTGGGTTTCGGCTGAACGTAGCTGTAGTCCCACTTCAGATGCCAAAGCACGCCTGGCTTCTTAAAGCGTTGCTGTTCTTTGCTGCTAGCGGCCGCCCGATTAGAAAGCAATGCCTGCACGTCTTGCTGGAACCAGGATGATGCGTCGATGGTCATGAACTTACCGGCAATCTGGAAGACGCCAGCAAATACACGAGACTGGTTTCCTGAAGCCGCACGCGCGGTACCATAGTTCATGACGCCGCCATATCCGGATTCTGTTTGGTGAACGATCAGAGCGTATAGCCAGTCTTCCATGGAAGCGTCATAATTTCGGTTCTGTTTGACGTAGTGGTTGTTGGCTGTGACCAGAATATCAAGAGCATCCGGCGTGCGTTTTGGGTCTCGTCTTGAGCTTGCGTGAACCATGGCTTGATCATCTTCGTTCAACGGAGACTGCATGAAGGCTGGCTTTCCAGGCTCAGAAATCAGATCCCAGTACTCATCGCCATTGGTCAACATCGACAGAGCTTGGGCCCATTCATCCGATGATGCAGGCTCCTTATCGAATTTGGTGATCGCCAGAACTGCCAGCTGGACCAAGAAGCAGTGCCAGACTTTGGCATGATAAGAGATCAGATTTGGGAAGGACGTTACCAAACCCTTGGATAATCCATCCATGACTTCAGGCAGCGTCATCTGGTCACCGGTCTGGACCGTAATTACAGGCTCACTTAACAGGTTGAAGGTTTTCATATAATCAGTCTCCAGCATTTTCTTCGGTCATAATTTTGAGGCCCTGACGGGTGTAGGTGTATGCGCGTACGACATTACCCTCCTCGCCCATCGCCCAGATATTCAGTCCACGATCACGTCGAAGTTGGACACGTAAAGGAGGGTTGTCTGGCAGCCCTTCCGACATGTGGGAAGGCACCACGATTTGGCTGACGAAGTTTCCAAAGGGCCCTCTGGTACCGCGCGGGAACATTAGTGTTGCCCCAAATTCACCCAGACGGGTACTGGCACGCTCATCATAGTCTTCTGGTAAGGGAGCAGATCGATCCAGACACAAACGGCCTGCATGGCGGGTGTCATCAAGGATCCGGCCCATGACTGCTTCCTCATATTGGCGCCAGGCGGCCCCTAACTCGTTTAGTAGCTCTTCGCGGGCATCAGGATGCGTGGCCATCTCTACCAGATACCGGTTCATTTCAGGGATCACCCACTCCGGTCGGTCATGGATCAAGCGGCGGGTTTGCTCGAGACCAACGACATCGGTGTAGATACCATCAACTGCACCATCTCTAATGATAGCACCAAGGCCTTCCGTAAAGTTGGGTTCGGTAAGATACTGCATCCCGTAATCCGGCGTACAGACAATACATCGTGGGGTTTCATATCCGGCCGGTCTTGGCATTCCAGTGATCCGACGGTGCAAACGTCCGATCCGTTGAAGGAGAACATCCATTGGGCAGAGATCAGTAATCAGACAGTCCGCATCAATGTCCAAAGACTGCTCAACGGTCTGCGTTCCGATCACAATTGCCGATCTTTGTTGCCGATGTTCATCGTTCTCCAAAACGGCTTCAACAGCTTGGTCTAGCTGCTCTCGATCCTCTGTCGCAAAGCGGGAATGGTGAACAGCTGGGACACCGTTTACGTCGAAGAGGAGGTGCCCTCCACCCTGCTCAATAATGGCGTTATATACGCGCTGGGCGGAGCTTACGAGGTTCTTGATGATCAGAACCCGGGCGCCGCGCTGGGCATTCAAAATCGCAATCCGGGCCACTTGATCTGGCTCCATTGAGGGAACCTCTCGCATGGTGACAGACTTCTGCTGGGCGCCGGATGCATCCACAAAAACGGGTCCGTTTTGCCGATCTGTCCAGATGGCTGGATAGGGGTGTTGGGCGGAAACATCAAAGGGCTCAATGTCGCGCCCCATCCATTCTTGGCGGGCAACAGAACCAAGTGTGGCAGACATCAGCAGGGCATGACCACCGAGCGCACAATGCCCATCCAGGAGGTTCTTGATGATCCGGGTCATATAGGCGTCCGAGGCATGCACCTCATCGACGACGAGCAAGTTTTTCGCCAGAGCACTGCCGCGCATATGCGCATGTTTCGTGCGCAAGCTGGCGATCATGGCTTGGTCAACTGTGCCGATAGCCACTGTGGCGGCCAGATATCTGTCGGTTTCCACAACTGCCCAGCGCTGGGCAGTCCGATTATCATTCCAGATCGCTTCAAACTTGCCGATCTTGAGGCCTTCGTTATCGCCCATCTTCATGTAGCCAGGCACAGCAAGGACCGGTTCAGGGAAGATATCTCCAAACATGCGCTTCATAGCTTCCACACAGCGCGTATGAAGCTGCTTGGCCGCTGCACGGGTGGGAACCGCGAAATACATGCCAGCGACCTTTCCTGCCCCATACAGGAGCCCAAAACGGGCTAATGCGGCTTCGGTCTTGCCTGAACCGGTATCCGACTCCAAAACCACGAGGTTTGCATCCAGGTCCAGATCACGCATGGAAGCTTGAGCGGGCCGTAGGTTGGTGAACCCATAGAGGGTTTCGTCATCTGTTCCTTGTAGCTTGAAGTCGCCAGGATCGATGCCGGTGGCAATCATAATTTCGGCAGCTTGCTTGCGAGCCCACTTACTGTGTCCGAAGTCGATCTCTTCGTAGTAATCGAAAAACTCGTTGCTGGAAGCCATCTGGTCAGCCAGAGCGGTAAGCCCATTCAGGAAGTGGCAGAGCGCATGAGAGTTCTTAATCGGTCGGGCTTTGGGGTCGAAAGCTTTGGGGAACCAGGCTTTTGCAGCCGCTCCCAGATCCTTGGTGTTTTCCGCCAAGTCATACTCGAGGTCTTTTGGCTTATCCCATGCAATCGGCATGGGACGGGCCGGTGTGCCGTGGTGCGCTAAAATATGACGCATCACCGATGTCATGGTCTCCCCACCCATTGTGCGGTGTACCTGCATAAACAGAGAATGGAACGGATGGTCCTTTTTGCGGGCTTGCTTGATGAAGTTGAAGCCATCACTGGCATGTGGCGAGCTTGACTTGCGGAACCGCTTCATCTGGAAGTTGGGGTTCAGCTTACCTACGTCATGTAGGAACACCAGAAAAGACAGGCGCTGAATATCGAAGTCATCCATATCGCGCTCAATTAGAGCTTCGAGCTTATTGCGATAAACCGGGAGGGTGACAATTGCCTCAAAGCAGGCAGCAACATCCATCAAGTGGTGTGCAAGGCGATGGACCTGGCCATCCTTACCAAGCTTGGCCCATGCGACCGGATTTCTGTGGATATTCATTTATAGACAACCTCTTTGCGGAGGTTATCCATAATTATTCATGCTATTGCAAGCATAATATTGTTCCTATGCTTAGGGGGCCGCTGTTGGTGAGTCCGGATATTGAAGGTCATTGCGGTTCTCTCGTAGCCAGACTTCGAGAGCTTTAGCATCCACGGACACGGATCCGACCTGCGCTTCACACCAGCTCTGAGGGCTCCAACGCTCGTGAGCGATCTCGAACTTGAACTCGTGAACATCGTCTAGATAGTCACCCTTGTCCAAAATTTGCTCGAAAATAAAGCCTTCCCACCGCATCATTTGATCGATAACAGCACCCACATCCGAAGCATTCATTTCAAAGCCACGGGCTGCCAGATCCTCAATCTTGTCACCGTCCTCGGACATCAAGAACTTGGCGATGTCCACGCTCGCAAGATTACCGATAGGAGTGACCACTTGCATAATCATGGGGTCTACATGGCGCATTCCGGCATGACGGATGACAGTGTCATCTAAGAGAACAGTGAACCATCGGTCGGACACGGCTCTCTCGTCACCACAGACATTATCGGCCACGTGATTGTAGTAAAACTCGTCATCCCGGACAGCATCGAGGGTGTTCATCCCACCGTCATCTTGAAGGTCTAAGACGCGCCAGTCATTACCTGCTCTAGACCAGACTTGCCACGTGCCAGGAAGGTTTGCCTCAACAGACTGAACCTCGCGCCCCAGGTACGCCTCAATGGCTTTTTTCTGATCGTGAGAGGACATACCGGGTTTAAGCACGTCATCTGGGATATCCATTTCTAGTTTGATTTTCATATTTTTACCTCAAGGTGTCGGGGTTGTATTGGGATAGTTCACGTCTGATCGGTTATGCCGCAGCCATGCCTCGAGCTTTTCGGAGTCGATGAAAGCTGCGATCTTGTGACCTTTGGTTTTAAGCAAGTAGGCTTCAAAATCATCTCTGTCATGGAGGAGCTCAGGCATAAAAATAGCAGCTGTCCCGTCCATTGTTTCGTTTAACTTTTTACCTTCAAGAGCCGCCCTGAAAGCCGGATGAGATCTTTGTTTGAGGCCTTCGAGCGCAACACCCACGTGTAGGAAGCCAATCTCCCAGCGGGAAAGTGCTATCGTCTCCAGATCAATTTCTCTCGCTTCCATCAAGAACGATGAAATGTCCAGATGGGTTTCTCCATGATCTGGAGTGTAAACGGTAACCGTGACTGGATCATAATTCCGATCATCTTCATGTCGGATAACTGGTGAAATGTGCCCCTGAGAAATCTTTTCCCCAAGGTATACCAAGGCGTCATTCGACGTGAAGCAGGTCATATGCTGAAGAATTTTGTAGGTTTCATCACCTTGCACAGCGCTTCCGGGAACGCCAAAGGAAGTTGAATCCGCGACTACCCACCCGTCACCATTCTTATCTTTGAACCATACCTGCCAGACCGGGTCTGCTGATATCTCGATAACGGATGAAAGCTCAATCGGGCGCTCGGCCGTGCTGAGGAGAGCTTGAAGCTTTTGTGCTATTACATCGCTCTCTTCATGCTCTCCGCATAGTCCCTCTGGGATCTCAATTTCAATTTTTGCTTTCATCGTATCCTCGCAGGAAAAGTATTTCTCTTCTACTTAAATTCGGGCGTCACTGTGAAACCTACAAGGAACCCTTCTTGCTTAGGATTAAGAGCAGCTTTAATCTTGGCGGCGATCAACTCCCACGTTTCCTTATCCGGCGCCATAAGAAGATGACCTTCTTTCAGGCCTACATGGTACTGGTCGCCTTCCAAGGTGCAGGAGTAGCCTCCCGCCTCTTGATGGATCAGAACACCAGCAGCATGGTCCCAAGGTTTCGTATTGGAGGTCAGAGAGAAGTCTACAGAACCCTCTGACAGCATGCGGTATTCATGGGCTGAGCACCGCAGAGACATGATGCGATCAAACTCAGGGAAAAGCTTCAGCAGACGATCCCGGGCTTCCTGACCATGGGTGTATCCAAAGATGTAGTAAGGGATGAAGCCGATCATCTCAGAAAGAGGCTTGGCAGGCGAAGCAGTCAGTGGTTTCAGCTTACCATCGTCACCTTGAGACCAGGCGCCACCATCTTTTACGGCCATATCCCAGGTATCAGAGAGCGGATCATAAAGAAGTCCGAAAACTGTCTCACCCTTCTTAATCACTGAAACAATGACCCCGAAGTTGTTGTTTCCCTTCGCGAAGTTCCATGTTCCATCAATCGGATCAATAATTATGACCAGCTCTTTCTCTGGAAGGCTGTCGAGCAAGCTGGGATCGGCCGCCACGGCTTCCTCACCAATAATAAAGGCTTCCGGAATGATGCATGAAAGCCGCTCCGTAATGGCAGCTTCGGCCTCTGTGTCTGCAATGGTGACGAGATCAGACGCGTAGTCTTTGGAGTCCACCTCACCCGCCGCAAGGGCCCGGTAACGCGGCAAGATGAGTTCTTTTGCCACCTCGCGTACAACTTCGGTAATTTGGTGGTACATTGCGGTCGAGATATCCATTAGGGCTTCCTGTCAAAAACTATTTGACAGAGGGGTACAATGCCTCGATTAAAGGTGGATTAATATTGAGTTGAGATTCCTGATAATTGTACCTCGACTGCAACTATTTCTCTAAATGATCATGATTTATGCCAAACTAACCATTGCATATCCTTATCTATTTTAGTTAAAGTCAAGTGAAGAAAACTTTCAAAGGACTTTAGCAATGACCAAATCATTCAAATCTCTTTCTGCTATTTCGGCAGCTCTCCTATCCGCTGTTTTGGTTTCCGGGTGTGCCGCACCGGCCCCGACCACAAGCACCGCTATGAAGCAGACTTCGGTAGCGCCGACGCAGACCCGCCAACCGGCCCGGGCCACCCCAAAAGCAGCTCCCACTGCTCGCAAGACCAGCACCACATCCTCCACGCGCACAGCGTCGACGACCAAAAAGAAGAAAGAGGAAGAGAAGACCACGCGTGTTGCATCGTCTACTTCTCTGAGCCGTCGTGGACCTGTCGACACCACCCAGCGCGCAGCCGCAACCGGCACCTCTGATGCGCCTGCCCCCATTAAGGTGAAGCTCTACGATTAAGAGCTCGAGCGCAGAGGCGCTACAACACATTAGATAAGCAAGGATTTCGAAGGGGATTGATTTGAAAAGTAAGCATTACGTTTTTCTGTTTTTGGTAACAGGTGTTTACCTCCTCTTCGAGCTTGCCTTCAATGCGAGGCTTTTGGACGTGGTGGGATCCACTTTGGATCATGATGCGGTTGATGAGATTGAATTCTTCGGCCGTATCATCAGTGGCATCGCCTTCACCCTTGTCTTGTGGCCTATGGTTTTGAAGTACGCGGCGCGGGATGATCGCGAGAAGCAAGTTTACACGCTGGAAACCGAACGTGAGATTTCCGCGCCCACACGTATTGAGCTACCATCGAAAGCGCCTAAGAAACCTTATGGTCTGGTACGTACCGGATTTCTGCTAGCGATCACTCTCGCTCTTGGGGTTGCTACCAGCTACGGCATTCAAGAGGGTATTCTCAAAGGCATCACGGCCACCTCCAGTGCTGCTCAGAAGCGGGCAGCAGCAACACTTGTGGCCCTTACAGGTGCCATGCACTCGGAGAACGTCAGCTTGGATGGGTTACCCATGGATCAGGTTGACTTGGACAGCCCTGAGGGAAAGACGTTCTTGGCAATTCTGCCTGCTCTAGCTCTTTCCACAGATAACCTGGAAGAAAAGACGGAAAACGAGCTTGGTCAAATTGTTCGCCAGCGTACTGTACATGCATTGGGCGGTGCGTTGGCGTTCTATAACAAAGCTTACCTACCGAGCGAGGCTGCCCTGAAAGAGAGCTTCAATGGGTATCTTAGGTTGGCCGATCCTCACTTCGAAGCTGCCCAGAAAATACCAGAAGAGCAGGCGAAAGCCTACCGTCAGTACCGGAATGGCCTTGGTAAATACTCCCCTTACACGCTCCCAAAGAGCCTCTACAAAAGGGTGCGCAGTAATGTGAGAAAAAATGGGGTCTATGTTGATAGCTATTGGGACCCGCGTGATAAGGCTGGCTTTTATGCCGCCGTTGAGAAAAAGATTAGAAATCGGATCGACCCTCAATACAACCACCAAATGTTCCAGCATTTTGGCTTCCATCTACCGTCAGACTTGAATTTCCAAGGCTTCATTCAGCATAAAAAGATGCAGGGATACTGGCACTCCAAGATGAGCACGCCAAAGCATCTGACGCTAGCAACCGGCTGGAGCTTTGAGGAGTTCAAGGCGCGGATGTTCGATCCTTGGATGGATTATGTCGTTGAAAACGAAGTAGAGCGCCTCTTGTCGCCTATTGAGACCTTTGAGGATGGGGGAACTAACGTCACGCTCGGCAACGATGCGATACGGGCAGCTTATATCCCTCTTGTCGCCTTCATATTTTCAACTATCGGCGCCTTGGTTCATACGTTCAAGACAGCGGCCTTCGCACTGTTGATGGGGATGTACCGATGGAAGCCCATCGCCTACGCTGTGGCAGGCTGCGCAGCGGCCGTGCTGACCTACGTTTGGGTGATACCGGCAGCCACCACGTCCAACTCCGTGTCAGAATCCTTGCTCTTTACTAAGCTTGAAGAAGACACAATTGAGAAAGCAGGTCCAGGTATGGCGATGGTAATGCGTGGTCTCATACAGGTTCAGACAGAGTTCTACCCTATATCCGAAGCGATACGTACGAAGGTTCTATTCGGGATACGCTATGAAAAGGACTGGGAGCTTAAGGACTTGGAAGACTGGATATCAAACTTCTTGTCTTGATCTCACTTGCTCGCTCTACGATGTCGTCCAGCATGGGCGACATCTAGGACAGTGAAGATCCCGGGTAGAGGGTAATTTCGCTGGCCACCGAAAAGCAAAAGCCCCCGAACCGGAACTTGGCTCGAGGGCTTTCGCATTAGCGGGATGATCCCTGATTAGTTCTTTGGTGCGATTGCTTCCGGGGATAGCAAGCTCCCCAACCCCATAAGGTCCATCTTGAGAACCGCGCCCCTTAGGTCGATGCTGGAGATCGTAGACGGCTGCAAACTCGTCTGCTCCCATTTTTCCTTCAGGTAGTCAGTCACTTTTGCCATGTCGCTGTCATCTGGAAGAAAGGAAATCTGCAACAATGATGAAAAATCATTGCGCAGCACTCTGAGCTTGGAGGGCGCCACGCTGTTTGGTAACATACTGTTATCACGCAACAGGAACTCAAATCTGTGTTGGCTCAACGTGTCTGTTGCATCGTATGCAGACATGATCTGGTGAAAGGTGAAATCGATGCGCGTTGGAAGAACGTTACCGAAAACATCGGTCAGGCACAAAAAGGCTTGATCTACGTAAATCACGTCTTCCTCAGACCATTCCCCATTAAGATAAGCATCATAGAGGTCCAAATCTGGTGTCATATAGATAGATTGGTAGCCATCTTTGTTGTCATGCTCGAAGAGTGAATCTTTTTGCTTGGAGAGGTCACGATACCCGTTTGGACCCTCCTCTAACATCTTCTTACGCTCGTCTGCGGTCAAAATGGCGTAGCCTGAGTAGCAACCAAGATAATTAAGAGGGCTGAAGCCTCTGGGGTTGCGATTGTAATAGTTCCTCGCGCGCTTGCCCTCTTCGCTCAGGAAGAGCTCGTAACCTTGAGGTGTCAGAAAACCAATGGCCAAACTATGCGGTTCCATGGGCTTTCCACCCGCGCTGACTGCAACCTTTCGGCGTAGGAGTGCGTAGCCCTCCATCTTGCCGTGGAGGGGCTCTAGATCCCAAGTAACGTCGTAGGCGAGCGTTCTTTTCCCGTGGTATTTAGGCATCATTGATCCTTAAGTGTGGATGTCTTTCAGGTCTTATGGCGAAGGCGATGGTGCGAGGCTTGTGATTAGATCACCTTCATGTTCCAAGATCGAAATCACGGTGATTTCCTCAATCTCGCGCAACATGTGCCGACGTGCTGTCTCGAAACTGTAGTCCGGCTCCCCTTCTACCTTCCAGGGTTTGTACTCATCGTCGATTTTGAGCAGTTCGGCAGCCACAACCTGCATGCCTTCCAGAAACGCATCAGAGGCTTCAAGGAAATCATCGCGCCGCATGTAGCTATCAAAGAACGTGAACACGCCATTACGCTTCATTCGAGATGTTAGTTTGCGCAACTCCTCACCAGGCGCACTCCAACCGCTTTTAGGCTCCATTTCATTCTGAGGCTGTGGTCGAAGGCGGTTAAGCTTATGAATGGTTTGCTCAACCGTCCATTTCTGACCCCGCATAAAATCATCGTTGATCTTTTGCCCCTCTTTGAGCTTCGCGGCTGCGAGGTGATCACCAAGCCCCTCCAGGAAAGCTACTGCGGGTCCGAACTCGGTCTTATGCGTGTTCCGGATGTCTTTCATTTTGGCTTTTAGGGTGGACAAAGCCTGATTGGCAGAATTGCGTTGTTGCTCAAGTCTGGCAATTTTTGAGTTGTCGTCCATTCCAATATCTTTCCGGTATTGTTAGAAATCAAAAAACAATGCCCCCAAAAGGAGGCATTGTCAATAATTACTATGCATAGAAATATGCTATGTGTTTGCTTATTCTTTAGGAGAGCCTTCCGTCTGAGTCTTTGGATAGATCCCGGACTTGCTTCTAGAATTTCAGTTTTATCGCATACTACGCATATGTTCACTATACTCTTTGTATCCATTCCACTGACTGTTGCGAGGGTTGTTGCCCTCACGCGCGGGTTGGGCTGGCTTCTTAAATGTCCAAGGTCTTTCCCTGCCTGTTGTATCATTTTTATAGCGCGGGTTGACATATCTTGTGTCTGACTTCCAAGTTTCCTTCTTACGGGTGACTGGATTGGTGACTTTCTTAGGAGTCCAGCGTATTACTTTGTGAGGTGCCTCATCCTCCCGGCGTGGGTTCACGTATCTCGTATCAGACTTCCAGGTATCCTGATTGCCGTTGTTCGGCTTGCTAACGTCTCTTCTGGAAACCGGAGGCTTAACGATTTCTCTTGAAACCGGAGGCTTAACGTAACCGGTGTTCGGCTTGCTAACGTCTCTTCTGGAAACCGGAGGCTTAACGATTTCTCTTGAAACCGGAGGCTTAACGTAACCGGTGTTCGGCTTGCTAACGTCTCTTCTGGAAACCGGAGGCTTAACGATTTCTCTTGAAACCGGAGGCTTAACGTAACCGGTGTTCGGCTTGCTAACGTCTCTTCTGGAAACCGGAGGCTTAACGTAACCGGTGTTCGGCTTGCTAACGTCTCTTCTGGAAACCGGAGGCTTAACGATTTCTCTTGAAATCGGAGGCTTAACGTAACCGGTGTGCGGCTTAGTGGGTTTCTTAAACGTCCAAGGCTTCTCTGTACCTGTCTTGTCGTCCTTATAGCGCGGGTTGACATATCTTGTGTCTGACTTCCAGGTATCCACCTTACGAGTGTCTGGTTCGCTTGGTTTTTTGAATGTCCACGGCTTTTCCGTGCCGGTTGGGTCATCCTTATAGAGAGGGT